>JABSSD010000099.1 GCA_013214575.1 Paracoccaceae bacterium | reverse complement strand
CCGGGTCTGTTACGCCGCCCAGCTGGTCCTGACCGGTGACATCGATCCGCAGGAGGATCGGTTGCCGATGCTGCGCCGCATCGAGGACCTGAGCCAGGTTTTCACCGACCCCGACAGCCGAACCTCACTGGCCGAGGCGACCGAGGCGGTGATCCAGAACAACCACTATCGCTGCCTCAAGGCGCTGCGCAGCCTGCTGCCGCGCGAGGACCGATTAATCGCGGTGGCTCAAACATGAGCTTTCAACCGATCATCCCCTCTAATGGTATCGTTGGCTGGAACTTCTTACAGGCGACCTATGACAAGCAGTTCGAAGCCTTCACTAAGGATGCAGTTTTACAACGTGAAACAGACTACTTTGTGGAGAATATCGGCAATGTAAAATCAGCCGAGGATCTCATGGCTGACCGGCGGCTATTGTCTGTTGCACTCGACGCTTTTGGACTTGGCGAGGATATTTACAAAAAGGCGTATCTTGAAAAAATCCTGACGGATGGTACTGCAGCTGATGACGCTTTAGCCAACAAGTTGGGCGACGACCGGTATGTGCAATTCAGCGATGCCTTCGGATTTGGCCCCGGTGACACCATCAAAACCGGATCTGCTCAAGAAATGGCGGATCTGGTATTCACCAATAAGGTACAATCCTTTGAGGAAGCCGTTGGGGAGCAGGAGGCATCGATGCGGATCGCCCTGTATGGGCAGCGTGAACTCGTCAACCTGGCCGAGGATGGAACCAGTATCGACACCCAATGGTTCAACATCATGGGTCAGTCTGCCCTTCGGGAAATGTTCGAAGTGGCACTGGGGCTACCGGAAAGCCTGTCTCAAATCGATCTGGACCAGCAACTGGAGACATTCAAATCACGTGCTGAATTGATCTTTGGAACCGATAATGTCAGTGATTTTGCAGATCCGGATTTGATGGATAAGCTGGTCAACACCTACCTGGCGCGGGAACAACTTGCCGATTTTGACGCGTCACAGTCCTCGGGCGCAACGGCCCTGATGTTGCTGCAGTCCTAACTTTGGACATCATTGGATAATGGCGCGGCGGGCATATCCCGAACCGCGCTATTTCCAGGTCGACGATGGCTTGACCACCCAGAGCCAAGATCAGCGGGTTTTACCCGCACGACGCAGCAATAGAGTCAGACGGTTGAAACTGTTCTGAATACCCTCTGAATCATCCTTGCCAAAAAAGCTGTCCAGTTCCGGCCATATCTTGACGGCCTGGTCCAAGGTTACATCGCTGCCTTCGGCATATAGACCGGCCCGGATCATCACCTCGGATTGCTCATATGTACCCAGATACTTGCGCACATTTGAGATGATATCGTTTTCTTCGGCGGTGGCCGCTGCAGGCAGGCTGCGCGAAACCGACCGGGAGACATCGATGGCCGGGAACCGCCCACGCTCGGCAATCTCTCGGTTCAACACGATATGACCGTCCAGAACGCCGCGCAGAATATCGGCAATCGGCTCATCCATATCCGAGCCTGCAACCAACACACTGAACACTGCAGTGATATCACCCTGGCCTGCGGCACCGGGGCCAGCCCGTTCACACAGACCGGTAATCAGTGGGGTCACCGATGGCGGGTAGCCACGCAGGGCTGGTGCCTCTCCTGAGGCCACTGAAATCTCGCGATGCGCTTCGGCAAACCGGGTGACCGAATCAGCCAGAAACAGCACGTTCTTGCCCTGGTCCCGGAAATGTTCGGCCACGGCCATTGCCGACCAGGCGCAGCGTCGCCGCACCAAAGCAGACTGATCCGAGGTTGCGGCCACCACGATGGCGCGCTTCATACCCTCGGGGCCTAGCACTTGGTCAACAAAGTGATTCACTTCACGACCCCGTTCACCAATCAACGCCATCACCACCACATCGGCCTCCATATTCTGCGCCAATTGCGCCAACAAAGTCGATTTACCAACCCCGGAACCGGCAAAAAGACCGACTCGCTGGCCACGAACAATCGGGAGAATCGTATTGAGCACCGACATTCCAGTTGCAATACGGGCGCCTAACGGCTTGCGCTCGGCCGCCCGTGGGGGGGGCGACATCAGGTCTCGGGGCGATCCCCCACGCAACATCGGCTTGCCATCCAGCGGCGCACCGAAGGGATCAATCACCCTGCCAATCCACCTGTCGTCCGGGGCAAAATCTGGTGTCGGATACAATAGAACAGGATCGTTTATGGCCACACGATTTGGCGCAACATCAGGTAACATACTGATATAAACACTATTAATCATCATCACTTCGCCGGACAGCGGGTCGCCATCCTGGCGTTTCAAAACCAGTCGATCACCGATTCGCGCGGCATTTCCGAGACCTGAAATCTCGATCACACCTGCTGCAATTCCGGTCACCCGCCCTAGCGGAGTGCTCAGCCGTTTGCTGGCTAATTCCTGGGTCAGTGCATTCAGGTCAGCGGTCATTGTCGATCTCCAAAACGTTTCTGAGAACAATTTCTAAAGGAATCAGGGTTAAGCCTTGGTTGAAATCAATCGAGGGAGAAGCCCCGATGTTCACAAAGCTGAATGTCTTTAAACTAGCAAATGCTATGGCGACCCATGCCGGGACTCGCCAGGCACTGGTGTCGCAGAATATCGCAAATGCCGATACGCCTGGATACCACGCCAAAGACATCAAACCCTTTTCCGAAGTCATTGATGACAACAGCCAACCGGGTGACATGCGCGCCAGCCGAAGCAATCACCTGAACGGAACCTCCGGTCAGGGGTTGAACTGGACTGTCAGCACCTCCGAGGACGGTCGTGATCCCAATAATAACTCAGTTTCGATCGAGACCGAAATCCTGAAGGGGGTCGAGGTAAAGCGTCAGCATGACAAGGCTCTCGCGATCTACAAATCGTCCATGAACATCCTGCGGACCAGCCTGGGTCGCAATTAAGGAGGCACCGAATAATGAGTGAATTTTCCAATGCATTATCCGCATCGTCCAGCGGGCTAAAGGCTCAGGCCACCCGGTTGCGCCACGTCTCCGAGAACATCTCGAACGCGGATACACCCGGTTATCGTCGCAAGACAGTCCCGTTTGAGGCCGTGCGCAACATGAACAGCGACGTTGAAACCGTCCAGGTGGGGCGGGTCCACCTGGATCGCACAGACCTGGCACAGGTTTATGATCCGTCGCACCCGCTGGCGAATGAAAGTGGCAACTATGAGGGGTCAAACGTCAACTTGATGATTGAAATCGCTGACGCCCGTGAGGCCCAGCGCAGCTATGAAGCCAACCTGAAAATGTTCGATCAGACGCGGCAAATGTCCGCCTCTCTGATGGAATTACTACGCCGTTAACTAGAACCTAAGGAGATCCAGAATGGATATTCGCAGTCTTTCCGCCGCCAGTGGCTATGCCGCAGCACGCCCAGCAACCAAAATTGACCCCGAGCAATCAGGCAGTGATGCCGGCGCACTTCTGAAAAAGAGTTTTCAGGACTTCACCGCGACGCTTCAGCAAAGTGAGCAAACTTCGATTGCAGCGATGACCGGTGATGCCGATCCGCATGCACTTGTCCAGGCGCTGGCGCAGACCGAACTGGCGGTTGAAACAGCCGTGACCGTTCGCAACAAGGTGGTCGAGGCCTATCAAGAAATCCTACGGATGCCGGTCTAAGCCATGATGAGCGAGGGGCAATTCTACGACACTCTGCGTCAGGCCATGTGGACCGCCGTCATTTCGTCGACTCCCATCCTGACGGTGGCGCTGGTTGTCGGGTTGAGCATCGGCCTGTTTCAGGCTCTCACTTCGGTCCAGGAAATGACTCTGACTTTTGTGCCTAAACTGGCTGCAATCATGGTCGTTTTCTGGATGACCATGGGCTTCATGACACAAACGATGCTGGCCTTTTTTCATGGCCATATCATCCCCTTGATTATTGGAGGTTCGTAATGGAAACGACCGGTTATGTCACCCTCTCCCGCCAGACAGGCCTCATGCGTGAAATGCAGGTCGTGGCGAACAACATCGCCAACTCTGCCACCACCGGCTACCGGCAGGAGGGGCTGATTTTTTCGGAGTTCATCCAGTCCAGCCCGGGTCAATCGTCAATTTCGATGTCGCGGGCAAACATCCGCAACACATCGACAGAGCAAGGCTCACTGACACAGACCAACGGCACCTTTGACCTGGCCATCGAAGGCGATGGATACTTCAAAATCGAGACCCCGATGGGTGAACGGCTGACCCGGGCTGGGGCCTTCTCGCCAAATGCCGATGGTGACCTGGTCACCGCTGATGGCAACCGGGTGCTGGATGCGGGGGGCTCACCGGTGTTTGTCCCGGGCGACGCCGAGACCATTAACATCGCCCCCGACGGCACCATCACCGCCGATGGCAACCCACTGGGTCAGATCGGGTTGTTTATGCCAGTGGAGCCGCACACCCTGGTGCGCGAAGATGGGGTGATGTTCCGGGTCGATGGTGACATCGAGGAAACCGACCAGGCAAAAATCCTGCAAGGGTTTGTCGAAGGGTCCAACGTCAACGCAATTTCACAATTGGCACGGATGATCGAAATCCAGCGCGCCTATGAAATGGGTCAGAGTTTCCTTGAGACCGAAGATCAGCGCATCCGCAATGCCATCAAAAACCTAATCAAATAATACAAGTCGTAGGAGAATCCCGATGCGTGCCCTAAAGATTGCTGCCACCGGAATGAGCGCCCAACAAATGCGCGTTGAAACCATTGCCAACAACCTCGCCAATATGAACACCACGGCCTATAATCCGCGGCGTGCGGAGTTTGCGGATCTGCACTATCAGCAGATCTCCCGGGCCGGCACCGTCAATTCGTCGGACGGCACTGTACTGCCGACCGGTGTTCAAGTTGGTTTGGGCGTGCGCCCTGCCGCAATTTCGATCTATCTGTCTCAGGGGGCGCTGACGCAGACCGGCAACGACCTGGACGTGGCGATTGATGGCAAAGGCTACCTGGAGGTGACACTGGCCTCTGGTGAGTCAGCCTTTACCCGTGACGGGTCGCTGAAACGGTCCGCCGAAGGTTTGATCGTCACCTCTGACGGGCTGGCGGTTTCTCCCGATATCACCATCCCCACCGACGCGCGCAGCATTTCGATCAACAGTGAAGGCGAGGTCTATGCCTATTTTGAAGAAACCGCCGAAGGACAGTTGCTGGGGCAATTAACCCTGGCGGGTTTTGCCAACCCAAAGGGGCTTGAGGCCCGCGGTAGCAACCTGTTCACCGAGACCGAAGCATCCGGCGCGCCGGTGGTCTCGACACCGGGCGAAGATGGATTGGGGTCATTGCGCCAAGGTTACATCGAGGCCAGCTCGGTGGATGCGGTCCGCGAAGTCACCGAACTGATCGAAGCCCAGCGCGGCTATGAAATGAACGCCAAAGTCATCTCGGCTGTCGACCAGATGATGGGCGCCACCACACAGGTACGCTGATGAAATTGGTCCTGACATTTCTGATGGTTCTGATGGCCCAATCCAGTTGGGCCGAAACCCTGGTGCCAGTGCGCACGATCAGGGCCAAGCAAATCATCTACGCCGAGGATCTGGCCTACAAGTCAGTGGAGATTGCCGGTGCCTTTTCAGATCCGGCCGACGTGGTTGGTCAAGAGGCCCGAGTGTCGCTTTACGCCGGACGCCCCATCCGTCCCGGCGACATTGGCCCACCTGCAATCGTTGAGCGTAACGATTTGATCATGCTCAGATTTCGCCGTGGCAGCCTATTGATCTCAACCGAAGGCCGGTCTCTGGGGCGCGGTTCAGAAGGCGACATCATCCGGGCAATGAACTTGGCGTCGCGCACGACAATATCCGGGCGCATCAGCGCTGACGGCTCTATCGAGGTAAGATAATGCATAAAAAACTGACACTGGCCAGAATGGCGGTTTTGGGACTGGTCTTGCTGGGCGCCTGTGCTCGCCTGGACCATGTGGGCAAAGCGCCCAGCTTTTCTCCCGGCAACGAAACCCCCGAGCATGTGGCCATGCTGTGGCAAGGCCTGCCAACAACCACTCACCCCCAACGGGCGGTCGACAATGCATCGCTATGGAGCGGTGCACGGCAGTCGCTGCTGGGGGACCGCCGCGCCGTTCGTAAAGGCGATATCCTGACTGTGGTGATTGAAATCGACGAAAAAGCCGAAATTTCGAACGATACCTCGCGGTCCCGCTCGGGCGACGAATCGATGGGCGTTTCCAATCTTCTGGGCCTGCCACAGCGTATTGACGAATATTTGCCTGATGGGGCCTCCATGGCCACCGCCGTTGACCTGAACAGCAGCAGCAGTTCATCCGGCAAGGGCTCGGTCAAACGAAACGAAAAACTGACCCTGCGGGTCGCCGCAACCATTGTCGATGTTTTGCCAAACGGTGTTCTGGCGATCAATGGATCCCAAGAGCTGCGGGTCAACTTCGAAATGCGCGAGCTGTTGGTGACCGGTTATGTTCGCCCCGAAGACATCAGCCGCCAGAACGAAATCACCTATGATAAAATTGCTTCGGCCCGTGTTTCCTACGGCGGTCGTGGACAAATCACCGATGTGCAACAGCCGCGCTATGGCCAGCAGTTGCTTGACGTCATCCTGCCATTCTGAGGGTTACCATGTTATCGAAACTACTGCCCATCATCCTGCTTATCATCGGCACAGGCGGCGGCATCGGCGCTGGCATAATGCTAGCGCCGACACCGGAACCCCAAGACCTGGCGGCAGGCGAAGCCCATCAAACGCCGCCTGCGGCGGAAGAGGCTCATCCGGAAGGAGAAAAGCCAGAATACATCTATGTCAAACTGAACAGCCAGTTTGTGGTGCCTGTGGTTGAGCGAGACAAGCTGTCAGCCCTGGTGGTTGTGTCACTCAGCCTAGAGGCCGTCGAAGGCATGAGCGATCGGATTTATGCCTTGGAGCCAAAGCTGAGGGACGTCCTTTTGCAGGTTCTGTTTGACCACGCCAACATGGGAGGGTTTCGCGGCGCGTTTACCCGTTCAGACGTCATGATGCCGCTGCGAACAGCCCTGCGCGAGGCCGCACAAAGGGAGATTGGCCCCGACATTGTAGACGTGTTGATCATGGGTATTTCCCGACAGGACGTCTGATAGACTCTGCAACAGGTTGACCCTGCACATTCCGGCGCGATCCGGCCAGCCAGACCGATTTGATCCGGCCGCCGCGTCACGGGCTTCTGGGACGTCAATATCCCACATTCACCTGTCGGATATTGACGTCGGATGAAGCCCGGGAGAACAAAGTGCAACCCTTGATAGTAACAGCTGAATTGAAGCATTGATCAACCTAAACCAAGTTCTAGTCTGGTCCAATAAATGGGGCCAGCCCTCACCGACCTTCATGATTTGAAAAAAATCACAGGCAAGGCACATTGCGATGGACAGTTACAAGAAACCGCTTGGCGTCATAACAATGGTCTACGAAGATTTCTTCGTCCTGGAGCGTTGATACAATTACTATCGCAAGCAGGTTGGTGCCGAGAACCTTTATGTCTTCAGTCACGGAAATGACCCGAAACATAAGGCAATTGCCAAAGATGCAAATGTCATGAATCTGCCTCGCGACGCTGGGATGTTTAAATTCGACCGGCGCCGGTGGAGGATGTTGGGGCACTTTGCCACCGGACTTCTCGATTTTTATAACCGGATGATTGTGTCTGACGTTGATGAGATCCTGGTGGTTGACCCCAGGGCTGCGGCAAACTTGGTTGATCATATTGTTGACAAGTATGGGAACGTAAGGACCGCGCCCAAAAACATCTCTCCGTTATGTCTGGAATTGATACACCTGCCGGGGTAGTCCCCCCTAAAATTAACGGTGTTCAAAAGTAGAATTTTCTCGGCAGACTGACTGAGGAGATTTTTGCTGATGACAGCACGATATAGCGACGCACAGATCATGCACTGCCCGGCAGCACATGCAGTGCATGTGTGGGAGGGGCGCATCTCTCATTGCTGAGATGAAGGACATGGCCGAGAAGAACCGGCGACTTAAAAAGATGTGTGCCAAGATGAGCATGCAGAATGAACTGCTAAAGGAAGCAAAAAAAGGGTCTTAAATCCGTCTCTGCGCCGCCAGATGGCCATCAAAGCAGTAGCAAAATGCGGGGTCAACATTGCGCTGGCTTGCCGCAGGTTTCAGAACAGCGAGACCTGCGACCGGTACAGCCCGCTTTTGAGCGACGCGAATGAGGAGATTGCCGATTGGTTGGCACGCCTGACGGCGAACAAACGGACCTGGGGATTTGGCCTATGCTTTTTGTATCTGCGCAAAGTGCAGGGCTATGGCTGGAACAATATCTCTTTGAAACCGTCGAGGAGGCGCAGGACCAAGCAACTGAATGGCTGTCGACTTGCAACAATGAACGACCCGACATGGGCATCGGCGGCGTAACACCTGCCATGAAACTGAGCATGGCTGCGTGAATTCTATGGCTGTACCCCATTAAAAAGGGGGATTACCACCTGACCAAACCGCATTCTCCGCGTTGTGCGACGCTCGGGCCGTCCGGGCTGTGCCCGAAGGACAAATTTTGTGTCACCTGCCAAGGTAAGGTCCGCAGTAGAAAGACGGCCTCCTGCCAGAACCACCCGATCCTGCATGGCCCGTGTTGGCAAATGGAAGTTTGGGGCAGCAATCCGTGCCCATTCGGCATCGATGTCGCTTTCGCGATCTGCAACAACAGTGACCATTGCCGCATTGCGCAAAATTTCTTTTGCTGCAACCGGGGTGCTGAGCCATCGCCCGGCTTCTTTATCTGCTCAAGGTGGCCTGGAATGAGGACCGGCTCGCCCAACATAAACTGTCCGCCTTGCCAAATGAATTTGCCGTCTCGAACTCACATTTGGTCAGCTTGAACGAGGCAAAATAAGGCGAGCGCACTGGAAACTCAACTCTCCACAAAGCCGTAAAAGAGATGTGCACAGCTTAGCCTTAATCAGGGGGGGATTTCCAAAATAGCGCGTACCATCGTCATCAAAACCTGCTCTGCCATTCTTGCCGAGAAAATTCAGCTCTCGCATTCCCTTCGTTTCCGGGACATTGCCCAAGGAGGGGTCAATGCCCAAGCAGTTGCGCTTCAAGCTTCTTGGTCCGCTCCGTCTTTTGCCGCTTGCGCTCTTGATCCGCCATGGTCTGAACAGCATGCTTGCGGCCAAAGGCTTTGCGAACCTGGTCCATTGCCTTCAGTTTGCGTGCGGTCACCTGAGCCAGTTCGATGTTGAGCTGACGGCGCGTCCGGCTGTGCCAACCTTGCCATAACAGGTCAGCGCCCAGGGCCCTCATGGCGTGATCCTGTTCACCTTGCTGGCGTGTTTCCTTCATCTGGATGTCAAGTTTGGCGAGCTTGCCACGCAGGGCCGCGTCCTCATCGAGGATTGGTTTGATTTTGGCGTGTTCACGCAGATATTGCGCCTCGGTAATGGCAGCCATTTGGTCCAGTTTCTTCAGCTTCATCAGATCTGACCTTTGGCGCGTTGGCGCATTTTCTCAGCAAACTGAATAGCTGCAGCCACCGGGGCATAATGCTCTTCCAGGATCTCTCCACCGATTTCGATTGTGGCATGCAACGCCCGCGCCGTTGGTGGGTCGCTGTGAATGGGGATTGCGTTTTCATTGGCAATCTGGCGGATCATGGCTGCCACTTCGTCGACCCCTTTGGCAATACAAGTCGGAGCCGTTCCACGTTCCCGGCCCCATTGCAACGCAACCGCATAGTGGGTTGGGTTCACGATGATCACATCGGCCTTCGGGACCTCCGCTATCATCGAGTTCATGGAAATTTCCATTGCGCGCTGGCGACGCTTGGCTTTCATCTGTGGATCACCCTCAGAATCCTTAGTTTCGTCCTGGATTTCTTTGCGCGACATCATGTTCTTGCGGTGATGTTCAGCATGCTGGAACCCGGCATCGATAACTCCGACCACCAGCGAAATCACCAGCGATATGACCAGGAACTCCATCCCCAACTGCCCCAAGAGTGCCACCACGGTAAAGGAACTGGTGGCGGAGGCCGCAATCATTTCCGGCAACCGCAAGTTCATATAAAACCCGAGACACACCGAATAAAGAACCAGCTTTGTGAAGCTTTTGCCAAATTCAAAAAGGCCGGCACGGCCGAACTTGTTCTTGGCATTGGAAATCACCGAAATCCGCGACAGTTTCATCGCAAGTTTGCTGGGGGCGAATACCAGGGCTTTTTGACCAATAATCGACAGAAGGACCAAAATAAATGGGATAGAAAACCAGGGTAGAACGGCACCGGTTACAGCCATCATCAAACCACCGGTTGGGGCCGCAGCCGGACCCTCAAAAAACAGCGGTGCCAGGCGTTCAGGTTGATCGAGAAACGTCATCAGGGCCGAGCCAAGTGACCGAACGGATTCGCCACCCATGGAATAAAATGCAATCACCAGACCAGCATAAGCAGCGGCCACCGACAAGTCAGTGGATTTGGCAACCTCACCCTTTTCCCGCGCCTTGCGAAGTTTCTCTGGCGTTGGATCAAATGACTTATCGGTATCATCGTCCTGATCGCTCATGGCATGCCGCCTCCGGGATTGGCGAAGAACGATATCATTGCGTCACTCCAGACCTGCAGGATCATCGGACTGGCGACCATGAGAATGAACAAACCGCCAAAGGTAATGACCGGGGCGCCGACAAAAGCGACCATCAGCGCAGGCATCGCCCGGTTGATGACGCCGAGAGTCAGATTGTACAGCACCGACGCAATGAGAAAGGGGGCGGCCAGTGTAAAGGCCAAGGAAAAGGCGCTGGAAACTCGATAGACGCCCCATTCTGACAATCCACTGCCATCGGGAAAGACCCCGGCTGGAAACATCTGATAGGAATAGATCAAAAACTCGGCGACCCGTACGTGCAGCCCCATCATCATTGCCAGGGCCAACCCGCTGATCAGCAAAACAGCGCCAATGGCGGGCATCGGTTCTGCGCCGATACCACCAAGGACTTGAGACAGGGATGTCGCTTGCGCCGCCATTGTTCCGGCCGTCTGCAGAACATGAACAAAGAACCGGATACTGACCCCAAGAGCCACCCCGATGATCGACTCGGTCACCACAAAACTGGCATAATGCATCAAGCTGTCAGGCTGCGGGAAAGTCGGCAAAGCCGGCGCCACGATAAGGGTGAACGACAGCGCAATACCCAGTTTAATCCGCATCGAGACATATTGTTCACCGAACCCCGGAAGCAGCGCCGTCAGAGCCGCAACACGGAGGAAAACAATGGCACCGTGCCAGAATCCAGCCCCCATGAGTGCCACCAGTTCCGGCGGCAAAAACGGCGTCATGCGGCAACCATTCCGACCAGCGCCGGACGGGCCTCCAACCCGATTTCCTCGAAGGACAGCACTGGGTTGGATATGCCGCGCGCCTTGAGAATTGTGCGCAGATAGCGGCGACGGCGAGTCGATGTGACCACCGCTGGAAATATTCCCTGTTCGGAAATCATATTCAACCGCTCAGACAGGCCCTCGGCCAATCGATTGAAAAGATCCGGCGGCAGGGCAATGTCCATCCCGCCATTCTGAGTGTCGATCTGGTAAGTCGTGAATTTATCTTCCCATTCCGGAGCAAGTTGCACCAGCGGGATAGTACCATCTTCGCGCTTCATTTCGGCCACCAGCTGAAAGCCAAGACGCTGGCGGACAAGTTCACAGATCATCTCCGGCTGGGTGCTTTGCATCCGCGCCTCGGAAATCGATTCCAGAATAAGCGGCATATTGCGGATGGATACTTTTTCATCCAGCAACAAACGCAACACCGCATGCAGCGTATCGATTGGCACTTTGTCGGGAATCAGCTCATCCAATAGCTTCTTGTTGGCCTCGGATCGAAAGTCATCAGACAATTGTGTCATCTCATTCAACAGCCGACGTAGTGATTTCAAAGTCAGCAGTCGCGAGAAGTTCTGTTTCATCACTTCCAGCAAATGGGTGGCCAGAATTTCTGGCGGAGATACAATTGTCGCCCCGATCAGCGCCGCATCTTCCTGGTATTTCGTCGAAATCCAACGTGCAGGAGCACCATAGACCGGCTCTGTCACATCAGTACCACTGGGCAGCGATTCATGTGAATCAGGCATCAAGGCCAGCACCATGTCCGGATGCAAAGTGCCCCGCGCCTGCTCGACCCCCTGCACCCTGATAAGATAAGTTCCCGTTTTCAGTTCAGGTTCATCCGTCAGGCGAATTTCCGGCAGAATCAGGCCAAAGACGCTGGCCACATGTGTCCGCATATTGGCAATTCGGGTATCCAGACCGGTTCCCGCATCCAGCACCATACCAACCAGATCGGGGGAAAACTCCAGATGCACGTCGTCAAGATCAAGAATGTCGCCCAGTGGTCTGACGGCAACCGCCTCGGTGCCTTCTTCGATCTGTTCTTCAATCTCTGCCTCTTCTTTGTCGACGATATTTTTGTGCGCCCGGTAAGCGCAATAGCCAAGAACAAGACCGCCAATCATGAAGGGAACAAAGGGCAAACCCGGCACCAAAGCAAACAGGCACATCAAAATGGCCACGGTGGCCAAGGCTGCGGGGTGCTTACCCAGCTGGTCACCAATCGCGACATCAGTTGTGCCCTGATTTCCACCGCGCGCCAACAAAAGCGCCGCCGCAATTGAAATGATCACCGAAGGGATTTGCGACACCAAGCCATCGCCGACGGTCAAGATCGCATAGGTTTCAAACGCCGCGCCAATCGGCATGCCCTTGACCAGCACCCCCATCGCCAATCCCATGACCAGGTTCATCATGGTAATCAGCAAACCGGCTACAGCGTCGCCTTTTACAAATTTCGAGGCGCCGTCGAGAGAGCCGAAAAAGGTGGTTTCCTGCTGTTCCCGCTCCCGTCGCTCTTTGGCTTCAGCATGGGTAATGGCCCCGGCTGACAAATCCGCATCGATGGCCATCTGCTTGCCTGGCATCGCATCCAGGGCGAAACGGGCGCCAACCTCGGCCATCCGGGTGGCCCCCTTGTTGATGACCATAAAGTTGACGATCAAAAGCACGCCAAACACCACCAAGCCAAGAAACACACTGCCGCCCATGACAAAATTCGCGAATCCTTCGATCACATTGCCGGCCGCATCCGTCCCCGTATGACCCTGACCGATAATCAGCTTGGTCGAGGATACGTTCAGCGACAGTCGCAACATCAGCGAGGCCAACAGCACCGTCGGAAAGGCTGAAAACTCCAGTGGCCGCTCGATAAACAGGGTTATGGTGAAAATCAGGATCGCCAGACCAAAGGAGGCGGCAAGCCCAACGTCCAGAACCCAGGCTGGCACCGGTAAGATCATCATCACAATGATCGCCATCAGCGCCAGCGCCAGCAATACGGTGGGGTTAAACAGCTCTTTGATGGTAAATTTAGGCACGTTGATGAGCTCTCATTCGATCATGATCAGGGCAAGCGGGGATGCAACAGATCTAGCCATGGGAACAAGCGACCCCATGGAAACAGAACCCTGTGCAATCAGCGGTGACGGCGTGTGAAGACTGGCCAATGGAAGCGCCCCGTCAGAGGAGCGGCGACGGGTGCGACCTGGCAAGGCGGCCACCGTGGTGGCCGGTGCCAGATCAGCGCGAATTCGGTCGAAGCGTGCGGAGTACCGGGTGGCATAAGTTGGTGTGCGGGAATGATAAGCCCCGGCAGCCTTGGACCAGTCCCCCATTTCGGCATATAACTTTTTAAGAAACCGGGCCGCATATTGCGCATTGGCAAGCGGATCGAACATTTGATCAATCGACTCAAATTCTGCGCCATGCCATTTGAAATTTATCTGGAAACAGCCAACGTCAAAACTGCGGGCGCCGCGTTTGAAATGCGAAAAGACGTAGGCGCGCGCCTCATCTTCGGTTTCAAACCACTTTCCGGCGCCTTCCATGTTGACGGTCCAGGGCCAGGGCTGAAGACCCTGTTTACCACCCCGTCCGGTTTCGGTTCTGGTGATCGTGCGCAGCACATCCAGCGGCACCCCAGAATCCCGCGCGGCACGCTGCGCGGCTGCATCACACAGCGCCGCCACCTGTTTTACAGACGCCTGGGCACTGCCCCTCGGGGCCACACCAAACAGCACCGCCAAGCAGACAATTGCGGCGGTGAGTCCCCAGCCTTCAGGGCACAGGCGTCGCACAACGGATTTTTGGCAACATAATTCTTTGTTTTTCTTCGGCATTCTGCCAATTCCAGCTCTGGGTTGTCCCGTCCCCAAGGTAGGCTCAGAGGATTTACAAAGCGTTATCGTAAAATGCAAAAGACCGCCCGAATTGGGCGGCCTTTGCATGTTCGCTCTCCGAGGGCTTCCCCCCTGAAGATCAAGTCATCGCCTATTCATCGCCGCTTGAAACAGGCGCAACACCCTGCAGCAAAGCCTCGATTTGGTTGCGGGTCCCAACACTGCTTTCAACCAAAGCGCGGGCATGCGCCAATGGCGACATGTCCTCAGGGTCCTGGACCTGCGCATCCAACTGAGCCGTAACATCCGCAACTCGACTGAATTGCCCCTCATCATCCGATGTGATGGCCTCCAGATTTTCGGAATGCCAAAACCCCCGTGCTGCGGCGTCCAACTCCTGTTCGGCCAGAAAATATTCACCGGCCCGGCCAAATTCCCCGTTGCGCCACAGGGCCTGGGCCCGAAGTCTATTGGCTTCGGGCCCATCAAGCCCCATCAATTCAACCAAAGCCCGATGCGGCAGGTCCAAACCCAACGCAGCCTCGGCCATCATCAACCGGCGCGAGTCATCCTTTGGCTCCAGCGCCATTTTCATCAGCATGGATTGAGCCTGCTGCGCAAATCCCAGATCCAACAAACGCCGTGTCATCATATCCGCCACCGGGACTGCCTCTGCTGCAGTTGCCTCTTCGGTGAAAATGAGGGCGTATTGCAAAAAAGTGACGTCATCTGCCCGTTCGGTCAACAGGGTCAGGACCGGCTCAACTGCAGCGGCATGTGCCATCGGCCCATCGCGTTCGGCCAACGCCCCAAGTGCCACAAAAGCCTCGGTAAAACTGTCGGTCAAAGACAGCGCCACGACTTCAGCCAGACGAAGGTCCGCCCCCAGGTCACTGTCGCGTATCTCCAACTCGTAAGAGGCAACCAATTCTGGCAGATCCGGAGACAGAGCCTTACGCTCTTGATAACTTAGCAAAATCAGATCAATCAGCGCCTTCGGGGCGTTTTCGGTGCGTTCCGCCAGTTCTTCTTTCAGCTCTTCGACCACAGTTTCGGTGTCCCCGACCATGTCGGCGATGGCCGCCTGGGCCAAGTTGATATCAGGCACGCCTTCGACTCCGGTTCGATCAACAGATCGCAAAGCGGCCGCAGCCATATGTTGGTCGCCAGCTTTTGCAAACAATTTGCTGATTTTGGGTCCGAGATGAACACGCAGATGCACCGGCATACGGGACAGTGTCAGCTGAATCGCCTCAGCATTTGCATTATTTTTCAGTTCCCCATCGGCAAGGGCAGCCCAAAAGGCCGCATCGCCATCACAGGCCTGTTGCCCCGCAAAAGGATGAGTGATCGGCAAGGGATCCCCATCCATCAGCACCGCCATTGCTGCCAATTTGTCCCAACGGGTGTCGTCGGGCGGCAACATATCCAGCATGGTGCGGGCCTCTACCCCAAAACCAAAATAGAGATATGTTTTGGCCAGGGCTAAAACTTCATCCAAGTCAACGCGGTCAAATTCTTTGAACAAGGCCGAACGAAGGGGGCCGATTTGATCTGCAAAAGACGATTCGCTCCCCCAGTTGTAGACCGCCAGGTCCCTGGACCGGATACAGTGGTTCGGCGAGGTTGTGTCCTGTGTTTGCTGCAACATAAGCCCCATTTCCCGATCCACAGCTGTGGTCACAACCAAATGGTCCAACGGGTTCACCGGGCGGTCTGCAGTGTTCAGCGGCGCCACGCTAACCGGTGCACTGCCGTCATCGACTTCGGTCAGGACCAGGTTAAGCAAACCCTGGTTGGTTGCCCGCCCAATTTGCTGCAACAGACGCCGCTCAGAGGCATTGACCATTGCGGCCCGCGCCGTTTCGTCCATATCCAACAGTAAATCCACCGTTGGCAGTGTCATTTCTGGCGGATCTTGGACTTCCGTCTGATGTAAATTGGCAAGTGGCCCGGGCAAAACAACTGCAACCTCGGCGTAAGGCTCAGGCTCTTGCGCCTGCTGAGGAAGACCCCTCTGCAGCCGATGCCCTACCGAGGCCGCACGCCCGGCAAACGCAGCCGTCAAATCCAACCCCATTCGGGCCTGTTGGACTGGCTCTGGCGGCAGGTTGAACCGATAGTCAGCTCCCCCCTGAAAGAGTCCCAGCGGCAAGACACCGCTGAATGTCGGATAAGATTTCTCGGCCTTGCCATCCCGAATGTCGATGACCAGATAGCCATTTTTCTGCACATAGGATTTTATTTCGCAGTCACATCCAAGTTGCATCCGAAGGGGAGCCCCCGCGCCGCTCTGTTGCAAGGACAGCAACCGGGTGTGGGGAATACGACTAAAGACTTGAGATGTATCAATAATTGCCTCTGAACTGCCGATATTCAATACCGCTGATTTCCCTGTCTGGGTCAGCGCCCAATTGGCATTGTCAGGCAGCCGCATGACCAGACGGGAAAACCCGTCATGTTCGCCCGAACGGGCGACAATGGTCTCGGCCTGGGCCGGAACGGCCACCATAAGCAAGGCCATTAATGCGACTGCCTGACGGATCATGCGGCTTCCTGTTTCACTGATTTCAGGGCTTCTTCCAATTCAGAAAACCCGGGGCGGATATGCGACGGAGTATTTTGACGTCCGACTTCAATGCAGATTGCAGCAGCGTGATTGTGCAGATTGGCGACCAGGACTTCTCGGATCAGCTGGTGAAAATGCGCGTCTTCCTCGGTCACTGTTTTCACCTTGGCGGCAAATGGGCCAACCAGACCATAAGCCAAGAACACCCCAAGGAATGTGCCAACAAGCGCGCCGCCGATCATTTTTCCCAGAATCTCAGGTGGCTGATCGATGGAGGCCATCGTTTTGATAATACCAAGCACAGCCGCAACGATGCCCAGCGCCGGCAGACCATCAGCAAGGGTCTGTAATGCATGGCTGGAATGCAGCGCGCGGTGATGGTTGGCTTCAATTCGCTTTTCCAGAACCTCTTCGACCTGATGCGGGTCGTCATAGTTCATCGACGCCGAACGCATGGTGTCGCAAATCAAGTTCACAGCTTCCCGATCGGCCAGAATTCTGGGGTATTTCCCAAACACTGACGAATTGTCCGGGTCTTCAATATGTTGCTCCACCTCAACCGGGTTGGCCCGCGCGATCCGAATCAATGCAAACATCAGGCAAAGCAAATCCCGATAGTCTTCCGGTTTCCACTTGGGACCTTTGAACACTTTCCCCAGGTCCTTTAGGGTGTGCTTGATACCCGCCATATCATTGCTGATCATAAAGGAGCCCACTCCGGCACCGCCGATCATCATCATTTCAAAGGGCGCGGCCTTTAAGATAATTCCCATCTTGCCACCGGCGGCCAAATAACCGCCAAAAACCATGACAAAGATCACTATAATACCAAGAATGCCGATCATAAGGGGTCTCCGAATTTCGTTATTTTTTAGAAGCTTAGGTGAGTCTGATTAAAATTCCCTAAGCTTCGAAACAGAAATCACTCCTTTGGCACCGAACTATTGCGCCCTGCCAGAACGACACTGATTGTATAGGCTGCCTGGGGGCTGAGACCCGCCATGATCCCGGCTGCTGCTTCCGATTTCATCCGCGCCAGAAAACCCGCTGCAAAATCAGGATCCATTTCCTCGAACAACGGAGCTGATTCCTTAGCCTTCATCTGCTCATAAACAGCCGTCAGGCGGGCCAGATCCGCTTCTGTGGCGCCATCTGCCAAAGATAACGTGGCTTCCAGCTTGGCCTCGGCCGCTTCAAGTGCAGCCAATTTCTGAATGATGGCCTGATTCGCAATCTCCATCGCTTTCATCCGATCTTCGACCTCGGCCTCCCGTGCGGCCAGGGTTTTTTCGCGTTGCCGAAACGCCGCAAGCATGTGCTGCAGCTCAGCCGACGATGGCACTGATCCAGCTTGCTTTGCATCATCGCCGCTATTGGTTTCCGCATCTGGCAGACTGGCGACTTCCCGGGCAATTGCCGGCCCGGCCTCGAAACCAAGACGCAGGGCGGCGGAGCCCAGCAACAACACCGACAACATGAACAACGTGCCGACGCGAGTCCGACGTGGGCGCTTGGATTTAGGTATTTTGCTCATCAGGCAACCCGGCTTTGATTGCGGTTATGGCGGACGAACATTAGGCCCGAGGATGGTTTTTCAGGCTCATCCAGCGATATCCTGTCTGACTTAGGCCCCGCATTCAGAGCTTCCGCCAAGGCATCGCTTTCTTCGTTGGCATGTCGTCGTCTCGGCGCCTCTGCGGGCAGATCATGCATCGAGGCCATCATCAGTTCCAAACGCTTAGCAACTGTTTCAGCACGCCCGGTCAGGCTTTCCAGCGATTTGGTGGAGCCATCCGACATCGCGCGGGCCGCCACCAGAGATTTGTTGAGATCATCAACCTGCGATGACAGCACAGCAACCGCACCTCCAACACCCTGTTCTAGGTCGTTAAACCGATTCAGCCGCCGTGCCAGCACGAAGCAATAAAATCCAGCCCCAAGGGCGCCTGCAACAAGCAGGATATCCGCAATCATTTCCATCCTGATCTCCTAGTTTAAAACAAAATCCATGATCAACAGATCTCGAACTCGCCCCTGTCCGGTGGCAATGTTGATCCGCCGCAGCATCTGCGCCCGCAGTTTTGGGAGCGCCATCGGATCCACAAGATCCGAAACTTCCAAGGCCCTGAGGTAGCTGTTCAGTACATCGACAACACGCGGCAGTATTCTTTCGACTTCGACCTGGTGGGCCACATCGACCTCAAGCTGCGCGCGGAACCGCAAATGTTTCAAACCGCCTGCCTTACGCAGGGTTATCATAAGGGGGTCCATTTCAATGAAAGCAAGGTTGGCGATGTCTGCCGCCGTTTCATGACTGTCGACACCTGTCGGCACTGCATGAGCCGCTGGCCCCATATCCGGTGCAGCGGGTTTTCCAAATGGAAGCAGGCCGGCCTGGACGGCATAAAACCCGCCACCGCCGCCCACAATCGCCAGCACTAACCCTATGATCAGTGGCATTTTGCTCGGCTTCGCCGGCGTATCTTCTACGTTCGCTACAGCGTCTGTCATGGCTATTCCTAAAACGTCGTACAAACACTTCATAACCTGCGAGGGACTAACCGAATGTTAAGGCCAATCCGTCAAAACACTTGCAAGCCGATCAGAATGTCGGTTCGACGGAGGTAAAGGTGCAGCAGATCAAGAATGTCTGGGCAGGTTTGGATACGCGCAAGCGTCTGATCATCGTGGGTTCCACGGTCATCATGATTCTCAGCGTGCTTGCAATGTCCCGTGTGGCGAATACGCCCACAATGAAACTACTCTATGCCGGGCTGGACAGCGCGTCGGCAGGTCAGGTGGTACAATCGCTGGAACAGCGCGGTACCGAATACCAAGTGCGGGGCGGATCCATTTATGTCCCGGTTGATCAACGCGACGAATTGCGGATGACACTGGCAAGTGAGGGACTGCCAGCCAATGGCAGCCGCGGCTATGAGCTGCTTGATTCGCTCAGTGGTTTTGGCACAACGTCGCAAATGTTCGATGCCGCCTATTGGCGGGCAAAGGAAGGTGAGCTGGCCCGAACGGTTGTTGCCAGCCCGCATATTTCCCAAGCCCGGGTTCATATCGCCAACACCGGGTCGAATCCCTTTCAGCGCAGCGTTGAACCGACGGCTTCAGTGTCACTGGTGCCTTTAGGCTCGCCTATTACACCAGCTCAGGCCAACGCCGTTCGGTATCTTATTGCATCAGCGGTTACCGGTCTCGCGGTCGAGAATGTTGCTGTGATCGATGCCAATGGCACGTTGATCAGCTCTCCTGAAGCAACAGCGGCCACAGGCATGGGCACTGATGATCGGTCAAAATCGATTCGCGAACGGGTTGTTCGCCTGGTCGAGGCGCGTGTGGGCAAAGGCAACGCAGTGGTCGAGGTCAGTGTCGACATTGTCACCGAAACCGAAACTGTCCGCGAAAAACGCATTGACCCGGAAAGCCGCGTCGCCATTAGCACTGACGTAGAAGAGCGGGCCGATTCCTCCAGCAACCAATCCGGTCAGGTCACCGTGGCCTCAAATATTCCCGATGGCGATGGCGCTGCGGGTGATGGCTCCAAAGCCAATACCACCTCAACCCGTGAACGCGTCAACTACGAGATTTCAGAAACCGAACTGCACATCACTCGCGGTCCCGGCGCCATCAAGCGCCTTACTATTGCGGTGTTGGTCAACGGATTGTCTGAAACCAACGAATCAGGTGTCAGTGAATTCACTCCGCGCCCTGAGGAAGAAATGTCAGCCATGCGGGAACTGATCGCGGCGGCGGTTGGTTTCGATGCCGAACGTGGGGATGTCATCACCCTGAAATCGATGGAATTGCCCTCAATCGAGCCACAGGGCACCATCGTGTCCAACTCCATCATGGATAACGTCTTTATCGATGCAATGGCGCTGATCCAGATCGCCGCGCTGGCAATTGTCAGCCTGATTCTCGGTCTGTTCGTGGTCCGGCCAATCCTGGCCAACAAGGCGCCTCAGTCTGCCATTGAAGGCCCTGATCTGATGTCAGATCTGCCCCAGTTGGGATCGGGAGATTTCATGAGCAACCCCAATATGGGCGTGGGCATGGAAATGGCCTCTTTGACTGGCGAAATCGACGATGGCTTTGGCGGCATTGGAGACATGGGTGGTATGGGCGGTATCGGCGACGGCATGGGCGGGCTTCCCGCTCTGGGCGGCGGCACCCAGGATCCCGTCGACCGGCTGCGTGCAATGATTGGAGACCGCCAGGAAGAAACGGTCGAAATTCTGCGCGGCTGGCTTGAAGAGAGCGAGGAGAAAGCCTGATGACTATTGCTCACCTATTAGAAGATTTTGGCAATGCAGGGAAAGTTGAACCCGTAGCCATGGTTTCGGATGAGCTGCTTGAAGAGCAGAAACTGGTTTCATTTGAAAGCGGATATACCGCTGGATGGGACGATTCTGTTGGCGCCCATGAGCGCGAAACAAGCAAGATTTCTGCCACTCTGGCGAACTCGCTCGAAGATATGAGTTTTACCTTTCACGAGGCGCAAAATCAGCTGATCGAATCGCTCGACCCAATGTTCAAGGTGTTGACCAGCGCCATCTTGCCAGACGCCATGGCCGCCAGTTTTGGTCACCACATCGTCGAGCAACTGACCGATATGGCAAAGGGGCAGACCCATCAACCACTGGTGATCACGGTGGCGGCAGGTGAAGCCGGCGGTGTTCGATCCGCTCTCACTCAAAGCTTTTCTGTCGATATAAAAGTCCGTGAGGACGCCAGTTTTTCCCCGGGTCAAGCCTACCTGCGCGTTGGCGACCTAGAACGTGAAATCAACAGTGGGGCATTGCTCGACTCAATCCGCGAGTCGGTTGATGCCTTCTCCTTCCAAGTCAAAGAGGACGCCCAATATGGATGATAATACCGATCTCAAGAAGAAAACTGCTGACTCCGGCAATCCGTTTAATTCAGTTCCAGTCGAAGTCGTAGTGTCTGTTGGAAAGGCCCGCCCGCTGATTCGTGATCTGGTTAATCTCTGCGAGAACGCCGTTCTAACACTGGACAAGCGGGTCGAAGATCCCGTCGATCTTTATGTTGGCGACCGCCTGGTTGCCCGTGGTCAGTTGGAAGAATTGGAAGGCGATCAGGCTGGACAACTGGCCGTACGATTGACCGAAATTGCAGATCTACAAAGTGGGCTGGGATGATCCAAAGATCCTTCCTTTTCCTAACGCTGGCAGCCTTTGCGCTGCTGGCGATGCCGCAGGTCGCACAGGCGCAGGAATTGAACCTGTCGCTGGCTGACAATGGATCGATTTCCGCGCGGTCCATCCAGCTGATTCTCTTGCTTACCGTGCTCAGCCTGGCCCCCGGCCTGGCCATCATGATCACCTGTTTTCCATTTATTGTAACGGTTTTGGCGATTGTCCGTCAGGGTATGGGAATGCAGCAAGCACCGCCCAATATGCTGATTGTCAGCCTGGCGATGTTTCTGACCTATTTTGTGATGGAACCTGTGTTTACCGACGCCTGGACCCATGGCATCAGCCCCTTGATCGAAGAACAAATAGGGGTAGAGGAGGCGGTCATTCGTGCACTTGAGCCGTTTCGAGCCTTTATGGCAGCGCGGCTGGATGCAGATACGTTTTATGCGATGTCAGATCTACGTCCCGACACCCAGGGGATAGATCCAACCCCCGACGCTCCACTGTCGGTGCTGATCCCCAGCTTTCTGCTGTCAGAAATTTCGCGGGCCTTTCAAATCGGCTTTTTGGTCTTCCTGCCGTTTCTCATCATCGATTTGGTGGTTGCGGCAATTCTGATGTCGATGGGGATGATGATGGTCCCCCCCGCGGTGGTGTCACTGCCGTTCAAATTGGCATTCTTTGTGGTCGCGGACGGCTGGACCTTGATCGCCAGTTCCCTGGTTCGTAGCTACTATCCCTGACCGCACTCACGGATATCAAGCCTCTGGCTGGGATCCCAGCTAGGGGTCATTCTACGTCCGCGCAGACCTGCGCCCCCAGTCAAACTGGAGGCCATCGCCAGCCTGGAACTGAAGCGGGGAATATGAACCGGTGTATCCACCTCCTGTCCGGCAGCGCATTGGCCAGCAATGTCCCGCGCAGGACAACCAGTCGTTCACAAAGCTGCAAGGCAGTTCGTCGTTGCCGCCGGGGGCGCTTCTGGTCCAGATCATACCGCTCCTGAAAACGGGTCTCAAAGCCGCTCAACTTGTGGCGCAGCGGCCGTATTTTCCGCTGACGACTCGGTGGTGAGGCCTCCTGCACATATCTCTTGATCGGGTTCCAGAATAGGTCTGTCTCACGGCTCACGGCTCACGGGCCGGATGCTCCGCCGATCCCTCGACACAAGACGTCGGATCTTAGCTGCATTTCCCCTCAATAACAGCTGCATATTTTGAGCACTCAAATGCGCGGCTGATAACAAAACGCCCTGTCAGTGAAGGCCTGCATTCCCCTGCCGGGCAGCGGGGGGCACTTTTAGCCGCTGATTTTCCACCCAAGTGGGTCAAATTTGCATGCTAATTCACAATCTAGCCAAGATAACGCAATCGTCAGAGAGAACCCTGACATTGCTATTGGACATGTCGCTAAGAATTCACAGGTTGCGGACATGGCTTTGATTCTACGTCTTCTATCTGTGGTGGTTGCGTTTCTGACGAGAATTCTTCTGGTGCCTGCGAGCTCATTTTCCATTCTCCTGTCTCTTTCCTAAATGCTGATAATATCTTCCGTGCATCCCAAGATCCGACTGGCCTCCATCCGGATCCCAAAAGGGATACCCCGCCGCACGCTTTTGTCAGGGCGGGCCGCATTTTTGACGGGTCAAATTTGCTGCGGGCTCAAGATGGTATATGGCGGAGCGAAAATGGCGGCCGAAGGTGGCTTCCCTCTGGGCAAGGCCTGCCACAGGCACCGGTTGATGCCATCACCATCGCCGCTCACGATCCAAACATGATCTATACCGCAATGCGGGGAGACGGCCTCTGGCGCAGTCAAGATGCTGCGCAAATATGTTACTTTTATCAACCGCCCTATCTCGCCTTGCTCTGAGAAACACCCGCGTTTAGATGGATGCCCGGAATGCCCCAATAGCTCAGCTGGTAGAGCAACTGTTTCGTAAATAGTAGGTCGGCGGTTCGAATCCGTCTTGGGGCACCAGGCTTCGTCTTTGAAGGCTCACGGCAAGACCTGCCAAATGGTCATAGCCTTGGCCTAAAGTGGCTGGGTGAATAGCCTCCCGAACCCTGTTTGTTGCTCGGCAATACCGGCCAGACGCAGCATGTGCCAGGCCAGCGCCTGATTGCTTGTAATCACCTGTGTCCCGGTTCTTCTCTCGGCCGCGTCGATGATTTTCAGGCAGCGCAGGTTGGTGCAGGCGGCGACAATGGCATCACAATCGGCCTGCGCAGAAACCTGATCAATGGCGGCGGCAATCGACGCCGGAGATATCCGCGCGACCACCCGGTCGTCAGATTCCTCAAATGAGCCAAAAGCAACGATCTCAAACCCAGCCTCTTCCAGTTTGCGCCGCATGCGTATGGAAACGTCGGGTATATAAGGCGTGATAAATCCCAGCCGTTTGGCGCCAAGCGCATTTGCCGCCGCGATGATGGCCGTCAGTGGGTCGGTCACCTTGGCGCGCGGGAAAACCGAATTGATCGCCCGGGCGACCCCCGCCTGTCCGATTACGGTCGCGGCCGACGTACAGCCATATCCGATCACATCGAAGTCAAGCGATGCGGGCAACAGCCGGGCCGAGGCGGGAAGGTCCTGTTCCATTTGCTGCAGGGTGCCGGCGCTGATCTCGGTCACCATGGGAATTCGGCTGTGGTACAGCGCCACGCCGTCCAGGGCGGTCATTCGGGCAAACTCCGGCTCTAGTGTTTCGTCGGTCGACAGAACGATGGTGCCAAGGGTTGCACGGGTGCCGATGCCAGTGTCGGTTGTATAGTCGAGTTTCATTCTTTGCCCTTCAGATAACCGGCAGCTCTGGGGCTGCGCGGCGGGTCAGCAATTCAGCACCGGATGCCCGGATAACGATGTTTTCCTCATGCACCATGATGCGTCCGTCACCATAGCTCAGCGAAGGCTCAAGGGTCAGCACCATGTTTTCTTCGATCACGGTGTCATCAAATGCCGCGTGTGAGGGCCATTCTGTCAGCTGCATTCCCAGTCCGTGCCCCAACCGGCCAACGTCTCCGCCAGCGCTATCCATTAGTGCGATCACCGATTGCATCGTGTGAAACAGCTCGCGGCAGCTGGTGCCGGGGCGGGCGGCAGCAAGGCCTGCCTCGGTGGCGCGCCACAATACGTCATAGGCGCGGCGGGATAAATCGTCGGCCCGGGTGATGGCAAAGTTGCGATCAAAGTCACAAAAATACCCATCCCAGGTGGCGCCGCTGTCCAGCATCAAGATGTCACCGGCCTGTAGAGCTCTGCCGCTGGGTGGTGAAATCACATCGCGATAGCCGCCCCGATCAGCCCCGCCAACAAGGTAGGGCACATCATCGGCACCCGCATCCAGAGCGGCGTGGCGGAACGAGCGAAAAACCTCGTCCAGTGCTGTGCCGGCCTTGGCGAAATCTGGCACCCGCTCAAAGATCCGCGATCCGATGGCGCAGATATGAGAGAGCTTTTCAATTTCCCGAGGCGATTTCACCATACGAAGAGACCGAACCAGCCCGGTGGCGTCTTTGATCTGCAGGCCCGGAAGGGCGGCAATCAAGTGTTCATAGTCGGCAAGTGGCATCCGCAATGCGGTCTCGTGGCCTTTGAGCACGCCGATACTGGCGCTCTGGCTGGCCAGCGGTGCCAGCAGTTCGGTCAGCAGGCTGATGCCATCATCAACCGGGTTCGGCGCAGGCCAGGTGCGGATGTCGTCGATCCAGGTTTGCCGCATCAGCAGGGCGCCAATTTCAGGAATGACGGCGATGGGTTTGCCCTGAGCTGGGATGAACAGGAACCAGGGACGGGTCGGGCTTTGCCAGAACAACGTGTGGAAACCACTGAAGTAGCGCACTTCGGCCTCTGTCATCAGCAGCAGCCCGGACAGGCCCGCCTGATCCATTGCGGCCTGCGCTTTGGCGGTGCGGGCGGCAAATTCTTCGGGCGGGAACCCCCGGGGTGGGCTGTCAGACATCATCGTTTTCCGCCATGATCTGGGCGAATATTTCGCGATCGGTGACCCCCTCAGAGCCGATAAGCAAGACCCGCGACTGGGCGTTCAATCCCAATCTGTCCGACAGCTCCGGACTTTGGCGTGCGGCGATCAATGCGGCCAGACCCGCAACCGCACTTTCGCCCGCTTCGACCACTGGATCAGTGCCTTGCGGGCGGGCCAAAAGACGCACTGTCGAGGCGACGATTGAATCGGGGATGGTGATGAAATCGCTGGCTTCCTGCGCTAGGATCTCCCAGGCCATCTCGGATGGCTCACCACAGGACAGGCCGGCCATTATGGTTTCCTCGGTGATTGTCACAGTGGTTGCCCGGCCAGCGCGCGCGCTTTCATAGAGGCAAGCGGCCAGGTCCGGCTCAACCACCACCACACGGGGGGCATCCTGCTGCCAATACTGTCGCAACCCGGCCGCAACTGAGGCGGCCAATCCACCAACGCCACCTTGCAGGAAAATATGGGTTGGGGCCTGATCCAGAGCCTCGCAGATCTCGCGCGTCATCACGCCATAACCGGCCATCACATCGCGGGGCGGGTCAGTATAGCCGGGCCAAGAGGTGTCCGAGACGACAAACCAGCCCTGTTGCTCGGCCTCGTCACGGGCGAGGGCAACCGAATCGTCATAGTCGCCATCAATCCGGATCACTTTGGCGCCCAGGTCCCGCATGGCCTTGGCCCGGCCTTCGCTGACCTCGGCATGAATATATATCCGGCAAGGCACTCCAAACCGCTGACAGCCCCAGGCGAGCGAGCGACCGTGATTGCCATCGGTTGCAGAGACCAAGGTGATCTCAGAACAGATTTCAGCGTGTTCGCCATTGCGGATAGAGCTGAGGCTAACCTGCTGTCCGATCCGGCGCGAGACTTGCCGTTGCAACAGCCGCAACGCCGCATAAGCAGCGCCAAGCGCCTTGAAGCTGCCCAGCCCAAACCGAGGCCCCTCGTGTTTATATAGGACCTTGGAAATACTCAGGCTGGCGGCCAATGCGCCCAGATCGATCAGCGGCGTCGCGGCATATCCGTCCCATGCGGTGATTTCTGCCCAGGCCTGTTCGAAATCCTGTTGCGACAGCAGCTGATTGGCGGCAGCCGCCACAGGTGGCGCTGCCTTGGTATGGCGGATTTCGGCCTTGGCAAACAGATCCATCATTTTGTCCTTACACTAGAGGGACGCCACCGTCTTGATGGGTTTGCTCCCTGATTGCCGTCAGTTTACAAAGGTAGATGGATTTTCGCAGTTGTTGTTAGGGAAATGAGTGATGATTTTTGTTGCAGCGCGGCAGTACTTGGATGAATTTCGGACCATGGATGACAATGACCTGAAAATTCTCCGCCTGGTTCAGGGCAACGCCCGTTTGACCGCCGAAACCATTAGTCAGGATATCGGCCTGTCGCCAGCGGCGGTGCAGAAGCGGCTCAAGAAGCTGCGCGAGACGGGGGTGATCGAAAAGGAAATTGCGGTGCTGTCGCCAGCCAAGTTGGGGCGGGAGATGACCATTCTCGTTGAGGTGATACTTGAGCGGGAAAACCGGGCGCACCTGGATAGCTTTAAGCGCAAGATGCGCAACGCGCCCTGCGTGCAGCAATGTTATTATACCACCGGCGAGGCGGATTTTATGTTGATCCTAGTGGTCCGTGATATCCAAGAGTACGAGGCGTTCACCCAGGAGTATTTCTTTGATGAATCCAATATCAGCCGGTTCAAGACGTCGATTGTGATGGATCGGGTCAAGACGTCGCTGGATGTTCTGTGACCCTCGTTGAGGCTTGGTTGATCCGGACAGCATCGCAGAGACCGCTGCCGGCTTGATCCACAGCAGGGTGGACCCTCTGAAATCTCAAACAACAGGTATCGGTTTCCTTAACGCTTTAGCGGGTGATTAATTTAAAATTTGGCGACTCTCTCATTTGGGCGGTATTTTGGGCGCCAATTGGATGGAAAAGCCAATAACGCCCCCATTTACCTGTCTTAACTGCCGGCAAATTTATCTGTTAAGGCATGTTTAACGGTCACACTGCTATCCCGGTCTTGGGTAGAAAAAGGTGGTGGATCATGAGCGCACAAAACGGTGTAGCGCCCATTATCATCAAGAGGAAAAAAGTCATAAGTGGCGGTGGCCACCACGGCGGTGCATGGAAAGTGGCTTATGCTGACTTTGTGACCGCGATGATGGCCTTCTTCATGTTGATGTGGCTTTTGAGTGCAACGACGGAAAAACAGCGAAAGGGTCTTGCGGACTACTTCTCGCCGACGATTCCAATCAGTCGGATATCTGGTGGTGGCAATGGCGCTTTCAATGGCGACAGCATGTTCACTGAGGATGTCCTGACGAAGAGCGGGGCCGGCGCATCAGACGCCAATCCGGTAGATGCGCAGCAGGCACGTGGAGAGACCGGGCTGGATCAACAGGCCAGAGAGATGGCTGAAAACGAAGAGTTCAAGACCATCGAAGAGGCTCTGCAAGGGCGTGGCGGCGAAAGTATGGTCAGTATTGAGATGGCCAGGCACATTGTAACCCGCGTCACCGACGAAGGGCTGATCATTGAGATGTTCGCCACCGAAAATGCGCCGTTGTTTGAAGAGGGCAAAGAAACGCCGACTGCGCTTTTGCGTGACCTGATGCGGATGGTGGCGCGGGTGACCGGCGTGGTCAGCAACAACGTCGCGATAAGCGGGTTTATCCGGTCACATCCGGTTGTTCTGGCGAATAATCCGGTGTGGGAACTGTCGAGCTCCCGGGCTGACGCCACGCGGCGTCTCCTCGAATCGGGTGGCATGAAACCGGCGCGAATTCATCGGGTGACCGGGCATGCGGATCGCAAACTGTCGGTGTCAGATCCGATGGCAAAGCGAAACAACCGGGTCGAAATTATACTTTTACGTCAATAGAACAAAGAATGGGCGGCTGAGAGATAGATCGAATTTTATCTGTTATCCGCCCGTTAATGGCCGATGCGGTACCTGTAGCGTCAAGAATGATTTGATGCAGCAGAAAGGCGTATCTTATGACTTTATCTTCCTCGCTGAATGCCGGCGTAGCCGGGCTTTCCGCGAATGCCAGCCGCCTGGCCTCGATCTCAGACAACATCGCAAATTCGTCGACCGCTGGTTATAAGCGGGTGCAGACCGATTTTCACTCCATGGTGATTTCGACAAATGGCGGCACTTATACTGCTGGTGGGGTAGCAACCACCACCACACGCATGATTGACGAGCGTGGGTCGTTGGTATCCACCAGTAATTCGACGGATCTGGCGGTCCGTGGCCGTGGCATGTTGCCGGTGGCCTCGCTCACGGACGTTGAGGCCAATAACGTTGGTCTGAACATGATGCTGACAACCACGGGGTCTTTCAGCACCAACGCAGATGGCATGCTGACAACTGAAACTGGCCTGGTCCTGTTGGGTTGGCCTGCGCTACCCGATGGAACCATTCCCTCCTATTCTCGGGGCAGTTCTTCCAGTCTGGAAGCAATTCAGTTCAACACGACCCAGTTGACTGGCGAACCAACCACTTCGGTTGATCTGGGTGTCAACCTGCCTGCGGCGTCGACCATTTCCGGGGCGGCCGGCGACATCGAAACCTTGCCGATTGAATATTACGACAACCTTGGAAATTCTGAGAATATCCAAGTGGCATTTACCCCGACTGTACCTGGTGCCGGTTCGTCCAATGAATGGACAATGGTACTGACAGATTCCGCCTCTGGGGGCGCGGTTATTGGCGAATACACGCTAACATTCACGGATAGCCGTACAGCGGGTGGTGCGCTGGCCTCGGTTGCCATGGTTTCAGGTGGCGCCTATGACGCCATGACTGGGTCGGTGATTGTTAATGTCGCCGGTGGCCCGATCGAGGTCAATGTCGGTGAATTGGGCAGCAGTGCTGGCCTCACTCAGCTTGCAGATGACTTTAACATGTCAGGCGTCACCAAAGACGGGTCACCTGTCGGTACATTCACTGGCGTCGAAGTCGGCACAGATGGCATGGTCACGGCCAGTTATGATAACGGTGCGACCCGCGTCGTTTACCAGGTTCCCTTGGTTGACATGGCGAACCCCAATGGAATGATTGCGTTGGATTCGCAGACTTATATGCCCTCGGATGAGAGCGGTGCGATTTATCTGTGGGATGCAGGTGACGGCCCGACCGGCGATGTTGTGGGCTATGCCCGTGAGGAATCCACCACGGATGTGGCAACCGAATTGACCAATATGATCCAGACTCAGCGGGCCTATTCGTCAAGTGCCAAAATCATCCAAACCGTGGATGAGATGTTGCAGGAAACGACCAACATCAAGCGCTAATAGCCTGATATTTAACGATCTGGATTTATAGAAAGGCTTACCATGTCTCTCACCTCCGCCTTCAATACCGCTATCACCGGCTTGACTGCAGCCGGCTACGCGTCGTCAGTGGTATCGGAAAACCTGGCCAACGCACTGACCCCAGGCTACGCAAAACGCACTCTGACACTTACCAGCAGTGCGTCCACCGTTGGCGTCCAGATCGTTGGTATCAATCGAAATATCGACCCGGCGATTCAATCGAGTCGCCGGAGCACTGAGGCAGAACTGGGCAACGCTCAGGTGAAGTCTGACTTCTACACCAAAATGTCAGGACTGATCGGCACTGTCTCTGATCCTTTTTCGATCACTGCCCGGCTGACAAATTTTGAAAGCAGCCTGATCGAAGCCGTTTCGCGCCCAGATTCCGGGCCGCGGCTCAACGATCTCTCCCTGCAGGCAGAGGCCCTTGCGGAAACTATTTCCCTGGCGGCTGAAGGATTGCGCGACACTCGAACGGCTGCTGAGGGATCAATTGATACCCAGGTGGATATCATCAATCAGGCATTGAAAGACGTAGAGAAACTGAATGCCCGCATCATGGTGTCACAGGCTGGCGGCATGGATACTGCTGCGCTGCAGGATCAGCGAGCGCAGGTGCTTGATGCGATCAACGAGATCATTCCGGTCAATGTGATTCAGCGTTCCAACGGCCAGGTCGCATTGTTCTCCGAAGGGGGGGCCATTCTGCTGGATGGCAAAGCGGCTGAGCTGAGCTTTGACAGCGTGCCCGATACGATGCCACATATGACGCAGGACAATGGATTGTTGTCCGGGCTGCAGATCAACGGAATCGCGATTGATACCGGGCCAGGCGGGGCCATCAAAGGCGGCTCTCTGGCCGCACATTTTGAGGTTCGTGACACCATTGCAGTTGAGGCTCAGGACGACCTTGATGCGATGGCAGCCGATCTTATCCAACGGTTCCAGGATACCTCTCTGGACGCCACTCTGGGGGCCACTGATCCTGGCTTGTTCACGGATGCCGGTAACTTTTTTGATCCCGCAAATACAGTCGGAATCGCCAACCGTCTGGTGCTGAATGAAACCGTATCAATGGATGGTGACGGTGAAACCTGGCGGCTGCGGGATGGTTTGAATGCTGCGGCGCCCGGAGAGGCCGGCGACGCCAGCCTGTTGCAGGGCTACACGGATGCGCTTGCAACCATGCGCAACGTTTCGTCTGCCGGGCTGGGGTCTACGACCGTTACGGCGGCAGGGCTGAGCGCCAACCTGTTGTCGCATTTCAGCCAAACCGGCATTGCTGCTGATCAGGCGCTCAGCTTTGCATCGGCCAGTTACGCTGCGATGAACCAAATGGAACTGGCTCAGGCTGTGGACACCGATCAAGAGTTGCAAAACCTCATGTTGATCGAACAGGCCTATGCCGCCAATGCCAAGGTGATGACGGTCGTCGATGAACTCATGAATACCCTTTTGAGGATATAATAGATGAATATCACGTCTTTTGGAGACATGGCACATAGTGTTTTCCTGCGCAGCCGTACCGCTGAACTGAAAGAAAGCTTGGCGACATTAACAGTAGAGCTGAGCACGGGCCAAGCCTCGGATCTAAGCAAGAAGCTCGGCGGTGACTTTACTTATCTGCTGGATATCGATCGCAACTTATCGCGCCTGGAATCATTTGAGGTCGCCACAACAGAATCCGGTTTGTTTGCCTCATCAGCTCAAATGCTGATCGCCAAAATCGACGATAACGCAAGTTCTCTCAGCAATGACATTCTGGCCACAACCGGCACCACCAGCGAAAACAATACCAATCTGTTGTCCGGTCAATCGCGGCTTTATCTCGAAGAAACAATCCGATCTTTGAACGGCCAAGTTGCCGGTCGTAGCCTGTTTGCCGGAACCGCAACCACCAGTGTGCCACTGGCCGATGCTGACGCGCTGATGTCGGCACTGGTGACAGAGGTTTCAGGTCTGACCACCGCTGCAGACATTACCCAGGCGGTGAAGGATTGGTTCGCCGATCCGACCGGGTTTGATACGGTGATGTATCAAGGCTCCACTACATCGATGGGGGCGGTCAATATCGGTCCCAATGAGCAGGTCAATATTGCGCTGCGGGCGGACGACGAGAACTTCAAGCAGGCCATGCAGAGCTTTGCCATCGGCGCCTTGGCAACAGAGGCTGGCCTGACTCTCTCGACGAAAATTAAGGGCGATCTGATATCAGGCGCGGGCAACGAGTTGTTAGATACGCGCAACCGGATGATCAGTGTACAGGCGGATCTTGGCTTTACAGAAGCCCGGATCGAAGAGGCCGCGGTGCGAAATGCGGCTGCCGCCACCAGCCTGAGCCTGACGCGGAACGAGCTGACCCAGGCTGATCCGTTTGAAACCGCAACCCGTTTGGAGGAAACGCAATTCCAGTTGGAAGCCCTGTACACAGTGACCGCGCGGTCTTCCCAACTGTCTTTGTTGAAATACATATGATGACATATATTCGTATTCTACTGACCTGCCTGATGCTTCCGACGATGCTGCAGGCCTCCGCAATCCGATTGAAGGATCTGGTGGAGTTCGACGGGGTGCGCGGCAATGACCTGGTCGGATATGGTCTGGTGGTCGGGCTGAACGGGACCGGAGATGGCTTGCGCAACTCGCCCTTTACCGAAGAAATCATGTCCAACATTCTGGAACGGCTTGGTGTCAACGTAACCGGTGAACAGTTTCGACCCAAAAACGTCGCAGCGGTTTTTGTGACCGGCAGCCTGCCACCTTTTGCACGGGTTGGCATGCAGATTGACGTGACGGTTTCGGCCATTGGCGATTCCAAAAGCTTGCTGGGGGGGACCCTGATCATGACGCCGATGAATGCGGCTGATGGTCAGATCTACGCGGTGGCCCAGGGCACTATTCTGGCCGGCGGGGCTGTCGCCGAAGGAAACGGGGCCTCGGTTACCCAGGGGGTTCCGACCTCGGGTGGTATTCCATCAGGCGCCCGCGTCGAACGCGAAATCGAATTTGACCTGACGTCGCTCACCACAATGCGGCTGGCGTTGCGTGATCCTGATTTCACCACTGCCGGGCGAATTGAACAGGCCATTAACCGAGAATTCAACTCAGACGTGGCGCTGATGCGCGATTCCGGAACGGTCGAAATTGACGTTACACGCACCAATACCCGGTCAACCGCTCATGCCATTGGCCGGATCGAAAACATCCTGATCAAACCAGAGCGCAAAGCACGGGTGGTGGTGGATCAACGGTCAGGGACGATTGTCATGGGCAGTGATGTTCGTATTTCCCGGGTGGCTGTGGCGCAGGGCAACCTGACGCTTCGGATCGAAGAATCGCCACTGGTGGTGCAGCCCAATCCCTTTTCGGATGGTGAAACCGTGGTGGTTCCACGCACGGGGGTGTCGATCGACGAAGAAGAGGGCATTCAATTGGCCGAAGTGCCCGAGACCGCCTCGCTATCCGAAGTTGTGGCCGGTCTGAATGCACTGGGCGTATCGCCGCGTGATATGATTGATATTCTCAAGAGCCTGAAGGCTGCAGGCGCGCTGCATGCCGAGTTTATCGTCCGCTGACTCAGATCACATCGAACGCTATAAACCCCGGCCTTCAAAACGACGGCCGGGGTTTTTTGTTGCCCTGATCCATCGCCCCGGCGCAGAACAAGCCCCGATTAAAAAGCGACACTGGCAGCAGCGGCCAAATTTGGAGGTCCTGCCTCAACTTGGCGGCCGTGGGTGGTGATGAAACTCGCGGGGCGCAAGGGGCGATGGCCGATATTGCACGCGCGATCGAGAAGCCACCAGCGACAGTTTTTTCATATTTGCAATATCGTGGCGGTATTCAACCTCGCCGCCGACAAAGGCGCCGTCGCACGCTGGATTCAGAAGAGCGCGACGAATTTTCTCGGGGTATAGCGCGAGGCCATAACCTCCGATTTAGGGCGGATGTGTTTTACCGTAACCCTTCGACCATTTGCCGTGGAGTTATTGTCGAAAGTGGTGTTTGGCTGAATTGAAAGTTGGCGGTGCATCAGGTTGAGTCGTTGTTACAAAACTTCCAACCAACCATTGCGGACACACCACCATGAACGAAAGTAACTCTTGATCAGTTACAACAAGGCCTGACATGGGACAGAGGTAGCAAATTGGCAGCCCACCAAAAGTTCTCTGTTGCGACCAACATGGACGTCTACTTCTGTGATCCCAGCAGCCCCTGACCGCGTGGGACCAATGAGAATACAAACGGGCTTTTGCGGCAATAGTTTCCAAAAGGCTGCTGCCTCTCAGGCTATTGTCAGAGAGAACTAGACGACGTGGCAAAGCATTTGAATAGCCGTCCGCGGAAAACCTTGGGGCGGCGCGCGATCAACACCGGTCGCGCCGCCGAGAGGAAAGACGATCTATTGGGCGCTCTTTTCACCAATGACAGCCTCCACAGATCCGGCCCCGGGCCGCTCCAGTTCGACCTCTTCGATACCCTCCTCGGTTACCTGATCCTGCTGCAGAGATCCAATGATCAGCGGCAACATGCGCACGCCGGTTGCGCTGGAAATCTCGCGCGTTTGAGGCGTTGCCCAGGACAATGTGTCAAAGCTAGAGCAATGTTCACAAACCGGTGCCCATTCAGCATGAATGTGGTGGCAGCTGTCGCACAGCCATTGTGGCCCGCGCGGCGCATTCAGCGCCTTCGCCAACCAGCCCTGAACCACCGCATCCGAGGATCCTTCACCCCGTTCGATTGCAGCCATCAGGGTCAGAGCGCGGGCATCCGGAGCGCTCTCATACAAATCGCCCAACACCCGGCGCGCCTCGGGGTAATCCTCGGCGACGATCAGAAGTTCAGTCATCACCAGCCGGGTTTCGGCGTGTCGCGGTTGCAGTTTGGCCAATTGCCCAAACCGTACCACCCGCTGCTGCGCCGTTTCCTGCGGCTCAATACTGGCAAAGGCATGCGCAAGATCCGGATGCGGCTGAACAGCCCAGGCCTTTTTCAGGAGCTGCGACGCATTTCGTTTCTTGCCTTTTGCGACATAGGCTTTTGCCGCCATGGCCGCAGCGGGAACCAGATCAGGTGACAACCGGTTGGCCTCGATCGCCTGCTCTTGTTGCGGCAGCGAAGCGCCGTCCTCGACGATGGCACCGGCCGCCGACAAGGCCAATACCGCATCCCGGCGCTTGAACACATCGCGTGGCAAGGTGCCGGTCTTAAGCTTGGTCGACAAGGTCCCACGCGCGCCGGTCCAATCCTGTGCCTGGGCCTGCAGTTTCAACAATATATCCTGCACTTCTTCATGTTTGGGACGCAATTCCAGCGCCTTTTCCGCCAGCTTGCGGGCGGTGTCCGTGTCACCCTCAGCGAGTTTTTGTTTCAGGATGCCACGCACCCCGACAAAGCGGCTGGACGGTTTGGTAATCAGCCGTTTGTAGACCTCGGCCGCCTTTTTGGTGTCACCCGACATGTCAGCAGCTTGGGCAATGAGCAGGTCGGTCAGTTCGGGCTTTCGAAGCAGTTTCCCGGCGCGGGTCGCTTTGGCCATCGCCAGCCGCCCCTCGCCCGAGGCCAGGGCCAGCAAACCGTCAGCCAGCGCCTGATAGCCTTTTCGCTCGCGGCCTTTGTCAAAATAGCGCGACAGGGCGGTGTCATCCCCGTTGAGAAATTTCAGTGTTGCGATCAACAGGGACGCCAGCTTCAGGAACAGCCAGACCAGCGCCACCAGAACGATCATGGCGATGACCGATTGCAGCGCCCCAAGTGTAAATTCGGTGCCCGCGACAGTGATCTGCACGCCGCCTGCGGTTTCCATCAAATTGCCCGCCCCAAAGGCCAGCAGCGCAATGAGGGCAACAAAAACAAGGATTTTCAACAATGACCAGAGCATGGCAGCTCCCTTAATTGGCGTTCAGGCTATGGGCCAGGGCATCGGCAGCAGCGACAGCGGCCTGGCGTGTTTTGGCGGCGGTTTCCCAATCCATCAGGACCGTTCGGGCGGGTGCGGGCAGCGCCTGGATTTCAGCCAGGGCGTCCTCCAGTTTTCCGACCGCAATGGCGGCCTCGGCTCGGGACAGAATGGCATCCGGATCGTCGCCATCCCGCGGCGTGACAGAGCGCGCGCCCAAGTGACGCTGGACATAGGCCAGTAATCCGCCACTTCCAGAGTTGTCCTCCCGCGCGGCAGCCAGGGCGGCACGGGCAGCGGGCACAAAATCACTGCTCAAAGACGTCAGCGTGGCAACACCCAGATCAGCCGGTTCGACCAACTCAACCGGGATCGCAACACCGAGCCCCTCAAGATCGTTCAATACTGACCGATATGCGGTACCCGCATCCAGACCAGAGCGCAATTGGGCCAGCATCGTCTGTGCGCTGGCAATACGCACCGCTTCGGCACTGGTAGCATCCAGCGCCTGCGCCTTGGCGACCATTTTCTGGACGTCCTCACGCTGCGCCACCAGACTGCGCTGCAGATTGGCCAACTCGGTCTCATAGGCGGCCACCGCAGCCGGCGAGGCCGCATCGGTTATTGGCCGTTTTTCCAGTGCCAACACCCGATTTTCAAAAGCCTCCAGCTGCGGCTCCATTTTGGCGATGCGATCCAGAACAGGGCGCATCTGTGACGATAATTTCTGTATCTCAGTGGCGATAAAGGCCTCGACCAACGACAGATCAGGCGTTTTATTGGCGTCGATCTGCGGCTTCAAAGCAGCCAGAACGGCTACAATCTCTGCCTGACCCTGCTCCAGTTCCGTCAAGTCAACTGGAGCGGCTGATTGCAGCGCCGCAGGCAAAACAGAGTTCAGCCACTGACCCTGCCCAGCCACAAAGCCAAAGGACGCCGCAAGCACACCGCCCAACAGGGCCGTGGCAAAGCCACCGCGTTTTACACCTGGGCGCTCCGCAGTCTCTGCTGCGGCAGAAGATGCCAATTCCGGCTCCGGCACATCGGTCTCAGTCTCAGTCTCAGTCTCAGTCTCAGTCTCAGTCTCAGTCTCAGTCTCAGTCT
>JABSSD010000098.1 GCA_013214575.1 Paracoccaceae bacterium | reverse complement strand
GGGTCTTGTCAGAGGAAACTCGGTTGTGAAGGGCAGGGTGGCGATTTAGCTTCTCGGCATGACTAAACACAGCCCATTTCGGTATTTCGAGACCAGTCCCGACATCATCCGCCTTGCGGTGATGGTGTACGTCTGGTTCCCCCTGTCGCTCTGGAATGTGGAGGATTTGCTGCATGAGCGCGGGATCGAAATCAGTCATGAGACTGTGTTGTTTTGGTGGAATCGCTTTGGGCCGTTGTCGCCGCTGAGATCCGAAGAAAACGGGTTCAGAAACTTCATGCTCATTCGAATTGATAATGGCATTTGGACGAGGTGTTCGTAAAAATCAACGGTGAAACCCATTATCTCTGGCGGGCTGTGGATCACGAGGGCGAGGTCCTTGAAAGCTATGTCACGAAGCGCCGTGACCGCAAAGCGGCGTTGAAATTCCTCAGAAAACCAATGAAGCGCTTTGTCCCACCACATGTCATCGTGACCGATCTACTGCGGTCTTACGGCGCCGAGATGAAGGTCATGGGCAATGCTGACAAACAAGAAACCGGACGTTGGCTGAATAACCGTGCTGAGAATTCTCACCCACTGCCTGGCAGTGGTTTGTTAGCAAACCACGAGAAGGGGCCTTTTCGACGACGAGAGCGAGCCATGCTGCGCTTCCGCCGAATGCGAAGTTTGCAGAAGTTCGTCTCCGTACACGCCTCGGTTTACAACCACTTCAATCGCTGCCCGGCAGGGTATGTTTACATACCCGAGAGGGGTGGAACGTCACCTTTATTCACGCGAAAGTTTCAAGCTCAACCGCACCGCCGCTCTCGCCGAGTGGCGTCAACTTTGTTCAGCATAGGTTCCTGTTTTTAGCGGTAAACTGAGACCAGTTCGAATTGGTCTGACAGCACCAGCGGGCGTGGTCGTCGCAACCTTGGGTCGGATCACATGCAGATATATGTGCGGATGCCTAGGCACTGTGCAAGTGCGGCGCGGGTGTTCAGCGCCTGCTGCGCCTCATCAGAAGAATGTGCATAGACCACCTGAACATGGTTCGATTTGTGCCGCGCCATCATTTGGTCACGGCTGACACCAGACAATACAGCGTTCATCATCGGCCATTCGCGAGTGGTGCCCTCGGATCGGCGGGTAATTTCATCTTGCGACAGTTCAACCACCTCTCCTAGGCCGATGTCGAAGTTCAGTTCCCCATCCATCACATAGATCCGTGACCAGATGATGTGTCCCGGCTTGGCGATGCCCTTTAGCGTACCGCCACCAGCCGGGAAATACATCGCGGGCTGGCGGTAGCTTTCGCTGTTTTGCCAGCCGCCATGATGCGCCGGCGGCGCGGCACCAGAAATCTCGAACACCCAGACAAATTCCTCTCCTTTGTCTGTTTGGACCTCGCCACCCCAACGGATGTCGTGCAGCGTTGTTTCAACCGGTTGACCCAGCGCCTGATGCACCCGGCTGATCAGCAGCGCGTCCAGACCGGAGCATTCGTCGACCTCGTTGAAATGGATCACCGGTTGACCCTGTCTGATGACACTGCCGTCCGCGCGGGTTACCGGTGGTCGGTCACTGTTGTTCAGCATCCCTTCGACCAGATCTGAGGCTGGCAGTAGAGAGGTGGTCCTGCTTTTTAGACCAACCAGCAGCAAGAATAAGATGAATCTGTTTTCGTGATTACGCTGCCAGCCCTCCTGGTTCCGTTTTCCTCTCATAAGCGTCATTCGGGGTCAATATCCCATGCCGGGAATGTGGCCGTTCGGTATTGTAGTAGGTGAGCCATTGGTCAATCTCACGCAGGGCCTCGCCGCCGGTTTCAAATGCCCGGATATAGACGCACTTATATTTCAGTGACCGCCAAAGCCGCTCTATCATGCGGTTGTCGATCCAGCGACCGCGCCCGTCCATCGATATTTTCACCTTGGCGTCTTTCAGAACTTGCGTGAAGTCATCAGAGGTGAATTGGGATCCCTGATCCGTGTTGAAGATTTCCGGCGGCCCATATCTGGCCAGAGCATCTTTCAACGCTTCGACGCAAAACGCTGCCTCCATCGTGTTGCTGAGCTGCCAGGCCAGCACCTTGCGCGTCGCCCAGTCCATGATCGCCACCAGATAGAGGAAGCCGCGCCGCATCGGAATGTAGGTGATGTCGGTGCACCAGACATGGTTTGGCCGCCCAATTTCCAGCCATCTCAGCAGGTAAGGATAAATCTTGTGCTGCGGGTGTTTCTTGCTGGTGTTCGGAGTCTGATAGATCGGCACAAGCCGCATCAGGCGCATCAAGCGACGGACACGATGCCGCCCCGCTTTATGGCCGTGACGCTTCATGTGTCGGGCCATCTGGCGCGAGCCGTACCATATTGACGGATAATGAAAAAGAGTTCACCGACCGCCTCTTTGGCCTGCGTAAGCGCGCACAAAGCGGAAAACATGAGTTCGACAAGCTTTGCGCAGTACTGGACATCGAACACCGCCTGACCCCACCAAGATCGCCCCAAACCAACGGCATGGTTGAGAGGTTCAATGGTCGCATAGAGGGTGTACTTCAAAGCCATCACTTCCGATCCGGCGAGGAACTCGAAAGCACATTGCATCGCTACGTCTGGCTTTACAATCAGCAGCTTCCTCAATCAGCTTTGAGCAGTAAGACACCCTTGCAAGCCATGAAAGACTGGCACAAACTCAAGCCTGGCCTGTTCAGAATACTGCCCTACCACCGTCCGGGATGTGACAACTACTCTTGCAGAAACTGGTTCGCATCCGATTGATTGTGTGGAGGGCTCACTGCCCGAAACCGGAGTTGATAAGGACGTTGC
>JABSSD010000097.1 GCA_013214575.1 Paracoccaceae bacterium | reverse complement strand
CCAAGGCGGATGTCATCCCTGCCTATACCTGTTGAGATTTGAGTGTTTCCATCCGATCCAATAATTCGGTTGTTGCCACCTGCGGACGTAATCACATTAGAACCGCGACCAACTGAAATCTGATCGTTGCCTTTACCAGATCGAATAACATTGTCGCCGTCGCCAACCGAGACGCGATTACTGCCCTCGCCCACCTGAATCGCATTATTGCCATCCCCGACTGTTACTTTGTCGCTACCTCGCCCAGCAGTGATGTTATTGTCGCCATCTTTTGCCGAAATCTGGTTATTCCCATCACCCGCGTTGATGGTGTAGCTTTCATCATCGACACTAATTCTGTCGGCTGCCTGTGTTCCGGTAATCACTTGACCGCTCATTCCCACACCTATTAATTAATCAATCTAGGAAATAGGCTAAGGGGTGCACCCTATAAATGACTGAAAGTCCCCGCAGGGCCGCCAATGACGGGGATTTACGAACACCTTCGATGAACACTCAAGACAGGTGGGTCACTTTTAAAGGCACAGCTGCACAAATTGTCCTGTGAGCGTGCTTCCCCTTACCCCCGACGGATTTACCCCACGGCAACGGCGCGCGGGATGCCAAGGGCGGTGAAGCTGTTAAGGATGGCGGTGCGGATTTGCACCTCCGCGACCTGTCGGTCAAAGTCTTGCGCTGCAAGGCGCTGCCCCAATGATTTTATACAAAGCATCCACTGCCCGGCGGGGTATGCAATGCATGATCCCGAGAGGGTTTGTCTCGACGCGGCTTCGGCGGTGGTATCCCGTTAGAGACCGCCACAGGGCTCTGCCTAAATAGTGGGAGGAGCGTATCGCTTCGTTTCGCGCGACCGCCTCCGGCGTATCCGGCTTCCACGGTTTGGAGGTCGACCAACTTCAAAAGGCTCTCCACGAATCCTGTGGTCTGTCGCAAGTGCATTCAAAAAAAGCATTTTCAACGTCAGGCACGCCTGGATCGCAGCATCGCTATAACGCCGCTGGTGGCCCCGCTTCCCTGTCGGCGCCGCTCTCCACGTGACCCTCTGAGTTAAACCAAATAGTCAAAGATCAGAGATACTTCAGCGCCTTATTGTACTCAGGCCAGTTCTTTGTGCGGTAAGTCGGAGGAAGAGGCCCCCGGTTCACCACGCACGATACCGTCTTCTTAGCCACGTGACGGTTGCCGGTACCGGCATGGGTGGCCGCACATGACCGCCTTGCACCCTCGCAGCCGCCCTGCGCCCCTGCCAGCCGTCGTGCGCCGGATTATGCACAAACACGGCCTGCCTGAAACCCACGCCCGCCTTGTCGCGGCGCTTCACTACGGAGGTCAGCATGGCAGACCGTGATATCCGATTGGGCCGCGACCACGGTAAGTGGCGGATCGTGGTGCGCAGCGGCGTTGAAGGTGCTGCAAGCGGGGCATGGCTTTCACTGGGCGGTAGCACCTGCCAGATAACCGCTTTGCGGGTCTGGTTGGCCTGTCTGACGTTGGGCAAGCGCTGATGGCGGGAAAACCTTACAAACACAACAAAAGGGGGGCTGGGCGTTTTGTCCAGCTTCCCGAATGGCTGATGGCTACGGAAGCGTGGGCGGTTCTGAAGCCTGGCCCCCGTGCGCTCTACGTCGAACTGAAGCGGCGATATACGGGATCAAACAACGGGCGCATCATCCTGAGTCATCGGGACGCGGCAGCGGCGTTGGGCGTCCACCGCAACACGGTCGGGCCGTGGTTCAATGAATTGGAAGAGCATGGCTTCATCCAAATGACGCAAGCCCCGCATCTTGGACCGTCTGGCGTTGGTAAAGCGTCTGTTTGGGCGCTGGACGAATACCCGCTGGACGACATGAAACCTGCCGCGAAGCGGTTTATGCGCTGGACAGCAAAACAAAAGCCCCGCACAAAAAACAGGACACATATACATATAGCCATAGGCAGGACCAAATGAACCGAAACAACGGACGCAATATGGACGGTACATTCGCCAAGGGAAATCCAGGCAAACCTCAAAGTGCGCGCCACAGGGCGACAAAGGCGGTTGCTTATCTATTTGACGGTTCTGCCGAGGCTTTGCCCAATAGGCAGTCGATATGGCTCTGGGCGGCAACACAGCGGCTCTTAGGTTATGCTTGGAGCTATTTGCCCCTGTCCGCAATGATGCCCCGATTGTGGTAAACAACGTTGAGACATAGCCGCGTAGAAAGCCTAAGGGGCGGATGCAAGAACGCACTCGTATTCAATGTTATTGATGCCTACGTATGACCCAGCGGTCATGCGTTCTCTGGCAGCTTCGAGGCAGGCCCCCATGTTGTCATATCGCTCAGACAAACCTACTTTCCGGGGCCCGCTGCTGGGTGAATCGTAGACGGTTGCGATGAGTTGGTAATTTACACGAATACCGGGCGTTGGAATACTTTCGGACAAAAATAGATATGCTACGACTGCACCCGATGCGAGCGCTGTGCAAACTACTGTTAGGAATAGCATGATGTATAGTCTCGAGGCTTTCATTCGGTCCTCCGGGGCAATGACACCAAGTGAAGTCCTCAATGTCGATTTTTAATCTATAATAAAATCGTCCAAGTCGCTCCTCCAATAAGATACACAGCTTTCGAGATTAATCCCGCATTCCCCAAGTAATCCTGCGTTTTCCGACCTCTGACGGACAGTAATGTGTTATATTTCAGCATGTTAATTAGGCCGAAGGCGGTGGATTATGGATCACCCAGAGGGTGCAGGAGAAACAGGCGATATCAGGCTTGGTTTTGACCGGCGGGTACGGCTGGAGTTTCATGGTTCCAAGATAAGTTCTGACGGTGGTCTGCTTTTGTTCCGTGAACTGGATGAAGTTCTCGGCCTGCACGACATTGCAGGCGGATTGCTGAGAGACACGCGAACTGACCACAATCGCCTGCGCCCTCTGGTTGGCCTGTTGCGCCAGTCTGTCTTCGGTCGGCTGGCTGGGTACGATGATGTGAATGATGCGGATCGTTTATCGCTTGATCCAGTAATGCGGCAGGTGGTCGGCGGACGAGCTGTGGATGCCAAGGCCGCGTCCACAAGCCAGATGGGGCGGTTCGAGACCGAGGTGCTGGCAACTTCGGACAATCGCATTGCGCTGGCGGACCTGTCGGGTCAATGGATCGACAGGGTTCATGCGGCGACGCCACCCAAATGGATCACGCTGGATATGGACAGTTCAGTCAGTCCAACCCATGGTGCACAGGAGGGCACGGCCTGGAACGGTCATTTTGGCTGCCTGTGCTATCACCCTTTGTTCGTCTTCAACCAGTTCGGTCACCTCGAACGCTGCGCTCTGCGCCCCGGTAATGTGCATAGCGCGGATGATTGGCAAACCGTTCTGAAGCCGGTCATCGCGCGATATGCGGATCGTCACCTGATGCGGTTCTTTAGGGCCGATTCTGCCTTCGCCATCCCGGAGCTATACAAAACTCTGGAAGCAGCGGGCTATTCCTACGCCATCCGGCTTCGCGCTAATAGTGTTCTTCAGGGCAAGATAGCAGATCTGCTCAAGCGCCCGGTGGGTCGTCCCCCAAAAGGCGTGAAGCGTATCTACGGCGACTTTGAGTATCAGGCGGCGTCCTGGGACAAGCCTCGCCGGGTCCTCGCCAAGGTCGAGTGGCATCCCGGTGAACTGTTTCCCCGTGTCGGCTTCGTCGTCACCAACATGCCAATGGAACCAGACTGGACCATCTGCTTCTACAACCAACGTGGCACCGCCGAGCAACATATCAAGGAAGGTAAGCAGGCGATCAATTGGACACGGTTGTCCTGCAAGGGCATGGCGCAGAACGAGGTGCGGCTGCAACTTCATGCACTGGCCTACAATCTCGGTGTCTTCCTGCAAGGGGTCGACCTGCCCGAGGAGATGGCCGATTGGTCACTAACGAGCCTACAAACCCGGCTGATTAAAATTGGCGCAAAGGTCGTCCGACATGCCCGCGCCATTACCTTCCAATTCGCTGAGGTTTCTGTCAGTGGCAATCTATTTACTCGCATCCTTGCAGCAATCCATCGGCTGCGCGCACCGCCGGTTCCCGTATGAGGACATCATGGCAATAATTGAGCGAAAGCGGCTCGAATGGTCTGCCCAAGGTTTG
>JABSSD010000096.1 GCA_013214575.1 Paracoccaceae bacterium | reverse complement strand
GCTTGGCATTTTTCCATGTGGGCATCCGGTCAATATGCACCTGCCGTGCCACCTCCTCGAATGTTGGCACCTCTTGGCGAACGTTGAAACGCGGGTTCAGCCCTTGCTTGGCCATGCGGCGATATTCCAGCGCCCGGTCCCGCGCTTGATTGAGCGTCACAATATCCGCGCCCCCCAAACCAAAATCGGTGCGAAGTGGAGCGCCTTTCTTGTTCTTCTGGCCTTTGACCACCACACGCACAATCCAGCGCCGCGCGCCCGATGGGTCAACAACCAGATAAAGGCCGTTACCATCGCCGTGACGCCCAGCCCTCAGGTTCTCAACCAGCTTCTTGGTCAGCCTTCCAGATAAGGTCATTCTGAAACATACCACATTTCATACCACTCAAGGAACAAAAACAGGCAAAACCGAAAGAAACTCAACGAAGCCGAAGAAACCATCTAAGTTCAGCTATACAATAGGAAAAGGCCGCCCAAGGCAACCCAATCAAAGCGACCAAAACTGTATGGTGGCGGAGAGACAGGGATTCGAACCCTGGGAACCCGTGAAGGCTCAACGGTTTTCGAGACCGCCCCGTTCGACCACTCCGGCACCTCTCCGCTATTGACTTTAGTGACTAAAATCAGGTCGTTTTCTAGACCGTTGAACCTGCAAACAAACCGTGTTCCAGCATCGCTTTCTTGACGACGATCTCAACGTTCTTGAAGCCCGTAATTGCAGCAATCTGAGCGCCAGTGCAACCTGATTCTGTCACCTAAATTGCCGCAAATTACATTGATCAGGAAAATAGCTCATGTGCCAATTCAAGAGCATCGATGAGAGTGTCGATTTCATCCGTCGTATTGTACAATCCAAAGGATGCCCTGCAGGTTGCTGTGACGCCCAAATGGTCCATCAGCGGCCCGGCGCAGTGATGGCCTGCACGCACAGCAACCCCCCGTTTATCCAGGATTGTCGAGATGTCGTGCGGATGCGCGGCCCCCTCCATTGTGAAGCTGAATATAGCGGCCTTGTCAGCGGCTTGCCCCTGAATATTCAGCCAGTTCAAACCTGAAAACCGCTGCTCGGCATAGGCGCGAAGGCTGGCCTCGTGGGAGGCGATATTGTCCAGCCCCAAACCCATCATGTAGTCCAATGCGACGCCCAGCCCGATAATCTGCACGATGCCCGGCGTGCCGGCTTCAAATTTCATCGGCGGATCATTGTAGATGACCCGGTCTTTGCTGACCTCTCTGATCATGTCGCCGCCGCCCAGAAACGGTTGCATTTCAGCCATCCGTTCAGGCCGGATGTAAATGGCGCCGGAGCCGGTAGGGCCATATAGTTTATGGCCGGTTATCGCATAGAAATCACAGCCGATGTCCTGCACATCCACCGGCATGTGAACGGCGCCTTGCGATCCATCCACCAACACCGGAACACCTTTGGCATGCGCGCCTTGGGTGATGGATTTGACGTCGACGATCGTGCCCAGAACATTTGAGCACTGGGTCACAGCCACCAGTTTTGTTTTGGGTCCGATCGCGTCAATGACAGCTTGGGGATCCAGAGAGCCATCGGCCGCGACATCCACCCATTTCAGCACCACCCCCTGGCGTTCACGCAGAAAATGCCAGGGAACAATATTGGCGTGATGCTCCATCACGCTGAGCACGATTTCATCTCCGGGCTGGAACCGCGGCATTGCCCAGCCATAAGCGACCAGATTGATACCCTCGGTGGTGCCGGAATTCAGCACGATGGTGTTCTCATCGCCCGTATTCAGAAATTTCGAAATGGTACCCCGAACCGCCTCGTATCGCTCGGTCGAAAGATTAGAAAGAAAGTGTAAGCCACGGTGAACATTGGAGTATTCCTCCGCGTAGGCGCGTGTGATCGCGTCAATCACCACCTTTGGTTTCTGCGCCGAGGCGCCATTGTCCAGATATGTGAGTGGTTTGCCGTTCACCTCACGCGAGAGGATCGGAAAATCGGCACGAATTGTGTCTATGTCATACATTGGCGGATAGCCCCAGGAAGGAAGGCCCGACAAGGCCCAGTAGAAAAGACAGCGCAAGCGCTATGATGATACTTGCCATCAATAAGGCTCCAAACGCCCGCCAATTTGACTGCAACTGATGTACCTCGTTGATAAAGCGGGAGAAAATAAACAAGCCAAACAGTGTCGCCGCCAAGTTTAGGATCCCGGCAAGGCTTGGCGCAACCAGAAACAACAGCGTCATCGCCAGTTGCAACGCAACTTGCAGAAGTTGCAGCCAGACCACAACGGCCAGCAGTTCGTCAAACTTGCCCCGGCCTCCCAGCCAGCGGCCAGACGCTTGCAACGCGTAGACAAACACAACCTGAAGAACCAGCACGACTGCAAAGTAACCCAGTGGCGACAGACGCGGAAAAACCACCTCGCTTGGCAAGGGGAACAGGATTTCCTGAACCGAATAGATAATTGCATTCAGGGCGATAGCCAGAACCATTGCGCTCCACAACAGCTGTCTCGGCCATGCCACGGATAAGATAGAACGGGCGGCTTGTGCTGGTGATGTGAGCGTCATCGCGACCAGTGGCTGCAAGGGTGGTATCATTGAGCGTTCCAATATGCCTGCATCAGGCCTGAAATCCAAAACCAAAGGAAAAGCGCCAACCAGAGGCCGCCAACCAAAGACAGCGCCGGGCCAGGGCCAATAAATCCAGCGGTTAAACCGTTGAGAAGCATCAGCGGGCTGGCCGCCAGCAGGGCCCAAAACAGCGCCAGTCTGGCCCCATAGCTGTCACCCTTGCCGCCACAAACCCGGACCACAAGATAGGATACCCAGGCCAGGGAATACAGCAGCAACGGCGCGATGAAGATCCAGCCAAATAATGCGCCGCCAAGAAGCATGTTCAGCTCCTGGCCAGTGATATGAGCCTCGCGCGCCAACCTGGGCATTTGGGAGGTGAATACCAGCATGCAGCCCCCCATCAGGATCGCCAGCGCCCGATCCTCGCGGGGGCCCATGGCCAGAATCCGCGCCACAACGCGACGCGGGCCTGTGTAAGTGGCGACTATATCTGTTGTTACCGGCATCAGAGGCGCCGGATCAGCCAGTTTTCAAGACGGCAAACTATCGTGTCGACGATATCCTGATTGCCGATCTCACTGACCGCCTCGGCCAGAAAGGCCAGCGTCAACAGATTGGTGGCGTCCCTGCGAGGCACGCCTCGGCTTTGCAAATAGAACAAAGCTTCCTCGTCAATGGCGCCAGAGGTTGTCCCATGGGAACAGGCAACATCATCGGCATAAATTTCCAGTTCCGGCTTGGCCAAAAACTGGCTGTCATCATCCAGCATCAGCGCCTGGCTGATTTGATATCCATCGGTTTTCTGCGCCGTGGATTTGACCAGGATTTTACCTTGGAAAACCCCGGTGGCGCCGTTGCGCAGCACCTTTTTGAAGACCTGCCGGCTTTCACAGTTCTCAGCGACATGGGTGATAAATACGGTGTCGTCGTGATGAAAATCACCATCTCCGACGCAGGCCCCCGCGATATGGACAACAGCGTCATCCCCGAGCAGTTCCACCACTGCTTCGTTGCGTGTCAGCACTCCGTTGACGGTCAACGTGAAGCATTTGAACACTGATTTCTCGCCCAAACGGGCAAACAGATGAGTGGCGGCACGACGTTCGTGGTCGCGACCCTGGGCGCATATCATATGCAATGCGCCGCCATCAGCGATATCAATTTCGCTACACTTATTAAACCGGGCGGCAGCAGGTCCGTTTTCAAGCACAGTGACTTCGGCACCGGCGTCGATCCGAATGACATGGTGCAGCATGGCATCCGAGCTTTCGGATTGGTGATTGTAAATCAGATTGATTGGTTTGCTGGGTTTGCCGGTCACCCGGATCACGACACCATCCTTGGCAAAGGCCGTGTTCAGGGCTGCCAAGGGCCGGGGTACCGGATCCTGGCCACGTGCCTCCAGCACGCCATACAGGTCTTTGCTCCAGTGGATATCCTGCGATTCTATGTCCGAGAGCCGATCAATCTGAACCCCTTCGAGCTGCAAATCATCAGAGGCCTCAGCATCAAAAACACCGTCTACAAAAACGATTTTCAAGCAGTCAAATTCATCGAATATCGGTGCTTCATCATGTTGAAATACGGCGGCGGTTGGCGCGATTGCCTGGGTCAGCGTATCCGGGCGGGTGTACTTCCAATATTCATCCCGCCGACCTGGCAGCCCCATGGTTTGAACCCGTGACAAGGCAGCCCGGCGCGCCTCGGCCAGACAGCCGCCGACCGGCAGTGTTAGCTCTGACAGGCGGGCCTCGGTGGCGGTTTGTTTCAGATTAGCCAGAGCCATTTACTCTACCTCAGCCAGAATGCCGGCATAGCCGTTGTTTTCCACTTCCAGAGCCAGCTCTGGACCACCGGTTTTGATAATGCGGCCATTTGCCATAATATGCACCACGTCGGGCTTAATGTGATCCAGCAACCGCTGATAATGTGTGATCACCAGAAAGCCGCGTTTGCCGTCGCGCAGCGCATTGACGCCTTCGGCAACCAATTTCATCGCATCAACATCCAGCCCTGAATCGGTCTCATCAAGGATGCACATCTTCGGAGAAAGCATCGCCATCTGCAGGATTTCGTTGCGCTTTTTCTCACCACCCGAGAAACCGACATTGACAGGTCGCTTCAGCATCTCGGCGTCAATCTTCAAGGACTTGGCGGTCTTCCGAACTTCCTTCAGGAAATCGGCTGCGCTCATCGGATCTTCGCCCCGCGCCTTGCGTTGCGCGTTCACTGCTGTGCGCAGAAAGGTCATGTTGCCAACGCCAGGGATTTCAACCGGGTATTGGAAGGCCAGGAACAGCCCTGCAGTGGCCCGCTCTTCGGCCTCCAGTTCCAACAAATCCTGACCGTCCAGAGAGGCGGAGCCATCGGTGACTTCATACCCGCCCTTGCCGGACAGCACATAAGACAGTGTCGACTTTCCTGAGCCGTTCGGGCCCATGATGGCATGGACTTTTCCGGCTTCCACCGTGAGGTTAACTCCCTTGAGGATCTGCTTGTCTTCGTCTTCAAGTTTTACGTGCAGGTTCTTGATATTCAGCATTTATTTCGCTCCTTGTCGCGAATGTTCACAGGGCCCTGGGGCGGGTTCAGGCCAGCGGCCAATCCGCAAAATACCCCAGTGCGTTTATCTCTCCCCGGCAGCAAAACCCGGCCAGGGTATATAGTGATCAGATTGCAGGCCAGCCGTGGATTAACCGACGGATCCTTCCAGCGAGATCGCCACAAGCTGCTGCGCTTCCATGGCGAATTCCATCGGCAGCGCCTGCAAAACATCCTTGCAGAACCCATTCACAACCAAGGCAACCGCAGCTTCCTCATCCATCCCGCGTGAGCGGCAATAGAACAACTGATCGTCGTCCACCTTCGATGTTGTGGCCTCATGCTCAACCCGCGCCGAGTTATTCTTGACCTCAATATAGGGGACCGTGTGTGCGCCGCATTTGTTGCCGATCAACAAACTGTCACATTGGGTGTAGTTGCGGGCATTCTTTGCCTTGGGATGCATTGAAACCAGACCGCGATAGGTATTTTGCGCGTGGCCGGCACTGATGCCCTTGGACACAATGCGGGATTTGGTATTTTTGCCTAAGTGAACCATCTTGGTGCCGGTGTCGGCCTGTTGGTAATTGTTGGTAATGGCAATCGAGTAGAACTCACCCTGGCTGTCATCGCCGCGCAGGATGCACGAGGGATATTTCCAGGTCACCGCAGATCCGGTTTCGACCTGGGTCCACATGATCTTGGCACGATCACCACGGCAGTCGGCGCGTTTGGTGACGAAATTGTAGATGCCGCCCTTGCCGTTCTCATCACCGGGGTACCAGTTCTGCACGGTCGAGTATTTCACCTCGGCGTCTTCTTCGATGATAATCTCGACCACTGCGGCATGCAGTTGGGCAATATCGCGGGCCGGCGCGGTGCAGCCTTCGAGATAGGACACATAAGAGCCCTTGTCGGCGATGATCAGGGTGCGCTCAAACTGGCCGGTGTTTTCCGCGTTGATGCGGAAATAGGTCGACAATTCCATCGGACAGCGCACACCCGGTGGCACATAGACAAATGAACCATCGGAAAACACCGCCGAATTCAGCGTTGCATAGAAGTTGTCAGACACCGGAACCACGGTGCCGAGGTATTTCTTCACCAGTTCAGGGTGCTCTCGGATCGCCTCGGAGATGGAGCAGAAGATCACCCCGGCCTCGGCCAGCTCTGCCTTGAACGTGGTGCCCAGCGATACCGAGTCAAAGACCGCGTCAACGGCCACTTTCCGGCCTTCGGCGGGGGCGTTTTCGGCGCCTTCGACCCCAGCCAAAATCATCTGCTCTTTCAGAGGAATACCAAGTTTCTTGTAGGTTTCCAGCAGCTTGGGGTCGACCTCATCCAGTGACTTGGGCTTGACCTCCATCGATTTCGGACGGGCATAATAATACTGGTCCTGAAAATCGATTTCCGGGTAGTCGACCATGGCCCAGCTCGGCTCTTCCTTGGTCAGCCAGCGATCATAGGCCTGCAGACGCCAGTCCAGCATCCACTGCGGCTCTTCGTTCTTTTGTGAGATCAACCGGACAATATCCGTGGTCAGCCCTTTGGGCGCATATTCCATCTCGATGTCGGTGGCCCAACCGTGTTTATAGGCACCGCCCACTTCGCGTACGGCATCGACCGTTTCCTGATCAATGCCTTCTTTAACTTGTGTCTGGTCCAAAGCGGCCATCTTAGGTCTCCTAAACGCACGCCACCCGGGCGCGATAAGTCTTTTGTTTTGCCAGCCACGTATCTGCAAACCGCAGCACGTCGCTTTCGCTTGTTTCGGGGCCCAGCGACACCCGGATGGCGCTCTGAGCTGTGATCTCGTCGTATCCCATTGCTGTCAGCACCGCACTGGCACGGACCTTGCCGCTCGAGCAGGCCGACCCGGCGCTGATTGCAAAACCGGCCAGATCCATCTGCATGACCTGAGTCTCACCCTTCCAGCCCGGCGTGGCGAAGCATGAGGTATTGGGGAGGCGGCGACCCGTCTGTCCAATAAAAATAGTATCTCCGGCACCGGCCACAAGAGCCTGCTCCAGCATATCTCGCAGGATTTCAACACGGTCCCAGACGCCATTTGCCAGGTCGCGGGCGGACGCTTCGGCTGCGGCACCAAAGCCCGCAATTCCAATAACATTTTCAGTTCCGCCCCGGCGACCCATTTCCTGGCCACCGCCCTTGATCTGGGTGGCCATTTCGGTGCCCCGCCGCAGGACAACGGCGCCAATTCCCTTTGGGCCGCCCAGTTTATGCGCCGATATCAGCGCCCTTGTTGCCCCCAACCAATTGAACGCAATAGGCAGTTTTCCAAAGGCCTGGGTTGCGTCGGTAACAGCCAATCCCTGCGGCAATGTCTGAACGATGCCGGTTTCGGAATTGGCCAGCTGCAAAGCCGTGCGCTCTGGATCATCAACAGTCACAATCCCATCAGTCGCCGCGGATAAATCTTCGGTAATCCAGGATCTTACGGCGTCATGTTCAATCGACGACCCCTGTAGGTTCTGGTCGCCACAGGCCAGTGAGGCGCCCTCTGTTGATCCAGATGTAAAGACCACATCGGCCCCGTCCGCACCAAAGGCCGCGGCCACCTGCGCCCGCGCCCGCTCGACCACGGCTTTGGCCGCCCGGCCTTCGCCGTGCACCGACGACGGGTTGCCGCAGAGATCCATCGCAGCGATCATCGCCGCACGCGCCTCGGGTCGTAAAACCGTGGTGGCATTGTGATCCAGGTAAACCCTAGTCATAGATACATGTTTTCCCAGTTAAGCCCGCCTGAAGCGGACTGCTATTTTGGCCATTCATTCTGCGTCAACCACCGAAAACAGCCCCGGCACTGCAGGACAGGGAGCCAGGTCATTATTGATGATATCCGATAGCCGCGTCTGGTGCAGATACACATAGACATGAGCACTCAGCCCTTCCCACAGCCGGTTCGTCAGTGATTGCGCCCGACTGCCGGACAGCGCGCCTGACGCTCCGGCGCCCTTATGCATAGCATCCACCGTTTCGTCTACCGCAGATAGGATTTCGACCACCCGAATCTCCGAGGCGGGGCGCGCCAAGCGATAGCCGCCGCCGGGTCCTCGCACCGAACAAACCAACTCGGCCCGGCGCAGCTTGACGAACAACTGCTCCAGATAGGGTAAGGAGACATCCTGCCGTCTGGAAATTTCCCCCAACACCACCAATTTGTCGGTGGGCTGCAGCGCAATGTCGGCCAACGCGACCATGGCATAGCGCCCTTTTGTCGAAAGCTTCATTTTTGTGGTACTCCAACCGGCCTGAACACAGCGTAAACATTGACCTCAGCGGCATCAGTGCGTATCTCAGCCTGATGGTGCAAGGTTTTCAACTGCGCCCCCATTTAGAACCGTTCTAAGGTGCCTTAGGGAATTCGTCAAGTTTACCCTTAAGACATCTCTCGCAAAATAAGAGTAGGATGCAACTGCCCATGCCTGAGGTCATTTTCCCCGGACCCGAAGGTCGCCTTGAAGGCCGCTATCACCCGCAAAAAGAGCGCGATGCGCCGATCGCTATTGTGTTGCATCCGCATCCACAATTTGGCGGCACCATGAACAACAAGGTGGTCTATAATCTCCACTATGCGTTCTATAATATGGGGTTCACCGTTCTGCGGTTCAACTTCCGCGGCGTCGGTCGCAGCCAAGGTGAATATGACCAGGGCGTAGGTGAGCTGTCAGATGCCGCCTCGGCGCTGGATTACCTGCAGTCGATGAACAACAACTCCAAGCATTGCTGGGTTGCCGGTTTCTCCTTTGGTTCGTGGATCGGCATGCAATTGCTTATGCGCCGCCCAGAGATCACCGGCTTCATTTCGGTGTCGCCTCCGGCCAATATGTATGACTTCTCGTTCCTGGCGCCCTGCCCGTCTTCGGGTTTGATCATCAACGGTACATCCGATCGGGTTGCACCGCCGCCTGACACCGTGAACCTGGTGAATAAACTGCACGAGCAAAAAGGCATCACCATCACCCATCAGGAAATTGAGGGCGCTGACCACTTCTTCCAGGAACCGCATATGGATCACATGATCGGAAACGTATCCGACTATGTGAAACGTCGACTGACAGAAAACACCCGCTGATGGGCACACTTGAACGGCTGGCCGAACAACTGGCTGACGACACTATGAAAGTGCAGGATGCGACCGGTCAGGACCGTTTGTTTATGGAGGTAAGCGGCGTCTTGGCCGCGTCCTCGCAAACTTTGGAGGAAGCCTTTCTGACCGAAATGCGTGTTCGGCTGGCAGAGCGTATTGCACGCAAGTTTCTGAACAAGAAAATTGCCGAAGCTCAAAGTGTGACTGAGGGCAATATACCATCGTGAGCACCCGTTTAGAGGCGCAGTTTGAATTCCTCCTGCAGGCGGACAAACTGCGCCAGGTGGAGCGCGCCAACCTTATCCTAGATTGTTCGCGGCGTGAAAACTCTGCCGAACATAGCTGGCATCTGGCGCTTTATGCTATGACCCTGGCGCCACTGGCGCCTGCGGATGTCAAAATCGCCCGTGTTATCAAAATGTTGCTATTGCATGATCTGGTCGAAATTGACGTGGGCGATCACCCCATTCACCAGCCAACCGACTGGCAGGCTGTTGCGCGGGCGGAACAGATCGCTGCGAAACGCATATTTGGCCTGCTGCCAGAGGACCAGGGCGCCGAGATGCTTGCCCTGTGGCAAGAGTTCGAAGCCAATCAGTCCAGCGACGCCGGATTTGCCAAGCAGCTGGACCGCTGTCAGCCCATTTTTCAGACCCTGTATGGTGCCGACCCGGTTCCCGAACATCTTGAGATCGCCAGGGAAACCCTGAACGGTGGCCGTGCCGCGTCGCTCGAAACTCAGTTCCCCGAGGCCTTTGCTCATGCCCAGCAATTGCTCGGCCGCGCCTCTGCAACCAATAGTGACGCATTGACCAATCGCTTGCCATTTCTGAATGAATCCGATGGCTTAAAGCACGTTCTTCGTGCAACATTCATCGGCAATGGGGCGCGGCACGAAAACTCCGCCGAACACAGTTGGCATATTATGCTTTATGCTTGGGTCCTTGCCGAGCATTCTTCGGTCGAGATCGAGATTGACCGGGTCCTGCAGATGCTACTGCTGCATGATATTGTCGAAATTGACGCCGGTGATGCACCAATACACGGAGACATCGATCAGCGCGCTCAGGCCGCCAAGGAAGAGGCGGCAGCAACGCGGTTATTTGGCCTGCTGCCAGAAGGTCAGAAAACCGCCTTTTGCGATCTGTGGCATGAGTTTGAAGCTGCGGAGAGCAAGGATGCTGTATTTGCAAAATCGATCGACCGGGTGCAGCCCGTGCTGTTGAACCTGCTAAATGGCGGCGGCAGCTGGGTTGAATACAACGTGTCGCTGGAGCAGATTGATGCACGGGTTGGGCAAAAAGTGCTCCGGGGTGCGCCCGCTGTCTGGCATCACGTTCGGGCCCGCATCAAGCCCTGGTTCGACGCTAGATCACCGGGGCAAACTCAGTCAACGTGACCTTGTCGCCATCCAGCTCCAGAAACCTGCCCGCCTCCAGTTCTGTCCAGCCGCTCTCATCGGCCTCCAGAGGTTCGGACACCACCGCCCAGCCCTGTTGGCTCTCACTCCACCGATAATATAGTGAGGGCGCGATGTGATCAGATGAATATCGCACCGCAAACAGCCTATTGCCGTCAGAAAGGGCGGCTGACAGCCGCATATACGGAGCGCTGCCCCGTTGGCGCGACAGGTTTTCCAATCGGGCAACCGCCCGGCTCAGAGCGCCTTGCGGATCGTGATCCAAGCCCTCTCCCAATGCCATCAGAAATAGAACTTCACTATCTGTAGCGCCCTTGCGATGCTGGTACAGATCATCTGGTATACACATATCAGCCTGCTTGCGAAAACTTGCAAATCCTCCGGCCTGCCCATTGTGCATAAAGCTCCAGTTGCCGGCAGTGAAGGGATGGCAATTGTTCCGACTGATCGCAGATCCAGTCGACGCGCGCACATGGGCCAGAAACAGCCGGGAGCGAATGTGGTGGGCCACGGAGCGCAAATTTGGATCTGACCAAGCCGGATAAACATCCCGGTACAGTCCCGGCTCAGGGCGGCTGTCATACCAGGCAACGCCAAATCCATCGCCATTTGTCGATGTCTTGCACTCTTCAGCCTCTTTGCTCTGCACAATCAAAGAATGTTCCGGGCGCGAAATGATATCTTCGAGATAGATTGGTTGTCCCATATAGGCTGCCCAACGACACATGGCGGTATCCTTCCCTGCTCTCGCAAAAGAGGTCAGTTTCCACTTCACGAAAAATTTATTCACTCCCTATACCCGCCGCAACAACAGGTCGACTGTGGCAACGCACAACCGGTTGTTCATTTTTTTGGGCTTACGCGGCGGTTGAGGGCGGGACGCGACACGCTCCGCCGTTTCCAAGATTGCATTTTCCCGCCATCCTCATATGAAGGCGACGTCCATATCGTCTGGATTTCGCCATCCAGTGACCCTGCCAGAAAGCTCATTATGCCCATCCAGTATATTTATCTGATTTTGGCTGTTGTCGCTGAAACCATTGGAACCACCGCCTTGCAGGCCAGCAAGGAATTCACCCGATGGCTGCCGTCGTTGATTGTTGTGGTCAGTTACGCGTTGTCCTTCTATCTGATGGCGCTGACCCTACGATTTATGCCGGTGGGTATTGTCTATGCGACCTGGTCCGGCCTGGGCATCGTGCTGATTGCGGCGATCGGCTATGTTGTTTTTGGTCAGAAAATGGATCTGGCGGCGGTTCTCGGCATGGCGTTGATTATTCTGGGGATTGTGGTCATTCAGCTGTTTTCCAAATCTGCCAGCCACTGATCACTGATACGGTCTCCCGGAGGACCCAAAACATCGCTGAACGGCGCCTTTGATGTTACGGAAATGCATTTTCTCTGGCCTTTGGCCGGCGTTCACGCTATGGGCGCAGCAACTCCCTTACAAAGGCTGACTTCATGGAACTGCGCAACATTGCGATCATCGCTCACGTGGATCACGGCAAAACCACTCTGGTGGATGAATTGCTGAAACAATCCGGTGTCTTCCGAGACAACCAGGCGGTGGCTGAACGCGCCATGGATTCCAACGACCTTGAGCGTGAACGCGGCATCACGATCCTTGCCAAGGCCACCTCGGTGGAATGGAATGGCACCCGCATCAATATCGTCGACACCCCCGGTCACGCCGATTTTGGTGGCGAAGTTGAGCGGATTCTGTCGATGGTCGACGGGGTGATCCTGCTGGTTGATGCTGCCGAAGGTCCGATGCCACAGACAAAATTCGTCACCGCCAAGGCTCTGGCTTTGGGTTTGTGCCCGATTGTGGTGATCAACAAAGTCGACAAACCCGATGGCGAACCGGATCGGGCGCTGGACGAATGTTTCGACTTGTTCTCCAATCTAGGCGCCACCGACAAGCAACTCGATTTCCCGCATATGTACGCTTCTGGCCGCTCTGGCTGGGCCGATATGGAACTGGACGGACCCCGCAAGGATCTGTCGGCAATGTTTGAACTGATTGTTAAACATGTGCCCGCCCCAGCCCAGCAAGCCCACATGGACGAGCCATTCCGGATGCTGGCGACAACTCTGGGCCATGATGCCTTTATTGGTCGCTTGCTGACCGGCCGGGTGGAAAGTGGCACCGTAAAGGTGGGTGAAACATTGAAGGGTCTGTCCCGCGATGGCACCCAGATTGAAAGCTTCCGGGTCACCAAGGTCATGGCCTACCGGGGTCTGACCAGGCAGCCCATCGATCGGGCCGAGGCCGGCGACATCGTGTCGATTGCCGGCATGTCCAAAGCCACCGTGGCCGACAGTATCGTGCACCCGGATGTCACCGAGGCACTCGAGGCGCAGCCGATCGATCCACCTACCATCACCGTCACCTTTGGCATCAACGATTCGCCACTGGCTGGCCGTGACGGCAAAAAGGTTCAATCCCGCGTCATCCGCGACCGTCTGATGAAGGAAGCGGAAACCAACGTTGCTATCCGCATCACCGACACCCCCAGCGGCGACGCTTTTGAAGTGGCGGGTCGTGGCGAATTGCAGATGGGCGTGTTGATCGAGAACATGCGCCGCGAAGGTTTTGAACTTTCGATCTCCCGCCCTCAGGTTCTCTTTCGCGACATCGACGGCGAACGTCATGAACCAATCGAGGAAGTCACCATTGATGTGGATGACGAATACTCTGGCGTTGTGATCGAAAAAATGACCGGCGTCCGCAAGGGTGTTCTGACCGAAATGAAGCCTGCCGGTGTGGGCAAAACCCGTATCATCGCGCATGTGCCATCGCGTGGATTGATCGGCTATCAGGGTGAATTCATGACCGATACCCGCGGCACCGGCGTGCTGAACCGGGTGTTCCACGAATGGGCCCCCTATAAGGGTAAAATTCCGGGCCGTCGCGCTGGCGTGCTGATTTCAATGGACAGTGGCCAGTCGGTCGCCTTTGCTTTGTGGAACCTCGAAGAGCGCGGCAAGATGTTCATCGGTCCTCAGGCCGAAGTCTATCAGGGCATGATCATTGGTGAACACAGCCGTGAAAATGATCTGGAAGTGAACCCGCTGAAAGGCAAGAAACTGACCAACGTCCGGGCCTCTGGCACCGACGAAGCGGTACGCCTGACCACTCCGGTCACTCTGTCGCTGGAGCAGTCGATTTCATATATCGACAATGACGAACTGGTCGAGGTCACGCCCAACGCCATTCGCCTGCGCAAACGCCATCTGGACCCGCACGAGCGCAAACGCGCCTCCCGCACTGCCGGGTAAATTCAAAATCGGGCGCCCATCGGGGCGCCCTTTTTATGTGGCAGGCCAATTAAATGGCAGGCCAAAATAAATGGGGCACCGGATATTATCCGATGCCCCATAATATTTTGTCTGAATTCTTCTTTATCAGAATTATTGACGTCACAAGCGCGACACCGATCGGGTGGATTTATTCGCTGGTCTCCACCACCATCAGTTCCCGTTCAGAGGCACCACGTGCGTGGTTTAGCGCTTCCTGGTACTCTGGGCTGTGGTAACATTCGACCGCGGCATCGACCGAAGGGAATTTGGCGACGACATTCCGGGGGCGTTCCTTTCCCTCCAGCTGGACAAACCTGCCGCCACGGGCGATGAATTCGCCGCCGTGTTTGGCAATCGCAGGCCCTGCCAGCTTTGCATATTTGCCATAAGCATCGGCGTCAGTCACCGTTACATGTGCAATCCATAGTGCTCCCACGGGATTTATCCTTCCAGAACTGTTTGCGCAGCTGTGATCGCTGCGGCTGAATTTGTTATCTCTTTGGCACCGCCCTGGGCCATATCTGGCCGACCACCGCCGCCTTTGCCGCCCAGTTCGGCCACCGCGGCCTTCACCAGGTCGACCGCAGACAGCCGACCGATCAGGTCTTTGGTCAGGCCCGCCGCAACCGCGACCTTGCCGCCAGTGTCAGCAATCAACAGAACGGCACCGGAGCCCAAACGCGCTTTGTGTTCGTCAATCAGCGCCGGTAAGTCACGGCCCGATACGCCCTTTAGAACCTGCGCCATAAACTGGACACCGTTGATCGTTTTGGCTTCGGCGCCAGCGCCGCCGCCGCCGCCGGCACCGCCAGCCATCGCCAATTCGCGGCGTAGTTGCGACACCTCGTTCTGAAGCGACTTCCGCTCGTCGAGCAAGGCCTTCAGTCGATCAACAACCTCGTCTGGCTGGGCCTTGAGAACATTGGCCACCTTGCCCATTCGTGCTGCTTCCCGCTCAATATGAGCGACGGCCGCGCCGCCGGTCAGGGCTTCGATCCGACGCACGCCGGCCGACGACGCACTGTCTCCCAACAGAACAAAGCTGCCAATGTCGCCCGTCTGTTTGACATGTGTGCCGCCACACAGCTCAATAGAATACGTGGTTCCATCGCGGCCTTTGCCGGTTTCGGCCTGCCCCATGGACACCACCCGGACCTCGTCTCCGTACTTCTCACCAAACAAAGCCTGCGCACCGATGGCGCGGGCATCGTCCGGCGTCATGATGCGGGTCTCAACCGGGCTGTTTTGCCGGATAAAGGCGTTTACGTCCGAGGCAACTTTGCTCAACTCATCGCTCGACAAGGCCTTGGAGTGGCTGAAATCAAACCGCAGACGGCTTTCGGCGTTCAAAGATCCCCGCTGAGCCACGTGTTTGCCCAAAGTCCCGCGGAGCGCCTCGTGCAGCAGGTGCGTGGCGGAGTGATTTGCACGAATGGCCGAACGCTCTTCGTGATCGACCTGGAGCTGTGCAGCACTGCCCGTACTGATGGTGCCCTCAAAAACCTCGGCGAGGTGCATAAACACGCCTGCCGCCTTTCGGGTCGTGGTGATCCGCGCCTGTCCACTGTCCGTACGGATCAGACCAGAATCGCCAACCTGGCCGCCGGATTCAGCATAAAACGGGCTTTGATTTAGTACGATTTGCACCTTTTCACCCAGGGCGGCAGATTTGATTTCCGCCCCATCCCGGACCAGCGCAACAATCTGTCCTTCGGCCACTTCGGTATCATAGCCAAGAAAATCCGTCCTGCCCTGAGCTTCGGCAATATCAAACCAGATGGTACTATCGGCCGCCTCGCCTGAGCCGGTCCAGGCGGCGCGGGCCTTGGCCTTCTGCTCGGCCATGGCACTGTCAAACCCTTCGGTATCCACTGTGCGACCCTTTTCGCGCAGCGCATCCTGGGTCAAATCCAGCGGGAAGCCAAAAGTGTCATACAGTTTAAAGGCCGCAGCACCGGGCAGTGGCGCATCCTGCTCCAGCGTTGCCACTTCATCATCCAGCAGTTTCAACCCACGGTCCAGCGTCTGCTTGAACCGTGTTTCCTCCTGCATCAGGGTTTCCTCGATCAGCGCCTGAGCCTGACCCAATTCCGGGTATGCGGCGCCCATTTGCTGCACCAAAGCGGGCACCAATTGATGCATTACCGGGTCTTTAGCGCCCAACAGATGCGCATGGCGCATGGCGCGGCGCATGATGCGACGCAGAACATAGCCGCGCCCTTCATTTGTCGGCATGACCCCATCCGCAATCAGAAAAGAGGTTGAGCGCAGATGGTCGGCGATCACCCGGTGATGGATATTTTGGTCGCCATAGGGATCAACTGACGTCGCATGGGCTGAGGCTTCGATCAGGGTTTTGAAAAGATCGGTGTCATAATTGTCATGACTGCCCTGCAGCAACGCGCCGATCCGTTCCAGCCCCATTCCGGTATCAATCGACTGCATGTCCAATGCCGTCATCGACCCATCTTCGAACTGCTCATTTTGCATGAAGACGACGTTCCAAATTTCTATGAATCGATCCCCGTCTTCATCTGGGCTGCCCGGTGGTCCGCCAGGAATATGGTCACCGTGGTCAAAGAAAATCTCGGTACAGGGACCGCAGGGCCCCGTTGGTCCCATTTGCCAGAAGTTGTCGCTGGTCGGGATGCGAATAATCCGGTCATCGCTAAGCCCAGCCACCTTCTTCCAAATGTCGGCGGCCTCATCGTCAGTATGGTAGACGGTGACCAGCAACCGATCCTTTGGAATGTCGAATTCCTTGGTCAGCAATTCCCAGGCATAGGAGATCGCTTCTTCTTTGAAGTAGTCACCGAAACTGAAATTCCCCAACATTTCAAAGAACGTATGATGGCGCGCGGTATATCCCACATTGTCGAGGTCATTGTGTTTGCCGCCTGCCCTGACGCATTTCTGGGCGCTGGTGGCGCGCGTGTAATCGCGCGTTTCGACTCCGGTGAATAGGTTCTTAAACTGCACCATCCCAGAGTTGACAAACATCAGTGTCGGATCATTGCGCGGCACCAGCGGGCTTGACGCCACCACTTCGTGTCCCTGTTTGGAATAATAGTTCAGAAATGTGGATCGGATTTCGTTCAGAGTTGGCATTTTCAGGTCTCTTGACGGGCATTGGAAAGCGTTCTGAGCAGGTGTAACCGTCACACTTGGCGCTGTCCACTGTTGCCAGAGGTTGAGACCATAGGAAAAGGGGCGCAACCCATGCTGCGCCCCTTTTTTATCAAAATTTCGAAGGTGTTAGGCCTCGAGGATATCATCCGTACCCTTAATATCGGGGCGGTCAAATTCCAGGCCATGCGCCGCCCGGATCTTGTCCTCGATATCAATGGAAATATGCATGTGTTCACGCAGATAGGCCTTGGCGTTCTCACGGCCCTGGCCAATCCGTTCGTCGCCATAACTAAACCAGGACCCCGCTTTATTCACCACGCCGGCGGCAACCCCAAGATCCAGCAATTCTCCCATTTTGGAGATGCCTTCGCCATACATAATGTCGAATTCGACCTGCTTGAATGGCGGCGCAACTTTGTTTTTCACCACCTTCACCCGGGTCGCATTGCCGACAATTTCATCCCGGTCCTTGAGAGCGCCAATACGTCGAATATCCAGACGCACGGAGGAGTAAAACTTCAGCGCGTTGCCACCTGTCGTGGTCTCAGGAGATCCAAACATGACGCCGATTTTCATGCGGATCTGGTTGATAAAGATCACCATGCATTTGGATTTGCTGATCGATCCTGTCAGTTTACGCATTGCCTGGCTCATCAGGCGGGCATGGACACCGAGACTGCTGTCACCCATGTCGCCCTCAAGCTCGGACTTTGGAATCAACGCGGCCACGGAATCGATGACGATCATACTGACGGCCCCCGAGCGCACCAGAGTATCGGTAATCTCCAACGCCTGTTCACCAGTGTCCGGCTGCGAGATCAGCAATTCGTCCAGATTAACACCCAGCTTTTGCGCATACAGCGGATCAAGCGCGTGCTCGGCATCCACAAATGCACAAACGCCGCCCTTTTTCTGTTGTTCGGCCACGCAGTGGAGCGTCAATGTGGTTTTTCCCGAACTCTCTGGTCCGTAGATCTCAATAATCCGGCCCATCGGAAGGCCGCCAATGCCGAGCGCGATATCCAACCCCAGCGAGCCAGTCGAACTGGCCTCAATCTCCGGAAGGGCATTGTCGCCAAACTTCATGATTGAACCCTTGCCGAACTGCCGCTCAATCTGCGCCAAAGCGCTATCCAGCGCCTTTTGCTTGTCGCCGCTTTTCTTGTCTTTCATGGTCAAAAGATCCGCCATATTCCCTTGTCCTCTTCTTTGTGTCACACCCATGCCAGGGCCGCAATCACTGCTTTGTTCTCTTCCTGTTCCTTATGCGGACAAAGGGAGAACAATGCAAATGAAAACTTTCCTCCGCGAGTGTTCGTCGGTATTGTTAACAAGTTGTTTACCATCAACACCCACAGGAACTTTTGACCGGAACTTTACGATGCTGGTTTTTTTCAAAGAACGTCTGGTACTGTTGTCGGTGCCAAAAACCGGAACCACGGCTTACCATTCTGCGTTGCGGGACCGGGCTGATATTATCTATTCCGATCCGCCCGAGTTAAAGCATGCACCGCTCTATCGGTATAATCGCTGGGTCCGGCCGATGTTCAAAAAGGTCTGCGATGCCGAGATGGAGGTGGTTGCAGTGATGCGTGAGCCGGTCAGTTGGCTGGGCAGCTGGTACCGGTTTCGACGTCGGCCCTTTATGAATGGCAAAGACAATTCCACCAGCAATGTGAGTTTTGACGAATTTGTTCTTGCCTATTGCCAAACCAAACAACCTGGGTTTGCGAATATTGGCAGCCAGGCAAAATTTCTGGAAGCTCAACCCAATGGTTGTGCAGTCGCGCAGCTGTTTCGCTATGAACATCAACAAAGATTGATTGATTTCCTAGAAGACCGATTGTCCACAACACTTGTTCTTCAACAACAAAATGTCAGCCCGCCAATGGATCTATCCTTATCACCTCAGGTCGATACGGTGTTGCGGCAAACCTGCGCCGCAGAGTTTAGCCTATACGATTCCATTGACTGACCCGTTGCCCCGCGCCGCCGTAATCAGCCTTTGTCGGTCAATTCAACTGGTCGTGCACCGTTTCTGTCAATTGGTTGAGCGAGAACGGTTTGGCCAGGAATACTGAGTTGGGGACATTTGGCTCCGATTCGCCAAAAGCCCCTTCGGCATACCCCGAGACAAAGACCACCCGGGTATCAGGGCGGGTTTTCAAGGCCTCACGTACCCAGCTTGGGCCATCCATACCGGGCATCACCACATCGGTTACAAAGACATCCACGTTTAACCCTGGGTCTTCCAGTGTCCGCAATGCATCCTCGGCCGATTCAGCCTCAAGCACAGTATAGCCCCGCAATCGCAAGGCACGGGACGCAAAAGCCCGCACCGGCGCTTCGTCCTCAACCAACAAAACAACGCCCTCCCCATGTTTGGGGACCGTTGCTTCGACTTTTGGTGCAGCCGCTTTGGCCGCTCCTGGCAATGCTTTGTAGACCGGAAAATACAGCGTGAATTCTGTCCCTGATCCTTTGATCGAATCTACAAATATGTAACCACCGGTCTGTTTGACAATGCCATAGGCCGTGGACAAACCCAGCCCGGTGCCTTCGCCGGTCCGTTTGGTTGTGTAAAAAGGCTCAAAAACCTTCTGAATTTTATCCGGGTCAATGCCAACCCCTTCGTCCTGCACCCTGACGGTCACCCAATCGCCGGCAGGCACGGTGGCCCGGTTCCGTTCAATGGGTCGGTCCAGAGACACAACTTCGGTTTCGATCCGAATCTCGCCGCCTTGAGGCATGGCATCCCGTGCATTTACCACCAGGTTCATCAACACCTGCTCAAGCTGTCTCTTGTCGGCGCGGATTGATCGCATCACCGGATCATGGCTCAGCGTCAGTGTGACTTTCTCGCCAACGAGACGGTTCAAAAGATGTGTCAGATCGGACAGCGTGTCCCGCAGATCCAACACTTCAGGCAGCAGCGTCTGTTTGCGCGAGAATGCCAGAAGCTGACTCACCAGCGCCGCCGCTCGATTGGCATTCTCGTGGATTTGAATCAAGTCGCCGTAGTCCTGATCGCCCTGATCATGGCGCAGCAACAACAGGTCGCAATGCCCTGAAATTGCAGTCAAAAGATTGTTGAAATCATGAGCAACACCGCCCGCCAATTGACCGATTGCCTGCATTTTCTGGCTTTGGACAAATTGGGCCTCAAGAGTTTTAAGCTCGGTCGCATCGTTCAGAACAGCAATCAGCACCGTTACGCCATCCTCGACTGCCCGGCTCAATGTGACCTGAACAAACACCTCTTTGTCACTGCGGGACAAGCGCAGGAATTCCGACTTGTTTGGCGCCAGGCCATCAGCGGTATCACGCAACCAATCGGACATTGGCCGGCCCAGACCCTCCATCAATTGGCCCAGCTTCACATCCTTGCAGTTCGCGGTTCCCAAAAGGCCAAGTGCCAATTTGTTTGCCGACAGGACTTCACCGGTGGGTGCAACTTTTAGAAACGGCACCGGCAGGTCACCAAAATTGGTACCAGAGCCGGAATTTTCAGTCTCGTCTGTCTCCAGAAAATACAGTTCATTGCGGCCTTGGGTGCGGGTATTTTCCACCACCAGGGCCTGGATCGGGCCATTGGCGGTGGTCATTGTATTGATCTGTCCGGATCGCACCGGCAGGTCGACAAACAGCCGGTCCAGTGATTTGATGCGACCGCCAATCAGCGCCCGAGCCGCCTCGTTCATGAACAAAACAGCGCCGGTGCGGCCAATGGTCATCATCGGGATCGGAATACTCTCCGCGCTGCGGCCGGTACTGCTGCGCTCGGCGATATCTTCGACCCGCCACAGGAAACTACCGCCATGCATCTGATGCACTGCCATCCGAACATGACCGCGGCGGGTGATCACATCTTCCTGCGCGGCTCCCTCGACCCGGGCGCGACTTTGAAGGCGAAACAACACGGCGGAAGGATTGGCCAGTACCGCCCGCAGGGTGCCCGCCAGTGTTTCCTTTTCCGCATCGGCAAACCGCCGTGCTGCGGCCGCATTGCGGGCGTGGATAATACCATCGTCATCGGCAACAAAACTGGGACTGGCGTCCTTCTCAATAAACCCGGTCAGCAAATCAGTGGCCATGGCTCTGGCCCGCAGCCTCAGCCGGGTCTGCAGCGCCATCAAAACGGCCACCGCCACCAGCGTCAGGCCCACCGCGATCAAGCCACGCGCCACCCAATCCGGCCAGCCGAAAATCCAGGATGCCGAACACATCATCACGGCCAGCAGCACTGTGGCTGCCAGCCGCGCCGTTTCAGGTGCTGAAACACGCAGGTCCGGAACGGGAGAATTTGGGCGACCGGTCATTACGGCTCCGTCAGCTGACTTCATGAGTGCCTATTTCGCGGCATAGATGGTTAAGGCCACGTTAAGAAACGTAGCTTTCCCCAGCAACATCTAGCAATCAGCGTCTATTCGCGTCAACACGGCACAATAAAACCCATCGGTGCCATCCTGCACCAGCCAAGACTGCTCTGAGGTCAGCGTCCAGCCAGAGGATCGCTCCATAAAGCGGGTAATTTGACCAGTGTTTTCTGCCTCCAGGACCGAGCATGTCGCATAGGCCAGAACCCCACCGGGCGCGACAAGCTGAGCCGCCAGATCCAAGATCTCGCCCTGAGTGTCCTGCAGGTCCTGCAATTGCTCGGCACTCAGCAGCCATTTCCCCTCTGGCGAGCGGCGCCAGGAGCCTGACCCAGAACAGGGGGCATCACATAGAACCAAATCAAACGGTCCGGTCTTGGCCAGAGCCTCGGGCTCCAGCAAAGTCACATCCACCCCCGCCCGGACGGCCCGGATCGGCAAGTCCTGCATCCGGCGCGGCACAGTGTCGTAGGCAAAAAGCGATATCTTTGCCCGCGCCGCCATCGCCAGACTTTTACCGCCGCCGCCAGCGCAATAATCCAGCACACTCATGCCGTCGCGCAGTGGCAAAGCCTCGACTACCGCCTGGCTGGCGGCATCCTGCAATTCGACCAGCCCAGCCGTAAACGCCTCAGAATGGCGAACGCGACGGGCGCCCTCGGTCACTTCCAACGCGGCTTGGGCGGCGGCATGTGGCTGACAGATTATGCCGTCCACCGCCAGCGCCTCAATGGCCTGATCAATGCTGGAGCGCAGCTTGTTGACCCGCAGATGCACCGGCGCCCGGTGGCGCAGGGCTGTCGCTGTCGCCTCGGCTTTATCGCCCAGGCTGGCAGAAAACTGCGGCCAAAGCCATTCGGGAATATCCAGGCCTTCAGCAGCCGAGGCCGGCGACCGCGCGGTCAGACCTTCCTCGTCGCTGAGCTCAGAGGGGCCGTAGCCCACGCCGTTGAACATGGTATCCGGGTCAATCCCCGCGTCCCGCAGCGCCCCGACGATCAAACCGCGGCCGGTACTGGCACCGCCCAGAGCGGCATGAGACCGGCGGCAACGCAGGGCGGTAAACACGTGATCCCGGACCGCAGCGCGATCCTTGGACCCCGCAAAGCGGCTGCCACGAGACCAGCTGGTCAGGGCTTTCTCGGCCGCATTCCCATCCAGAATCTGATCCAGGATCTCAATCGCGGCCTGAAGTCGCGCTGCCGGGGTCATTGCCCGGCTCTCTTTGAATTATCAGTCGTCATAGTTTGTATCCCTGCTGATCAGCCAACCCGGTAGTTCGGGCTTTCTCGGGTGATTTGAACGTCATGCACATGGCTTTCTTTCAAGCCGGAGCCGGTAATGCGGACAAATTCGCAATTCTCGCGCATTTCGGCCACTGTCGCACAGCCAGTATAGCCCATTGCAGCCCGCAAGCCGCCCACCAATTGATGGACAACGGTGCCCGCCGGACCCTTGTATGGGACCTGGCCCTCGATGCCTTCGGGCACCAGCTTGTCGCTGGCGGCGTCTTTCTGGAAATAGCGATCAGCCGAGCCACGGGCCATGGCGCCAATGCTGCCCATACCGCGATAAAATTTGTAGGAGCGACCCTGATACAGGATCACTTCACCGGGGCTTTCGTCGGTGCCGGCAATCATCGATCCAACCATGGCACAGGAGGCGCCGGCGGCAATGGCCTTGGCAAAATCGCCTGAGAACTTGATACCGCCATCGGCAATCACCGGTATATCGCCAGCTTTTGCGACGCAGTCCAAGATCGCGGTCAACTGTGGAACGCCAACTCCGGCAACAATGCGGGTTGTGCAAATGGATCCGGGTCCGATACCTACCTTGATCGCATCCGCACCGGCCTCAATCAGCGCCTGCGTTGCCGCACCGGTTGCAACATTGCCGGCAATCACCTGGATCGAGCTTGACAGTTGCTTGACGCGTCTTACCGCTTCGATCACCCCTGCCGAATGGCCATGGGCAGTGTCAATCACCACGATATCCACACCGGCATCCACCAGCGCCTCGGTCCGCTCAAAGCCAGAGTCGCCGACCGAGCTGGCCGCCGCCACCCGCAAACGGCCCAGCTCATCTTTACAGGCTGTGGGGTTCAAAACCGCCTGTTCGAGATCCTTCAGGGTCAACAAGCCGGTCAGCCTGCCGGTGCCATCCGTCACCAATAGCTTTTCAATACGGCGGGCTTGCATCAATGATTTGGCCTCGGCCAGATCTGCGGGCTCATGCAGCACCGCCAAATTCTCCGTAGACATCATCACCGAGACCGGCGTCTTGTCGTCGGAGGCAAACCGCATGTCGCGATTGGTGACAATGCCAACCACCCGGCCGCCCTCATCCACCACCGGGAACCCGGTCACCCGGTAGCGCTCCTGCAATGCCTTTGCATCCGCCAGCGTTTGATTGGCCGACAGTGTAATCGGGTTGTAGACAATCCCGCTCTCAAACCGCTTCACCCGGCGCACTTCCCTGGCTTGCTCTGCGGCACTCAGGTTTTTGTGGATCACCCCCATGCCGCCGGCCTGCGCCATTGCAATCGCCATCCGCGCCTCGGTGACGGTGTCCATCGCCGAGCTGAGCAGCGGGATGTTCATGGCGATGGAACGCGTCACAAACGTCCGCGTATCAGCGGTACTGGGCAGCACGCTTGACGCCGCCGGCACCAGAAGAACATCATCAAAGGTTAAAGCCTCACGAATCTGCATTTTATATCCCCATGCATAGCCCGTTTGACGGCCACGCTATCGCATGGATGCCCGCCGGGGGAAAGGGGCGGCGGCGTTTTTTGCCGCAGCTCCGCAGCCAATGGCAATCTGATAATCTTCTGGCTAAAATTCCACATTCTGCGCACATGTTTGAACAAAATGCCGGTACTGAACAAAAATATGGCGTCGCGCGCCTTTCGCTTGCGGCAGAATCCCATATCTTCCGCACTAATTACGAACACTTGCCAACTACGAACACTTGAAAGCACCGCATGAGCACAGATCCCCTTGTCGTCTTCACCCCCTCAGGCAAACGCGGGTATTTTCCCGTTGGCACCCCGGTTCTAACGGCCGCACGACAATTGGGTGTTGACCTTGACTCGGTCTGTGGCGGCCGTGGTATCTGTTCAAAATGCCAGATCACCCCGTCTTACGGTGAATTCCCCAAGCACGGTGTCTCGGTGACAGAGGATGCGCTGAGCGTCTGGAACAAGGTCGAACAACGCTATCAGGACAAACGGGGCCTGCCCGCCGGCCGTCGCCTTGGCTGCCAGGCGACGGTGCAGGGTGACATCGTGATCGACGTGCCGCCGGAAAGCCAGGTCCACAAACAGGTGGTTCGCAAACGGGCCGAGGTCCGTGACATTGAAATGAACCCCTCCACCCGTCTTTTCTATGTCGAAGTGGAACAGCCTGATATGCACAAGCCATCGGGGGATATGGAACGGCTGATAGAAGCCCTGGAGGTCCAGTGGTCCTTGCAGAATATCCAGGCGGATTTTCACATCCTGCGGACCGCCCAGCCGATCTTGCGCAAAGGCGGCTGGAAGGTCACGGTTGCGGTGCATTTGGGCGATGACACTCACCCGGCCAAAATCATGCACATCTGGCCGGGTTTCTACGAGGGCTCGATTTATGGGCTGGCGGTGGATCTTGGCTCAACCACAATCGCGGCGCACCTGTGTGATTTGCAAAGCGGCGAGGTGGTGGCCTCCTCTGGCATTATGAATCCGCAGATCCGCTTTGGCGAGGATCTGATGAGCCGGGTGTCCTATTCGATGATGAACAAGGGCGGCGATTTGGAAATGACCCGCGCGGTGCGCGACGGCATGAACACGTTGTTTGCTCAGGTCGCTTCTGAGGCCGGCATCGACAAGGCGCTGATCGTCGACACAGTGTTTGTTTGCAATCCGGTGATGCACCACTTGTTCCTGGGCATTGACCCGTTCGAGCTGGGACAGGCGCCGTTTGCCCTGGCCACCTCCAATGCCCTGTCGCTGCGTGCCTCTGAGCTGGAGCTGGATATCCACCCGGCAGCGCGGGTCTATATTCTGCCCTGTATTGCAGGCCATGTCGGGGCAGATGCCGCCGCGGTGGCACTGTCCGAGGCGCCAGACAAATCCAAAGACCTGGTGCTGGTGGTCGACGTCGGCACCAATGCCGAAATCCTGCTGGGAAACACCGAAAAGGTTCTGGCCTGTTCCTCCCCCACCGGCCCTGCCTTTGAGGGTGCCCAGATCAGTTCCGGCCAACGTGCCGCCCCTGGCGCCATAGAGCACATTGGCATCAATCCGGTGACCAAAGATCCGCGGTTCCAGGTGATCGGATCAGATCTCTGGTCGGATGAGGACGGCTTTGCCGAGGTGATCGCCACCACCGGTGTCACCGGGATCTGTGGCTCTGGCATCATCGAGGCCATTGCCGAGATGCGGCTGGCCGGCCTGCTGGATGCTTCGGGGCTGATTGGATCTGCTGAGCAAACCGGCACGCCGCGCTGTATCGCCGACGGTAGGACCAATTCATATGTCATATGGGACGGCACCACAGAGGGCAGCCCGCTGATCACCGTCACCAACCCCGACATTCGCGCCATTCAGATGGCCAAGGCGGCGCTCTATTCTGGTGCCCGGCTGCTGATGGACAAATTTGGCGTCGACACCGTCGACCGCGTGGTCCTGGCCGGTGCCTTTGGCGCCCATATCTCGGCCAAACATGCGATGGTGCTGGGGATGATACCCGACTGCCCACTGGAGAAGGTGACCTCGGCTGGCAACGCAGCGGGCACCGGCGCCCGGATAGCCTTGCTGAACACCAAATCGCGACGTGAGATTGAGGAAACCGTGCGCCAGATCGAAAAGATCGAAACCGCTGTCGAGCCCCGGTTTCAGGAGCATTTTGTCAACGCCTCGGCGATCCCAAATGCAGTTGAACCGTTTCCGATCCTCAACACTCTGGTGACGCTGCCGAATGTGAGCTTCAACACGGGCAGTGGTGATGGCGGTGGCGGCCGCCGCCGACGTCGCCGCTAGGGCTTGGTACGGTTTCTTTTGTCGCTTCAGAATCCAAAGCGATGATCCGTTAGAATTGCGACATCAGCAATCGCCACAGCAATCCTGGGCTCAGGGTAGCAATCCAGCGAAGATCGACGGGCTGCCCGTCGATCAACACCGCTGTCACCTGCAATTTTGCAATATCCGCCGGGATGGTGGTGAGAGGGTTGCCATCAAGGATGGTGAAATCAGCCCTTTTACCGATCTGGATTGAGCCAAACTGGGTCTCTTGGCCCAGCTGTTTGGCGGCATTCAGGGTCATCGCCGCCAGCGCCTGACGGGTGCTGAGCGATTGATCCGCTGCCACCACCGTCCCATTCAGGCTTTTACGGGTGATCGCCGTGGCCAGCGTCTGCATCGGATCCAGGGAGGTCGCGGGATGGTCGCCGTGCAGGGTGACCACAACCCCGGCGGACTGCGCAGTGGCGACAGGCATATAGCGATCAACCCGCGACGCCCCAAAGAGGTTATGCAGCTGATCGCCGTAATAGGTGATGTGATCAACAGAGAACCCCAGTGACAGGCCAATCTCCCCTGCCCGCAAAATCTGCTCTTTTGTGATCAGTGCATTATGCTCCAACCGGTGGGTCAAACCCGGAGTGGGAAATTGCTGTGCCAATCTGGCCAATACAGTCAACGCGACATCAATGGCCTGCTCGCCCTGCACATGCAGCGCAATTTGGCGACCAGCCAGCTGATGCGGTCGCAATTTTTCATACAGTTCATCCTCTTGCAGCAAAACCTCTCCCCGGTGCCCTGCCGACAATCCCAATGTCTCGGTTGTCAGCGGCGTCACCTCATAGGCGTCACGGGTTGCCGCTCCGCCGGTAAACGGCGATCCATCCAGCCAGTATTTGCGACCGACAACGGCAATTCTGCTTTGCGGTTTTCGGCGGACATCCTCCTGACCCTCGAGCAGATAGATAAAACTGCGCAAAGACGCTGCCCGCCCACTACCGATCCGGTATAAAAAGCCAACCGGATCCGGATGACGGCCAACCGCACCGGCAATCCCGATGCTGGTAAAGCCTGCTTTTGCATAGGCCTGATACTGGCGCCGAACCAACAGTTCAATAATTGCATCCGGCGCCAGAGGAATAGCCGCAATCGCCTGATTGACCAGATCCAGCTCTGTGAGCCCGGCACCGTTGGACAGCGGAATTCCCGCCGCCTCTAATCCAGCACTGTTGATAAACGCCTGGTGCAGCATCTGGGTCAGCACCAGCATTGGCCTATCCGGAGAGATCGCGTCCAGCTCCTCCAGTGTTGGCGCCTGCAGCCCGGCAACCGCAATCGGATCCCAACCAAAGGCGACAATCCACGGCGTCAGCTGCATCCCCTCAGCCGCACCGTTCAATGCCGCCATAATCCCCTCTCGCGAGCCATAGCGAGAGCCGCCGATATTCACCGCAGCCCCCAATAATGCACTGGCGATCGGATGGGTAGGAGGCTCAACCAACCCGGGAATGACCGTGTCACCCTGACGGTGGATCACCGGCGCATAGCTCTGAGATGTCAGATCGGCCAGCGTTCCAACAGATTTGATAGTGGCCCCTTCAATCAGCACCGCCTCGACCTCAGGCTGTTCAGGGTCCATGGTCACAATGGTGCCTGCGGTCAAAATGTAAACATCAGGCAATTTCGGAGGCTGACTACACCATAGAAGCGACAGGCCCCCGATGATCGTGGCCCCGGCAATCCAGGCACTCCAGCGCATTTATCTTCCCCCAGCAAATGTTCAAGAGCAAGATTTGTGCGCCCGTCCCATTTTGTCCACATTGACCCGGGGTCGCTTTGCGGAATTCAACCCGGTTTGGTCAGATTTCCAATTGCACCTGCCGGATGGCCTTGACGCCTCTGAGGTCATCGCATACCCAACAGTTGAGCGCGGGTATGGTGAAAAGGTATCACGCGAGCTTCCCAAGCTTAAGTTACGAGTTCGATTCTCGTTACCCGCTCCACCCCACTGCACCTGCACTGGACTGCCCGGCAGGTGATGCTTGTCTCAGCGAGGCGGCCTTCTGCCGTACTTTGGCCGCCATTTGGCAAGCGACGCATGGCTCATGCCTGGCCGAGGGCACCGCTTTGACACCGGCACCCCCGGGAACTGGTTTCTGGGGGTGACCAATTTCTGGTGGCCGCTCACCCGGCCCGACAAAGACCCATGCACCGGTGGTTATTTGGCGACAATCAGGGTGTAGAACAGGTGCTCATGGTCGATAGATCCTGGGTTGGAAAGTGTCACTTGATGACCGGGAATGGTGGACCAGCGGTCACCCGCTTTGAAGGTAACCTCAGCACCGGTTGTGTGATTGACCACCAGAAGTTCCCCCATCGTACCTTGACACACACTCTGTGCCGGCACGGTGGTAGACCAGGAGGCGCCTGGTTTCAGAGTAATCTTACGGAACAGAATTTTTTCGACGCCCGCTGTGTTGGAAGGATATTCGGCCATCACCTCGATGGCAACGCCTGCCGCCACATCCTGAGCTTGGCCGGTGCCGGGCACCGCCAATGATGTGATGGCTAAAACACTTGCTGCGATGAACATTTTTGAGAAACGTAACACTTCAATCTCCCTTGAAAGGTGAAAGTTGTGCTGCTCGAAGCCCTCAAATGGATGTGGCAAACATAGCGCTCAATTGAGGTTTGGCAATATTTCACCCCAGTCTGGTTCAAAAAAAACACCCGCAACTCAGTGTTTGCTGCCCCTGCCTCGAATTCACCATATGATAGCGGGCTTCGTTCACGATGGAGAGATCACCTCCCATTTGGTGCAAGGGGCGACCGATAGGGTTGAACCGGGGAAGCAGATCAGATGCGGCGTTCTGCTGCCGACAACTGCCATGGCGAACGGGATCGATTACAGCGATTGTTGTTGCGAAGGGCGAGACAGCCGTTGATGCGGCGGCAACAAATCGGCCAACAGGGTGTCTTTGACCGTGCAGGCGCTGTCAATTTCATTGAATAGCTCGATGGACCGTTTTTCATCGAACAGCGGATCGATCACATCACCCCGCCGCATCTTGACGGTTTGCCAGAAAGACAGGCTTTGATTGATGTAGTGATTGACTTGAAAAATGTAGTTGGCGGATATGGTTCGTGACGAACAGACCCCTTTGATCGAGTGTACCTGCAAATTGGATTTTGACTTGATTTCACGGGTCCGGCAGATCCATTTTTGAAACCTGTGGTTCGCCAAATCCGGCTGTCGCATCAAAAGAGTTGACCGAAGATCCTGCGGATGATCGCGGCAACCACTGCTGCCAAAAATTGTCCAATTTGCATAAATGACATCCACATGCGGGAAGCGTGTCATCTCATGGCGCAATTTTTGTCCGGATTTACAGACCCAAAACTCGTCCAAATCGGCGACCAGCAGCCACTCGCAGTTTTGCTTGATCCGGAATGTCCGGAATGCCGACCAGTAATGATCAAGCTGGGCGTACGGCCGGTTCAGACTGATGCATTTCACCAACCCGCTTTTGATCCAGGGCTGCACTTTGGCGAGGCTATCGTCGGTGCTGCCATTGTCGATCAGATATATGGCGCCGACGCCCTGCCATTCGTAATGCCTGATCCACTCTTCGATGTTGAGAGCTTCGTTTTTCAGGATGGCCAATACGCCCAATGTATTGGGTTTGGCGGGTGTTCTGAGCTGTCGTTCTGCCCACCGCAGTCTCTGCCTGTTTCTGTTCCATTTCCGAAATTTGGTAATAGCACTAAATTTTTTCTTCATGGATGCACCCAACTAGGCATTTAACGCCGGCAAAAATCTTCCCTCTGCATAGACAGTCACATCAAAAAGAAAACAGCTGAACTGCGCCCAAATGAAGAAATCGGTTCAATCACCGATCGGTCGATGATCTGGCAAAAGTGACCCGGGCCAATCACGTATCAACTCTGGCCGTGCAGGCAGGTGATCCGGATCGAGACCGTCAGGCAGGGTGATCCCCCCTTTGGGTTCTGTGGAGCTCACCCCTGACTTTCGGCTTGAGCCTTGCCGACCTGAAGCCGCTTCAGACCGGACTGGGTGGCTGTTTTATGCAAAATGGCTTCCTCAAGGGGCCCAATGAACCGTCATTGCCGTCAATACGGCCCCAATGGGTGCCTCCTCAGCTGGCAACAACAAGGCGCGCTCCAACGCCTTTCGCTTCTGCGTGCCATAGATCACTAGGTGTTTGGATATCGCCGCGTCCAGCACCCGTGCAGACAGGCTGATACGTGCCTCAGGCTGGCTCTCTGGTCGCAGGACAACCAGGGCCGGCGCGCTGGGTTCAAGAGCCGCGCCAAGACCTTGTACCCCAGGAAACAGCGATGCTGTATGCATGTCTTCGCCCATGCCCAACAGCAGAACGGATATCGGCAAATCTTGCGTTATCGAGGCCTCGACATCGCCGATAGCCTCCTCGGGCGCTTGATTTTGAACATAAAAAGGCTGGAACTGAGCCGCAGCAGCGCGATTGACCAGCAGTCGCTGGCGGATCATGCAGGCATTTGAACGGTCACTGTTGCTGTCCACCCAACGCTCGTCGGTCGCCATCACCCGAATGCGCGACCACTCCAGATCGGCCGCACAGAGACCGTCGAAAATCGGGGCCGGCGTCGTCCCGCCCGCCACCGCAACAGAGGCCGTTTCATGGCTGAGCAAATGAGTTTTCAGATCCCCCGCCATTTGATTTGCGACGTCAATCGCCAACATTTCACGATCTGCATATTCGATAATATCCATGGGACACCCCTGCCGTTTTTAAGGTAAATTCGGGCCCGTCAGCCCGTTGCCTTCACCGGTCCGATGATAACGCTATCATAGGGTTTAGGCCGAACGCCGCAGGATTGCCAACGGGCAATCCGTTGCAACCACTTGCTCACCAAAATTTGTAGCCCAAAGAGATTTCACTTCCGCAACAGTATCGTTTAAACAATGGTGGCACAAACCGCTTGGATCGCCTTGATGAAAGACCTGCCCCAAACCACAGCCAATGCTGGAAAGTTTCAGCATAGCCATATCACGGCCAACGGCGAGCCCCGCGCAGTTGTCGCTCTCAGCCACCCTGAAACACTGTGGTTCAACACGGGAACGCTCTGCAATATTGAGTGTGCGAACTGTTATATCCTCAGCTCTCCCAGCAACGATGCCCTTGTCTACATTCAGTCCGATGAGGTTCGCAGCTATCTTGATCAGGTTGAATTGAGAGCCTGGTCGATCAAGGAAATTGGTTTCACTGGCGGTGAGCCTTTTATGAACCCTCAGATGGTCGACATGGCCCGCGCGGCCCTTCAACGGGGCTATCGGGTGCTGATCCTGACCAACGCCATGCAACCGATGATGCGCAAATCCGTCCAGGCTGGTCTGCGGCAGCTGAACTCCGATTTTCCGGGCCAACTGGAACTGCGGGTTTCTCTCGACCATTTTTCCGCCGAGATTCATGATGCAGAGCGCGGCGTTGGCAGCTTCCAAAAGACAGTCCAGGGCATGCAATGGTTGCAAGAGAACGGGTTTACCCTGGCGGTTGCAGGGCGCGCACAATGGGGCAAAAATGACGCCGACTGCCGATCAGGATATGCCGCCCTATTTGCAGCACAAGGGTTTGACATTGATGCCGATAACCCCAGTCAAACAGTGCTGTTTCCAGAAATGGACGAAACGGTAGAGGTCCCCGAGATAACCACCGCCTGCTGGGGGATATTGGGAAAATCGCCTAAGGACGTCATGTGTTCCTCCTCTCGCATGGTGGTGAAACGCAAGGGCGCCTCAGAGCCAACAGTCGTTGCCTGCACATTATTACCCTATGCCCCGGATTTTGATTTGGGCCCGTCTTTGCAAGATGCAGAACGGGACGTCACCCTAAACCATCCCCATTGCGCAAAATTCTGCGTGCTGGGTGGGGCCAGTTGTTCCGCCTGATCCAGATGGGGTCCCCGACTGGCCTGCACGGCCTGAGTGACCCGACTGGCCTGCACGGCCATGTTCCTCGCTCATATTATCCGACATGACTGGCCGCGGGTCCGTTAATGCAGCGTCAATATTCCCGTCACATTGCGCCACTGCCCGGAGCTGAGCAATTTGCGGTGACAAAACCGCACCGAATGAAGCGGCCCCTCTATCTCACGCTGCCAGAACTCGATAAATTCAAACAGCTTGGGGTGATCCGGCAACAGATCATAGTCCTGCCAGACATATGTATTCAGCACATGGGTATGATCCGGCATGTGATAGGTGAATTCCGCAGTGGTTAGACCATAGCCCTTCAGCATCAATTCGGTCTCTGATAACTCCATTTTTGCCTCCCGTATTTGGAGATGTCCATCAAAGGTAGCCCGAAAAAGGTTAATTTAGGACCAAAACCAATGCGTTGCTGCCATTTTGGGGAAGAAATGCCTGTCAGAAACTCTGCTTGCTTGCGCCCCATATGCCCTCTCTGATAGGGTGCATCCACAAGATATAGACCCATCAATAACAACGGGCAGCAAACGTGAGCGATACGCCGGAAACTCCTGAAAATATGGATGAAACCCCACCTTCACGGCCGATTTATGATGGACCTACCGTCTCTATCGAATCCGAGATGAAGACTTCCTATCTCGACTATGCGATGTCTGTCATCGTCAGTCGTGCCATTCCTGACTTGCGGGACGGTCTAAAACCGGTGCATCGTCGCATTCTTTATGCGATGCACGAGACCAACAACACCCACGACAAGTCCTACCGCAAATCGGCCCGCCCAGTCGGCGATGTGATGGGTAAATACCACCCGCACGGCGATAGCGCGATCTATGATGCGCTGGTTCGGATGGCGCAGGACTTCTCGATGTCGCTGCCGCTGCTGGATGGCCAGGGCAACTTTGGCTCGATGGACGGCGATAACGCCGCGGCGATGCGCTATACCGAAGTGCGGATGGACAAGCCTGCTGCCTATTTGCTGAGCGATATCGACAAAGATACTGTCGATTTCCAAGACAACTATGATGGCAAGGACCGGGAACCTACGGTTCTTCCCGCCCGGTTCCCCAATATGCTGGTCAATGGTGCCGGTGGTATTGCTGTTGGCATGGCCACCAATATTCCACCGCATAATCTGGGCGAAGTGATCAATGCCACCCTGGCGCTGATCGAGGATCCCGATCTGACCACCGAACAGCTGATCGACTACATTCCCGGCCCCGATTTCCCCACTGGCGGCATCATGTTGGGCCAAACCGGCGCCCGCAAAGCCTATCTTGAGGGCCGTGGCTCGGTGATCATCCGCTCCAAAACCCGGGTCGAAGAGATCCGCCGCGATCGCTATGCAATCATCGTCGAAGAGATCCCTTATCAGGTCAACAAGGCGGCGATGATCGAAAAGATCGCCGAACAGGTGCGCGACAAGAAGATCGAGGGCGTGGCCCACGTCCAGGATGAATCTGATCGCAACGGTGTGCGGGTGGTGGTCGAGCTTAAGCGCGATGCAACCCCGGAAGTGGTGCTGAACCAGCTGTTCCGTTACTCGCCGATGCAGACCTATTTTGGCTGCAACATGCTGGCGCTTAACGGTGGCCGGCCGGAAACCCTGACGCTGCGCCGGTTCCTGACCTCCTTCCTCGACTTCCGCGAAGATGTGGTGGCGCGACGCACCGCCTATTTGCTGCGCAAGGCCCGTGAACGCAGTCATATGCTGTGTGGTCTGGCCGTCGCTGTCACCAATATTGACGAGATCGTCGCCACCATTCGGCAATCTGCGGATGCGGCTGAGGCGCGCCTGAAACTGATGACCCGGCGCTGGCCGGCCCAGCCGATTTTGGAATATATCGCGCTGATCGACGATCCGACCCATACCGCCAACGACGATGGCACCTATAACCTGTCCGAAGCCCAGGCCCGCGCCATTCTGGAACTGCGGCTGCAGCGCCTGACCCAGATCGGGGTCAAGGAAGTCACCGACGAGCTGAGAGAACTGGCTGGCAAGATCAAGGAATACCTTGAAATTCTCGGCTCACGCGAACGCATCATGGGCATCATCTCGGATGAGCTGATTGAGGTGCGCGACCAGTTTGCGGTGCCACGCCGCACCCAGATTGTCGATTGGTCCGGTGACATGGACGACGAGGATCTGATTGAGCGTGAGGACATGGTGGTGACCGTGACCTCAGGCGGTTACATCAAACGCACCCCACTGGCCGATTTCCGGGCTCAGAAACGCGGTGGCAAGGGTGTGTCGGGCATGCAGACCAAGGAAGAGGATGTCATCACCACCCTCTTTGTGGCCAATACCCATACCCAGCTGCTGTTTTTCACCACCGAGGGCATGGTCTACAAGCTCAAAACCTGGCGACTGCCGCAGGGCGGGCGCACCGCCAAGGGCAAAGCAGTGGTCAATATCCTGCCGATCCCACCCGGGGTGTCGATTGCCGCCATCATGCCGGTGGACGTGCCCGAGGAGGACTGGGAAAACCTGCAGATCATCTTTGCCACCACCGCCGGTGATGTCCGTCGCAATGCGCTGTCGGATTTCGTCAACGTCAAACGCAACGGCAAGATCGCCATGGACCTGCCCGAAGGGGTTGAGATGGTCAATGCGCGGATCTGTTCCGAAGACGATGACGTCATGCTGGTGTCCGATGCAGGCCGCGCCATCCGGTTCTCGACCACCGATGTGCGGGTCTTTAAGGGCCGCAAATCCACCGGTGTTCGTGGCATCCGCCTAAGTGATGATAACCGCGTGGTGTCGATGTCGGTGATCCGCCATTTTGAGGCCGAACCATCTGAACGCAATGCCTTTATCAAACGGTTCAGGTCGGAATTGGGCAGCGATGCTTCCGAAGATGAGACCGGTGATGAGGTCGAAGGCGCCTTGCCCGAGGACCGGTACCAGGAAATGCTGGCTGCAAATGATCTCTTGGTCACCATCAACAAAGCGGGCGCTGGCAATTTGACCTCCTCGCATGATTACCGTGTAAGCGGACGTGGCGGACAAGGGGTTGCCGCGATGAAGGGCAATGAGATTGTTGCGACCTTCCCGGTTGAACTGGCCGACCAGATCATGTTGGCAACATCCAAAGGCCAGTCGATCCGGGTTCCGGTTCAAGGCATCTCGTTCCGCTCGCGCAGCGCCGGTGGCGTCAAAGTGTTCAACACTGGCAAGAATGAGGTCGTGGTCTCGGTTGCCTGGATTGCAGAGCAGTCCAGCGATGAAGACGAGGGCGGCACCGAGGAATAACCTCTGCCGCCTCCGGGCCCTCCGCCAATCCACAAAAAAAGCGCCATCCAAGTTTGGGTGGCGCTTTTTCTATGGGGCTTTGGGATCGGCAGCCATCAGACCAAACGGCAACCGATCCCATTGAATGAAGTCTTAGTTTTTACAACCCGTAGATCTCACCAAACTTCGCTTCCAGATAATCAAGCAGCGGCTCATGGGTTGGCGCCATGCCAGCGGCCTGTGCGATGGTGTCCCGAGGCGAGCGCAATCCGCCATATTGCTGAAGGTTCTGCTTTAGCCAGTCAGTGGCACCGGAGGTGTCGCCCAGGGCCAGTTGCTGATCCAGATCCGGAACCGCATTGTGCAATGTCTGGTTCAGGCAGCCGGCATAGACATTGCCCAAGCTGTAGGTTGGGAAATAGCCAAACAGGCCAACCGACCAGTGAACGTCCTGCAGGCAGCCATTTGACGGCTTGTCGACGCTGTAGCCAAAATCAGCTTCGAAACGGTCATTCCAGGCCACCTCAAGATCGGCAACCTGCAGATCCCCCGACATCAAGGCCCGCTCCAGATCAAACCGCAGCATGACGTGAAGATTATACTGAATCTCATCCGATTCAGTGCGGATATATCCGTTATGCACCTTGTTGACCGCAGCATAAAACCCATCGGCATCGGCGATGCCAAAATCACCAAAAACCTCGGTCATTTGGCCAAACAGCCAGCCGGTAAAGGCGCGGCTCCGACCCAGCTGGTTTTCATAGATCCGGCTTTGGCTTTCATGCACCCCCATCGACACGCCACTGCCCAACGGTGTCAGCAAATACGCCTTGTCGATATTCTGTTCATAACAGGCGTGGCCAACTTCATGGATTGTTGAGTAGATGCAGTTGAACGGATCCTCAGCACTGGTGCGGGTGGTGATGCGAACATCCAAGCCACTGCCCGAGCTAAACGGATGCACCGCCTTATCGACACGGCCGTGGTTCATGTCGTAGCCAAACGCCTTGGCCAGTTTACGGGCCAGTTTCATCTGTTTCGGTTCGTCGAACACACCCTCCAGACCTTTGGGCGTCGGCCGCTCCAGCACCGCCGAACGCAGGTTGACCAGACGCGGCCGCATGGCATCAAAAATCGCCGCGATCTGCGCACTGGTGGTGCCGTGCTCATAATCCTCGATCATCGCGTCATAGAGGTCACCACCATTGGCCAGCGCCGCGCCCTCTTCCCGTTTCAGGGCGACAACCTCTTGCAGCACCGGGACAAAAGCCGCGACATCTTCATCCGCGCGCGCCGCGGCCCATTTGCCCTGCGCTTGCGACGTCACCTGAGCCAGCGTCTTGGCCAGATCAACCGGCACCTTTTGCGCCCGATCAAAACTGCGCTGGATCTCGCGCAGCTGGGCGGCGCCCGCTGCATCTGGCGCCTCGGCCATATCAAGCCATTCCGCCACTTGAGGGTCCATGCGACGGGCGTGCAAAACGGCCTCGATGGCCGCCATTTCCTCGCCTCGTTGCGGGCCAGCACCGCGCGGCATCATGGTTTCCTGATCCCACCCCAACCGGCCAGCAACCTGACCAAGTGCCTGCGTGTCGCGCTGGAAACTCATCAGCTTGTCAAATGCGCTCATATTTATATGTCCTTGATTGAGGTGGGGATGGGATAGGCTGACAGAAACCGGGCGCGCAGGATGGCGACCCAGACCGCCACTGCCATCAACTGGTGCAAAATCGCCGCCTGCCAGGGCGCCCCGTAGAGAACGGTAATGACCCCCAGAGCAATTTGTAGCAGCATTAATGCAAATACTGCATGAAAGGTGTTTTGCGTAATTGGGTGTGCGCTACGCCGTCCCTTCCACCAAACCATGGCCGTGAAAAGGACCAGAAGATAGCCGCTGACACGGTGAATAAACTGAACTAGGCCAGGGTTTTCAAAGAAGTTCCGCCACATGGGTTCAAGCATCAGCGCATTTTGCGGAAATACCTGTTCTCCCATCAGCGGCCAATCAGTATAAGATCGGCCAGCATCGATGCCAGCAACCAAGGCCCCCAGTAGAATTTGCAAAAATGCAAAGTGCATCAGGCCAGTGGAGAGCCCGAACAGCTTGGCTTCCTTGGTGCGGCGTGCCTGCATCAAGACCCGGTCCTGGCGCGAAATCATCAGCACATACCAGGCAATGACCCCGAGGATGACAAAGGCCAGCCCCAGATGAATGGCCAGCCGGTACGAGGCAACCGACACCATGCCCTCGCCCTGGGTGACACCGGATGCCACCATCCACCAGCCGATACCGCCCTGCACGCCGCCCAGCAGCCCCGGCAGGGCCAGCCTGCCGGTCCAGCCAACCGGGATTTGGCGGGCCAGCAGAAAGCCAAAGAACCCAAGCGCCCAGATCAATCCCATCGCCCGGCCCAACTGTCGGTGGCTCCATTCCCACCAGTAGATCGCCTTGAAATCATCCAGCTGCATCCATTGGTTTTCAATGCGCCACTGATCAATCTTCTGGTACTTGTCGAACTCAGCCTGCCAGTCGGCTTCGCTCAACGGAGGCATCGCGCCAGTGACCGGTTTCCACTCGGTAATCGACAGACCACTGTCGGTCAGCCGGGTCAGCCCGCCAACCACAATCATCGCCACCACCAGCGCAAACAGCACCATCAGCCAGACCCGGATGGCGCCCCGGGCACCACTGCGATCCCGGTCTATCAGTCCGGGCTGAACCACAGGGGTCTCGGAGCGCTCACCCTCAACCTCTTCAAATATGTTACGCTTGGTCATGCCTGCCTCACTCAATTCGCCGCCACGCTAGCCCCCGGCCCCACAGAGGTCCAGCGGGCTTATTCATCACCGCGTTGTTTCCAGCGCACCATCTGCCGCATGATCCCGTGCAGCATCTGCACATCCACATTGGTCAGCGCCATGCGGCTCCATAAATTGCGCAGGTTGAGCTTCATGTTGGGTGCTTTATCGGTTGGATAGAAGAACCCGGCATCGCCCAAACGCGCCTCGTAATGGTCAGACAGTTTTTCGATCTCGACACCGGTTGCCCAATCCGCTTTGCCCATCTCGACCACCTGGTGCTCGATTTCACCCACTTGCCGTTGCCATTCATAGGCGACCAACAGCACACATTGGCCCAGGTTCAACGATCCATAAGCCGGGTTTACCGGCACCGAGATAATGGCATTGGCCTTGGCCACATCCTCATTCTCCAGCCCCGCCCGTTCAGGCCCGAACAGCACCGCAACCTTTTCCCCTGCGGCTATTTTCTCGGCCGCAAGCTTCATCGCCGCTTCGGGGCTGAACACCGGCTTCGTCAGGTCCCGATGACGGGCAGTGGTGGCAAACACAAAGGAACAGTCGGCCAAGGCACCCGGCACATCCGGGCTAAGCTGCGCTTCGTCCAGCAGACGGCCAGCCCCCGAGGCCATGGCAACGGCCTTGGCACTGGGCCAGCCGTCACGCGGCGCCACAATGCGCATCCGGTCGAGGCCGAAATTCCACATAGCGCGGGCCGCAGCCCCAATATTCTCGCCCATTTGCGGGCGGACCAAAACAAAGGCGGGCTGTGAGGTCTGGCTCGGCATGTCACTCTCTCTGAAAACTCGCCCCGATCTAATCTGCAATCACCGCCAGAGCAAGATCTGGCATTTTGGCGACATCACGAATACTCTGTCCGCACCCTATAAACCTTGCGCCTACCTCTTTATACGCTAAACAGCCGCAGGATATAATAAGGACCGCACCCATGGACAGCCCAGAGAAACCGCAGATCTACCTGATCACACCGCCAAGTTTCGAGCTGGGCCAGTTCCCCGATCAACTGGCCAGAGTGCTGGATTCCACCGACGTTGCCTGCCTGCGTCTGGATATGGCCAGCCGCGATGAGGTCACCCTAAGCCGGGCCGCTGACGCCCTGCGAGAAGTGACCCATGCCCGCGACGTCGCCATTGTGATTTCGGATCACCAGATTTTGGCCGAGCGTCTTGGGCTGGACGGTGTGCATTTGACTGACTCCGCACGCTCCGTTCGCACCACCCGCAAGGCAATGGGCACAGACGCCATTGTCGGCTGCTTTTGTGGCGCCTCCAATCATGATGGCATCTCTGCCGCCGAGGCCGGCGCGGATTATGTCAGCTTTGGTCCGATTGGCACCTCGGGACTTGGCGACGGGGCCATTGCCGATCTGGAAATCTTCAAGTGGTGGTCCGAAATGATCGAAGTTCCGATGGTTGCCGAAGGCGGGTTGACCGAAGATCTGGTCCGAACTGTCTCGCCCTATACCGACTTTTTCGGCATCGGCGATGAGATCTGGCGTGACGATAATCCAGTGGCGGCGCTGCAACGTCTCACCGCAGCGATGAGCTGAACCGGTTAAAGAAACACCCGTTCGACAAACCAATAGGCTCCGATCGCTGCTATAGTGATCGAAGCCGGAATGGCCACCCGGCCGCGATATTTCGGGTGCGAGCGGAACCAAAAACTGACGGTGGCAAAGGCAATTGCGATCACCGCCAGTTGCCCCAGTTCGACACCGACATTAAAGCCGATCAATGCGGCGACAAACTGATCGCGCGGCAGTCCGATTTCGCCCAGCACCGATGCAAACCCAAGCCCGTGCAGCAAACCAAAGCCAAAAATCACCAGCGGTCTCCAGACGGTCAGGCGCCGGAGAAAAATATTTTCCACCGCCACATAGACAATGGATGCCGCAATCAAAGGCTCGACGATGCCAGGCGATACCTGCACCCATCCTAGCGCGCCCAGTGCCAGGGTAATGGTATGGGCAACCGTAAAGGCACTGATCTGCCACAATAAAATCCGCAATCGCGCGCTCAGAAAAAACAGCCCCAACACAAATAGAATATGGTCCAGCCCTTTTGGCAGGATGTGGTCGAAGCCGATCGGCAGATACTCGACAAAGGTTTCCTGTGCCGTCAGCGCCGCGCCGCCCCCCAACGAAATGGCTGGAGTGGTTTCACCGCCCTGCAAATACTCGGTGTAGGGCTGCTCCACTCCGTTCTGCCTCAGCACCACCCCGCCTGAGCCTTCTGGCCAGAACACGGTCAGGCTGCGGGCATGCTCCGGGATCGCCCCCGTCAGCATCAGATAAGAGGCCCGCGGCAGCTCAACATTGCCCACCTCGGGGATTATCACCGCAGACAGGCTAAGATGAAGCGGCCCGCCGGCCGTCACCCGGACGGTTTCCAGCCACTCCTCGGCGAACTGGCGCACCATAGGCTCCAGCTCGGCCTGATCCAGCCCCCGGAGACTGTCGTAATCCCGGGCCTGCTCAGCCTCGTTGGTGTCATCCATTCCGTCCAGATTGATGCCAGCGACAAAGGCCTCGATGTTGAGCCGCAAATCAAACGTGATCTGGCCTTCCTCTACCCGAAAATCGGCAATGGTCGGGGTCACCTCATGCGCCTGTCCACCGGACACCAGTGTGACCACAGCAAGGGTTGACAAAAACAGCATTCCAGCCAGCCTGTGCCCCAGTTTCCAAAAGGTATTGCGAATGCTCATCTGCCTGTTCCGCCATTTTTGTCTTGGTCTTGTTGGCCTGATCCTGTCCACCCTGCCCGCTCTGTCACATGAGTTTTGGATTGAACCGCAGAAATATCAAGTTGAATCAGGGGCGCCGGTGCTTGCCGACCTGCGCAACGGACAGAATTTCAGCGGTGCCAACCTGGTATTCTTTGCCCGCCGGACCCGGAAATTTGAGATCACTCAGGGCGGCCAGACCACCGCTTATCAAGGCCGGATGGGCGATCTGCCGGCGTTTCAACTGGACCAGGCCGATCCGGGCCTGCTGATCATCACGCATGAAACAACGCCGCAGACCATAACTTATGACAGCTGGGAAAAGTTTCAGACCTTTGCCGACCACAAGGGGTTTGCTGACATATCGCTGCGCCATCAGGCCCGGGGTCTGCCTGAACAGGGGTTTGCCGAGACCTACACGCGCCATGCCAAATCACTGATCTCTGTTGGCGATGGCATCGGCTCCGATAAGATTCTGGGCTTGGAGACCGAATTTGTCGCCCTCGCCAATCCCTATACCGATGATCTGTCCCTGGGCCTGCCGGTCCGGGTCTATTATCTCGGCGCCCCCCGCAGCGATGCGCAGATTGAGATATTTGAGCGCGGGCCAGACGATGTGGTCCTGGTCTCGTTGCAACGCACGGATGCCCAGGGTGTTGCGCTGATCCCGGTGAAACCGGGCCACACGTACCTGTTGGACGCGGTTGTGCTGCGCCCATCGCGCCAATCCACAGGCCCGGTCTGGGAGACTCTCTGGGCGGCGCTGACATTTACCACCCCCTAATGCGGGGTGCGGCTTGCGACAGGGGGTAAAAATAGGCAGAACACCGGCATGACACAGAGCAACACACAGACCAACATCCAATCCAGCCCAGATATTCTTTGTATTGGCTCTGTCCTGTGGGACATCATCGGTCGTTCGCCAATGGAAATGCGGCGTGGATCGGATATGCCGGGACGCATCACCCGACTGCCCGGAGGCGTGGCGATGAACATCGCCATGACACTGGCGCGTTTTGGTCTCAAACCGGCGCTGCTCAGCGCCATAGGCCGCGACGATGAAGGCAACGAGCTGATCACTGCCTGCACCCGGCTTGGGCTTATCACCGACCATCTCTACCGCTCTGATGACCTCCCCACCGACCGCTACATGGCGGTTGAAGGCGCCAATGGGCTGATCGCTGCCATCGCCGACGCCCATTCGCTTGAGGCGGCCGGCGACAAAATCCTGAAGCCATTGCAGGATGGCAGCCTTGGCTCGGCAACAGATCCCTACGCGGGCCCGGTGGCGCTGGACGGCAATCTGACCCTGTCACTGCTGGACGATATCGCCAATGATCCCGCCTTTGCAGCGGCAGATCTGCGCGTCGCCCCGGCCTCACCAGGCAAGGCCGAACGTCTGCGCCCCTTCCTGACCCGCAACCGGGGCACTCTTTACGTCAACCTCGAAGAGGCCGGACTGCTCTGTCAGGCTGACTTCACCGATAGTGAAACTGCGGCCCAGGCCATGCTGGAGCGGGGCGCCTGCCGCGTTCTGGTCACCGACGGCGGCCGCTCCGCAACCGAGGCTGGCCCCCACTCCCTCATCACTCTGGTCCCACCCCGCGTCACCGTTGCGCGGGTCACCGGCGCCGGAGATACCTTTATGGCCGCCCATATCGCCGCAGAAACCCGCGGCGACACTGGCGAATTGGCTCTGGCCTCCGCGCTCAAGGCTGCAGCCACCTATGTTTCAGGAGAACCCCCACTGTGATCGACATCAAATATTCGGCTGAGGTCCAGGCCGCCAAATCAGCGGGCACTGCAATTGTGGCGCTGGAAAGCACCATCATAACCCATGGCATGCCTTACCCGCAGAACATCGAAGTTGCCGCCCAGGTCGAACAGGACATCCGCGACGCCGGCGCAACGCCAGCCACCATCGCAGTGCTTGACGGCCATTTGCATGTCGGGCTTGAAGCCGACCAGCTGAAAACACTGGGGCAGGCCAAAGACGTGGCCAAACTATCGCGCGCCGATTTCGCAGCCTGTCTGGCCAGTGGCGGCACCGGCGCCACCACGGTGGCCGCCACCATGATCGCCGCCCATCTGGCCGGTATTGAGGTCTTTGCAACGGGGGGCATTGGCGGCGTACACAAAGGCGCCGATCAGTCCTTTGACATCTCGGCCGATCTGCTGGAACTGGCCGCCACCCCCGTCACCGTTGTGGCCGCAGGCGCCAAGGCAATACTGGATGTGCCCAAAACGCTCGAGGTGCTGGAAACCCAAGGGGTGCCGGTCATCGCCTATGGACAGGACAGTTTCCCCGCTTTCTGGTCGTCGCAATCCAACCTTGCAGCGCCCCTTCGCATGGACGATGCAGCGCAGATTGCCCGGGCCCATGTCCTGCGCCAGGCGCTTGGCCTGCCAGGCGGCCAACTGATCGCCAACCCAATCCCCAAGTCTGACGAAATTGCCGCATACATCCTGGCTCCGATCATCGATCAGGCTCAGGGTGAGGCCGACAAGCAAGGGGTCAGCGGCAAAGCGGTCACCCCCTTCCTGCTGCAGCGGATCTTTGAATTGACCGAAGGTCGCTCGTTGACCGCCAACATCGCCCTTGTCCGCAACAATGCGCGATTGGCGGCCCAGATTGCCCAGCAATTAATCGTCCTGCGGCAATGACCTGCACCGAATGGTCGCAGGCCATTGCCGCCGACCGTCAAACTACCTAGGTTGCACTCGATCAACAGCGAAAAAGATAAATGACAACGCCATTTGACCACGAACCCCACCGGCGCCCAGGCCTGTTTGCCCGGCTTCGCTCCTCCTTTCTGACTGGCATTGTCGTCATTGCTCCGGTGGGTCTGACGATCTGGCTGCTTTGGTCGGTGATGGGCTGGGTGGATAGTGTGGTGCTGCCACTGGTGCCCGCGACAATCCTGCCGGAAAAATACATCGGCATAAATCTGCGCGGCATCGGGCTGATCATTTTCCTGCTGTTCACCATCGTCATCGGCTGGATCGCCAAAGGCATCCTGGGCCGCTCGATGATTTCCTTTGCCGAAAGCCTGGTCGAGCGGATGCCAGTGGTCCGCACCATCTATTCCGGTATCAAGCAAATTTCGGAAACGGTCTTTGCCCAATCTGAACGCAGCTTCGAGAAAGCCTGCCTGATTCAATACCCTCGAAAAGGTATCTGGGCGATCGGTTTTGTCTCCACCGAAGCCAAGGGTGAGGTCTACAAGCAAATAGATCCCAGTGGCAAATTGATGAGTATCTTCCTCCCAACCACGCCAAACCCAACCTCGGGCTTTCTTTTGTTCCTGCCGGAAGAAGATGTGATTGAACTGGATATGTCGGTGGAAGATGCTGCCAAACTGGTTATTTCAGCCGGGCTGGTCTATCCAAATCCCAAAGATCCAACCCGTCCCGAAATTCCGCCAACAGATTAAGGCGGCGACTGTCTCCCGGCTTGATCTGGCCCCCGGCTTCATCTGGCCATAAATATCCCGGGGGTACGGGGGCCGGCCCCCGCTCCGCCCCCCGCACCCCTGCTCCATCATCCCCTACATCGCGGTCCAGCCACCATCGACACTCAGCGTGGTTCCGGTGATTTGCGCGGCGGCTGGCGAACATAAAAAGGCGACGGTTCCGCCCAGCTGCTCGACGGTGGCAAACTCCCGCGACGGCTGGCGCGCCAGCATAACCTCGCGAATTACGGTTTCCCGGTCCATATCATATTCCGCCATAGTGTCGGGGATCTGCGCCTCGACCAGCGGTGTCAGCACATAACCCGGGCAGATCGCATTACAGGTGATTGGCTCCCGTGCGGTTTCCAAAGCCACCGCCTTGGTCATCCCCACAACCCCGTGCTTGGCCGCGACATAGGCCGATTTGAACGGCGAGGCCGTCAACCCATGCGCCGAGGCAATATTGACCACCCGGCCCCAGCCCGCCGCGCGCATCCCTGGCAGCGCCGCTGCCGTGGTGTGAAAAACTGAGTTGAGATTGATCGCGATGATCGCATCCCAGGTCTCTGGCGGGAACGTGTCAATTGGCGCCACATGCTGAATGCCGGCGTTATTGACCAGTATATCACAGGCCTCCGCCTCCTCGATCAGCTGCCGACAGGCCTGTCCAATGGCCATATCGGCCTGAATATATCTGGCGCTGACCCCAAACTCAGAGGCAATCGCGTCGGCCAGCGCATGATCCTCTGGCCTGTCTGTGAACGAATTCAGCACCACATTGGCCCCCGCACGCGCCAATTCGCGCGCAATACCCAGTCCGATTCCCGAATTAGACCCGGTGATAACCGCGGTTTTCCCCTGCAAAGACATTGGCCTGTTCCCTTCATTTGATGTCATTTCGAATTCACTACAGCTTGCCATGCTGCAGCTGCAAAGAAAAGTTCCGTTCTTTCAGAAGCCGGTTTTGGGTATTTTTTCCAGATATACAGTGACCGCTTGCGCATCCCGCGCGGGGATACTATTGGCCTTACTTGTCATCGGATCATCGCCGCCGATGACGCCGCGCTCTCCCCCTGCTGACCAAATGCCTGGCCAAAAAATGAACGCCTGGGCACAAAAAAACGCCCGCGCAAGGCGGGCGTCAAGTTATTGAGGCAGGTTTCATACAGGCAAGAAACCTATCGAGCAGTGACTTAGTTATACTCAATTAACTGCCATTATCCAAGCTAAAAGTTTGAAAAGAGGCCACCGCCAAGGTACCTTGATAACACAAGGAAATATGGGTCATGTGGGATTGTTGCCAAAATGCGATCAGAGTTTTTCAAAATAGTCACCTCAACATTGGCGGGTATCACCCTGCTTCTAAGTGTTAATTCTGCAGTTGCAGAATCAGCCCACGGCATCGCGATGTATGGCGACCCGGCGCTGCCACCGGATTATACCTCGCTGCCCTATGCCTATGCCGATGCGCCCAAAGGCGGCCGCGTGGTTTTTGGCAATACCGGTGGATTTGATACCCTCAATCCATTTGTGCAAAAAGGCACTGCCCCATGGCAACTTCGGTTCTGGGGCTATGAAAGCCTGATGGGCCGGTCCTGGGATGAACCTTTTTCTATCTATGGTCTTTTGGCCGAAACAATCGAAACCCCCGAAGACCGCTCCTGGGTCGAATTCACTCTGCGCCCCGAGGCCCGGTTCTCGGATGGATCGCCTGTCACCGTCGAAGACGTCATCTGGTCTTATGAAACCCTGGGCACCGTCGGACATCTTCGCTACCGCGGCTTCTGGTCCAAGGTTGACAGCATCACGCAAACCGGGCCGCATAAGGTTCGGATCAATTTCAACACCGAGGACCGCGAACTGGCCCTGCTTGCCGGGCTGCGACCGATTTTGAAGAAAAGCCAATGGACGGGCAAGAGCTTTGCCGACAGTGGCCCCAATGAGGCGCCCATCGGCACCGGCGCCTATGTTATCAACGCCTCTGATCCCGGTCGATACGTCAGTCTGGCGCGCGATCCGGATTATTGGGGCAAGGATCTGCCGTTTCGCCGCGGCACCCAGAATTTTGACCAGATGCGGATTGAGTTCTTTGGCGACGCCACCGTTTTGTTCGAGGCCTTTAAGGTTGGTGAGCTGACTGCGGTGCGCGAATACAATGCGGGCAAGTGGGACAATAACTACAACTTCCCATCGGTGCAGCGGGGCGATGTGGTGAAATCGGAAATCCCCCATCAACGCCCCTCCGGTATAACCGGATTGGCCATGAACACCCGAAACCCGTTGTTTGCCGACTGGCGGGTGCGCGAGGCGCTGATTCACGCCTTTAATTTTGAATATATCAACGGCACCGTCACTGGCGGCACCCAGCCCCGCATTACCTCCTATTATTCCAACTCAGCCCTGGGCATGCGGTCTGGCCCGGCCGAGGGAGCGGTGCGAAGCCTTCTGGAGCCCTATGCAAGCGACCTGCTGCCAGGCGCCCTCGATGGCTATCAGCTTCCCGTCAGTGACGGCACCGAACGAAACCGCAGAAACCTGCGCAGCGCCACCAAACTGCTGAGCGACTCCGGCTGGAGCGTTCAGAACGGCGTGTTGCAAAACGCTCAGGGTGAGCCATTCGAATTCTCGGTGCTGCTGCGGCAGGGCGATCGGGAAATGCAAACCGTGGTCGAGATTTACGCCCGCGCGCTGGATCGTCTGGGCATCAAGGTCAGCACGGATACGGTTGATAATGCGCAGTATGTGGCGCGTCAAAACGAGTATGACTTTGACATGACCCGTTTTCGTCGAGATCTGTCGCTGAGCCCCGGCAATGAGCAATATCTGTATTGGGGACGCGACGGGGTCAGCCAAACAGGGTCGCGCAATCTGATGGGCATCAACAGCCCGGTGGTCGAGGCCCTGATCCCCGAGATGCTCAACGCCACCAGCGCCGAGCATTTCATTTCTGCGGTACGAGCCCTGGACCGGGTGCTGACCACTGGCCGATATGTGATCCCCATCTGGCAGTATGACAAGGGCCGCATTGCCCATGCCAAAGAACTACATTTCCCCGATACCCTGCCGATCTACGGTGACCGTCCGCAGTTCATGCCGACGGTTTGGTGGTATGATCCCAACTAGGCCTGACTGTGCGGAACTGACTTGACGATAAAGCCCCATTTCCAGGGTGCAATCCCCCTGGAATTGGGCCTCCCCCAAACCACGCCGCCATTAGGATTTGGATGTCTGGGCGACACCGGAGACAGCGGTTCAGGCCAGGCCCGCCGCCGCCTGGCGCTCTGACAGCGATACATTGCCGCCAGGCCATCAGCCTTTTTGCCCGCCACCAACCAAGTGCAGCCGGCATTATCTGTTCAGCACCGGCGCCGTTCCCTGCAGAAGGTATCTTTTGGATGTGCTTTTGAGTAGACTAATCTGACAAATGAACCGTTGTTGCCCGGCGAGAGGAGCAGCTATGGAAGTTTTACGTAGAATCAAAGTCGAGGCCGCCAGCCTGCCGCGCATTCAGAACCGGTTCCCCTATCTTCACCCAAAACTGGTGCCGTCGCTGTTGCATGATCGCGAGGCTTTTATTGAGCACCTCGCGAAGACGCATCAGTTAACCCTGACCGAAGCCCGGGAAGAGGTGGAGGATTTCCTCTTTATCGAAGGTTTGCTGAATGAGGTCGAAGGCTGATCGGCATATTTCAAGGCCCGCGGCTCAGGTCAAGGACGTGACCCAAAGGATGGTGGCGTCTTCGGCGCTTGACGAAATGACGTTATGCCCCATTGCCGCATCGTAATAGGCACTGTCACCGCGCCGCATTTCAATAGGCTCGTAGAACTCAGTGTAAAGCTTTATCACCCCGGTCAGCACATACAGAAACTCTTCACCGTCGTGCCGTACCCAGCCATCAAACTCCTCCATCGAGCGGGCCCGCACCCGGGCACGATAGGGCAGCATTTGCTTGCGCGACAAACTATCGGCCAACAGTTCATGCTCATAGGTGGTGGTCGCATGGGCCGCGCCTTCCCCGGTCTTGGTTACCGCCAAACGGCCGTTGACCTGATCCCGTTGTGGCGCGGTAAATAGTTGTGGCACAGAGATTTGCAGCCCAATCGCCAGCTTTTTCAACGCGTCGTAAGTGGGTGACATTTGGCCATTTTCGATCTTTGACAGGGTCGATCGGGCCAGCCCGGCCTGGTTGGCGGCATATTCCAGTGTCCAGTCGCGTGCCTTGCGCAATTCACGCACCCGCACACCCAAATCCAATGGCTCGGCTTCACTCTGATTGCCGGTGCTTCGGGCAATGGTAATCAATGATTTTGGATCTCGATTTGTCATGCTGTCTCTATAGAGCCCCCCCCGCCTGCTTGCAACGCAGCACCTCCCGGGATAGCCCAGTCCCATGTTATCTATCTTTGACCAGGTCCCGTTCGAACCCTGCCCCGCACCGTTCAATCTTGCAGCGCATGTGCTGCGCCATGCGCCGCTGACACCGGACAAGCCGGCCCTGTCGATTGTATCAAGGACAAGCGCGGACACCTGGAGCTACCGGTCACTGGAGGCCGCGGTCCGCGGCACCGGCACCGGCTTGTTGCAATCTGGCCTGGAACCGGGCGACATCGTTTTGATGCGCCTGGGCAACACGGTGGAGTTCCCCATTGCCTATCTGGGGGCCATTGCAGTCGGGCTCATTCCGGTTCCAACCTCGTCCCAGCTCTCCACCGCAGACACCGCCAAGATGATCGCAGAGCTCTCTCCAGCTGCGATCCTGCGCGATCCTCAGGTTGACTGCGCGGCGCATCCAAAGCAGATCACCACCGACTCACTTTCCGACATGCGGGAATTGCCCCCGTGCGATTTCAATCTAGGTGATCCCAACCGGCTCGCCTACGCCGTCTACACCTCAGGCACCAGCGGAATTCCGCGTGTAGTGACCCATGCTCACCGCGCCATCTGGGCCCGGCAGATGATGGTAAAGGGCTGGTACGATCTGCAGCAGAATGACCGGTTGCTGCACGCCGGTGCGTTCAACTGGACCTATACGCTGGGAACCGGGTTGATGGATCCCTGGACCATCGGCGCTACCGCCCTGATCCCCTCGCCGTGCACAGATCTTGCTAATTTGCCGGAGCTGCTGCGCAGCCACCGGGCCAGCATTTTTGCGGCGGCGCCGGGGGTCTACCGCAAAGCTCTTCATCAAAAGACCCCGTTGGATCTGCCAGACCTGCGTCACGGGCTCAGTGCCGGAGAAAAGCTCTCCCCCGATCTGCATCAGGCCTGGATCAAAGCCACCGGAACCGACCTCTATGAGGCCTACGGCATGTCGGAATGCTCGACCTTCATTTCATCCAGCCCGGCCCATCCGGCGCAGAACCACACTTTGGGCCAGCCGCAGCCCGGGCGCAGGATCGCCATTATCGGAGAGGATGGCCCGGTGCCGCTGGATGAAGAGGGCATTATTGCGATACATAAATCCGATCCGGGCCTTATGTTGGGGTATCTGAATGCCCCCAAAGAAACCGCCAGCAAGTTTCAGGGCGACTGGTTCTTAACCGGGGATCTGGGCTCAATGGCCTCCGACGGTCAGATTACCTATCTGGGTCGCAACGACGATATGATGAATGCAGGCGGCTTTCGGGTCTCGCCGCTTGAGGTGGAAGCCGCGCTCTCCAGACATCCCGGCATCCTCCAGGTCGGCGCCGCCACTGTCGAAGTCAAACCCGACACCTTTGTCATCGGCGCCTTTTACACCGGTCCCAAACCATTGGACCAAGATTCGCTGCAGGCTTTTGCCAACAGCCACCTGGCCCGTTACAAGCAACCCCGCATCTATATTCATCTGAGCGCTCTGCCGCTCGGAGCCAATGGCAAGCTGTTGCGACGCGCACTGCCGTCTTACTTCAAGGTTTCATCCTCAAATGACCGTTAAACTCGACATCATCTCAGACCCCATTTGCCCTTGGTGCTATATTGGTAAAACCAATCTGGACAAGGCGCTGGCACAGATCCCGGATCACCCCTTCACCATTGAATGGCACCCCTTTCAGCTGAACCCCGATATGCCCGTCGAAGGCATGGACCGGCGCGCCTATCTCGAAGGCAAATTCGGCGGTAAGCAGGCCGCGGTCAAAGCCTATGCGCCGGTTGTTGCCGCGGCTCAAAAAGCTGGGCTGACAATCAACTATGAGGCCATCAAGCGAACGCCGAATACCCTGGATGCCCATCGTCTGATTCACTGGGCAGGGATTGAGAGCAAACAGACCGAGGCGGTGGACGCTCTGTTTCACGCCTACTTTGTCGATGGCCGCGACATCGGCAGCGCCGAGGTGCTGGGGGATATCGCCGATAGTATCGGCATGGATGCCGCCATGGTGCAAAAACTACTGGCGACCGACAATGATACCGATGACATAAAATCTCGCGACGCACACAGTCGTCAGATGGGAGTGAGCTCGGTGCCCACCTTCATTGTCGACAATAAACATGCGGTGCCAGGCGCCCAGCCCCCCGAACTCTGGCTCAAGGTGATGGGTGAAATTATCGATCAAATGCACTCGGCCAGCCCCGCTGACTAAAAATCGACAGGCCCCGGGTGCACACCAGACGAGACCGGCAGCGGCACCCGGGCCAGATCGCAAGGGGTTCCCTTTCATCTGGCCCCAAATATCCCAGGGGTGAATGGCCGCCAGTTCTGGCGGCCAGAGGGGGCAGCACCCCCGTCACTTTTTGTGGCCAGAGGCGGCAGCGCCGCCGTCTTTTTACAGCACTGATGCACAGACCTATGTGCAGGCAAATCTGTGGCTGACTGAAAAATTTTGTGATAGCGCCACCTAACACAGCTCCCGGATTGAACCCGATCACGGTATCCACGTTTTGTGCCGCTTGAGGTAATCAATGTCCAACCCAATTGAAAAACAAATTTCCAAGGCCGAACTCACCGCCTTGATCGCGATGATGTTTGCAACAATCGCATTCTCTATCGATGCCATGTTGCCAGCGCTGCCGGAAATCGGCGCCGCCCTAAGCCCCAATGACACCAACCGCGCCCAGCTCATCCTGACCGCATTTATGTTTGGGCTTGGCATTGGCACCTTTTTCACTGGCCCGCTATCAGACGCCTTCGGACGCAAGCCGGTGATCCTTGTCGGTGCGGTGGTCTATGTGCTGTCCGCGGCGGCGGCCTGGGCCAGTTCCTCGCTCGAACTGTTACTGATCTCCCGGATCACAATGGGGCTTGGGGCGGCGGGCCCGCGGGTGGTGGCAGTTGCCATCGTCCGGGACCTGTTCTCCGGCCGCGACATGGCGCGGGTGTTGTCCATCGCCATGATGATCTTTACCCTGGTGCCGGCATTTGCCCCCCTGCTGGGCCTTGGCATCATTTCGATTGCTGGCTGGCGGGCCATCTTCATCGCCATCGCCCTGTTCCTGATTATCGTTGTGGCCTGGACCGTTATCAGGCTGCCCGAGACACTCGCCCCAGAGAACCGCCGCCCCTTTAAGATGCCCCTTTTAATCAAGGCCGGGCGAGAGATGTTGGCCCATCCGACCGTCCGCCTGTCCATTTTTGTGCAGACCCTTTGCATGGGGGCGCTGTTAACCATGCTGACAATGGTGCAACCGGTCTATGATACCATTTTTGGACGCGCTGACAGCTTTCCATTTTGGTTTGGTCTGGTTGCTCTGATGTCCGGCAGTGCCAGCCTGGTGAACGCCATCGTGGTGGTCAAGGTGGGGATGCGCCGGATGGTCACCTGGTCGCTGGGCAGCCAGATCCTGTTCTCCGCCACGGTGCTTGTTCTCAGCAACATGGAGCTGCCGGACACCCTGCAGTTTGGCCTGTTTGTCGCCTGGCAAACCAGTCTGTTCTTCATGGTCGGCATGACGCTGGGCAATCTGAACGCCATGGCGATGGAGCCAATGGGCCATATCGCTGGCATGGCGGCCTCGGTCATTGGCGCCATCTCTACTGTGATTGGCGCGGTTCTGGCCGCTCCGATCGGGTTGCTGTTTGACGGGTCATTGCTGCCGCTGACCATTGGCATTCTGGCGATGGTCAGCACCGCATTCCTGATCATGCTCCGCATGGGCCGCGTCGAAGCTCAGGTACCAGCCGAGTAACCCACAAAAGCATCGGCAAATCATCAAAAAGCCACCCTGCATAACAGGGTGGCTTTTTAATTGATGACCACAGCGGGGGCCGAGACACGCCTGCGGGATATAGCCCCGATCAGGCCGATTGTTTCTTTTTCTTCTTGGCGGCCACAACCTTTTCGGCCAGCTCCCGGGCGATGGCAAAGGCGCCCTTAATCTTGTCGCCATCACTGCGCCAGTCGCGGCGAACCACAATTTTGTTGTCTTTGACCTTGGCCAAGCCATCCTGCGCCTGGATGAATTCGACCAGCCCGGTGGGCGAGATGAACTTGTCATTGTGAAACTGAATCGTTGCGCCCTTTGGTCCGCCATCCAGCTTGGCAATTCCGGCCCGTTTGCACATCGACTTGATCCGCACCACCAGCATCAGGGTATTGACCTCTTTGGGGAGCTTGCCAAACCGGTCGATCAACTCAGCGGCAAAGCCCTCCAGTTCGACCTTGGTGGTCAGGGATGACAGCCGGCGATACAGGCCCAGCCTGACGTCCAGATCGGGCACATATTTCTCTGGGATCAGCACCGGAACGCCAAGGTTGATCTGCGGAGCCCATTGATCGTCGGCTTCTGACAGGCCTTCCAATTCACCTGATTTGATCTTGGCAATCGCCTCCTGCAACATCGACTGGTACAGCTCGTAGCCGACATCGCGCATCTGCCCGGATTGTTCTTCTCCCAGCAGGTTGCCCGCGCCCCGGATATCAAGATCTTGCGAGGCCAGGGTAAAGCCAGCCCCCAGTGTATCCAGCGACCCCAGGACACGCAGCCGCTTCTCTGCGGCGGCGGTCAGCTTGGCACGCGGCTTGGTGGTCAGATAGGCATAGGCCCGTGTTTTCGAGCGCCCGACCCGGCCCCGGATCTGATAGAGCTGCGACAGTCCGAACATATCGGCCCGGTGAACAACCATGGTGTTTGCGGTGGGGATATCCAAGCCGCTTTCGACAATGGTGGTGGCCAGCAACACGTCGTATTTTCCGTCATAATACGCATTCATGCGCTCATCCAGATCACCCGCTGCCAGTTGGCCGTGGGCAATCACATAGGTCAGTTCGGGCATTTGATCGGTAAGGAACGCCTCGATATCCGGCAGGTCGCTGACCCTTGGAACCACGTAGAAACTTTGGCCGCCACGATAATGTTCCCGCAACAGCGCCTCGCGGATGGTGACAGCATCAAATTCACTGACATAAGTGCGGATCGCCAGACGGTCCACCGGCGGGGTGGCAATGATCGACAGGTCGCGGACGCCAGACAGCGACAGCTGCAAGGTGCGTGGAATGGGAGTCGCGGTCAGTGTCAGCACATGAATGTCGCTGCGCATCTGTTTCAGGCGTTCTTTGTGACTGACGCCAAAATGCTGTTCCTCGTCGATGATCAGCAGACCAAGATCCCTGAAGCGGATGCTTTTGGCCAGCAAGGCATGGGTGCCGATGACAATGTCCACAAGACCCCGGGACATCCCGTCCCGTGTGGCCTGTGCATCCTTTGCGCTAACAAAGCGCGACAATTGCCTGACTTCCAACGGAAATCCACGGAAACGCTCGGCGAAGCTGGCATAGTGCTGGCGCGCCAACAGGGTGGTGGGCGCAACAATCGCCACCTGTACCCCGGACATTGCCGCCACAAAGGCCGCTCGCATGGCCACCTCGGTTTTGCCAAATCCAACATCGCCACAGATCAACCGGTCCATCGGCCGCCCCGAGGTCAGATCATCAATGACATCGCCAATCGCCCGCAACTGGTCGTCGGTTTCCTGATAGGGAAAGCGCGCCGAAAACGCATCCCAGCTGCCCTCTGGCGGTTCCAACACCGGCGCCTTGCGCAGGGCACGTTCAGCCGCAACCCGGATCAACCGGTCTGCCATCTCGCGGATACGCTCTTTCAGCTTGGCCTTTTTGGCCTGCCAGGCGCCGCCGCCCAAACGATCCAACAGCCCCTCGTCGTGACCGTATTTTGACAGCAACTCGATGTTTTCTACCGGCAAATACAGTCTGGCGTCCTCGGCATATTGCAACAGGATGCATTCATGCGCGGCGCCGGCTGCGGTGATCACCTCCAGCCCCAGGAACCGGCCAATTCCGTGATCCACGTGAACCACCAGATCGCCTGCGCCCAGCGACTGAGTTTCGGTCAGGAAATTTTCCGCCTTGCGGTGTTTGCGCGGCGCCCGGATCAACCGGTCTCCCAGCACATCCTGCTCGGAAATCACCGTCATTTCCGGGGTGAAGAACCCATGTTCCAGCGCCCAGACAGCCAGATACAGCCCGGATTTACCAATTCGGCTGCCATTTGAGATCGCGATAATCTCGCTAAGACCCTCGTCTTCGATCAGACCCGTCAACCGCTCTCGTGCACCTTCGGAATAGGAGGCAACAACCACCGGACCATCTAGTAGTTTTGCCTTAATATGATCGGCTAAAGACTCAAAAAGGTTGATACTTTCCATTTGCCGTTCAGGCGCAAAATTGCGCCCTATTCGGCCGCCTGCATCCACCACCCCCGGCCCATTGGCCTGCGGCAACGGATGCAGCTGAATCACCCGTTGTGCGCCCAGGGACTGCTCCCAGGCGGTATCATCCAGGTACAGCAACCCCGGCGGTATTGGTTTGTAAACCGTATCCATCCGGCCCTTGGCCTGCATTGCGATCTTGCGATTCTCATACTGGTCTTCGATGCTGTCCCAGCGGGCCAGTCTGGCTGCTGTCATCTGATGGTCCAGCGTCACCGTCGCCTGTGGCAAATAGTCGAACAATGTCTCTAGCTTGGCATGGAAAAATGGCAGCCAATGCTCAATACCCTGATGTTTGCGGCCGGCACTCACCGCCTCATACAGCGGATCATCGGTGCCGGCCGCGCCAAATTCAATGCGGTAATTCTGCCGGAACCGGGTGATCGCCGCCTCGTCCAAGATCACTTCGGACACGGGCGCCAACTCGATCAGATCCAGTTTCTCGATGGTGCGCTGGCTGGCCGGGTCAAACCGCCGGGCGCCGTCCAGCACATCGCCAAACAGGTCCAGCCTCACCGGGCCGCTTTGTCCCGGCGGGAAGATATCGATGATGCCGCCACGGATCGCATAATCGCCCGGTTCCATGACCGTTGGACTTTGGGTGAACCCCATCCGCACCAGAAAGTTGCGAAGCGCTTTTTCATTAATGCGCCGACCGACCTGGGCTGAGAAAGCGGCCTCTTGCAAAACCGCCCGCCCCGGAACCCGCTGGGTTGCGCCGTTCAACGTGGTCAGCAGCACAAATGCGGATGGCATCTGGTGCACCAAGGCGGCCAGCGTCGCCATCCGCGTCGCGGCAATATCGGCATTTGGCGACACCCGGTCATAGGGCAGACAGTCCCAGCCGGGAAACACAAAGACCGGCATATCGGGGGCATAAAACGCCAGCGCCGCCCGCATCGCCTCCATGCGCTTGTCATCACGCGCAACATGCAGCACCGGCCCGCCGGATTTCTCGACCTCATTGAGGACAAGACGGGCGTCAAAACCCTCGGGCGCACCGCCCATGGTAATCACACGCTGCACCATTGTGCGCCTCTCCTTCATCGAAATTCAAACAGCTTCAAAACTAGCCCAGGAAACCATATTTCAGGTTCTGATACATGCCCCACATGGCGGTCACAAAGATTGCGATGGTGCCGATCAACTGAATGTACAGCCGACAGCGAACCAGTAGTTTGCGCAGCCCTTCTCCCTGGATCTGCTCCCGCGAAATTCGGTTTGCCACCCCTAGGCTGATCAGACCAACCAGGCTCAATGGGCAGACCAGCAAAAACACCGCCTGCGCAAACTCGACATCGTAAAACACCCCAAGCACCAGCAGCCCGGACAGAACGAAACACCCGACCCCAAGCAGCCAGACACCGGAAACCTGCATGATATACAGCATCCGGTTCACATTCACCCGCACCAGATCCTCCAGATCACGTTCCGCCTGGCCGCCCATCCGGCCCGCCCGGTACACCAGGTCGATGGGCACTCCAAGCACCCAGTGACTGGCGCTAGACCAGACAACGGCCAAGGCGATCCAGAACCAGAGGTTGGAAAATGACCGCATGTCGATCAGCTCAACCAAAGTGTCAAATAAGTCCAAATTGCCGCTCCCTGCTCTTCGCAAAGCCTAGTTTTTGCATGTATCCACTGCCCCGACCGGCGGCACAAGGTCTGGCAGCAATAATCCCCGAACCGCGACGTTTGTGCCCTTGTGATCGGGCCCGGAACTGTGCCACCCAAGTTCCTAGCACCTTGAGGAGAGATACTATGACGCCGACCGTTGCCGCCTTTCCAGCCGCCCGTCTGCGCCGCACTCGGGCGACAGCGGCGATCCGGGATCTTGTCCGCGAGAATACGCTGAGTGTTGGCGACCTGATCTGGCCGATCTTTGTCCGCGAAGGCAGCGGCATCGAAGAGCCCATTCCGTCAATGCCAGGTGTGATGCGGCGCTCAGTTGATAAAATCGCCGCTGCCGCTGTCGAAGCACAGGCTATGGGCATTCCGTCGATTTGCATTTTTCCCTATACCGATTCCAGCCTCAAAACCGAAGACTGCGCCGAGGCCTGGAACCCTGACAACCTGACAAACCGGGCGGTGCGCGCCATTAAGGCTGCGGCTCCCAATATCGCCGTGATGACCGATGTGGCCCTGGATCCCTACAACATCAACGGCCACGACGGCTATGTGGTGGACGGAAAAATCGTCAATGACGCCACCGTTGAGGCGCTGGTGAAGATGACCCTGGCCCAGGCCGAGGCCGGCGCGGATATTATCGGTCCGTCAGATATGATGGACGGTCGCATTGGTGCGATGCGCCAGGCGCTGGAAAAATCGGGCCACAGTGATGTGATGATCCTGTCTTATTCGGCCAAATACGCGTCTGGCTACTACGGTCCCTTCCGCGATGCGGTTGGGGCCTCGGGGGCGCTGTCGGGTGACAAGAAAACCTATCAGATGGACCCTGCCAATGGCGACGAGGCCATGCGGCTGGTGCAACGTGACCTGAATGAAGGCGCGGATATGGTGATGGTCAAACCGGGGATTGCCTATCTCGACATCTGCTACCGGGTCAAAACCGGCTTTGGCGTGCCGACTTTTGCCTATCAGGTCTCGGGCGAATACGCGATGATCCAGGCGGCGGCGCAAAATGGCTGGATCGACGGCGAAAAAGTGATGCTAGAAAGCTTGATGGCCTTCAAACGGGCCGGCTGTGACGGGGTTCTGACCTATTTCGCTCCAGAAGTAGCCAGGATACTCAACACTTGATATTTGTCCCGCCAACACAGAGCGCTGCATCCAGCAAGAAGCCGCGCATAAATTGATAGCGATTGATGACAATCGGCAGAAAAACGCGTATAAACGCAACCAGAGCCGGATAAACCGACCTTGACCGAGCAATTACAGGCAGTGAACTCTATGAACAGCAAAATTTCTTCCCGGCTAACCCGTCGCGGTTTTGCCTTGGGCGCCATGGCCACAACCGGACTGGTTGCAGCCTGCGGCAATGGCGTCGGCAGCAGTGGCGCCACCACCATCGACGCCCGTGTGGATGCCACGCTGAGACAAATGCGTGACCTTTACCCCAACACCCAGACTCTGGCCGAGAAATCCACCGGCATGTTGGTGATGCCGCTGGTCACCGAGGCCGGATTTATCTTTGGGGCTGGCTATGGTCGCGGTGCTTTGCGGATCAATGGCGCCACCGTCGATTACTACTCCACGGTCAAGGCCAATGCGGGCCTGCAAATTGGCGCCCAGCAATATGCCCATGTGCTGTTTTTCATGACCGAAGACTCGCTCAACTCATTCCGTCGGGCCTCCGGCTGGACCGCCGGCGCCGATGTTGGCTACGTCATCCGCGACAAGGGCGATACATTGGCAACCGACACCAACACATTGACCTCGCCTATTCTGGCCGCGATTTTTGGACAGGCTGGTCTGCAGATCGGTGCCACGCTTGAGGGATCGAAATATACCCGCATCATCCCCTGATTTTGCCGCCAGCCCAAAGCAAAAAACGCGCCCATCTCGGCGCGTTTTTCTGTTTTGAAAGATCCAGTTCAGCCTCAGCCCAGCTGCCGCAACCGCTTCAGCAGACTTGACGTGTCCAAACGTCCGCCGCCCTGGTTTTGCACCTCTTTGTAAAACTGATCAACCAATGCAGTCACCGGCAGGCTGGCCCCGGTTTCATTTGCCGCATCCAGACAAATGCCCAGATCCTTGCGCATCAAATCCACCGCAAAGCCATGCTCAAAATGATCCTCGATCATGGTTTCATAGCGGTTCGACATCTGCCAACTGCCCGCAGCCCCCTGGCTGATCACCTCAACAACCGCGCGGCTGTCCAAATCGGCCTTTTCTGCAAAATGAAGCGCTTCACTCAAGCCCTGCACCAGACCGGCAATGGCAATCTGATTGCACATCTTGGTCATCTGGCCAGCGCCGCTGGCGCCAATGCGGCGACAGATACGCGCATAGGCATCAACAATCGGCACCGCAGTGTCAAAGGCCTGCTGCTCGCCGCCGCACATCACCGACAAAACACCATTCTCGGCCCCCGCCTGTCCGCCCGAGATCGGCGCGTCCAGAAACGAAATCCCGGCTGTCTGCGCCGCGCCATAGAGCTCACGCGTTACCTTGGCCGACACGGTTGTGTGATCGACAAACACCGCGCCCGAAACCATGCCGGCAAAGGCCCCATCGGCGCCCTGACACACTGCACGCAAATCGTCATCATTGCCAACACAGGCCATGACAAAATCAGCCCCCTCCGCTGCCTGGCGCGGTGTAGCCGCCCAGCTGCCACCATGTTCCTGGCTCCAGGACTCGGCCTTTGCAACTGTTCGGTTATACACCGTCACCTGGTGCCCGGCCGCCTGAAGATGCCCGGCCATCGGGTAGCCCATGACCCCCAAACCCAAAAAACCAATCTTAGCCATCTGCTTTCCCCCTGATCCGACTTAGCCTATGTTGGCGCGACCGTAGCAGTCGCGTCGAAAGGTTCAATCACCTTCGACCTTTGAATGAACAATAGCCAAGGAACACACGACACATGGGACTTCTTTTCCGCTGGCTCATGCGACTATCCGCAGCGCTGATTCTCATGTTGGTTCTGGGCGCCGGACTGGTCTATTTTCTGGCCTCACAATCGCTGCCCGATTATGACAAGGACATCGCCCTGCCCGGGCTTTCTGCCCCGATCGAGATTGTCCGCGACAATGCAAATGTGCCGCATATTTTTGGCAGTTACGGCGCCAGCGACGAAGACGTCTTTTTCGGGCTTGGCTATGCGCATGCGCAGGACCGGCTGTGGCAGATGACGATCTTGCGGCGCACCGTGCAGGGGCGTCTGTCCGAGGTATTTGGCCGCCGCACCCTTGAGGTCGATAGCCTCTTGCGGCGCCTTGACCTGTATCGGTTGGCGCAGCAATCGGTGCCGGAACAGGACGCCGGGACCCAGGCCGCCCTGATCGCCTATTCCGCTGGGGTCAATGCGCGACTGGGCGAGATAAACGCCAGCGCTTTGGGGCGCGGTGCGCCGGAAATGTTCATATTTAATGCCCCGATTGCGCCCTGGCAGCCCGCCGACAGCATTGCGCTCATGAAACTCTTGGCGTTAAAGCAATCGGGCCAAATTCAGGACGAAGTTCTGCGCGCCCGGGTCACTCTGATGCTGGACGATCCATCTCGGCTCGTCGATATCCTGCCGGACGCCCCCGGCACCGGCATGACGGCGCTGCCCGAATACACCGCTCTGTTTCCCGGCCTGAAGCGATACGCGCAGGCCATCGACATGCCCTCAACAGCGCTGTCGCCCTTTGCCGATCGCGGCTTTGCAGGCGCGTCCAATGTATGGGCGGCTTTGCCAAACCGGTCGGCCGCCGGAGGGACACTTCTTGCCAATGACCCGCATCTGGATTTGAGCGCCCCGACCCTGTGGTATCTGGCCCGGCTGGAACTGGCCACCGGCGGCGTCATTGGCGCCACGATGCCCGGCATTCCCGCCATAATGGCAGGCCGATCCGAGAATATGGGCTGGGGGACCACCGCCTCTTATGTGGACGATCAGGATCTTTTCATCGAGAAACTGAACCCCGCCAATCATCAGGAATACCTGACGCCAAACGGCTATAAGCGGTTCAGGTCCAGACCCTCAATCATTCGGATCAAAGACGCGCAACCTGTGACCCTGATCCTACGCTGGAGCGAAAATGGACCCGTTATGCCCGGATCGCTGCACGGGTTGTCGACGATAACGCCGCCCGGTCACGTCGCCAGTCTTGCCTGGTCGGCGCTCAGCCCGGCTGACACCTCAATGACCGCGGCCATCAACCTGATGCGCAGTCAGACTGTGCCGCAGGCAATTGCCGTCGCCGAGCAGTATATAGCACCGTCGCAGAACCTGGTCCTGGCGGATCACAATAGCATTGCCCTGAAAACCGTTGGCGCAATTCCACAACGCGACGCCCGCAATCAAAGCCAGGGTCGGCTTCCCAACCAGGGATGGCGGCGGGAAAACCGCTGGCAGGGCCGCGCGCCCTATGCGGCAAACCCCCAGTTCATCAATCCCCGCGGTGGCATTCTCGGCAATACCAATAACAAGCTGTTACAGCGCCCCTTTCCCAACCATGTTTCCTATAACTGGGGCGATACCCAACGGGTGCATCGGTGGCGGAAATTGATGCAGGCCCGTCAGGTCCACACCCGCGACAGCTTTATCGAGGCCCAGTTGGATACGGTATCCTATACCGCCCGCACCATATTGCCGCTCATCGGGGCTAACCTTTGGTATACCACCAGCACCGCGCCCGAAGGCTCGCCAGCGCGGCAACGGCAGATTGCACTGCGGTTGCTGTCGGAATGGAACGGCGAAATGAACGAGCATATGCCAGAGCCGCTTATCTATGCAGCCTGGCTGCGCGCCTTGCAACAACGGCTGATCATCGACGAATTGGGCCCCCTTGCCAGTGAGTTCAGGCATGTCGAGCCGCTTTTCATTGAGCGGGTCTACCGCAATGTCGAGGGTGCGGCGGCCTGGTGTGACATTCGCCAAAGCGCGCCTAGGGAAACCTGCACCGATCTGGCACAACTGGCGCTGGATGATGCATTGGTCTGGATCACCGAACGCTATGGCCCCGCCCTGGAGGCCCTGCGCTGGGGCGACGCACACCAGGCCAGGCAAGACCATGAGATCCTGGGTGAGGTTCCTATTCTGCGGTTCTTTGTCAATATTCGCCAGTCGACCAGCGGCGGCGACAATACCCTGCAGCGCGGGCTCAGCTCGGGTCTGGACCCAGATCCGTTCCAGAATGTGCATGCGGCAGGCTACCGGGGGGTCTATGATTTCTCCGACCCGGACAGTTCTGTGTTCATCACATCAACCGGACAATCCGGCCATTTTCTGTCGCGCTATTACGATGACATGGCGCAGCTGTGGCGGCGCGGTGAATATATCCCGATGTCGCTTGATGTTGATCTGGCGCGGGCTGCCGCTGTTGGCATCACCCGTATTCAGCCGCGCCAGCAATAGTATTGCTGGCGCTCTGGATGATTTGAGCTGAACAGATCCTCAGCTCAAATCAGCTCCCTTATAGGGCATTGAAGTCTTGTCTCAACCTGTCCAAATCTGATCAAGAATATGAATTTCTCCAACAAAATATGAAAATTGTGCCCTAAGCTGTCCTGGCCTGTCCAATCATGTCCGATATAAAAAGGTGGATATTATGGGGGATAGATATGGTGGGCAAACCTCGACTTTCTTCGACTTTCATCAAAACGGCCCCTCTTGGAAAACATTGTGACGGTGATGGCCTGTGGCTGTTCAAGCGGCCCGACGGAGGAGCCCAATGGATCTTGCGCGTCACAGTGCACGGCCGACGCAGAGAAATGGGTTTGGGTAGCCCACCAGATATTGGCCTGAAAAAGGCGCGAGAACTATCCGATCATTGCGCGGGATGGCAAAGACCGGTGTTGATCCAATCAAGGAGAGGCAGCGGCAAGCCCGGGAAATGGAGCGCTCCGACAATACTCTGCGCAAAATCGCCCATGAAGCATTTGAAGCGCGCAAAGCTGAGTTGAAAGATGACGGGAAAGCAGGACGCTGGCTTTCGCCACTTGAACTACATGTATTGCCAAAACTGGGGCGAGTTCCGGTTGAGGAGATTGATCAGAGGGACATCCGAGATGTCTTGGCCCCGATCTGGCATACAAAAGCAGACACGGCAAAAAAGGCTATGGTCCGATTGGGCATTGTTTTGAAGCATGCTGCTGCGCTTGGCCTCGACGTGGACATGCAAGCAACGCTTAAAGCCAAAGCGCTTCTGGGCAAATCAAGACATCAAGCAACCAACATCCCATCATTGCCTTGGACCGACGTTCCTGAATTCTACAAGAGCTTGGCGGAGCCAACACTCACACATCTGGCGCTGCGATTGCTCATTGTGACAGGTCTCAGATCAAAGCCGATACGGTTGCTTCAGATAGCTCAGATCGACGGCAATGTCTGGACGATACCTGCCGATGTCATGAAAGGGCGTAAGGGCCAGACCACAGATTTTCGTGTACCTCTTTCGACCGAGGCACAGAATGTTATTGAGCAGGCCCTACCCTTCCAGCGTGATGGTTTCCTTTTCCATCTGTTCGGACCGGGGTCATCACCGATGCCACCATGTCGCGTCTTATGGAACGCAGGAGTATGAAAGAGCGTCCACATGGTTTTCGCTCCAGCTTGAGGGTGTGGCTGGCCGAGGCAACGGACACCCCTCATGATGTTGCTGAAATGATGTTGGCCCATGTTGCGGGAACAAGTGTTGAGCGCGCCTACCGCCGCACAGATTACCTCGACAGGCGCCGTGTTCTTCTTGAGAAATGGGCCCACCATGTGACTAGCGCGTCGGATACCATAGTGTCGATGGTGGCAAAATGACAGTTCCTACATTTAAACAAGCCGTTGAAATCCCGAAGCATATGATTGCTCCACACCTGGTCGATATTGGAAATGTAGATCGGACTACACTGGACGGATTAGCTGCAGCGCGGGCCGCGCAATGCGATACGACTGACGCAGATGGATATACCGAATACAGGGCGGAAATCTACGGCGCATCTAAGTTGATGACCTCGCCTGAACAACTCATTGAATTGGCCAAAACTGACTATTTTCAATTCCAGGCGCTTTCCCGCGCGGTTGCTAATGTGCTGGAACTCGGATGCCCAGTACCGAAGTGTCTACAGTCTTGATTGAGCAGTTATCTCCGAGGGGAAACGCCCCCTCCAAGTCGTCCGAAAGGCCAACCTAGGAAAGATGTCAGACACTTAAAAACATTCTGCGCAGTCGCACTTCTCGTGCAGAAGGGCCTAATACTCTCTCGAAATAAGGACAGTGATTCCGGAGAAACATCGTGCGATGCAGTTGCATTGGCTCACATTGAACTCCACATGGCTCCGCGATCTTACGGCCAAATATATGACATATACCGCAAAGAAAAAACACTCCGCGAGACCACAGAGATCATCCTGTCTCCGGAACTTTCCGAAGTAATCCAGAATATTACGGGTACGACAAATTAGATCGTGACAAGTCATATTAGGACCATCCGAAACACAAACGGGCGGTTCCAATGAAAACCAACGAAAAACTCGAACGGTACAACGGACACAAGTACCTCACATTTTCTCAGCTGCGCGAAAAACTGGGCAATCGTTCACGGTCTAGCATCTACCTCGATGTCGCGGCAGGCAGATTGCCGGCGCCATTCAAACTCGGTGGTCGCCTCTATTGGGTTGAAAGCGATATTGATGCGACCCTGCATGAGGGTCTCCCTGATGGCCCTCGAAATGAGCGGCTCAGGATTGCAACGCATCGGTCATCGAAAAAGCCCTTCCTTCATGGCCGCTGTTTCCTGTGCGCGTCTGAGCGGGTATTCGCTCTGCACTAAGACCCCAAGTCACCAGTCAGGAGCACCTGGTGATATCGCCACTTTGGTCTACGCCAAACGACGTTGGATAAATTTCACAACGCCGAGCCCATTCACAAACACAAGCTGGCCCGGGCAACTGATCAGGAAGTGCCCGAGATCGACACTTGGATCATGGGCATCGTGAAACAAGCAACCCACCCCCGAAACAACGGGCGCGGGCGTTGGGCTTATTGAAGTGTTGAGAACGCTCTTATCCTACCGTGCTACGCCAAAAAGCGAAAGGCATTTCCGTCATGACCGACGCGCAACAAATCACATCTAATCTCGGTGGCCATTGGAAGAATGGGCGCGGATCAGCACCCTGCCCAATCTGCCAGATCGAACGTCTCAGAGATCAGGCCGCTTTGAGTATCTCGGAACAAGCCGGCACACTTTTGCTCCATTGTTTCAAGTCGAATTACCGTTTTGCGGATCTTGCCCATGCGGTAGATTTGTCACTTGAAAGCCTCCAAATTGACTTTACAGCGCGGGAACAAGCCCAACGCAAACAGGCGGATTGTCAGGCCGCGAAACTGGCAAATGCTCGAGCTCTCTGGGAAGCGGCCAGGCCGATCATCGGCACGAAAGCAGATAGCTATTTAAGGGGCAGATATATCACCTGCTATCTGCCAACTAGCCTGCGTTTCATCTCGAATTTATATCATGCGCCAAGTGCGACTTGGACCTGCGCTATGGTGGCCGATGTCTCAACCGGCGGAGTTCATCGTACGTTCTTTAACAAGCAACGACTTCGCCTGAGAGCATCAGCCAAGATGATGCTTGGGCCATGTGCGGGCGGTGCGGTGGTCTTGTCTGAAGCGCAGGGGCCATTGTTGGTATGCGAAGGTATTGAAACCGGCTTGGCGCTGTTGAGCGGGCTATTAATAGGCCCTGCGACGCTTTGGGCGTCGTTGTCTACTTCTGGCATGAAGACGCTGCAACTGCCCCAAGAACCCGGCATTCTGATAATTGCTACAGATGGCGACCAACCCGGAAAACTGGCTGGTAATTCACTGGCAACGCGCGCAACCGCTCTGGGCTGGCAAGTGTCGATGTTGCCAGCACCGGACGGTAAAGACTGGGCCGATGTGCTGGTGGCGAAAAGGTGTGGCGCCTGATGGATATTCCGCCAACACCTACCCAGTACGACCCAACCACAAATTGGCCTGACCCGGATATGACCGTCATCAAGCCCGAACGGCTGCCCGCGCCGGAAATGACAAATGCAGAGTTTGCAACTGTCTTTGGCGCTTGGGCTGGATGGCAAAAATCAGCGGCAGAGGTCAAAGGCGCCCATGTTGATTATGTGGCATTGGCGCTGTTGTCAGTTGCAAGCGCCATTGTCGGAAATACCCGTTGGGCTGAGCCTTGGGATGGGTGGAGAGAACCGCCAATTATCTGGGGGATGCTGATAGGCGATCCATCCGCAGGCAAAAGCCCCGCTTTGGATGCCATCCTTGATCCAATCAAGGAAATTGATGCTGAACTGACCCGGGAATACAAACAAGAGCGGACGGAATGGGCCGATAAGGACGAGGTTACCCGGCTGATGCGGTCGCAGTGGAAAGCCGATGCAAAAGCCGCGTTGGCCAATGATAGCCATGCTCCGCAAATACCTGATAAAGCGAGAGCCACCCCACAACCGATCCGCAAACGCATTCGGGTTACAGACGTGACTACTGAAAAGGTGGCTGAACTGGTGCAGGCGACGTGGCGCGGATTGTTGCTGTCGCGGGATGAGCTGTCAGGTTGGCTTGGATCAATGGACCGCTACAATGGTGGTGGCGATCGCCCTTTCTGGCTGGAAGCATTCGGGGGGCGCAGTTACACGGTTGACCGCAAGAATAGCCCCGATCCGATCATCATTGACCACCTGTCCGTTGCTGTTCTCGGAGGCACCCAGCCTGACAAACTGGACACTTTATTGGTTCGCAGCGGCGACGATGGGTTGTTGGCCCGGTTCTTGACTGTTTTCCCCGATCCAGTAAAGTTGAAGCGCCCAACTGTAACGCTTGACACAATAACGCCAAAACGGGCCTTCAAGCGGTTACACGGCTTGAAAGCAGCCGTGGACGAGCACGGAAGTAAGCGTCCGTTATTCCTACTCCTGAACGAGGATGCACAGACCTGCCTGCACACGTTCCGGGTTCAATGTCGGGAGTGGGAAGGGCAGTCAACTGGCCTGATGAAAAGCCATATCGGAAAACTCCCCGGATTGGCGGTACGGGTGTCTATGGTTCTGGCGCTTCTGGATTGGGCAATCGACAACGGAGCAGAGGTAGTATCCTGCATCACGGGCAACCATCTGGACCGTGCCTGTCATTATGTTGGCGAATACCTGCGGGGCCATGCCCATCGTTCGTATGGAGTTGCGTCCGTATCGTCGGAAATCAGCAACGCCAGGACGATTGCAAACATCATTTGCGAAGAAAGGTTAACCACCCTGAACGTGCGAAACCTCCAACACCGAAGCCGACCGAAACTTGGGAAAGTGCCAGACATTAAGGCAGCATTTTCTGTTCTCATAGACGCTGGCTGGCTGGTGCGGACCAAAGTTAGCACAGGGGGCAGGCCAATCGAAAATTAATTCGTAAACCCCAGAGTGGTGAGCGTAAATGAGTAGGTGGTTAGCACTGGCCCTTGATGCCCAGAAAAAAACTAAAACCCCAGCCGACAACCGGCTGAAAGCGGCAAGAAGCCCCGTTCGGAGCGCGACAGGCCCCTTTCTGCCAGTTTCTGCCGGTTGTCGGTTGGGGGCCCGTAATAAAATCACGGCTCTGGCTGATCGCTCCAATTCGGAGACCATTGCCAACATAGCGCCTGAAAAAACGCCTGACACTGACGCGGTTAAGGCGATTGTCAAATCAACAAAGGAAGGCGCCCGCGTAGCGAGCCCCGAAACTTTATCGTCCGGCGCTTCCATCGCAGACATTCCGCTCACTTGGGCCGGTAGCTTAGTGTCATTGGATGCTTGGTGCAGGTCAAATAAATGGGAAAACTGCCAAACATGCATTGAGACTCGTTTCGGCGGGTGTGCTGGAAACAACCAAATCAGACAACCGAGAGTAATAGATAGATGACGCAGGCTCGAAAACGATCGAATATCGTCCCCATTTCTGTTGATCCCAGATCACGGAACGCTCTGAAGTATCGCGGCAAGGAACACTGTGATCTGGTCAAATCCATGGCCCGGCAGGGAGAATTTCCGGAACAGTGGTGCGCTAGTATGGACGTCGCTTTGTCTACTATGTACAATTGGGCCACCCGTTACCCAGATTTCGACGTGGCCTGCCGCGTGGCCTTGACGGCGTTGTCGGCCTATTGGACCAATGAATTAAGGAAAGCTGCGCGGGGCGGAAGCTGCGACCGGAAACTTTTCCTCGAACTCCTGCGTCGACGTTTCCCAGATACTTGGGGTGAGGCGGCCAGAAACACCGAAGCCCATTTCGTCTCAAGTGTGAATGCGGCGCGCTCGACGGCACTAGGTGGGAAGGAAATCACCGAAATGACAGCCGATGAACTGCGTCAGGAGCTAAAGATTTTGCGAATGCGCAATGACCCAAGTGTGTCAGACTAACTTCCATGCAAAAGCGGAATAAGTAGTAGGTATCTTAAAGTAAAGTCCGCGATAAATCTCCCACAAGTTCCGGACAACTTCGTGAAAAGTCCGCGATATGACCGCCACTGGTGCCATTTGTTTTAGAGGGAAATCCATAGTTTTTCCCTCTCGCAGATCCTGCTACATTTTACACGGCGTTGTTGCAGAACTGACGCCTGAGGCGTGACTTCCTCTGCTGTCAGACCAATTCGAACTGGTCTCAGCAAGGACAATATGACTGTCCTTTATGCCGCGCCAAGTTGGCGCCACTCAGCGAGAGCGGCGGTGCGGTTGAGCTTGAAATTTTCGCGTGAATAAAGGTGACGTTCCACCCCTCTCGGGTATGTAAACATACCCTGCCGGGCAGCGATTCAAGTGATTGTAAACCGAGGCGTGTACGGAGACGAGCTTCTGCAAACTTCGCATACGACGAAAGCGCAGCATTGCCCGTTCTCGTCGTCGAAATGGCCCCTTCTCGTGGTCTGCTAGCAAACCACTGCCAGGCAGTGGATGTGAATTCTCAGCCCGGTTATTCAACCAACGTCCGGTTTTTTGCCGGTCAGCATTGCCGATGACCTTCATCGCGGCGCCGTAAGACCGCAGTAGGTCGGTCACGATGACATGTGGTGGGCTAAAGCGCTTCATTTTTTTTCCGAAGAATTTCAATGCCGTTTTGCGGTCACGGCGCTGGGTGACATAGCTTTCAAGCACCTCGCCCTCGTGATCGACAGCCCGCAAGAGAGGGTGGATTTCGCCGTCTATTTTTACCAACACCTCGTCCAAATGCCATTTCCAATTCGAATGAGAACGAAGTTGCTGAACCCGTTTTCTTCGGATCTCCGCGGCGAACAACGGCCCAAAGCGATCCCACCAGAATCGCACAGTCTCATGACTGATTTCGATCCCGCGCTCATGCAGCAAATCCTCCACATTCCGGAGCGAAAGAGGGAACCGGACCTACAACATCACCGCAAGGCGGATGATGTCGGGACTGGTCTTGAAATACCGAAATGGGCTGTGTTTTGTCATACCGAGAAGCCAAATCGCCACCCTGCCCTTCACAACCGAGTTTCCTCTGACAGGACCGACAGGACCGTATTGTCCGTTCGAAAGTCAATTCCCTTTACAGAGGGCCTATGAGGTCGCACACTAAGTCCAAGCAGTGGAGGACGCATCAGTGCCCTATTTCGAACGAAAACTGTGGCAAAAAGAAATTGGAAAGATAACCGAAATCGACACTGGAATTGTCGGCGACAATGTTGATATGGCGAAGATTGCGCTGTCGATCTTGTCAGCGGAGGCAGGGCCACAACACGCGTTGGGCGGTCGATTTCGGTGCCGTAAGCTAGTTCAACCCGGTGAAAACGGTGTGATCGTTTTAAGTATTGCGGCAAATGATGATGGCGGACCTGTAACACTCGACCTGTCACCTGGTGACCTTCAAAGCCGCTCTGGTTGCGCCATTTCCGCTAATCTCATCCAATTGAAACCCGCGCGACTTACCATCCCACCGGGCGACAGTCAGCGCTTAGAAGTGCATGTACACATCCCGCATTCGACCAAACCGGGCGTTTATAGCGGTCGTGTGACCGGAAACAATCCGGATCCCGTAATTTTTATCGTGGAATATGAAGTGAACCAAAATAGCTAGGATGCTATCGGTCCGATTGGGAACTGGTCCTCATCCGCCAATCCGGGTTCGTATTCCCATCTCATCCAACCACTTTGTTTTTTATTGAGATACTTTGGCGGCGAAACGACACTTTTGCGACAAGTATAGGTCCAGGCAGGTAAATGAAGTGGCCAACCTGGCGTCAGACATCCCTCGATATCATGTATTCCATACAATCCGAGATGAACTGGCGATCTTCGGGCTGAGCATCGCAGAAAAGCGGATCAAAGGCTTTTTGCGCGGCTTCCAGCAGATTGCGCGCTGCGCGTTGGGCGTAGCAGATGCAGTCATGTGCCTGCATCCGGTTCAGCACCCAACTGATTTCCGTTTCCGACCGGGCCGCACGAGGCTTGGCGAGGAAGCTATGCAGTTTGTCCCGCTCGTCCAGATTGGCCAGCTTCGTGAGCCTTGCCAGCATCAGAGTGCGCTTGCCTTCATAGATATCTCCACCGATCTCCTTGCCATATTTTTGCTGCGAGCCGATCAGGTTAAGCACATCGTCCTGTATCTGAAAAGCCGCCCCTAGAAAAAAGCCAAATGCATTGAAATCGTCGAGCTGCAACCTCCCCGATGCCACATCATTCGGCCGGGCGATCAGAGCGCCGATACGGCAGGGTTGGATAAAGCTGTACCAGCAGGTCTTTTTCAACGTCATCCGAAGATAGTCCGCGGGACCGATGTCAAGCGTATTGTCCCGGATCATACCCAGCTCAAGCGCCTGACCTTCCATCGATTCTTTCAGCAAATGGTCGAACTCGGCCACCACTCGGACACCAGTCCTAGGGCTTAACGTGCTCAGATTTCCGCGCAGCAGACGCAATGCCATGGTCTGCATCGCATCGCCCATATTGATCGCTAGCGGCACGCCGATTTCGTGATGAAGACAGGGCCGCCCGCGGCGGAAATCGCTGACATCCTCGATGTCGTCATGAATCAGAAAAGCGCTGTGCAAAAGCTCGATCACCGCAGCCGAGGGCAGCGCGTCTTCTTCGCGACCACCAAAAGCCTTGCAGGTCGCAATCAAAAGTGCGGGGCGCAGACCTTTTCCGGAATTTTCAATATAGGCCCGCATCGGGCCATAAAGGTGAGTATATGGCTCGGCCATTGGTATACTCTCAAGCAGCGCGGCACGAGCAGCATCGCCATAGCGTTGCAGCGTGTTTAGAAACGCCGTGTGGTCGGGCTTTGTCGCCGCTTGCTCCATTGCCATCTACCCGATTTGTGTCACACGCAGGCGTGGTACTGGCTCGGTCGGGTCGTCGTTGTTGTGTTTCGCGCCCAATGGATGGGCCGTATCGTCGATCTGCGCTTTCAGGATATCGGGGCCTACGCTATTCTCAGCCCCCAACAAAGGTGGCTTGTTCACAAGATCGGCCCTACCAAAGAGATCTCCGGCCAAGGCCGAGATCTCTTTGGTTCCGGAAAAATTACCACCCAATCCGGGAAAATCCCTAGCGATCTCTGACATAGTGCCCTTTGGAGGGCCGATCATGCGCAGAGCATCGGCGAGAACAGGATCGCTCAGCGGGCTGTTGGGCTTGGACATTTCGGCCGTGAAGGGGGCTATGGCTGCAAGCAGACCATCGCCGCCATATTCGGTGCCGACGGCTGATTGCCCCATCTTCAGCGAGGCCTGCACCGCAACTGCCAGCCGGTCATCCCAAGGCAGACCTGCATGATAGCGCGCCTTGTCATACGCCCGCAGCGGTTCCAGTGCGTCAGGTTCGTGCAGCTCCCATATCTTGCAGCGCGTGGCCTCTGACCCGCCGCGCTCAAGAATCGTATTCACCGCCCTCCGGGCCGCTTCGTTGGCGCCTTCCATTGTGGCCAGATCAGTATTTGTGCGCACATAGTCCGAAGCAAGCAAAAAATTGTGGATCTGCGTGCCTGCCTCGGGACGCAAACGCCACGTGTTCACGCGGTTGACCAGGAGCGGCTCCACATTCGTCATCCGTCCCGGATCGCTTGGGTCGTTGACGATATCAGGATCTAGGAACCAGTATTTTAGGTCTTCATCACATAACGTCTCTTGGCCGTCGTAATTCAGGCTGCGCTTGAGCTGTGACCAGACCTCATCGGCGATCTCCTGGCGAGTGCAGTCTCGCGCGGTCTTACCGTTCATCCCTGGATAATCCCATTCCGAGATGTCGACGGACAAAAGCCCACGGGTTTTACCATCGCCCCAGTTCTCGAAATTTATATCGGGCCAGAATTGCCGCTGCGACACCGCCGTCAGCGCCCATGCGCTGTCGATAAAGATCACATGGCCATCGATCAGTTTGACGTCCCGGGTGAGGTAGAACTGAATACCATTCATCCACTGCACATTCCGCGCCAGCGGCGTCAGTTGCGCCAGAGAGGAATCGATGTCGGACATCTCTTTGGTGATCAGAGGTGCCATGCGTTCAATAGGCAGCGCACCAATATACCAGTCGCCGGTTACCTGATAAGGCAGCCCGTTTTTCTCGGCGCTGATACCAGTGATGCGGCCGCCCTTGCAGTCGATCCCAGTCACGGTGGTTTCGAAATGATAGACCACGCCGCGTTCTTCCAGATAGTTCAGCCAGGGCTGGATCCACACCAGGTTGGTGGGCCCATTCAAAAGCCGGTTCGAGGCAGGTTCGGGTGCGATTATCCCGAAAAGCAGCTGCATAAAGATGTCGCCGATCGTCTTGGTGCTTGCCGCGCGCGCCTTGGCTGCCACCAAAGACCGGGTAATGCCAATTGCAAGGAATTTTTGGTAAGCTTCTGACCGGTTTTCCGCCCCGATGAACTCCCACCAGCCGATGCGCTCGTATTCGTCAAAGCGGCGCTCCTTGCAGGTCGTCATGATCCGCCAGATGCAACCGGCGAAATGTTCGATATCGTCAAAGGCAATCTGATCGCGGGGCGAAATCCCGTAGAGAAAAGTCTGCAGCGCGTTGGACACTTCCTTGAGGTTGCGCGGGAAGCGTTCCGGCAGAACAATCCCCGCCTCGTCATAAAGCGCGATCAGCATTCCCGTGGCGTCCGTGAGGTTATCCAGCACGGTTCCCTTGTTGTAATAGGGGATGCGCGACATCGTATCGGGGATGTGGCGGTAGAAGTTGGGAAAGAAGCGGAAACCATGTTCGCCCGGCAGCCACGGGCGTTTCACTCCTGGAGGGACCTTCGCACCGTCGACATCCCGCCATTCCCTTAGCGCCTCCATATGGCGCTTTTTCGAACCGTGATCGCCCTGCCCCTCCATCACCGGAATCGAGCGCGCCTTGCCGCCCGCGACAATCTGACGTTCGAGGATTTCAACCTCATATCCGCGTTCGATCAACTCGTGTGCAGCACTCATACCAGCGACGCCGCCACCCAGGATTACAACTTTCTCGGTCATGCGTTTTCCTCATCCACGTTTGTCGCCTCGGAGTGCATTATATAAAGGTCATATTCGACAAGCAGCGTCGCGAATGTGACACGCCCGAACGCGATCATCTGCAAGCGGTTGATCCACAGCCAGTCAGGGTGCGCTGTCACGAAACGCGGCGTCAGGCAGGCCTCGGCCTGGGGAGGTGGATCGCCGCTCAGAAGACGCTTTTGACCGTCGCGCCCGAAATCGACGAGGCCGCTGTACTCGGTCAGAAGGTTCGCACCGTCTGAGGTTCTTAGCACTGCGCGCACGCCGACAACGCCCATCCCGTCGCTGCGAATTCTCATCCAGTCGCCGCCGTGCTGATCATAGACGCCTTTGATCCGTGGGCCGATAACCGTGCCACCCTTTGCAAGCGGGTAAACAATGTGAAGCCCATCGGGCGTGTCACCGATCAAGATGGGGTTCGGATCAAGCGGCGCAGTGGCGCGCGCGAAAAACTCCAGTCGATGCTTGAAGGGCTTCGTATCCGTAGGCGGACGGGGGGACGCAGGTGGCTCCACCTCTTGCCAGCCCTTACCCGGGTCCGCCTCCCTGATACCGCTCGTCAGAACCGGACGCCATAGCAGTTTCTTACCTGGAAGAGCGCGCGGCAGATCGGCGGCAAAGGTCTGTAGCCCGGTTTCAGGGTCGTTTCCCGTCGGCCACCCGCGGGTCATACCTTCCGGACCGTTTCCTTGCGCGTAAATGATGCGCAGGACGTTGGCCGGGTCAGACGGAGAGGCTTTTATTACCACGCGCTGCATCCCGCGAGCCGCGTCAATGACGGGTTCACTCCAGTGCAATGTCAGGCCGTTGGCGGTATACTCAGACATAGCGACCGGCCCTTACTTGAAGATTGTCGCGATCGCTCCTGGCTCTTTGATGCGCAGGACAAAACGTTGCTGCACCCGAAAGACATGCTCTGCCTCGGGGGTCGTCTGCAGGTGGCGCACCGAGATGTCGTTGGGGACGACAATCTCGACCGGGGCACCGTGAAGCGACACAACAATGGCCATTCCGTCGGGCAAGGCACTGGAACGTAGAAGGGGTGCATCGAGGAAAGGCAGGATGCTGTCGCGCGGCAGGATCATCGACGTCGGCATTGGCTTGGTGATCGCAGTAAATAGACTATCGGACATCACGCAGGCAAAGGGGCCGTGATAGCCTTGCTTCTCGATTTTTTGGATCGCGTTCACAACGGCATGAAATACCTGTTGCCCCGTATCAGAATCTTTATCGTCTGGCTCAATCTTTTGCTTGTTTGCGTCCTCGCCCTCCTTGACCAGGCCCAGCGTTTTCTGCCCGCCGCTGACGCGCCAGACTTTATCGGCGATACTAATCCCGGCGTCGCTCTTGGGACCACGGCCAGTGTCTTCTTGACCGTTGAAAATGATTGCATCCTCGACACGCGCAATAATGTTGGCGGCGCGGCGAAACATGATGAGCGCGCTGGTCAGCTCCGGATCGGCGACCTGCGCATTCTTGAGATAGACATTCACGGAAAGCGAGGTCAGCCGAATTGACGTGTAGTCGTCAATGCCCATTCGACCGACGCTCCCCGAACTTGGGCCGTGGTATTCCAGCTTGTTGGACGGCACCATTTGCGCATCGTTGGGCAAAGGTCCAAAGAGAGGCAGAAACGAAGCTGCGACGCGAGCGCGCAACGCCTGATCGTGAACGGTCTGGCGGACCTTGTTCCATTGATCGTCATTCCAGCTTAACGTGTCGCTCATGGTTTTTCCCTTTCGCCGCCGTTACAGCGTAAAAAATTTCATTCCGGCTGAGGCGTACACGGGCTTTTCCCGTCGCTCAGGCGACCAATTCCTCCAGTTGTAATTCCGCGCGTTCAACAAGCCTCACCGCGCCCTGATTTTGTGCAATATTCCGGGCGGTTTCTAAATCACTTTGCGCCCGCTTAAGGTCTCCAAGCGCCTGAAAGACCAATCCGCGTGCCCGGTACAGATCTGCAAGGTTCAATCTTTCATGGTGCTTCAGCGCGCGTGCGATCCGGTCTTCCACGAGCTTCAGCCCATCTTCGGCCCGGCCGGCCGCGATCATCATTTCCACGACAGGTGGGATGCTGAGCAGCTCCGTTAAGCGGGTTCCGGAGGCGGTAAATTGATCCTGTGCCGTCCGTGCCTGGTCCACGCTCTCGGCCAGCTTGTTGTCCAAATACGCGCGTGAAATGACGAGTTGCAAATCCGCCACCCTCTCCCACATCAGGTATCCAAGCTCTGAGGACAGTGCCTTGTTCTGCTCCGCAACTTCGGCCATCCGGGTCCAGTTGCGCTGGACCATGGAAAAGTGCCCAAGTGCGCCAAGCCCAAAGGCATAGGACGGAGAGTGATCTAGTTGATCCATATAGCTTAATATATGTTGCATGCCCTCGGCTGCCTCTGCCTCACGGCCCATGAGCCACGCGGAAGCAGCGCCGGAATCCATCAGCGCAAGCCCGCTGGCGATCTGGAAATTTTTCATGATCTCAATATCGATAGCCGGATCAAAGCGCGACATACCCAAAACATAACGGTCAAAGGCTTCCCGCAATTCACCTCGGTAATATTGCGTATAACACACGGCGTGATCAGCTGTGGTTAGCAGCAGTGGCGCGCCAACCGCGTCGGCCATGTTGCTAACTTCCTGGGCCACATTGATCCCATGCACAAGCTCGCCGCGCAGGAAGTGCATCGTCCAGATACCCCAGGTCGCACCATAAAGCGCTTCGCCGTTATTCAGGCTGCGCGCGATGTCACGGGATCGAAACGCAGCATCCGCTACCTTGGAAGAGCCCCAGCCGTAAATCGACATGCTGACAGCCATGAGCGCCATCTGGATACCAAGTTCTGATTCCTCGCGCTTTGATCCTTCGGGTTGGTTTTCCAGAAGGTGCAAAGCCGAGGTAAAGTGGGCGAGGCCGGCAAGGTTCGCGACACGGTCCATCGCTTCATGACCCGCTAGCGTCCAATATTCGATCGCTTCTTCTATCAAGCCACCGAATTCGCAATGCCTGGCGATTATTTCCGGCTCTTGTACCCCAAATGCCGGGTCCCCGTTCAACATTGCGAGGGCGAGCGCGAGGTGAACTTCCTGCCGCCTGCTGCGCAGCATGGATTCGTAGGCTGTGTCCTGCACAAGTGCGTGGTTGAACACGAAGTATTCCGGCCCCAATAGCCCGCCACGATGGAGAAGTTCGGACCCCTCCAGCAGCTGAAAGGAATCATCCAGATCCGAACCGACCGGCGCAATTGCGTTGATCATCTGCACAGTGAACTCGCGTCCTATAACCGCGCCAAGCTGGGCAACCTCTTTGGCCACTCCGGTTCGGTCAAGGCGCGACATCAACAAAGCCTGCAACGTAGTCGGGATGTCCACCACATCATGGCTCTCTGCCATCACTGCGTCATCGTCCAGCGCCGCATCAAGAATCGATTTGGTCAGTTCTTCGATAAACAGTGGCACACCATCGGTTTTTTCGATAATCCGCCGTGCCAACACCACCGGCAGGGTACCCTCACCTCCGATATTGTTTACCAAAGCGATTCCAGCATCAGGATCAAGCGGCTCCAGCATAAGCGTTTCGCCTGACGATTTCAGAGTGTCGGACGGTGTAAACCTAGGACGGAAGGTCACTAGGAGCAAAAGTGGCAGATCCGCTATACGCTCGGACAACAGATCAAGGAATTCCAGCGTCGTGGGGTCGGCCCAATGGGCATCTTCCAGCACGACAAGCAGTGGTCCTAAGGTTGTCATACCCTCAACGCGCCGCTTTAGAGCCTCGAACGTCAACCGGGCCCGGACCTGAGCTTCCAGCTGCGCACCATTTTCCATTGGTGCGCTGACAAGACTGGCCAGATAAGGCAGGTCGGCTTCAGACAGACCCTGTGTATCCGCGACCAGAGCCGCTGCCTTGGCTTGCCGGATGTCCGCGGTGTCGCTGCGCCTGATCCCGGCATCGCGTTCCAGTTCGGCCACCATCGGGTGCAATGCGCGGTTGGTCAGATGTGGCGCGCATTGCCATTCGACCGCCGCGCGGCCCGCCAGAGAATAGATACCACGCACCAGCCGGGACTTGCCGATGCCCGGGGGTCCTTCGATCAGGCAAATATTTCCGTTGCCGGCACAGGCTGCATCCCAATGACCGGCGAGCGTCTTAAGTTCTGCTTCTCGGCCAACGATCGATTGGATCCCATCCACTGCGTGTGCATCGAACCGGCTCTTGCCGGTGGTTTCCCGTATCACTGCAAAAACGGTGCGGAGCTCGCCAAACCCCTTGACCAAGACCGATCCGCGCGCGTCGAAATCAAAGGTGCCGCTGGTCAGATGCTGGGTCGCTTCGGCCACGACAACTTCGCCGGGATTGGCAAGGCTTTGCAACCGCGTAGCAAGGTTTGGCGTTTCTCCAACAACAAAATCCCTCGGGGTCGCGGAATCGCCGGGCATATCTCCGACAACGACCCGGCCAGTAGCCACACCGATACGCACCTTCAGCGGATTGGGTGCCAGCGTTTCCATCCCCTGAACGACTGCGGCCGTGGCCAATGCAGCACGGATAGCACGCGAGGGATCGTCCTCTTGCGCCACGGGATAGCCGAAATACACCATCAGCCCGTCACCCTGAGTATAGGCAAGGAAACCACCATGGGCCTTCATCGTCGCAACAGCAATGTCGAGATAACTTGTGATGACCTCTCGCAGATCTTCCGGGTCCAGCGTAGTTGCCAAAGAGGTTGAGTCCACCAGATCGATGAAAGCCACCGTGAGCTGTCGTCGTTCCGCAGGCATTCGCGGGCGGGCGGGAAACGGAACCGTATCTGTGTTGATCGCCGCGCGGAACCGCTTGCGCTGACCGAGCTTTAAACCGATTTCTTTAAGATCACCGTCAGTCAGATCATGCACCATCAAGGTATCGATTTTTTCGGCGGCGAAGAGTTCAACTAGATCATTCAATCCATGAGCAGAAAGTAAATCCTGTAAAGTACGTGACACCCCTGCCCCCTTAGGCCAGATTCAAACGCGCCAATTTGCGCGTTTTTCAAGGCCCTATACATTTGACTAAAATTTATCTTGACCGACATTTCCCAAGTAGAGCGACAGAAGGCAATGTCACGCGCGAGCGCGGGGGGGGCGTTATATTCAACCTGGGTCATGCATTTATTGATGGCAGGGCAGTTCAGATCCCCACGTTCGGCTCCATCAGTGCTACCTCGTGCCCATATCGGGGAATGAGCCACGATTTGGACATACATATTGAGCTGATTTCCTTTAGATTTTGCTGTTGTCGTTCTCAGTCGGGCACTGGCGGTGCGCGCAACCGATTGATAGCCGCCAAAATGCGGTTGAACAGATCGCCGCTGACTGCGACGTCGTCCAATTGGAATGTGATGACGCGGGCGTGTCGCACAACTTTTGCGCCGATTTTGATCAGCCGGGTCTGCAGGCTGGTCAGCGACCAGTCGGCCATCTCCTCGGGCAACTCGACGCCCTGTAAGAAGACACCCAGATTGTAAGCCAGTGCGTGGGTGCTGTCAGACCAATTCGAACTGGTCTCTGCAAGGACAACATGACTGTCCTTTATGCCGCGCCAAGTTGGCGCCACTCAGCGAGAGCGGCGGTGCGGTTGAGTTTGAAATTTCCGCGTGAATAAAGGTGACGTTCCACCCCTCTCGGGTATGTAAACATACCCTGCCGGGCAGCGATTGAAGTGATTGTAAACCGAGGCGTGTACGGAGACGAACTTCTGCAAACTTCGCATTCGGCGGAAGCGCAGCATGGCTCGCTCTCGTCGTCGAAATGGCCCCTTCTCGTGGTTTGCTAGCAAACCACTGCCAGGCAGTAGATGAGAATTCTCACCCCGGTTATTCAACCTACGGTCGATTTCTTGTTTGTCAGCATTGCCGATGACCTTCATCGCGGCGCCGTAAGACCGAAGTAGATCGGTCACGATGGCATGTGGTGGGCCAAAGTGCTTCATTGCTTTCAGGCACCTCGCCCTCGTGATCGACAGCCCGCCAGAGATAATGGGTTTCACCGTTGATTTTTAGGAACACCTCGTCCAAATGCGATTTCCAATTCGAATGAGCATGAAGGTGCTGAACCCGTTTTCTTCGGATCTCCGCGGCGAACAACGGCCCAAAGCGATTCCACCAAAATCGCACAGTCTCATGACTGATTTCGATCCCGCGCTCATGCAGCAAATCCTCCACTTTCCGGAGCGAAAGAGGGAACCGGACCTACAACATCACCGCAAGGCGGATGATGTCGGGACTGGTCTTGAAATACCAAAATGGGCTGTGTTTTGTCATACCGAGAAGCCAAATCGCCGCCCTGCCCTTCACAACCGAGTTTCCTCTGACAAGACCCGCGCACGAATTGAGAGAATATTCCGTATGGAAAATCGAGATGGGCATGGGTGGTGGGGCTGTCAGGCCAGTCCGAACGGGTCTCAGTTTGCCGCTAAAACCTGGAACCCAAACCGGCGCCACGCGGCGACAGCGGCGGCGCGGTTGGCCATGTGGGTCGCGGGTGACCAGCTGAAACGCTTACTTTCCATCGAGGAAAGCCGTCGCCTCAACTTCGAGAAGCGCCTCGTCCTCTATCAAATCCAAAACGACAACCATTGACATTGCAGGAAAATTAGAGCCCAGCACCCGGCGGTAGGCCTGGCCGATTTCACGTTGATGAGCCAGATACTCCTTTTTGTCCTTTACAAACCAGGTAAGACGCACGAGGTCCTCGGCCGTTCCGTCAGCGGCTTCAACCACGGCCAGAATATTCCGAAGCACCTGTTCCATCTGGCCAATGAAACTATGGTCGACAAACACCTGCTCTGCGGTCCAGCCCACTTGACCACCGACATAAAGCGTACCATCGCCAGCCAAAACACCGTTCGCATATCCCTTGGTAGGCGCCCAACCTTCGGGGTGAATAATTTTATTGTTCATGTTCTTCTCTCCTGCAAATGTTGTTCTAGCTTGGCAGCAATCTGAAACTGATCTGCTAAACGCCCAGGTACCGATCGGTGATTTGCGGTGTAAGGTCACTAAATGCCCCACTCCAGACAGAGCGGCCTTTTTCGAGGATTACCCCTGTGTCGGCCACCGTTCCCAGTTCCTTCAGAGATTTGTCGATAACCAGGATCGCCATATCTGTCTCATTTTTCAGGCGGGATATTACGCCCCAAATTTCGGTTCTCACCACCGGAGCCAGGCCTTCAGTTGCCTCGTCGAGGATCAGCAAACGCGGGTTCGTCATCAGCGCACGGCCGATTGCCAGCATTTGTTGCTCGCCGCCAGACAGGGAGGTCGACAGTTGATTACGGCGTTCCTCCAACCGGGGAAAGAGCTTGGCAATGGCCGAAAAATCCCAGGCGCCGGGCCGGGCCGAGGCAATCAGGTTTTCATAGACGGTCAGATTTGGGAAACACCGGCGGCCTTCGGGGACAAGACCCAAGCCGAGGCGCGCCGCGCGGTGCGTTGGCACATTTGCCAGGTCTTGCCCGGCGAAAAACACGCTGCCGCCACGATTTGCAAGCATGCGGCAAATCACCTTAACAGTTGTCGATTTACCCATGCCATTTCGGCCCAGAACGGCAAGGACCTGCCCCTCATCTATACTGAGATCAACATCAAAAAGAGCCTGTGATGACCCGTAAAACGCAGACACATGCGACAGTTCCAATAGGCTCATGTCTCGTCGTCCTCCCCTAGATAGGCCGTTCGCACGATTGGGTTGGAGCGGATTTCATCCACCGTGCCTGTCGCAACAATCTTGCCGTAAACCAATACGCTGATCCTGTCCGCCAGCGAAAATACCGCGTCCATATCGTGCTCAACCAATAGGATTGGTGCCTGCTGGCGCAACTGATCCAGAAATCCGGTCAATCGAAGTGATCCTTCGGCTCCCAGACCGGCCATCGGTTCATCCATCAAAAACACTTTGGGTGACAGTGTCAGGGCCACCGCAACCTCCAGTTGGCGACGCTGACCATGCGACAGCTCGGATGTACGCGTCTTTGCAAAACCGTCCAGGCCAACCTGCGACAGCGCGTCATTTGCCACATCCAAAAGCGCCGTGTCTTTCATGGCCGGGCGGAAAAACCCCTTAAGCCCGATCTTGCCACGGTGCCCCAAAGCCCCAAGCACCACATTTTGCGACACCGTGTAATCCATGGCCAGGGAAGAGACCTGGAAGGTCCGGCCCAGACCAAGCCGTGCCCGTTCGACCGTGGTTTTACCAGTGACATTCTCACCATCAAACCAGACCTCGCCGCTGTCAGCCTGCAACCCACCCGCAATCTGTTTGATCAGCGTTGATTTCCCGGCGCCGTTTGGGCCAATTAGCGCATGTATTTCGCCCGGGACCAATGTCAGCGAAATGTTGTCACTGGCCTTCAGCGCCCCGAAAGATTTTGAAATATTGCGGACATCGAGAATAGGATCAGTCATGGGCAACCTCTCTGCCGACAATCAATTCAATCAGGCCTCCGCGCGCGAACAGAACCACGCCCAGCAGGATTGCCCCGAGATAGACATGCCAAAACTCGGATAATCCCCCCAACAGATACTCAAGCAGAATAAACACAGCCGCGCCGACAACCGGCCCAAACAAACGCCCGGTGCCTCCAAGGATAATGAAGATCATTATCTCGCCCGACATCTGCCAGCTGAACATTGTCGGACTGACAAACCGGTTCAGATCGGCAAACAAAGCTCCCGATAGGCCGGTGATTGCGCCAGAAATCGTAAACGCGATCAAATAGAGCTTACACGGAACCAGCCCAACGGCCTGCATCCGCTCTTCATTCTGACGCGCCCCCCCCAGTGCCAAACCAAAGGATGATCTTGCAATGCGCGACACTGCCAGCAACACGCCACAAAGAAGGGCAAAGCAGATGCCAAAGAATTGGATCGGATCAAGTGTGTTCAGCCCAGGGAAGCCATTCCGAACATAGATCACAAGGCCATCCTCGCCGCCATATGCAGGCCAGCTGATCATGAAAAAGAACAGCATTTGACCAAAGGCCAGGGTGATCATTATGAAATAGACCCCAGAGGTCCGCAGACTGAGCGCGCCGATAACAAGGGCGAACAGGGAACTGATCAAGACGGCAAACAGCCATATGAGCGGCATCGAGTTGGTACCATCAATGACCAGCGGCCAGCCCATCAAAGGGGTGTAGCTTTGCGCATGGCTTGCCAGAATGCCCATTGAATAGCCGCCAATGCCAAAGAAGGCCGCATGTCCCAGGCTTACAAGTCCACCAAGACCAAGGGAAAAATTCAGACCCACCCCGGCGATGGCAAAGATAACGGCCTTGGTCGCGAGGGTAATGATAAACGGCTCGTCCACACGCAGCGCCCATAGCGGGACGGCAAGCAGGCCCAACAGAACACAGGCGTTTAGGATTGTTTCTTTGCGCATGTCACGACCTTCCAAACAGGCCAGTGGGCCTAAACAACAAAACACCGGCCATCAGGACATAAATGGACATCGACGCCAGCGATGACCCGACTGAAGCGGCGGCTGACGGCTCCATGATCAAACCAAATGCGGCGGGCAATAGAAACCCGGCCAGCGTATCGGTCAAGCCAACCAGCAATGCGCCCAACAGGGCTCCTTTGATGGAGCCAATTCCGCCAATAACGATGACGACAAAGGCCAGGATCAGAACAGGCTCGCCCATTCCGACCTGCACCGATTGAATGGCGCCGATCAGCGCGCCGGCAAATCCCGCCAATGCCGCGCCAAGGGCAAAAACAAACGTGTATAGTTTCGATATATCAACACCCAAGGCCGCAATCATTTCGCGATCGCTTTCGCCGGCACGAATTTGAATGCCAATGCGTGTTCGGGCAATCAGTGCAAACAGCCCAACCGCAACAAGCAGCCCAACCGCGATAATCGCCAAACGGTATTGCGGATATTGAATTCCAAAAGGCAAGCTAATGGGGCCGGACAGATACTCCGGAATTTCTAAAAATAGCGGGAATGATCCAAAAAGCCATCTGGTGCCTTCGGAAAATATCAAAATCAGGGCAAAGGTCGCCAGCACCTGATCCAGGTGATCCCGTTTATATAGCCGCCGGATCACCGTCATTTCAACAATCGCCCCGGCCACCGCCGCGGCAACCAGGCTGGCCGCAAGAGCCAACAGAAACGATCCGGTTGCAGCAGCGGTCGCAGCGGCTGCAAATGCCCCGATCATATAAAAGGATCCATGTGCAAGATTGATCAGCCCCATCACCCCAAAGATCAGAGTCAGGCCGGCCGCCATCAAAAACAACATCACTCCGAATTGCAGTCCATTTAGAATTTGCTCGATGAGCAATACTGCCGACATCCACTGACCTCCCCTTGGTGCCGGGCCGAATTATCGGCCCGGCAATGTCACTACATTTTGCAATCAGAAACGTAAGCGTTTGAGTGATCTTCCAGCGCTGTGGACACAATTTTATTGGTGTAAACGTCGCCTTCCTTGATCACTTCACGAACAAAAATGTCCTGAATCGGATGGTTGTTTTCGGCAAAGGCAAAATCCCCCCGGGTTGACGAGAAATCTGCCGCCTTCAGCGCAGCCTGAAAGGCATCGGCATCGGCGACGTCAGCAACGGCAACCGCGCTGATCAAAAGATTCGCGGTGTCGAAACCCTGAGACGCATAGAGCGATGGAAGACGGCCGTATTCAGCCTGAAAGCTTGTTACAAAGGCCTGGTTTGTGGGGTTCGCGATGTCTTTTGACCACTGGCTGGTGTTTGCAACGCCAAGGGCTGCGTCACCAACCGCCTGAAGAATCCCCTGATCAAAGCTGAAGGCTGGCCCGACCAAAGGCAGTGTAAGCCCACTGTCGGCGTATTGCTTGAGGAACGAAATGCCCATGCCGCCTGGCAGGAAGAAATACACACTGTCGGCGCCGGAGGCCCGTATTTGAGCGATTTCGGATGCGTAGTCTTTTTGGCCAAGCTTGGTATACAGCTCCCCCGCCAGATCGCCTGCGTAAAGACGTTTGAAACCGGTCAATGCGTCTTTTCCAGCCGGGTAGTTTGGCGCCATAACGAAGGTATTGGTATAGCCGATGCTATTGGCATGTGCGCCGCCGGCTTCGTGCAGGTTGTCGTTCTGCCATGCAACATTGAAGTAATTCTTATGACAGCCTTTGCCGGCAAGCAGCGACGGGCCTGCGTTGGGCGACAGATAGAATTTGCCCTGAGCCAGGGCGCTCGGCACCACTGCCATCGCAAGGTTTGACCAGATAATACCGGTCAGAATATCAACTTTGTCCGACTGGATCATCCGGTCGGCCAGTTGAACGGCAATGTCAGGCTTGCGTTGATCATCTTCGATCACCACGTCAATGTCATCGCGACCGGACTGTTTGATGGCCAGCATAAAGCCGTCACGCACGTCAATTCCCAACCCGGCGCCGCCCCCTGAAAGGGTGGTAATCATGCCAACTTTCACATCGGCCTGCGCCACGCCAGCAACGGATGTCAGCGCCGTTACCAGCGCCAGAAATTTAAGTTTCATTTGGTAGATCCTCCTGTGTTGTCCTTGACGGTATCAAACGCTTTATTGATCAGCGCCTTAGAATTCTGCTCGATCCCGCCGGTATCAAGCAGTTTGCCAGTGATGAATTGGCCAGTGTCCTGTCATCGTCGAGATATGGTTTCAGTACCAAATCGAACGGCTGGCCTGTTGAACAGTGCCCGGACTGAAATTCCGGCAAGGCTATCTCATCGGCAACAGCATGGCTGGGGGGCGAATTTCAGCGCATTTGATCAAAGATCCATGCCTCGGCCTATTCGCTCAGCTCACGCAGCAAGAAGCGTTGGATTTTTCCGGTTGGCGTTTTGGGAAGCGATTGGTGGAATTTGATGGATCTGGGGTATTTGTAAGGGGAAATGGTTTCCTTGACGTGATCCTGCAAGAGCTTGCGGATCTCATCTGATGGACTGTTTCCTTGTTTTAAAACGACATGCGCTTGCACCAGCATTCCACGGTGTTCATCCGGAATGCCCACCACCGCACATTCCGATACCGCCGGATGCTCCAGCAGCGCGGATTCAACCTCTGGCCCTGCAATATTGTAGCCTGACGAAATGATCATGTCGTCGTTTCTGGCCGCAAAGTACAGATAGCCATCTTCGTCCATGGAAAAGCTGTCCCCCGTGATGTTCCAGCCCTCACAGACATAGTCGGACTGACGATCGTCATTCAAAAGCCGGCAGCCGGTTGGCCCTCGAACGGCCAAACGCCCGGTCTCTCCCCGTGGGAGTTCAACCATATCGGAATCGACAATCTTCGCCTGATAGTTACCGATGGGTTTTCCAGTGCAGCCCGGCCGATGATCTTCAAACCGATTTGAAATAAAAATATGCAGGAACTCGGTGGCGCCGATGCCATCCAACATGGGCTTCCCCGTTTTCTTGATCCAATCGTGATAGATTGGCGCTGGCAGGGTCTCGCCGGCTGAAACCGCCGCGCGAAGAGACGAGAGATCGGCGCCCTTATCCATGGAGGCAAGCATCACCCGATATGCCGTTGGCGCCGTGAAGCAAATCGTTGCCTTGTACTGCTGGATGATTTCGATCAACGACGGCGGTGACGCATTTTCGAGCAATGTCGCCGCAGCGCCAAAGCGCAGAGGGAAAATGGCCAGACCGCCAAGCCCAAAGGTAAACGAAAGCGGCGGCGAGCCGACGAAGACATCGGTGGGCTGAACGTCTAGAACTTCGCGGGCATAGCCATCCGCAATGACCAAGAGATCGCGGTGGAAATGCATCGTGGCTTTGGGCTCACCCGTGGTTCCAGAGGTGAATCCCAACAGTGCAACATCATCACGACCGGTTTTGACGGATTCGAATTGTACCGGTTTCTGCAACGCCAAACGGTCCAGTTCGGCAGAATGGTTCAGCGTGCCATCAAAGTCTAAAACATGCTTAAGGTATTTGCTTGTTTTCTTACATTTAACCAGATCGTCCATCAGCCGCGTGTCGCATAGGGCATGGGTGATTTCAGCCTTGTCGACAATCTGGCCAATTTCACTGGCGCGCAGCATCGACATCGTATTGACCACAACCGCCCCGACCTTGGTTGCCGCCAGCCAGCAAGCGACCATTGCCGGGTTATTGGCCGACCGGATAAGGACCCTGTTGCCGGGTTTGACCCCCATGTCGTCGACCAGCACATGCGCCAGTCGATTGGTCCAATCCGTCAACTCCTTGTATGTTCGCCGACGGCCATTTCCAATCAGAGCCGTGTTGTCACCAAACCCCTTGGCAACCATTGCATCGGTCAGTTCATAGCCGACGTTGAGATAGTCAGGGTAGTCAAACCCGTCGAGCAGAAAATCCGGTTGTTGTTCAACCGGTGGCAACCCATCTCTTGAAAACATGTCTACATGTCCGGTTGGTCCCAACATCTCAATCTCCTTGGAATGCAGCCATTGTCTGGCGCGCAATGATTACTTTCTGAACATCGGAAGCACCTTCGTAGATTCGTAAGGCGCGGATCTCTCGATATAATTTTTCAACCATCTCACCCGACTTCACGCCATCACCGCCAAACAGCTGCACAGCCTGATCAATGACAATTTGGGCCTGATCGGTCGAAAATAGCTTGGCCATCGCCGCCTCTCGGGTGATGCGTGGCGCGCCTGAATCTTTGGCCCAAGCCGCCCGGTAAACCAGCAATGCTGCGGCATCCACGTCCGTAGCCATATCGGCAATGTGACCCTGCACCATTTGCAAATCAAACAGCGTAGCGCCCTGAATTTGACGCGTGCTCACCCGTTTCAGGGCCTCGTCCAGGGCGCGGCGCGCAAAGCCAAGGGCCGCAGCGGCAACGGTAGAGCGGAACACATCCAGAACTGACATCGCAATTTTGAACCCCTGCCCCTGCGCGCCAATCAAGGCCGACGCGGGTATCCGGCAATCGGCAAACCGAAGCCGCGCCAGTGGGTGGGGCGCCATGGTTTCAAGCCGTTCAACAACCTCAAAACCGGGCACATCCGCCGGTATGACAAAGGCCGAAAGACCGCGCGCCCCCGGTGCATCCCCGGTGCGGGCAAAAACGGTATAGACGTCGGCAATTCCGCCATTTGAAATCCAGGTCTTTTCACCATTCAACACATAGCTGTCACCGTCGCGTGTTGCTGTCATGGTTGAATTGGCAACATCTGATCCCGACTGAGGTTCAGTCAGCGCAAAGGCGGCAATGGCCTTGCCTGACCGGGTCAAAGGCAGCCATTCCGCCTGTTGCGAAGGTGTGCCGAACAGCGACAATGCCCCGGTCCCAAGACCCTGCATTGCAAAGGCGAAATCTGCCAGACCATCATGGCGCGCCAGCGTTTCACGGGTCAGACACAGGGCGCGGACATCGAAGGTCTCACCCTCGCCGGCCGCGGAGCTTTGCAGCCAGCCAGCGTCGCCCAGTGCTTTGACCAATATGCGGCATGCGCTGTCGGTGTCACTGTGATCAACCGCCGCCACGGTGCCTGCCGCCCAGAGGTCAAGCGACTGCGCCAGTGCCTTGTGGCGCGGCTCAAAAAAGGGCCAGTTCAGAAAGGTTTTATCAGCCATCAGTTGCCCTCAAACTCTGGTTTTTCTTTTCCAACAAAGGCATGATAGGCGCGCTCAAAGTCCCCCGTCTGCATGCAGATCGCCTGGGCCTGGGCCTCGGATTCAATCGCTTGCTCTAGCCCCATGTTCCATTCCTGATTGAGCTGTGTCTTGGTGATGCCATGGGCGAATGTAGGTCCCGCAGCCAATCGAGACGCCATCTTGATCGCGGCGGCCTCCAGATCATCAGCGCCGTGAATGGCGTTCCAGAAACCGGAGATATGACCTTCCTCGGCGCCAAATGAGCGACCGGTGTACAGCAGTTCGGCGGCCCGGCCCTGACCAATAATGCGCGGCAACATCGCACAGGCCCCCATATCGCAGCCCGCCAGCCCGACACGGGTAAACAGGAACGCACATTTGGCCTCTGGCGTGGCCAGTCTCAGGTCTGAGGCCATTGCAACAATGGCACCGGCGCCGACACAAATACCATCCACCGCCGCAATGATCGGCTTGCCACAGGTAATCATCGCCTTGACCAAATCACCGGTCATCCTGGTGAAGGCCAGTAGCTCTTTCATGTTCATTTTGACAAGCGGGCCGATAATCTCGTGCACATCGCCGCCGGAACAGAAGTTGCCACCGTTGGAGCCAAACACCACCACATCCACATCGTCAGCATAAACCATGGCCCGAAACGTATCGCGAAGCTCGGCATAGCTTTCAAATGTCAGCGGGTTCTTGCGATCGGGCCGGTTCAGGCGGATCACCGCAATCTGATCCTTTACCTGCATTTCAAAATGCTTGGGTTCAAATTCAGTCATCCGAGTCATCATCATCTCCTTTGGCCTGCTTCAGCATGTCACGTAGGGTATCCAAATCGTCGTGGTCGAAACCCGAAAACAATTTGTCGACTTCGGCTTCATGCGCGGCGGCTAGTATTTCGAACTGGGCACGGCCCTGATCCGTCAATTGCACCTCGATGACACGCCGGTCGGTTTTTACAGGTGTTCGCGTCACCCATCCGTCCTGCTCAAGTCGGCCAATGACTGCGGTAGCATTTCCGTTGGAAACCAACAGCATACGACTAAGATCGCTCATCTTTATCGGGGTTTGATTTCGGTGCAATGCTGCCATCACATCAAAGCGGGGCAACGTCGTGTTGTATTCCACCCGTAGAAATTCGCGCAGATGGCTTTCTGATCTGCGGGTCAGGCGGAGCAATCTGATCCAGGTGCGCAACCGCCGCCGCGACAGTGAGATTGTATCGCTCATATCTCACCTCCGGCGATGGAAATGGCCTGACCATTGATGCCCTCGGATCCTTTGCCGCACAGCCAGAGGGCGGCGGTTGAGACTTCATGCGGCTGCACCAGTCTTTTTTGCGGGTTATGTGACGCCAGCGCCGCAATTGCATCGGGGCGGGCTTTGCCGGTTTTTTCGACAATGTTCTGGATTGTTCTTTCGGTCATTTCCGTTTCCAGAAATCCGGGGCACAGCGCGTTGACCGTGATGTCCCGTTTGGCGGTTTCCAAGGCCAATGAGCGGGTCAATCCGACAACACCATGTTTGGCTGCCGCATAGGGGGCGACATATGCATATCCCTTGAGCCCCGCCGTAGAGGCCACCGATATCAGCCGCCCCCAGCCCTGCATCTGGTTTAGCCCTTCACGCAGCGTCAAAAACACACCGGTCAGATTGACCGCCAACATCGCGTTCCAGTCCGCCAGCGAGGTCCGTCCAAACGGCGCACTGGTTGAGGCACCGGCATTGGCAATGACAATGTCGACCGGGCCCGCCGCTGCGAACAGCGCCTGCACATCGTCTTCGCTGGTGACATCCGCCCGAATGGCGCGGGTATTTTCTGTTTCACTGGCCACCGCATCAAGCCTGTCCTGCCTGCGTCCAGAGATCACCACCTCGGCACCGGCAGCCGCAAAATGGGCGGCCATATCGGCGCCCAGCCCGGTCCCGCCGCCGGTAATCAGCACCCGTTTGCCAGTAAGTGTCATACCCGGATTGCCTCCTGCGCCTTTTTTTGCAGGCGATAGGCCTGATCGCGCCCGGGAAGATAAGGATCCGGCCAGTTGACAGCGTCATCGCCAAGCGAGGTGCCGGCATGCAAGGTCCAATAGGGATCGGCGAGATGCGGCCGCCCCAGGCAAACAAGATCGGCCCGCCCCGCGATCAGAATTGAGTTCACGTGATCGGTTTCAAAGATATTGCCAACCGCCATCGTCGGCATGCCCAATTCGTTCCGAATGCGGTTCGAAAACGGGGTCTGGAACATCCGGCCATAGACCGGGCGACCCTCAGAACTGGTTTGCCCCGCAGAGACATCGATGATGTCTGCACCAGCATCCCGGAACAGCCTTGCAATCTCCACCGCGTCTTCCGGTGTCACACCGTTTTCTTCGACCCAGTCATTGGCCGAGATCCGAACAGAGAGCGGTTTATCAGCAGGCCAGGCCGCCCGCATGGCGGTCAGAACCTCCACCGGATAGCGCATGCGGTTTTGCAAACTGCCGCCATATTCATCAGACCGGCTATTGGACAAAGGCGTGATGAAGGAGGAAATCAGATAGCCGTGCGCCGCATGCAATTCCATCATGTCAAACCCAGCCCGGTCCGCCATTTGGGTGGCGGCGACAAATTGATCCCGCACCGCATCCATTTCCGCACGGTTGATTTCCCGAGGTGTGGCGTTGCCATCAGACCAGGGGATTGGCGAGGCGGAAACAAGATCCCAGTTGCCCTCATCGAGAGGCGCATCCATTTCCTGCCACCCCACTTGTGTCGAGCCTTTGCGCCCCGAATGGCCAATCTGGCAGCAGGTTTTGGCGGCGGTCTCGGAATGGACAAAAGCATTCAAACGCGACCATGCGGCCTGATGTTCCGGCGCATATAGCCCGGGGCAGCCGGGGGTGATGCGCCCCTCGGGGCTGACACAGGTCATTTCGGTATAGACCAGAGCAGCGCCGCCTTTGGCGCGCTCACTATAGTGAACAAAATGCCAATCGGTGGGGCAGCCATCCACCGCCTTATACTGCGCCATAGGCGACACCACGATGCGATTGCACAGTTCCATGTTCCCGAGCGTGTAAGGCGCGAACATCGGCGCTCTGACCGATGCATCCGCGGGCACACCCGCCTTAGTCTGGAACCAGCGCTCTGCCTTTTCAACCCAGGCTGGATCACGCAAACGCAGGTTTTCATGGCTGATACGTTGGGACCGGGTCAGGAGATTGTAATTGAACTGGACCGGGTCCTGATCCAGATAGCGCTCCACCTCTTCAAACCATTCCAGAGAGTTGCGTGCGGCGGACTGCAACCGCAGAACCTCTACCCGTCGCTCCTCCTGATAGCGCTGAAACGCCTGTTCAAGCGTTGGCTCAGAGTGCACGTAATTGGCCAGGGCAATGGCGCTATCAAAAGCAAGACGGGACCCAGACCCGATTGAGAAATGTCCGGTCGCCGCCGCATCGCCCATCAGCACAACGTTTTCATGGTACCATTTTTCGCAAATGACCCTTGGGAAATTCATCCAGACAGCCGATCCACGCAAATGGTTGGCATTGCAGATCAGATCGTTGCCATCGAGGTATTTGGCAAAAACCGCCTGACAGGCCGCCACGGTCTCGTCTTTAGACATATCGGCAAAGCCAAACCCATCCCAGGTTGGCTGCAGGCATTCCACAATGAAGGTCGCTGTATTGTCATCGAACTGATAGACATGCGCCCACATCCAGCCAAACTCGGTTTTCTCGAAAATGAATGTAAAGGCGTCAAATTTCTGATGGGTGCCAAGCCAGATGAACTTGCACAGACGGGTGTCGATATCGGGCTTGTAGACATCTTCGTACTCTTTGCGCACCAATGAGTTGATGCCGTCAGTCGCAACCACAATATCATAGTCCTTGCGGTACTCTTCGGCGCTTTTGAAGATCGTCTCAAACTGCATGTTCACCCCCAGTTCACGGGCCCGTGCCTGCAGGATGATAAGCAATTTCTTGCGGCCGATGCCGGCAAATCCATGCCCCCCCGAAACCGTCCGATCGCCATTGTGCTCAACCGCGATATCATCCCAATAGGCAAAGCTATTGCGGATCTCTGCCGTGCTCTTGGGGTCATTTTCCTGCATTTGATCAAGGGCATCATCTGAAAGAACCACCCCCCATCCAAAGGTGTCATTGGCTTTGTTTCGCTCAAGAACCGTAACTTCGGTGCTTGGATCGCGCAGCTTCATGCTGATCGCAAAATACAAACCTGCGGGCCCGCCGCCGAGACACATTACCTTCATGACATAGCCTTTTGTTTATACGATTCTTGGCGCTTCACCTTTGATCGTAGCGGCAGTGATTTATTATTTCAAGCTTGAAGCTTTAAACCTCAAGCAATGGTCGCCCCACCAGTCTTGAGCGACGTCACTGGCACCACAAAACGCTTTGCGGTGCCTCGAAAGCCTTGCTCCAAGGAAAACACTAATACATATTCGAATGGAGGAATTAATGGAAAGCGTGATGAAGTTACCCAGAAGAAAATTTCTTGCGGGCGGCGCTGCACTGACCGCTAGCGCCGCACTGGGCCTGGGTGCTGTCATGTGTGGACGGCTCCGGTTGCGCAAGGGTTGATTTGAACTGATTTTGATCGTTGCAGGTTGCGGTCATGTGTCCGGCCTTTGTTTGCGGTTCATATAACCGCTGCCCCCCCCTTTCGGCAGATTGCTTCGCAATCGCCTGCCGGGCAGTGGATGAAGTCCGCTTGCCAGGTCCCAATCAGACCAACGAGCTTTAAAGCCCAGACAGCACCTCGGGGTGTCCCGGCGGCGGTTCCTTTCGATCATCATCACTCACGTCTGCCCTTGCATCTCATCGCGGCGTTGTCAGGCGCCGCATGTACCTCCTTCGTTCAGATGGCCGGTGTGGCCTTGTAGCTTTTTCCCTTCGCGAGCAGCGCCCATGCGGTACGGGCGGTCTTGTTGGCGATGGCGACGGTGACAACCCGGGTCGGCCTGCGCTCCAGGAGCGATCGGACCCAAGCGCCCGTTCGGGTGTCGGTGGTTGGCGCCCGCCGGGTGACGGAGGTGGCGCCGACAACCAGAAACCGGCGCAGGTAGCCGTTCCCCATCTTCAATATATGCCCGAGCCGATCCTTGCCCCCCGACGAATTTTGATTTCCTTCAGGTTGTCCCGCCAGTCTTCACCCGTTGCCAGAACGCCACGCCCCCAATTGACCCCGCTTGCTTCCACAATGCTTCCAGCGCTTGGGCACAAACGCAGAAAGCCCCGCCGAAGCTGGGTGTGACGTGTTGATTATTATCAGTAAATTTTGGTTGCGGGAGTAGGATTTGAACCTACAACCTTCAGGTTATGAGCCTGATGCGCTTCCGATCGTCCGGCCATTGCTGCCAACAGCGTTACTAAAGCCGGTGCCACTCAACCTTCAATCATTGCCGTTGCCGGTTCCGCGTCAGCAAATAGTTGCGCCCAGTGATCGAAGAGCTCACACTTGGAGTATCTCGATTTGTTGAATGTCACTTAAAACTGACCCGGTAGCAGCCAGAATTGTCACTGAGAACTGCCCCATGTGCAACCTTGCCCCTGACGGGATTTGTCGGGGATTAATAGACGATGGGCGCTTAGGGACAAGATGACTATTCGCGAGATTTCACGACGGACTGGGCTGTCTCGCAACTCGATTAGGAAATATCTTCGAGCAGGCACTGTTGAGCCACAGTTCCGTAGCCCGACGCGGCCAAGCAAGTTGGATTCGTTTGCGGAGAAACTGCCTGGCTGGCTTGTGATGGAGCAGCGCAAATCGCGCAAGGAAGGGGCCGCGACTTGCAGGCATGAACGCATCATTGAGAGGTCGCACCGCCAGCCTGGGCGCGTCATCTATGATTGGCGCCATTATCTGGCAGTACTCCAACGCAAACCAGGCGCGCTGCGCATCGGGGCGCCGTTCGTGGAAATGCCCGAGGCTTTCCGCAATTCTACGGCTGGATCCCATAAAGATGGGGGGATTACCCCCGCCTCCAGGGGGATAAAAAGGTGGATGACATTAAGGATATTACACACAACTCAATGTAATAATTGACTAATATTAGGTAAATCAGTTCCCTTATAGGGCGTTGAACTTGGACTTCTGCCGGTCGGTCCACAGAACGGTGATTTCAAACCCATCTTCGGTTTGCTCTTCGCCTTCGACAATATCCTCTCGAAACAGCCAGGCGCGCTTCTTTCCTTGCGAAAACCCAAGGTTCAGCGTCTCACGCAGGCGTACACCCTGCAAGATTTCGCCTATATCGCGCAAAAGCCCCGGCAGACCCACACCGGTCACAGCCGAGATCGCGTGGACCCCGTCTTCGTTTTCGGCCCTTTGACTGCGGGCTTCTGCCTCTTCGTCGGACAGTTGGTCCAGCTTGTTCCACACTTCGATCTGCGGCCGATTTTCATCGACCCCCAATGCGGTGAGGATCGTTTTGACGTCGGCGGCCTGATTGTGGGTCTCATCATGGCTGATGTCGCGCACATGGATGATCAGATCAGCCGCAAGCACTTCCTCCAGCGTCGCCCGAAACGAGGCCACCAATTCTGTCGGCAGGTTGGAAATGAAGCCAACGGTGTCAGACAGGATAATCTCTGGCCCGTCCTCCAACTCGACCCGGCGCATGGTAGGATCCAGCGTGGCGAACAACATGTCCTTGACCATGACATCGGCGCCGGTCAATCGGTTGAACAGCGTCGATTTCCCGGCGTTGGTATAGCCCACCAATGCCACAATCGGATAGTGGACTTTGGCGCGCGCTTCCCGGTGAAGCGCGCGGGTCATCACCACCTTGTCCAACTGCCGACGCAGGCGCACCAGCTGATCATCGATAGCCCGACGGTCAGATTCAATCTGCGTTTCCCCCGGCCCGCCAACAAAGCCAAGCCCGCCACGCTGACGTTCCAGGTGGGTCCAGGCGCGAACCAATCGGGTCCGCTGGTAAGACAGCGCTGCCATCTCGACCTGCAGGACGCCTTCGCGGGTCCGGGCCCGATCCGAGAAAATCTCCAGGATCAATCCGGTCCGGTCAAGCAGTTTGACGTCCCAGGCTTTTTCAAGGTTGCGTTGCTGCACCGGCGAAACCGGGCCATCGACCAAAACAAGATCAATGTCTTCGGCTTTGAACACCGCCTTCAGTTCGATGATCTTGCCCGATCCGAACAATGTTCCGGAATGGGCTTTTGGCAGGCGCACCACGTTTGATCCGATCACATCCAGATCGGGCAGCGCCTCGGCAAGGGCCACGCCTTCGTTCAGTGCAGGCTCCGCTGGGCGGCGCTTGCTATTTGATTTTATATCCGGATGCAGCACCCAAGCGCGGGTCCGGATTTTGTCTTGCTCCATCAAGAGGCGTCTTCACCCTCATACAGGCTGATCGGTTGGGCTGGCATGATCGTCGAGATCGCGTGTTTGTAAACCAGTTGCGACTGGCCATCCCGGCGCAGCAGCACACAAAAGTTATCAAACCAGGTTATCACGCCCTGTAGTTTCACACCGTTGATCAGGAAAATGGTAACTGGAACCTTGGTTTTACGCACATGATTCAGGAATGCATCCTGAAGGTTCTGTCGATCCGAAGCCATAGTTTGTTCTCGCTTTTGTTCTTGTTGCGCGCTGCGGACCAGCGCGACTCTTATATCATTAGTATGGGCACAGAATTTGAGTGTTTCCAACCATAAAACATTGGACAATATTGCCTTGTTAACCAGAACCAATCAGTTCCGCCAGAGGTTGGGCGTCAATAATGCAATAATCGCCAGGGTTTCCAATCGGCCCAATACCATCGCAAAACACAGCACCAATTTGGCCGACGGCGCCAGCAACGCCAGACTGATTGTCGTTTCACCCGCAAAGTCGATCAGCGGCCCCGTGGTGGATAACGCCGCAATCGCAAGAACCAATGCTTGTTCAAAATCCGACCCCAAAGCGGCCAGACTGCTGCTGATCACCGCCAGCGACAGGGCAAACAGCATAAAAAAGATCCAGGCAACAAAGGCGCCGTTTTTTTGCAGCCGCTTATTGCCGGCCCCTTCGCCGCTCACCGACGAGGGATGCACCAATCGCTCCATTTCCCGCATCCCGTTGAGATACAGCGCATAGACCCTCAGCAGCTTGACCCCACCGGCCGTTGTCGCCACCCCGCCGCCCACCAGCGCCAGACCCAACAGGATCAAACCGGAGGTGCCCAGCCCCGACCACTGCTGCGCCGCCAGCCAATCGGCACTGGCAAACCCGGTTGTGGTCAAAAATGACATCACCGTGAACATCGCCCCCCAAAGGGAATGCAGGGCCTGGGGCAGGTCTTCTGATGCGCTGACTTCCAGCGCCGCCAACCAGTGGCGTAAAAACAGCAGCAACGGCACTCCGATCACCAGGATCAGCCCGATGCGGAATTCCGGATCTTTGTCCAGCCGGACATAGCCCAACCCGGCCGTATCGGTTGAGAAGGTCAGCCGCGACAAAGCAAAAAACATGAACAGGAACATCACCATCTCACCGGCAAGACCGCTGTTGGCGTTTTCCACCCCACCAACCGCCGAAATGCCGGATGTTGCCATCACCGACATGGCATGGCTCAACCCGGTCAGACTTTCTTCGCCTGTCATCATCAGCAAGATCCACAGCGCCAGGGTCAAACCGACATAGATCGGCACCAGCGCCTTGGTGACCATCACCAACTGACGTCTGGGATCGCCCCGCTGCATATGGGCCGGCGCAGTTGCGCCACGGCCCGGCTCGCCCCGTGCGGTGACCTCAAATCCCCCCAGCGACAACGGCGCCAGAACCGAGGACGCCGCAATCCACATCAGCAGCCCGCCCAGCCAGCCCACTTGCGCCCGCCAGAGATGCACACTGCCGGGCAGCCGACCGGGGTCGGCAAAGATATCCGCTCCGGTGGTGGTGACGGCGCTGACCATATCGAAATAGGCGTTTAGGTAGCTGGTATTTTGCAAAGCATCATAGGTGGGTATCGCCAGAAACAACGGCAAAACCGCAAAGGTTGCCAGCAACGACAGCAATTGGCCAAGCATTCCATAGCGTGGCGCCCGGTTCGCCAGCGACAATCCGATCAGCGTCACGATCATCAGCCCAACCAGGCCCGAATAGAAAAAGCTCTGGGAAGTCGGGTGATCGTTCAAAGCCACCGCATGCATGGCCGGCACCCACATTGCCAGAGAGGCAATGCCCCAAATCAACAAGAACAACGGCAGCCGCAAAATGCCCTGGGATGTTGATTTCCGTTTCATCTCAGAAGAAATCGATCGAGACCTGCATCAGGCGCTCGACCTCGGGCACGTCATCAGACATGGCAAACAAAGCAATCACGTCGCCTTCTTCAATCCGCATCGAACCACTGGGTCGCAGCACCTCGCCGCCCTTGTAGACCGCCCCCACCAGCACCCCTTCGGGGAAATCGATATCCCGGATCATCTGCCCGGCCATCGGCGAGGTCGACATCACTTCGGCCTCGATTACTTCGGCCTCGGCGTCGCCGATAGAATAGACTTGGCGGACCCTGCCGTGGCGGATGTGGCGCAGGATCGAACTCACCGTCGTCGAGCGAGGATTGATATAGGCGTCAATTCCTAACGGTGCCATCAATGGCACCAGTGTCGGGTCATTGATCAGGGCAATCGCCAGAGCACATCCCTCGGCCTTGGCGCGGACGGCGGCCAACATGTTTGTTTTGTCGTCATCGGTCACCGCCAACATCGCATCCGCCCGATCGATCCCCGCCTCGATCAGCAAGGCACGGTCCAGACCGTCGCCATTCAACACAATTGTCCGCACCAGTTCCTCGGCAGCACGTTCCGCCTTTTTGCGGTCTCGCTCGATCATCTTGACGCGGGGCCTGCTGGTGCGTTGTTCCAACGCCTTGGCGACCTCCAGCCCTACATTACCACCGCCAACGATCACGACGCGGTCCTGCTTTGTTTCCTTTTTGCCAAACACTTCCATGGTTCGGTTGACGTCTTCGATATGGGTGAAAACATAACAATTATCGCCGACAAACAGCTGATCACCCGGGTCTGGGGCAAACAAGGTGCCGTCGCGCCGCACCCCAACCACAATGGCCCGCAGGGTGGAGAACAGATCGGTCAGCTGACGCAGCGGGGTGTGGATCACCGGGCAGTCATCATCAATAGTGATGCCCAGAAGTTGCGCCTTGCCATCCATGAAGGTTTCGATGTCAAAGGCCGCCGGTGCCGAGAGCCGCTGCATCGCCGCAGCCGCCACCTCGCGTTCGGGGCTGATCACCACGTCAATGGGCAGATGGTCCCGGCGGTACAGGTCGGCGTAAATCGCATCCAAATAGCTTTGTGACCGCAGACGCGCGATCTTGCGTTGAATCGAAAACACCGAATGGGCCACCTGACAGGTGACCATATTCACCTCATCCGAATGGGTCGCGGCAATGATCATATCCGCATCCGCCGCCCCTGCCCGTTGCAGAACATCCGGGTAGGAGGCAAATCCGGCGACCCCCTGAACATCCAGCGTCTCCACCGCCCGGCGCACCAAATCGGGGTTGCTGTCCACCACAGTGACATCGTTAAGCTCACCAGACAGGTGCCGCGCGATCTGCCAGCCAACTTGTCCGGCTCCACAAATGATGACTTTCATGTTTTTTGCCCCTAGGCACGTTTTAGCCAGTATTTGGCATGACAGAAGCCTTGAACTGGGTCAATTCAATTGTAACTTTGAATTTGTGCGGGCAATGTAAGCCCATGGTCGTGCCATTCAAAATTTCAGTCTTTTTCCCCATCATCCTTGGCGTGGCCAGCTGCACCCCGCTCACATTGTATTACAAACCCGGGGCCGAAGTCTCCCGCATGCAGAGTGATACGCTTGGCTGCGAGATCCGGGCCTTAAGAGAGGCGCCGGTGGCCAATGAAATCCGGCAGTCACCGCCAATATTCTATCGCGGCGACAGATATTGCAACGGCACTCACTGCTATTACAGCCCAGGATACTGGATGCCGGGCCACATCTATACCGTCGATGTCAACCTTGGCCTGCGCCAACGGCTTGAGCAAAGCTGCATGGCCGAAAAAGACTATCAGTTGGTCAAACTGCCAAATTGCAACCTGGCGATCGCAAAAGCCGCGGTACCGGCGGCAACCACGCGACTGCCACAGCTCAGTGAAAATTCCTGCGCGATCAAAAACAAGGATGGCAGCTTTCAGATTGTTGAGCCTGGCTGACCCGGCCCGCAGGACAGCAACCTGGTGTCACCCGGCCATCCTGCAAACGCCATCCTCTAGGCCGCCATATTCAAACGGCCGCCCCCCCCAAGGGGGCGACCCTGGCACGCTAAGCCAGCGTGTCCTCACTATCCAAATGGGCAATCCGAGCACCGGATTTATTTGATGTGACCACGCCCAGAGATTTCAACTTGCGATGCAGCGCCGAGCGTTCCATGCCGACAAAGGTTGCGGTGCGGCTAATATTGCCGCCGAACCGGTTGATTTGGGTCAGCAAATATTCACGTTCAAAGGCCTCGCGCGCCTCACGCAGCGGCAAAGTGGCCAAAGCCCCGGACAACACCACCCGACCCTCTTCGCCGGGGGTTTCATCTTCACGAGGCAATTCCCTGGCCTCGATTGGGCCGCCGCCGTCGCCAAGGATCAGAACCCGTTCCACCACATTTTTCAGCTGCCGCACATTTCCCGGCCACAGCATCGTTTGCATCAGCGCCACCGCTTCTTCGCTGATGCTGCGCAATGGCAACCCCTGCGTTTCATTGAAGTGACTGATGAAATGCTCGGTCAACAAGGGGATGTCTTCCCGGCGGTCTGCCAGCGAGGGAACATCAATTGGCACCACATTCAACCGGTGATAGAGCTCTTCGCGAAGCCGCTGCGCGGCAATTTCCTGCAACAAATCCTTGTTGGTCGAAGAAATCACCCGCAGATCAACCCGGACATTGTCCACGCCGCCAACGCGGTGGAACTGCTGATCGACCAATACCCGGAGTATTTTAGACTGGGTACCCAGCGGCATGTCTGCCACCTCGTCGAAATAGATAACCCCGCCATTTGCCTGCTCCAACAGGCCCGGCTCGATCCCACGCTCGGGTGTTTCGCGTCCAAACAGCTCCTCTTCCATCCGCTCGGGTTCGATGCTGGCGCAGTTCACCGTGATGAAGGGACAAGAGGCGCGGTTTGAGTTGCTGTGAATATATCGGGCGGCAATCTCCTTGCCACTGCCTGCCGGACCGCTCAGCATCACCCGCCCGTTGGATTTCACCACTTTATCCAACTGACCGGTCAGAGCGCGGTACACCGCCGAATTGCCGATCATTTCGGCACTTCCGGTCTCCAGCCGTCTGAGATCGGTGTTTTCCCGGCGCAGGCGCGAGGTTTCCATCGCCCGGCGGATCACCACCATCAACTGGTCAATATTAAAGGGTTTTTCAATGAAGTCATAGGCGCCTTGCTTGATCGCCGCCACTGCGATTTCGACATTTCCGTGCCCCGAGATGATCACCACCGGGATTTCCGGATTGTCCCGCTTCACCGCCTTCAGGATGTCGATACCATCCATCTGGCTGTCTTTTAGCCAGATATCCAGAATCAGCAGCGACGGCTCCTCATCGTTCAGGGCCATCATACATTCATCCGAATTGGCGGCCTTGCGGGTTGAAAACCCCTCATCCTCCAGAATATCCGAAATTAGCTCCCGAATATCGCGTTCGTCATCGACAACCAGAATGTCACTCATGTCAGACCTGCCTTCATTGTAGTCCTGTTGGTTTGCGCAACATACGCCGCGGCTGGCAACCGGATCACCGCCATAGCGCCCCGGTGTTGCTGACCGTCGAACAGTGGGGCGTCCTCTAACACAAGGCTACCTCCATGTTCTTCAATAATTTTTTTCACAATCGGCAATCCTAGCCCGGTGCCTTCATTGCGTGTTGTGACATAGGGTTCAAACAGCCGCGCCCGATCTTCCGGCAGACCGATCCCATTGTCAGCGATGGTGATTTGATAGCTGTTGTCGCGCTCGCTCAGGCGCACCCGGATCTGCGGATCGACAACCACTTGCCCGGTCTTTTTCTGCCGCGATTCAATGGCCTCTCCGGCATTCTTGATAAGATTGGTCAGCGCCTGGCTAATCATCGTCGCATCCACTTCGGTTAAACAGGGTCCCTGTGGTAAGTCCGTTGAAAACTGAACGCCGGGCTGACCAGATTGCTGAAGCAACACAGCATCCGAGACCAATTTACTCAGGTCTTCCTCGCGCCGGACCGGCTCAGGCATCCGTGCAAATTTAGAGAACTCATCAACGATACGTCGCAAGTCGTTGGTCTGGCGGATGATAACATCTGTCATCGCCTCCAGCTTGTCACTGTTTTCCTCGCCCAGTTGCGGGGCGAATTTCCGCTTGATCCGCTCGGCGCTCAACTGGATCGGTGTCAGTGGGTTTTTGATCTCATGTGCGATACGCCGCGCCACGTCGCCCCAGGCGGCCATTCTTTGGGCACTCACCAGATCGGTCACATCCTCAAATGCCACCACATAGCCTTCCAGCTCACCGCTTTCAGACAACCGGGGTGACATTCTGACCAACAGGTTTTCCAACCGCCCTTGCCGGGTCACTTTGACTTCGCCCTGCACCCCTTCGCCGCCTGCCGCAGTCAGGTTGCTAAACAGCGGCCCGAATTCCGGCACCGCCACCGTCAATGCCATAGACTGCTGATCCTGGTGCCAGTCCAGCAACCGTTCAGCCGATTTGTTGACAAAAGTCACCCGTCCCTGGTCGTCCAGGCCAACCACCCCAGAGCTCACCGAGGACAAAACCGAATCGAACAGACGCCGCCGGCCTTCGATATGGCGAGTGTTGTCCAACAGCGCTTCTCTCTGCACCTGTAGATCACGCGTCATATGGTTGAAATAACGTCCCAAATCAGCGATTTCATCATCGGTATCCTCCTCCGGGACCTGTACGTTCAGATCGCCTCCGCCAACCCGCTGCGCCGCCACCGTCAAGCGGCCGACTGGCCGTGAGAGCCGTTCCGCAAACCACATCCCCAGCCACATCGCCGCCAAAATCAGGATCATCGCAAAACCCAAGTACAGCAGGCCAAATTCGAACAGCACCCGTCCCCGCTCCTGCTCCAGCTGCTGATAAAGATGCGCCGTCTGCTTGGTCTCATCCAGCAGGTTCAAAAGCTCACCATCGACATTGCGGCTGACATAGAGGTAGCGATCAACATAGGCATCGAGCCGGACCAAGGCGCGGAATTCGTTATTGTCCCAGTCTTGCAGGATGGTCAGCCCATCGATCGAGGCGGTGTGAATGTCGTCGCCACCGGGTCGTTCAAAATCAAACTCATAGGACCGTTCACCGCGAATTCGGATCTCGCCGTCGCCGTCAATGACATAGGCTTCCCGCAGGCCACGCTGAATTTGCAGCTGCCCCTGTGTCAGAACCTGCCGCAGCTCGGCATCATTTATAAAGAAGCTGCGGGAGCGGCTTTGATCCAAAAAACGGGCCAAGGCGATAGCATCTTCGGACAGATCCCGGCGCTGTTGGCTTTCATAGGCCTCTGCCGCCGCAAGTGAGCTGCCAACAACCTGCCGGACCCGTTCCGAAAACCAGCCCTCAAGCCCGACGTTCACCGTCAGCCCGGCAAAGACCGCCACCGTTACCGTCGGCACCAATGCCAGAAAGGTAAACGCCCCGATCAACCGCAAATGCAGGCGGGATCCCGCCGACTTTATCCGCCGCGCGGCCACCAATCGTCCCAGCTGCGCCAGCACAAGGGCTGCAATTGTCAGCACATAGACCAAATCGGCCAATAGGATCAGCCGCAATACCGGCGAGGAAGCGCGCCAGCCAAATGGCCCCAGAACCATAAATGTAACAAGGGCCAGCAGCGGCCCCAGCACCACGATTCCAAGCGTGCCCATATTGCGGGCCCGCCTGGTTCTGCGCCACCGGTCCAGGCCCGCAAGGGGGCCATATGCCGAATGGATATGTGACCTCTGTGCCACTTACTGCCCTCATCCTGATGTATGACCCAACGGGTCAACCGCCGTATATCGTGGTCACCCACCAGCTGAACCACCGGATTACCACGCTCATGTGGCGATATTACATCAGTTTGCGGCGGCGTGTCACCTGAATATCAAGATCGGTAATTTTTTTGCGCAGTGTATTCCGGTTGATCCCCAGTAAGTCGGCGCATTTTGCCTGATTTCCACCGGTGGCCAGCAAGGAAATTTCGATCAATGGCATTTCCACCTCGCGCAGCAGACGGGTGTATAGTCCCGGTGGCGGCAGGATATCGCCGTGCAGATCGAAATAGCGTTGCAGATGCCGGGCGACCGTTTCCGACAGTTTTTCTTCGCCCATCCCTCCTAGTGCCGGATCCACTAGTGGCTGCGGCCCCAGCACCGCCGCGACTTCGGTCTTGGTGATTTCCTCACTGCGCGCGGTCAGGCTGAGACGGCGGATGACATTTTCCAGATGGCGGACATTTCCGGGCCAGGAATAATGCCGCAGCATCTCACGGCTGCCATCGCTCAAATAGCGATGAGGCGCGCCATCGTTTTCCGTGTTGATCAGGAAATGTTCTGCCAACAGGCTGATGTCCTCGACGCGTTGCCGCAGCGACGGAACGTGCAACTCGGTGCCGCAAATCCGGTAATAGAGGTCCGGCCTCAGCGTTCCGGCGTCCATTGCCGCGGTCAGATCCTGCTGGCTGGTGGCGATAAACCGAGGGCTGAATTCACCCGGTGAATCCATCATATGCACCAGCCTGGCCTGTGCCTGCTCCGAAAGATCCAGCAACTCGTCGATCAACAGGGTGCCATTCTTGGCTTTGGCCAGCAGTCGAACCGGCCCATCCACATCGCCAAAATCCGAGCAGGTCGCACAAACAAACGGCCGTGCCCTGCGATCCGAGAAATCGTGAATTGCCCGGGATATCAATGTTTTACCAGTGCCACTTTCCCCCGTTATCAGCAATGGTAGATCGGTATTCATCACCCGTGCGATCAGTTTATACAGGTTTTGCATCACCTCGGTGCGCCCCACCAAAGGTAAATCATCGGGTCGCTCAAGCGGCTCCACCCGGGCTGAGGTGCCGCCACTTTCCTTCTGTGCAAGCGCCTTGGCCGTGCGCTTCATCAGGTCGGGCAAATCAAAAGGTTTGGGCAGATAATCATAGGCATTTGCCTCAGCCGCCTTGATGGCGGTCATTATGGTGTTCTGGGCAGATATGACGATGACCGGCAGGCCCGGACGGTCCTTTGCGATTTTTGGCAGCATTTCCAACCCGTTGCCATCGGGCATCATAACATCAGATATGACAACATCACCTTTGCCCTCGGCGACCCAGCGCATCAATGTGGTCAGCGACGATGTTGCGTGTACCTTGCACCCGGCGCGGGTCAGCGCCTGTGTTAAAACGGTGCGAATGGTGCGATCGTCGTCAGCGACGAGGACAGTGCCGTCCATGTGTCTAAACTCCTTCAGTCTTGATCTGTTTTGGCACCCGCGACAGCGACAAACGAAACACAGTCCGCCCTGGGGTCGAACTCACCGAGATCCAGCCATTGTGGTCTGATATGATTTTACTGACCAGCGCCAGGCCCAGGCCGGTGCCGTTTTCCCGCCCCGATACAAAGGGATCAAAGATATCGTCCTGGATTGCCGGCGGCAGTCCGGGACCATCGTCAATGATTTCAATCTGCAATGGCAGGGTCTTGCCGCTGCCGTCGCTCCGGCGCAATCGAAACGAATGCTCATAGAACGTTCGGATGGTGATTGTTCCATGTGCTGTCGCCGCCTCCGAGGCATTCTTTAGCAGGTTCAGCACCACTTGCAGCAATTGGTCAGCGTCCCCCCAGGCCATCGGCAGCGAGGGGTCATAGTCCTCATTGATGGTCATATGGGCGCCGAATCCCAGGCTGGCCGAGCGCCGCGCCCGGTCCAGCACATCATGCAGATTGACCGGGTCGAAATCTGGCTCCGACAGGTTGCCGAACTGCTCCACCTGCTCCAGCAGTTTTACGATACGACGGCACTCTCCGACGATTAAATCGGTTAATTCAATGTCTTCTGCGGGTAGGCTCATGCTCAGCAACTGGGCTGCGCCGGTAATTCCTGCCAGTGGGTTTTTGATTTCATGGGCCAGCATTTCAGCCATGCCAATGGCCGATTGTGCGGCGGATTTGGCAGACTGGGTGCGGGTCATTCGCCCGGCAAGCTCCCGCGGCGACAGCATCAACAACATCTGTCCCGGATGATCCGCCACAGGCGCCACCTGGACGCCACATTGCAACGGAGCCCGATGGCCAGACCCGACATCGATGTCGTTGACAAACAAGGCGGTATCATCCCTCCGCGCCCGCGCAAAAGCCCCCTCAATCGGTGCGTCAATTGCCAATTGGTCCCAAATCGGCTGGCCCAAAACTGACTTGCGCGAGGCATTCAAAAACCCCTCTGCCGCCGCGTTCACATCGACAATCCGGTCCTCCGCATCAATCAGAAACGCCGGAACCGGCAGCGAGGCCCAGAGCTCAGCGCCCGATATCATGCCGCCCCCCCATCATCGGCTTTCGCCAATGCATCCACCAGCAGCCGCAGGACCATATCCGGGTTTTTCTCGGTCAATACGGCGCGCCGCGTACAGGGATCGGTGCCCACAACATCCATGTACCACCCCAGATGCTTTCGCGCCACGCGCAGCCCAAGCTGCCCCTCATAAAAGCTTAGCATCGCGCTGTAATGCGTTGAAACCATGTCAATTAAATCGTTACCACTGGGAACCACAGGGGCCTGTGCCCCCCATAGATCATGGGCCACCTGGGCCAGCAGCCAGGGTTTGCCCTGGGCGCCGCGGCCAATCATCACGCCATCGGCGCCAGACTGTTTCAGCGCCTCGCCCGCCGTTCCAGTATCGATGATATCGCCATTGGCCAGCACCGGAATCGACACCGCCTCTTTTACCGCCCGGATCGCCGCCCAATTGGCCGATCCCTTGTAGAACTGGCAGCGGGTTCGCCCATGGATGGTCACCATCCCGATGCCGACATCCTGGGCCCGGCGGGCAAGACTGGCTGCGTTCAAATTGCTGTCGTCCCAGCCAAGTCGGGTTTTCAGCGTCACCGGGATGTCGACAGCGGCGACCACCGCCTCCATCAAGCTCAGCGCATGATCTGGCGTTTTCATCAACGCCGAGCCGGAATAGCCGTTCACCACTCTTTTCGCCGGACAGCCCATATTGATATCAATGATCCGAGCGCCGCGATCAGCCACCTGACGCGCCGCCTCAGCCATCCAATAGGCCTCCCGGCCGGCCAGCTGAACCGCGGTATTCTCCACGTCTGCACTCAACTCAGCGCGTTCACGAACCCCTGGTTTGGCCTGAACCATCTCTTGACTGGCGACCATTTCACTGACCACCAGCCCAACCCCGAAGCTGCGAACGAGGTCGCGAAACGGCCGGTCGGTGATTCCCGCCATCGGCGCCAAGGCGATTGGCTGTATCATAGAGGTCGTTCCGAGTGCGAAGGTCAAATGCCTAATCCTTGTGCGTATGAAGCGGTATTAACCGACAAAGCGGGTATGCTACAATCATTCCAGGCCATTCAAGGTGGTGAAGCACAGCAAATGCCCAAATTTTAGGCGAAAATTCGCGGATGATTGCCTCGGCGCCTTTCACCCCATAGGTAGTCGCCAACCAGCGGAGAGATTTTCATGACCACAGCAGCCCTCATCGTCGCCGCCGGACGGGGTCTTCGGGCGGGCGCAGGTCAGGCCAAGCAATGGCGGCCGCTCAACGGGCAACGCGTGGTAGATTGGACCCTGAGCACCTTCAGGCAGTCCAAGGTGGACCACATTGTGCTGGTGCTGCCTATGGGTGATGATGTCATCCGGCACTCCTTTGCCTCGACCCCCGGGTTGATCCTGGTTACCGGCGGGCAGGACCGCGCCGGATCGGTTCTGAACGGACTTGAGGCCCTGAAAAGTCACAATATCAGCAAGGTATTGATCCATGATGTGGCCCGCCCCTGTATCAGCCTGCAGCTGATTGAGCGCATCATTGCGGCGCTGGATCACACCCCAGCAGCGGCGCCGGCAGTGGCGGTAACCGATGCCCTGTGGACCGGCGCTGACGGGCGGGTCACCGGCACCCGGGACCGGGCCGGGCTATTCGCCGCCCAGACCCCGCAAGGCTTTCACTATGGCGCGATTCTGGCCGCGCATCAGGCGCATCCCGGAGGCGCCGCTGATGACGTCGAGGTCGCCCGTGCTGCGGGGCTTGACGTGGCTATCATTCCGGGCGACCCAGACAATATAAAGATCACCACAGCGGGCGATTTCGCCAGGGCTGAGCGAATTTTGGGGATGTAAATGGATATCAGACTGGGAAACGGCTACGATGTGCACCGGTTCGGCGTCGGCGACCAGGTCACCTTATGCGGGGTGGAAATCCCTCATAACAGGGGGTTACAAGGCCATTCTGATGCTGATGTTGGGATGCACGCAATCACCGATGCGCTATACGGCGCCGTGGCGCGGGGTGACATCGGCCAACACTTCCCCCCCTCGGACCCACAGTGGAAAGGCGCCGCAAGCGAGATTTTCCTGCGCCATGCGGTTGAACTGACCCGCGATCTGGGCTTTGCCATTGCCAATGTTGACTGCACATTGGTCTGCGAGTTTCCAAAAATCGGTCCCCATTCCGAGCAGATGCGGGCAGAGCTTGCGCGCATCCTGGCGATCGAGATCGACCGGGTCTCGGTCAAGGCCACAACCTCAGAGAGGCTTGGTTTCACAGGCCGCAGCGAAGGCATCGCCGCATTGGCCACTGCCGCATTGGTGAAAATATGAACCGTTTAGCACAATTAACAGCCACTGTTGGTGGTATCGGTTACCTGCGCCCGGCACCCGGCACGTGGGGATCTTTGGCCGCACTGCCCCTGGCCTGGGGGTTTCACACATTGGGCGGGCTGCCGCTGCTGGCGCTGGCGGTTGTCGGCACCTTTATCAAAGGAGTCTGGGCCACCAAAGAGATGATCCAGGGCTCCGACGACCACGATCCCTCGGAAATTGTCATTGATGAAGTGGCGGGCCAGTTCATTGCGCTGCTGCCTCTCAGCTATGCCTCCTGGATGCATGGCATTGATATTCTTGCCATGTGGCCCGGTTGGATCGCGGCCTTTGCGCTGTTTCGCCTGTTTGACATCACCAAACCGGGGCCGATTGGACGCGCCGATCGCCGTGGTGACGCGCTGGGGGTGATGCTGGATGATGTGATTGCCGGCCTGTTTGCCGCAATTGGCGTGGTGATTTTGGCAGGTCTCTGGCACGGTGTCCTGCAGCCGATGTTTGGACTATGACCCTGGATCTTGTGGAGTTCATCGCCACGGCGCAGGCTGCCAGGGTGACGATTGCCGTCGCTGAAAGCTGCACCGGCGGATTGCTGGCCGCCGCCTTGACAGAGAGCCCGGGGTCCTCGGCGGTGTTTGATCGCGGCTTTGTCACCTATTCCAACGCCGCCAAGGTTGAGATGCTGGGCGTCTCCAAGGCAAGCCTTTCCACCTACGGGGCCGTCAGCCAGCAGGTCGCTGAAGAAATGGCGCGCGCCGCTGTTGGCAAATCCGGCGCCAATCTTGCGGTGTCAATCACTGGAATTGCCGGCCCCGGAGGATCCGACCACAAACCCGAAGGCCGGGTTTGTTTTGGCCTCGCCATAGCCGGTCAATCCGACAGATCCGAAACGGTTGAGTTTGGCGCGCTGGGACGCGAAAACCTGCGCAACGCCGCTCGGGATCATGCACTGGATCTCTTGCAGCAGGCCGTCGTTTCCATTCGGGGCAATTTGCAAAAATAGCCTGACAAACCGGGGTAACTTAGTAATCACTGCCAATAAATTGCAGCACTCTCTGCAAAATTTCAAAGATAGACGTCAAATTTCAGGTGTGAACCCCACCGGGCGCAAAGCCCTAAAAATGCAAAGCCACCGCCAACCTCCCCGCATGCCTAGCCATAGAGCTCACTGGCACGCCGCTCAAATGCTCTCACAATGCGTTGCATAGCCTCATTGAAAACCACGCCTATAATGCCCTGCAAAATCGCATTCTTGAACTCGAAATCGACATAGAACGAGACCTCACAGCCGCCCTCTGCCGCCGCAAATGACCAGGTTGAACTCAGATAGCGGAACGGTCCATCCAGGTATTCGGTGACGATTTTTTGATCTTTAGGGTACAGTGTAACCCGGCTACCAAATCGTTCGCGGAACACCTTGAACGAAACCACCAAATCCGCCTCTAGGATCACCGCGTCATCCCGTTGGCTGGTGCTGCGGATACGGGCCGCAGAACACCAGGGCAGAAATTCTGGATAATGCGCGACGTCACCCACCAGATCGTACATCTGTTGCGCCGTGAATGGCAGGTGACGGATTTCTGAATGTGACGGCATGAGGGTTTGGAGTTTCCTACTGTATTCATGGCGCGTATTGTCCTACACAGACAAAAAATTCAAGAGGTCAACTATGTCACAGCGGCCATATGTCATTGATGTTATGATCAGTGCCAAAGCCATCGCAGCCCGGATCGAGGGTCTATGCGGTGAAATCACTACAGAATTTGCCGGTACCGACAAGCTGATCGTAGTCGGATTGCTGCGGGGATCTTTTGTATTCATCGCCGATCTGGTGCGGGAGCTGGATCTGCCGATCGAGGTTGATTTCCTCGAAGCCTCGTCTTACGGAGATGCCATGGAAAGCAGCCGTGAAGTTCGTATTCTCAAGGATTTACGAGGCGCCATTGAAGGCCGGGACGTGTTGGTTGTTGAAGATATCGTTGATACCGGCCACACCTTGAACCATGTCACCAAATTGCTGCTTAGTCGCAGTCCGAAGCGGCTGAAATCAATCGCATTGCTGGACAAGCCAAGTCGCCGCGAAGTGGACTTCCGCTCCGATTGGATCGGATTTGAAATCCCGGACAAATTTGTTGTTGGCTATGGAATTGACTATGCGCAACGAAACCGAAATCTGCCTTATATCGGAACCGTGCGCTTCACCGACGAGCCCGACTAGCCCGGGATTCGATCGTAAAATCAAACAGTCGCAGGCCTCACCGAGAGGGTCGGGACGTCATGGCGCAGCGGCATAAGCCGCGCCATGACCTGCAGGCTCACAGTTGACCAAGCTTCTTCTGGCGGGCCTCGCGCAAGCGGGCAAAATCATCGCCGGCGTGATAGGATGACCGGGTCAATGGCGTCGAAGAGACCATCAGGAATCCCTTACCAAAGGCCGCCTTTTCATAGGCGGCAAACTCCTCTGGGGTGACAAACCGGTCCACAGCATGGTGTTTAGGTGTCGGCTGCAAGTACTGGCCAATGGTCAGAAAATCGATATCCGCCATCCGCATGTCGTCCATCACCTGGCGCACCGATTGGGTGTTCTCGCCCAGCCCAACCATGATACCTGATTTGGTAAACATCGCCGGATCCAGCTCTTTGACCCGCTGCAACAGTCGAAGCGAATGGAAATAGCGGGCACCGGGGCGAACTTCGGGGTACAGGCCCGGCACGGTTTCCAGATTGTGATTGAACACATCCGGGCGCGCCTCGACCACCACTTCCAGCACCGCAGGGTCACATTTGATGAAATCCGGCGTCAGAATCTCAATTGTGGTCTTTGGGCTGCGGTGGCGGATTGCCCGAATAGTCTGGGCAAAATGATCGGCCCCACCGTCGGTGATGTCATCGCGGTCCACCGAGGTGATCACCACGTGGTTCAGCCCCAGTTTCTGCACAGCATGCGCCACCCGGCCGGGTTCAAAGGCGTCCAGATCCTCGGGCGGTTTGCCGGTGGCGATATTACAGAAGGTGCAGGCGCGGGTGCAGACCTCGCCCATGATCATCATGGTGGCATGTCCCTGAGACCAGCATTCGCCGACATTCGGACAGCTGGCTTCTTCACATACGGTCACCAAGCCATTGTCACGCATGATTTTACGGGTTTCAGAATAGGCTTTGCCACCGGGTGCTCTCACCCGAATCCAGCTTGGTTTTTTGGGCTGAGCATTGTCCGGACGACGGGCCTTTTCAGGATGTCTCTGTTCGGGAATTTTAAGATCTCTCACGCGGATATCCTTTGTGGCAACTGTCTTGACCGTGTCTAGCATAAATCAATGGCATCGAAATGATCCAGAATGCAATGCTGTATTGTGCCGCACACATGCCAACAAATGTAAAATCCGCACCAGGGCTTGTTGATCTCGGCCAGACTCTTTTATTGCGGCGACTTTAGAATCATTTTAAGTCTCCCGTCGGAACCATTCTCAAGAAATCAGGAGCCCTGCAAATGCAAGCTGGCGTAAAACTACCCGACGTGACCTTCAACACTCGCGTCCGTGACGAGGCCGTCGGTGGATCAAACCCGTTCCGCTGGGAAGACAAGACAACCGCAGACTTTTTCAGCGGAAAGCGCGTGGTCCTGTTCTCGCTGCCCGGTGCCTTCACTCCGACCTGTTCAACCTACCAGCTGCCTGGCTTTGAAAACGGCTTTGCCGATTTTGCCGCAAAGGGGATCGACGCGATCTATTGCATGTCGGTGAACGACAGCTTTGTGATGAACAAATGGGCCGAGTCGCAGGACCTGCAGAATGTCAGTGTCATCCCGGATGGCTCCGGTGAATTCACCCGTAAGATGGGCATGCTGGTGGCCAAGGATAACCTCGGGTTTGGCAACCGCTCCTGGCGCTACGCTGCGGTCGTTAATAACGGTGTGGTTGAGGCCTGGTTCGAAGAGCCCGGACTGGCAGACAACCACGGTGAAGACCCCTATGGCGTTTCCTCGCCGGAAACCGTTCTGACCTATCTGACCAAAGACGCGGCTTAATCCTCGGCCTGACTGCGGATTATATATGTGTTAGATCGGGCTCGCCATTGGCGGGCCCTTTTTCTGTCGCCGCTAAGAGCAGCGGGAAACCCGGAAACCGGACCCTAAGCGGACCACTGAGCAGGCTCAGCCGATCAGGTTGTCTGACCCCGACAGCCCATCGTAATGGGCCTTCAATTGCTGCAATGCGATCCGCAAAACCACCTTGCCCGAGCGTGCAGACCAGCCCAATTGGCGCTCCGCAGCCTCCAGCCCCAACAGATGACAGCAACATCGAAGCGCAATGTCGCTCAGCCCTGCCCCCAGATGGTTGAGCGCCCCAGCAGCCCGCCTCTTGGCGGCCTCTACAGGGTTGGTCATTTGCGATGCACCACAATGTTCGGTGTTAAATTGGTTTCGGCCAAGTTCTAAATGATTACCGATTTGCGCCAGCTCAAAATCCTCCCGCAAGCGCTCGCCAGCGGCCACCAGATCGGCGGTCAGAAACGGATTTCCATCGCGGTCATGTAGCCGCGCCAAAGTGTCCAGCGGGCTTTCCGCCAGCCCATATCTGACCCGCCGGGGTCTCTTTGAATTGGCCTTGTCCTGCAGCCCCTGCGCCGCAAAAGGCTGGCCTGCTTCGCCAAACCCATCCGCCGTTTTCTGCGCCCGGTTTTCGGCCGCCGCCATCATGGCGCTCAGCGCTGAGCGCCCAGAGGCGGTGATGTGATATCGGCTCAGCCGCCCCGGGCAGGCGCAGCTAATCCAGTCACGCAACGCCAGCGCTTCGGCGATATGACGGTCGACAACTGTTTTCTGAGCCGCCTCGCCCTCTGCCTCGCGGACGACAACCGCTTTGTCCATGCCTTCGGCCAGCGCCAGCACCGCGCCGCTATGGCACAGCCCCCGTAAAATCCGGCTAAGCTCCTGCTCAAATGTGGCCTCTGCCCCCTTCGGAGCGTCAAACCCCTGGCGCCCCGCCGCCTCTGCCGCCGCCGCCGATCCATAGTGACGGGCGGCAAGGCTCTGCAATGCGCAGTCAACTAGCGGATCATCCCGCCGCGTTTCGATCCGACGCACCTGGCGCAACACAGTCGAGGGGTGGCAGCCGGCCGCACGCGCCAATTGGCGGATCGATTGTCCGGCTTCGGTATGGTCCAGATAGCGGCTGGCTTCTTCAGGCACCCAACTCGGCAAGGGTGAAACGGGCTGTTTTTGCATTCTCTGATATCCCAACAGCAGGCAGTCTGGTCAAATCATCCACCGTTTATCCCCAAATTTACCCACAGGGTGCCGATGACCTGCCTGTACAAATTTCAACAATCATTCAATTCTGCCATCATTGTTTCCATTTGGTAATCAATAATAAAGGCAGCGACCGCAGGTACTGCATCGCAGCAACACCCGGTAAAGTTGTGAGATACTGTGGATAACTCGCACACAGAAAGGACCGGAAATGTTGGATCTGATTGCACGGCTATCGTCTCTGCATCGCCCACGGCTTTTGATCCGCGCCGCCCGCATCGGGGCCCGCGACTATAGCCGAACCCGTCATCTGCCACGGTTGTTGGGATATGGCGGATTGCCCAGGCCAGCGGCCGCGGTGATGCAACTGATCGAACAGGAGCAGCACCTCAACCAAAGGCGCATCGACAATGATCCCGGCTACCCGCTGACCCGTCACATAGAGGTGCTGATTGCGATGATGGGCGAGTCGCAGCTACTGTCAGACAACCAGCAACAGCGCCCAAAAAAAGCGGCGGCCACCGATACCGGCAGCCGCCCTGTTTCAATTCAAAAAGCCAGTTGCTGACACCCGGAGTTATCCAAAGGCGTCAGACATCGAGGCTTTCTTATCGGCAACATAGGCTTTCAATGCCGCATGGATCTCTGGATCCAGATCGGGGGCTTTGTAATGGGCGATCAGATGGGCCACTCGTTCGGTGGCGAGCGCGGTGGTGTCGCGCGCACCCTCCTCATCCCAGGTCTCAAAGGGCTTGTAGTCAAAGACCTCGGATTTCCAGAATGCGGTCTTGAAATTGGCCTGCGTATGGGCGCAGCCAAGATAGTGCCCCCCCGGCCCAACTTCGCGGATCGCGTCCATGGCCTGATCTTCTTCCTCCATTGGCACGCCTTTGGCCATCCCATGCAATGTGCCCAACTGGTCGGCATCCATCACAAATTTCTCAAACGAGGCCACCAGCCCGCCTTCCAGCCAGCCACAGGAATGCAGCATAAAGTTGACGCCGGACAGCAGCCCCATATTCAGGCTATTGGCGGTTTCATAGGCCGCCTGCGCATCGGGAAGCTTTGAGCCACAGAACGATCCGGATGAGCGGAATGGCAGCCCCAGCCGCCGCGCCAGCTGGCCGGCCCCATAGGTCACCAATGAGGCCTCGGGGGTGCCAAACGTCGGCGCCCCGGAATTCATGTCAATCGAGCTGACAAAGGCGCCAAAAATCACTGGCGCGCCGGGACGGACCAACTGGCTATAGGCGATGCCTGCCATGACTTCGGCCAACACCTGGGTCAAGGTCCCAGCCACCGAAACCGGCGCCATAGCACCGCCGACAATGAACGGCGAAATGATGCAGGCCTGGTTGTTCTTTGCGTAAACCTCCAGCGCCCCCATCATCACATCGTCAAAGGTCATCGGCGAGTTGATGTTGATCAGCGAGGTCATCACGGTGTTGTTCTGCACAAACTCCTTGCCGAACAGGATCTCGCACATTTCAACACTGTCCTGCGCCCGGCTGGGATCGGTCACCGAGCCCATGAACGGCTTGTCCGACAGAGTCATATGGGCCAGCAACATATCCAGATGCCGCTTGTTCACCGGAATATCCGTTGGCTCGCAAACCGTACCGCCGGAATGATGCAGCCATTTCGACATATAGGCCAGCTTCACGAATTTCTCGAAATCGGCTATGGTGGCATAGCGCCGGCCGCCTTCGGCATCCCGCACAAACGGCGGTCCGTAGACCGGGGCGCAAACCAGGTTCTTGCCGCCGATGACAACCGACTTCTCAGGATTGCGGGCATGCTGGGTAAACTCGGACGGCGCCGTAGAGATCAGCTTCCTGGCCAGACCACGTGGGATCCGCACCCGTTCACCGTCGATCTCAGCACCGGCATCACGCCAGCGCTGCAAGGCCGCCGGATTGTCGACGAAATTGACGCCAATTTCTGCCAGCACCGTTTCGGCATTGGTCTCGATCACCACCAAAGCCTCTTCACTCAATACCTCGTAATTCGGGATATTGCGCTCGATGTATTTGGCCGTTTCAATTTTAACAGCGGTCCGTTCAGCGCGGCGCGAAGCCCCACCCCCTGAACGTCCGCGTCGACGTGGAGTTTCTTCGGCCATGTTCTGTCCTCTTTAGCATGCGTTTTGTTACCTTTATCTACCGCAGCATTTGCGGGTGCCGTCGAAGGATAACGGCCATTCAAGTTGAAAAGCGACATTCCATCCGGTCGCCTGACCTCTTTCATCTGTTCAAAAATATTCCCTGGGGGTGCAGGGCCCGCAAGACCAGAGGGGGCAGGCAGCCCGCCTCTGATGTCCTGATACCGCAAAACACCACCGCTGTTTGTGCAATTTCCCTTGCGAAACCCCTTGGTCTGGCCTATGGCGCCAGCATGAGCCAGACATCCCATGACCGCCTTCTCATCATCGACTTCGGCAGCCAGGTTACGCAGCTAATTGCGCGCCGCCTGCGAGAGCTGAACGTCTATTGCGAAATTCACCCCTATCAGAACATCACGATGGATTTTGTGCGCGATATGGCGCCCAAGGCCGTGATCTTCTCGGGCGGGCCCGACAGTGTGACCCGCGAGGGCAGCCCAAGGGTGCCGCAAGAGATCTTTGACTACGGCGTGCCCATTCTGGGCATCTGCTATGGTCAGCAGATGATGATGCAGCAATTGGGCGGCCAGGTTGATAGCGGCCACGGCACCGCCGAATTTGGCCGCGCCTATGTGACCCCCTGCGTCAAATCGCTGCCACTGCTCGACGGCTGGTTTGCCGATGACGCCGACCGCGAACAGGTCTGGATGAGCCACGGCGACCATGTCAGCGAAATTGCACCAGGGTTTGAGGTCTACGGCACCTCGCCCAACGCACCTTTTGCGATCACCGCCGATATCTCGCGCAATTTTTATGCGGTCCAGTTCCACCCCGAGGTGCACCACACACCCAACGGTGCCAAACTATACGAAAACTTTATCCGCATAGCCGGGTTCAGCGGCGACTGGACCATGGGGCTGTACCGCGAACAGGCCATTGCGGCGATCCGCGCCCAGGTTGGCGACAAGAAAGTCATCTGCGGCTTGTCCGGCGGCGTCGACAGTTCGGTCACTGCCGTGTTGCTACACGAGGCGATCGGCGATCAGCTCACTTGCGTCTTTGTCGATCACGGATTGCTGCGCAAGAACGAAGCTGCCGAAGTCGTCACCATGTTCCGCGACAATTACAACATGCAGTTCATCCACGCCGACGAGCAGGAATTGTTCCTCGGCGAATTGGACGGCCAGTCCGACCCTGAGACCAAGCGCAAGATCATCGGCCGCTTGTTCATCGATGTGTTCCAGAAACACGCCAATTCCATCGACGGCGCTGAATTCCTGGCCCAGGGCACCCTGTATCCGGATGTGATCGAATCGGTCAGCTTCTCCGGCGGGCCTTCGGTGACCATCAAATCGCACCACAACGTCGGAGGTCTGCCAGAGAAAATGGGCCTGAAACTGGTGGAACCCCTGCGCGAATTGTTCAAGGACGAGGTGCGCGCATTGGGCCGCGAACTGGGTCTGCCCGCCAGCTTTATCGGCCGCCACCCCTTCCCCGGCCCCGGCCTGGCCATTCGTTGCCCCGGCGAGATCACCCGCGAAAAACTGGAGATCCTGCGCCAGGCGGATGCGGTCTATATCGACCAGATTCGCAAACACGGGCTTTATGACGAGATCTGGCAGGCCTTTGTCGTCATCCTGCCGGTGCGCACCGTCGGTGTGATGGGCGATAGCCGCACCTATGATTTTGCCTGCGCCTTGCGCGCGGTGACATCGGTGGATGGTATGACCGCCGATTATTATCCGTTCACCCATGAATTCCTCGGCGAGACCGCGACGCGGATCATCAATGAAGTCAAGGGTATCAACCGGGTAACCTATGACATCACATCAAAACCTCCAGGCACCATCGAATGGGAATGACCCCTCTGTGACCTTGCCTTCAACACCCCGCAATCTCTGGTCGCGGGGTGTTGCATTTCCAGCCTCGGGCGCTGGGTTTCTGGTGGCTTGACGGCAGCGGAAATTTGACGCCTTCTCGGCCGCGCCACAGGCAAGGAAAAGATATGTCAGACCACCCCGTTCAGATCGGACGTGCAGCGCTGTGGATGATTGGCGCAATCACCTCATTTTCAGCCATGGCCATTGCTGGTCGTGAAGTGAGCTTTGCCCTCGATACATTTGAAATCATGTTGTATCGCAGCGTGGTTGGCGTGTTTGTTGTGGCGATTGTGCTAACCGCGACGGGGCAGTGGCATCAGGTCTCTCGGCAGCGGCTGGGCAGCCACCTGATCCGCAACGCGGCCCATTTCACCGGCCAGAACCTGTGGTTCTTTGCTGTCACCGTAATTCCCCTGGCACAGGTTTTTGCGCTGGAATTCACCTCTCCGCTTTGGGTTATCCTGATATCGCCGTTTTTGTTAGGCGAGCGGCTGACCCGCACCCGCAGTCTGGCGGCGCTTGGTGGCTTTATTGGCATCCTGATTGTCGCCCGGCCAAGCCCGGAAACGATGAACATCGGCGTCCTCACCGCCGCCGGCTCGGCTGTTTTCTTTGCTTTCACCAACATCCTGACCAAGAGATTGACGCGGGTCGAAAGCATTGGCTCCATTCTGTTTTGGCTGACCTCCATGCAGTTGATCATGGGAGGTCTGGCCGCCGGATATGATGGCGACATTACCCTGCCCGACGCGACCACCTTGCCCTGGTTGATCTTGATCGGCCTGGCGGGATTGGCCGCGCATTTCTGCCTCACCAACGCTCTTGCGGTCGCCCCGGCGACAGTGGTTGTGCCGATTGATTTCACCCGCCTGCCGCTGATCGCGGTGCTGGGCATGCTGCTTTACAACGAGCCGCTGGATATTTGGGTATTCTGTGGCGCAATTGTCATATTCGCCGCTAACTATATGAATATAATGGATGCTAAGCGGCCAAAACAGCTGCCCGCGACCTGTACGCCGCGCTAAAACATCAAGACCCGGGCAAAGCTTCCGTGCCGTAATCATTGATCTGACAATTTGATGTTGTTTAGGTCGTTCCCAGAATAAGAAAAAAAATGGCAGGCTACGGTCTGAGGGGAGAGACAATGAAAAACTATCTTGCAACGTCAGCTGCGCTGGCACTGATTTCCGGGGCTGCGTCCGCAGGTGGCATCGACCGTTCGGGACAGGGTGTAAACATTCTGTTCGAGGAAGGCACCTATTTGCAGCTGTCCTACAGCTACGTGTCGCCAGACGTGAATGGCAGCCCGAATACCGGTGGTCTACCTTTAGGAGCGTCTACAAACGTTGCGCAGTCCTATAGTTACGGCAGTTTTGGCTATAAGCAAAAACTGACGGAGCGCCTGGATGTCGCCATCATCATCGACCAACCATTTGGCGCCCACATTCTGTATGCAGATGGGCCATTTTCATCGGCCGGTATTTTACCTTATAATGCTAGGGCAGAGATCGACAGCCATGCGATTACTGGCCTGCTGCAATATAACTTTGATGGCGGTTTCAGTGTCCACGGCGGATTCCGCGCTTTAACAGTTAGTGGCGTAATCGATTCTGGGGATGGAAATCTCGACGCAGATAGTGACTACAATTTCGGCGGAGTTCTCGGCGTCGCCTACGAAAAACCTGATATTGCTCTACGAGTAGCTCTAACCTATTCAACAGCCGTCGACGTGGATTTTTCTTCAACACAGGCTTTGTTGTTAAATGGTTTTACCGTGACGTATCCCGATTTCACTGTTGAGTTCCCAGAAAGCATCAACCTAGACTTCCAGACAGGAATTGCAAAAAATACACTTTTGTTCGGCTCCGTCCGCTGGGTAGGCTGGGGAGGCTTTAACCTTTCCACTCCCGACGCGACACAAGGCAACACAGAGTGGGTGAATTTCGATGATGACACCGTTTCCTACGAAATTGGCATCGGGCGCCGCATCAACGATAAGCTGTCTCTGGCTGTCACTCTTGGCTTCGAAGAACCCGGTAACCGTCCCAGCTCAACCGCCTTGGCACCGACTACTGGTTCAACAAGTGTTGGAATTGGCGGGACCTACCAAGTATCCGAAGCTGTATCGATTTCAGGCGGCCTACGTTATATAAGGCCTGGCGATCAATACGTTGCAGTGGGTGGGCCTGTTGGCGACATAAACTTCAACGACATTAGCGCTATTGCGGCCGGCCTCCGGATTGGCGTCAGCTTCTAAAACCTGATAACCGACTAATTCAGAAACGCCCCGCGACCACTCGCGGGGCGTTTTCAATTGTCGCATAGGCCTTTGCAACAACCGATGATTGACCCTGCCGCCATCACTGGCTAGCAAGGCTGGACACCACAGGGACCACAGCCACCATGCTTTATTCTTCCGCACAGGACTGGCGCGATGCGCCGCATAAACGGGTGCTGTTCTTTGGCATGTCCGGGCTGGGAAAAACCCATGTCAGCAATATGCTGCGCGACGGCGGCCAGTGGTTCCACTACTCCATCGATTACCGCATCGGCACCCGCTACATGGGCGAATATATCGCCGACAATGCCAAATCCGAGGCGATGAAAGTGCCGTTCCTGCGCGATCTTCTGCTGTCGGATTCGATCTATATCGGCTCCAATATCAGCTTCGAGAACCTGACCCCGGTGGCCAGCTATCTGGGCAAACCCGGCGCCCAGTCCCAAGGCGGGCTGCCGATAGAGGAGTATCGCCGCCGACAGGAACAGTTCCGCCTGGCCGAGATCCACGCCCTGATAGACACCGAATATTTTGCCGACCGGGCACAGCGCCTCTATGGCTATGACAACTTCATCTGTGACACAGGTGGCTCAATCTGCGAATGGGTGGATGTCGATGACCCCAGGGATCCGGTGCTGTCGGAACTGTCCAAGCACACCCTGATGGTCTGGATCAAGGGCGACGACGCCCATACCAAAGAGCTGGTGCGCCGCTTTGACCGCGCCCCCAAGCCGATGTCCTATCAGCCAGAATTCCTGACCCGCGTTTGGAACGAATATATGAGCGAAAACAATATAGAAGCCGATGATGTTAATCCTGACGCCTTCATCCGCTGGGCCTATGCTCAGGCGCTGGCCCACCGGCAACCGCGCTATGCGGCGATGGCCAAGAACTGGGGCGTCACCGTCACTGCCGAACAAGTCGCCGCAGCCAGCGATCAGGACCGGTTCACCGATCTGATCGCTGGCGCGATTGACGCTGCTCTTGAGTCCCGCAGTTAAAGCCCCTATCTCCCACCTCCCTGTTCCAGCCCGCGAGACCCTGATATGCCTATCAAAATCCCGTCTGACCTACCCGCCTATGACGTTCTGACGAACGAGGGTGTGATGGTGATGTCGCCGGATCAGGCGGCGCGTCAGGATATCCGGCCGCTGCGCATCGCCCTGCTCAACCTGATGCCCAAGAAGATCCAGACCGAGAACCAGTTTGCCCGGCTGATTGGCGCCACGCCGCTGCAGATCGACCTGACCCTGATCCGGATGAGCGAACATCGCACCCGCAACACCGCGGCGGAACATATGGCGGAATTCTACCTGCCGTTCTCAGAACTGCATGACCAGAAGTTTGACGGGCTTATCATCACCGGCGCCCCGATCGAGCATCTGGATTTTGCCGATGTCACCTATTGGAAGGAACTCTGCGAGGTGTTTGAGTGGACCCAGACCAATGTGCATTCCACCTTTGGCGTCTGCTGGGGCGGCATGGCGATGATCAATTATTTCCACGGCATTCAGAAACACAGCCTGCCACACAAGGCCTTTGGCTGTTTCCGGCAGCAGAACCTGGTTCCGGCCTCGCCCTACCTGCGTGGGTTTTCAGATGATTTTGTGATCCCGGTGTCGCGCTGGACCGAAATGCGCCAGCATGAGGTTGATCAGCACCCTGGCCTGCAAACCCTGCTGGGCAGCCCCGAAGTAGGCCCCTGCCTGATCGAAGACCCGGCGCACCGGGCGCTGTATATCTTCAACCACTTTGAATATGACAGTGACAGCCTGAAACAGGAATACGACCGCGACGTGGCCGAAGGCACTCCGATCAATGTGCCCGACAGTTACTATCCAGACAACGACCCCAGCCAAAAACCGCTGAATCGCTGGCGCAGCCAGGCGCATCTGCTCTATGGCAACTGGATCAACGAAATCTATCAGACCACCCCCTATGACAGGGCCGATATCGGCCGTTAGGCGGCGGGGCTGATGCGTCAGCTCTCTAGCTCAGCGCCCCAGTACAGATAGTCCATCCAGGTCTGGTGCAAGCCTCCTGCAGCCAAGGGCTGACGCCGGGCCGCGGCGTCCAATTGGTGCGCCGTGGGCTCAAACGGCGGCCGCAACAGGCGCATTCCAGCCTGCTTTGGTGTTCTGTTGGCCTTGCGCAGATTATCCGCTTCGCAGGATGCCACGATATTGCACCACACCGAGCCGCCGCCCTTGCTGCGCGGAATGACATGGTCAAACGTCAGCTCTTTTGCCTGGAACCGTTCACCACAATACTGGCATTTGAACTCATCCCGCAGAAACAGGTTGTAGCGGGTAAAGCCAACCGTCCGTCGTTTGTGATACCGCCTCAGCGCCACCACCGCCGGCACCTCAAAAGACTGCGTGGCCGAGTGAACAATGATGTCGTCATAACATTTTATCTGCACCACCCGATCCTGGTGAACAGCCACAAAGGCGCTTTGCCAGTTCCAGACAGACAGCGGCGCCCAGCTGAGCGGCTGCATATTTGCATTCAAGACCAATGTCCGTAACGAGCCAACAGCCTGGTTCATGCCATCCCCCCCACCGCACAGGAACGTTGATATTGCACGGGGCCGCCCCCCCCGCTGCCACGCGACATATTAAAGCGCATAAAAATCCAATCTGGTAAAAACAAATAAAAGCGCGTGAGACCTACGCGCTTTTGAAAAAAATGACCGTCAAGTGATACCGGAACCGCGCGTATTCGGTTGACTGAAGCGGGGCTTTGCACCCGGCTGTGAACCGGCATCGCCGCAAAACACCGCCAAGCGCCCGGCACCCGCAACGGTTTGCCTGTCTTGCCGCCCTTCTTATGTTTCGCAACTCTGGCCATGTTCACTCACATTCCAGCACCGGACCGTGGATACGGCCCCAGCATAATATTAACTATATATCGTGGTTCCAACCTGACAAGCCCTGTGGCTCCACGATATCTCGGGTGAAATCCCAGTGATATTTTGCAACGGCATGGTGACACAGCCCTTGCTTTGGCAGCAGCCGCCTTTTATGGGCGGGCATGACCCGATTGATCCGCTTCAACAAACCCTTTGATGTTCTGCCGCAATTCACCGATCGCGGCAGCCAAGGAACCCCGCGCCGCACCCTCAGCGATTTTATCACCCTGCCCGGGGTTTATCCGGCAGGCCGACTGGACCGCGATAGCGAAGGATTGATGCTGTTGACCGACGACGGTGGCTTGCAAGCGCGGATATCTGATCCAAAACACAAAATGGCCAAGACCTATTGGGTTCAGGTCGAGGGCAGCCCGGATGCTGCGGCGCTGACGGCTCTGGCAAATGGCGTCGACCTAAAAGACGGGATCACAAAACCGGCAACCGCCCGCCTTATGGGGGACCCTGCCGACCTGTGGCCACGGGTGCCGCCGATCCGGGTGCGCAAAAACATCCCCGATTCCTGGATCAAGCTGACACTGCGCGAGGGCCGCAACCGTCAGGTACGCCGAATGACGGCTGCGGTTGGGCATCCCACCCTGCGGCTGATCCGCTACCGCATCGGAAACTGGACACTGGACGGGCTGCAACCTGGAACCTGGCAGGATGTCAGCCTGCCAGAAACCACCCAAAAACCTCGTCGCTATTAGCCGGGACCTTACCCAAAACACTGGGCCGCCCCATTGATGCATCTTAGGGATTGAGTATTTTTAGCAAAAAGAAGCCAATGCAGGCTGCACGTCCCTGGTTTCTTTTTTGCAGGTAAATACTCATATCGAACCAGCGCAACACGCGCGACGCTAACCATTGCAGAAAAACCGGATCCGCGCACGCCTGCTTGACGCCGAATTTTTCTTTCCCTGTCAGTTTCATCGCCAATCGCGATTTCCGCCGGGTCTGACAGCCCCGGCACAGGATCCGAGCCCTCGGTAGAATGGGGGCGCTATTGAGATGCATCTACGCACTGGGCATAATCTGGAGTATCAAAGCACAACCGCCAAGGCTTCCCCTGGCGGTCCGTTTTTCGTGGAAGCCGACGATTAGAGCCCAAGCTTGTCGCGCATGAACGCCAGCGCAACGCTCAGCCCGTCCTGCGCAATCCCGTGTCCGGTTCCCTTTTGGATATGGGCAAAGACATCCCTGAACCCGGCCTCCTGCAGCGCCTCTGCCGCCTCAGGCAGTGATTGCGGCGGCACCACGTCATCTGCGTCACCATGCACCAGCAGGATGGACATCTTGCTGACCACCTCGTCCTTCAGCGATTCGGGCGACAACAGACGCCCCGAGAAGGCGACGATGCCGGCCACCGGATCTTCGCGCCGTGGCGCCACATGCAGCGCCATCATCGACCCCTGGCTGAAACCAAACAGCACCAGTTGCTCGGGCAGCACATCCTCGTCCACCATCAGCGCGTCAAGAAAGGCGTTCAGATCCGCAATAGCTGACTGCATCCCCCGTTCGGATTCTTCTTCCGACGATCCGTCGATCCAAGGGATCGGGAACCATTGATAGCCCATCGGCGCGCCGGCACAGCGTTCCGGCGCATCGGGCGCCACGAACAATGTGTCCGGCAACTGCTCAGCCAGCGGATCAGCCAGCCCCAGCAAGTCAGCCCCATTAGCGCCATAGCCATGCAAGAACACCACAACAGACCGGGTTGTTCCCGATAGCGGTTCTTTGCGTTCCGCAGTCAATACACGAGTCATCAGATTCCTTCCCTAGATTTTGCTACCCGGTAATAGGAAAACAACAGCCGCGCCGCAACCGACCTCCAGGGTGACCAACCTGCGGCCATTTTGCGCAACTCTCGTTCTTTTGGCCTGTCGGGCAGCTCAAACAGAATGCGTGCGGCCTCTTGCAGCGCCAGATCCCCCGGCGCAAACACATCCGCGCGCCCCAGCGAGAACATGGCGTATATTTCAGCAGTCCAGGCGCCGACCCCCGGAACCTGGATAAGTGTCCTGATGACATCCTCCGTCGGAGCATCCCGCAAGGCGTTGAAATCAATTCCAGCATTAGCCAGGGCACGGGCATATTTAACTTTCTGTCGGCTCAATCCAACCGCCCGCAAATGGTCATCACTGGCGCTTTTTACATTGCGCGGATAGATCAGCTCTGCCTCTTTCATCCGGCTCCAGATTGCCGCCGCCGAGGCGAGGCTGACCTGCTGGCTGACAATCGCCGACAGCAATGCGGCAAAGCCATCCGCCCTGATCCGCAACGGCAATGGTCCGGTCAATAGGAGCGCCGCTGCAAATCGCGGATCTTTGGCCGCCAGCCAGGCAGCCCCCTCGGCCACACAGGCATCACCGGTGATGATCCGCCCCACATTTGGTTCTGACGCCACGTCACTCTCCTCTATCGCCAACGCCTGCAGATTAGCCGCAGCCTGCAGCACTGCAACCGGCTTGTATCCGGCAATTTTCGCAGCTACCCAGTTCGAATGACAATTAGTATGATCCCTCACGACGACAGTCTCGCCAAACGCAACGTCGCCATTCTGGTGATGGCGCAGGCGTTTCTTGGCGCCCAGATGCCGATGGTCTTTATCCTTGGCGGGCTGGCCGGGCAATCGCTGGCGAGTAACGCCTGTTTTGCCACCCTGCCGATCTCGTTGATCGTGCTGGGGTCGATGCTGTCGGCAACGCCGATTTCCGCCATCATGCAGAAATGGGGCCGCCGCACCGGTTTTATCATTGGCGCCTTTGGCGGCGCCGCCGGCGGGATGGTGGGGGCCTATGGGTTGTATCTGGGCTCGTTCCCGGTCTTCCTGGTGGGCAGCCTGCTGACCGGCATCTACATGAGCGCGCAGGGCTTTTACCGCTTTGCCGCCGCTGACACCGCCTCTGAGGGGTTTCGCCCCAAGGCCATCTCATATGTTATGGCGGGCGGTTTGCTATCGGCCATCATTGGTCCGCAATTTGTCAAACTGACCAGCCAGGCCTTTGTCGTTCCCTTTATGGGCACCTATCTGACGGTGATCGCGATCAATCTGGTTGGCGCCTTACTGTTCTTGTTTCTCGACATTCCCAAGCCGACGCCGCCCAGTGCCACAAGCCCGCGTGGTCGAACCCGGTGGGAGCTGCTGAAAACGCCACGCATCGCCGTCGCGGTGATCTGCGCCATGGTCTCATATGCGCTGATGAACCTGGTGATGACATCGACACCGCTGGCAGTGGTCGGCTGTGGCTTCACCCAGAACAACGCCGCCGATGTGGTCACCATGCATGTTCTGGCGATGTATATTCCGTCGTTTTTCACCGGCCACCTGATCTCGCGCTTTGGCGTCGAAAAGGTCGTGGCCGCCGGATTGGTGATCCTGGCCGCTGCCGGAGCCGTGGCCCTGAATGGGGTCGAACTGGGCAATTTCTTTGGCGCGCTGATCTTGTTGGGCTTTGGCTGGAACTTTGGCTTCATCGGCGCCACCACCATGCTGGCCGGCGCCCACGAGCCGCACGAGCGTGGCCGCATGCAGGGGCTGAATGATCTGCTGGTGTTTGGCGGCGTGACCTTTGCGTCGCTGTCATCGGGCGGCTTGATGAACTGCTCGGGCGGCAATCCGGTTGAAGGCTGGAACGCCGTCAACATGGCGATGGTGCCGTTTCTGGTGCTGGCCGGTGGCGCGCTGATATGGCTCACCCTGCGCCCGCGCGAAGACAGCTACATCGGTGACAAAGGATAACGCCTAAAGCCGCGTTATCCTTGGCGGACGAAACCGCTACCAGCGCCCCAGAGCCGCCCGCCAGATCAGCCCCGCACGACGGCGGAACTCGCTTTGACCGAGCGCCCCAAAAGCCACCCGTTCCGGCTGCTGTATGGCCTGGCGCAAGATCGCCTCGGCCTGCCATCCAGCCAGCAGGGCAACACCGGCACTGGCTGACACCCGGCCACCAGCTGCACGCGCATTCATCATTCTGTTCAGCGCCTTACGCGCCAATGCTCGCACGCCCTCCGGGGTTCCATCCAGCAAGGGAATCCGTTTCTGCGCCTCCAGTTTGGGGATCGCCTGCAGCCAGTTGGCGACGCCAACACCGTAAGCAAAATCGCGCACCACCGCTTCGTCTGCCGCGCCCAGAGAGGCGGCCGCCATCCACATCAATCCACCCGATGTGGCGTCGATATAGCCGTCAAACTCAGCCTCATCGACAAAGGGATCGCGGTAGATATCCCACCGCCGCGCCTCGCCCATGGCATCGATGACTGTGGCCAGTTCAGGTCGCAACAGCCGCGCCAGCGGAGTGGCGACAAAATGCCGGCGCACCTGTTGGCCAGTGGCAATCTCTGCCCCCAGATCGCGCCACCACTGAAGCCGCATTTCGGCAATCATGCTTTCACTGCTGGCCCAGGGCGCGCGTGACAGCTCAACATTGAAAGCATAGAGCGCAAACAGCAGTTCACGCGCGGCAACCGGCGCCGCCATCACCGCCTGAAACCGATCCACATCCCCCTTTTGCACCAGCTCGGCGCAAGATTTCAGATCGTCGTCAAAACCCATCCAAGAAGTCCTCAATTGTGGTCAGTGTCTGCGCTGCATCGACAATATCCAAATGGCCCGTTTGGGCCACAATATGGTATCGTCCTTTGGTGGTCTGTGCCGACATCAGCGGCTGATATTGTCCCGCCACAAAGGCCTCGTCCTGCGCGCCAGTCACCACAAGAAAGTCACTTTGCTTCACCGTGGTGGATCAGCTTCCAGCGGATCGCATCCAGCAGCGCCTCAAACGAGGCGTCAATGATGTTCGGGCTGACCCCAACCGTCGACCAGCGCCGGCCAGTGGCGTCTTCGCTGTCGATGATGACACGGGTGACCGCCTCGGTGCCGCCCTGGGTGATCCGCACCTTGTAGTCCACCAGATGCATGTCAGCCAGAACCTGTGAATAGCGCCCCAGATCCTTGGTCAGCGCCTTGGCCAGCGCATTCACCGGGCCGCGGTCGGTACCGGTCTCGTCCATCGATTCGCTCACCGACAGCCGTTTTTCGCCATCGACTTTGACCACCACAACCGCCTCGGACAGGCTGACCATCTTGTTATATTTGTTCTTGCGCCGCTCAATGGTGACCTTGTAGCGCTTGACCTCAAAGAACACAGGCAGTTGCCCCAGCTCTTCGCGCGCCAGCAGCTCAAAACTGCCCTGGGCGCTGTCATAGGCATAGCCCTCATCCTCGCGGATTTTGATCCGCTCCAGAATACGGGCCAGCGCCGGATCGCCTTTTTCAACGCTCAGTCCCGCCTCGGTCAGCCGCTGTCGCAGGTTGCTCTGGCCGGCCTGGTTCGACATCGGAATGATGCGGGCATTGCCCACCAGTTCCGGCGCGATATGTTCATAGGTGCTGGGATCTTTCAGGATAGCACTGGCATGCAGCCCGGCCTTATGGGCAAAGGCCGAGGCCCCCACAAAGGGCGCCTGTCGCATCGGCACCCGGTTGAGAATATCGTCCAGCATCCGGCTCACCTGCGTCAACCCTGACAGCGCCTCCTTGCTGACCCCGATCTCAAACAGGCTGGCGTAGGGCTGTTTCAGCAGCAGCGTCGGGATCAGCGTGGTCAGATTGGCATTGCCACAGCGTTCGCCCAGCCCGTTCAGGGTGCCCTGCAACTGGCGCACGCCTGCATCAACCGCCGCCAGCGAACAGGCCACCGCATTTTCGGTGTCGTTATGGGTATGGATGCCCAAATGATCCCCCGGCAGCCCGGCGCCGATCACCTCGCCAACAATACGCCCCACTTCGCTGGGCAGCGCGCCACCATTGGTGTCACAGAGCACCACCCAACGGGCGCCGGCCTCCAGCGCCACGCGGCAGGCCGCCAGCGCATAGTCCGGATTGTCCTTGTAGCCGTCAAAGAAGTGCTCCGCGTCATAAAGCGCCTCGCGCCCCTGCGCCACGATATGCGCGATTGAGGCCCGGATGTTCTCCAAGTTCTCGTCCAACGTGATCCCCAGCGCGGTGGTCACATGGTAGTCATGCGCCTTGCCCACCAGACAGACCGACGGGGTACCGGCATTCATCACCGCCGCCAGCACATCGTCATTCTCGGCCGAGCGCCCGGCCCGTTTGGTCATGCCAAAAGCGGTCAGCCGGGCGCGGGTTTTAGGCATCTCATCAAAAAACGCGCTATCGGTTGGATTGGCCCCCGGCCAGCCGCCCTCGATGTAATCCAGCCCCAGAACATCCAGCGCCTTGGCAATCTGGATCTTTTCAGCTGTCGAGAACTGCACCCCCTGGGTCTGCTGGCCATCGCGCAGGGTGGTGTCGTAGAGGTAGAGGCGTTGTTTGCTCATGCCTGGCACTCCAATTCAAAATCTGATCGGTGCCCTTGGCACCGACAGCGCCCGACCTTCCCCACGAGAGGGCGCTTCACGCCCCCCAAGGTCCGGGCGCTGTCCTGTGCTGGTCTTGTCAGAGTATTCACCATCACAGCGCCTCCAGCTTTGACAGGTCAAATCCAGAACCAGGCACCAATTCCACCCCAGCTTTGCTCATCCGCACTTCCAGACCAGCGGCGATATACGCCGCCTTCAGGCTATCGACTTGTGAGAAGTCCTTTGTTGCCATTGCAATGGAACGGGCTTCTATCAAGCGACCCTCATACAACGTTAGATCAACATCGGGAGCGGAGACCCAACTTGGGACCTCATCACCCATCAAACCCAACAACTCTAAACTGGACCGAAGCGCTACCACGTCATCGGCGTGCGAGTACTGGTGACACTCAGCCAATACACCATGAGTATTGATATCATCAGCCAGGGTTCTCAATACATAATTATCAGGCGTTCCTCCCGGCAGTGCCTGGACAGCTTGGGCATACCATTTTCTGAGAATGCTCTCCGCATCCTTGGCCTTTTTGTCGGTCCAATCCATCGGCTTTCGATAGTGCGTCGACAAAAACACAAAACGGATCACTTCACCCGGCACGCCGCGATCCAGTAAGTCTCTGACAGTAAAGAAATTCCCCAGACTCTTGGACATCTTCTTGCCCTCAACCTGCAGCATCTCATTGTGCAGCCACACTCTTGCAAAGCTATCATCACCATTCACACAGCAGCTTTGCGCAATTTCATTCTCATGGTGCGGGAACATCAGGTCATTGCCGCCGCCGTGGATGTCAAAGGTGTCGCCCAGCAACTCATAAGACATTGCCGAACACTCAATATGCCAGCCCGGACGCCCACGACCGACACTCTTTCCCTCCCACACCGGCCCGTCCCAGCCCGGCTGATCCGCCGTCGAGGGCTTCCACAGCACAAAATCCATCGGGTTGCGCTTATAGGGCGCCACCTCGACCCGCGCACCAGCGATCATATCATCAACCGAGCGGCCAGACAGCTTTCCATAGCCCTGCTTCCAGCTGTCCACCGCAAATAACACATGGCCCTCAGCGGCATAGGCATGCCCCTTGGCGATCAGCGCCTCGATCATCGTCACCATCTGCGGAATATACTGGGTGGCGCGGGGCATATGGTCCGGCTCTAACGCTCCCAGCGCCCCCATATCCTCCAGAAACCACTGGATGGTCTCATCGGTGATCACCCCAATACTACGGCCACTATCCGCAGCCCGTTTGTTGATCTTGTCGTCCACATCGGTGAAGTTGCGCGCATAGGTGACATGCTCGGCCCCGTAAGTCTGGCGCAGCAAACGATACAGCACATCAAACACCACCACCGGGCGCGCGTTGCCCAAATGGGCGCGATCGTAAACCGTCGGACCACAGACATACATCCGCACATTATCCGGGTCGATCGGGCTAAGGACCTCTTTGCGGCGGGTCTTGGTGTTGTGCAGTTTGATCACGATGTCAGTTGTCATGACAGCTCCTAAGGTTGGCACGAAATGTACCTGGCGCGCAGCGCGGGCTTAGCAAAGTGTCAGAAGGATTGAAACGACAGATACCGGCCCGCTGGATTGTTCAGCAGGAAATGCAGCAGATGGTAATGGTGCATGTCTGTTTCATAGCCGGTGATTACCACGCCATCAGGTCGCCGCCAAGCCTGTTATTCTGCCCCGCCGACAGCATCCACCGCACCAACTTGTCCAGGGTTGCCCTAGGTGCCCTGCGCATTACCTCTTGCCTTGAACTGAAACCGTCCGCCAGCACCAGCCAAGTGACGTCAATTCATGGGACACCTTGCATGCCCATTTTTCGCATTCGGTTTGAATTACACTATTTCTGCCACGTCCCCAAATGTGCAGGGGCCTCCGTCGAACACTACCTGCGGGCCCGTTTCGGTAACCTGGCCTTTGTGAACTCAAAATTCTACCGACGTGAAGACAGCTTCCGGTGGACAAAAACATCGCCGCAACATGTGGATGCCGAGGCCATTGCGCTGTTGTTTCCCAAAGATTGGATCAAGTCCAGTTTCGCGGTGGTCCGCCATCCCATTGCCCGCCTGCGCAGCGCCTTTGATTATCAGCGTAGGGGTGAAAAAACCATATCCGAAGACATGGATATCAACCTGTGGATCCAGCAATGGGCCGACAGCTGCCAAACGGATCCATACCAGTTTGATCACCATCTGCGCCCGGCCTGCGACCTCATTGTTGCCAACAGCACGATTTTCAGGATGGAAGACAATCTGGATGACATTGTCGCCCACCTGGACAAGCTGGAGGGCAAGACGGCGGGATCGCGTCAAATTCCGCATGAGAACAAGCGGCGCAGCGAAACAGGCCAATCGCCGGTGAAAACACCGCTGACTCCTGATAGCCTGGACTTGATCGCGGCACTCTACGCCGAGGATTTCAAGAAATTCGGGTATGACTGCCGGGAACCAGTTAGGGCAAATCCGGTCTCTTCTGGCGAACCGAAGAAACTGCCGTATCTGACCCGGTTTCTTGGACGCTAAAGTGCCTTGAGCCTTTGGCGCAGGTACTCCATCCAGCCGCGAAAGCTGGTGGTACCGGCAAGTTTTGCACGGATGTAGCGAAGCTCCCTGTGACGCAACTGCTTGCTGATCGTGGCGCTGACCTGCCCATCGTGCAACCGGTTGACGATCAGCGGGGCCGGCAGGATCACCGGGTCACCAAGACTATCCCAAAGCCGTTTATAGAGATCCACATCCATCAGCCAGATCAGGCTCTCATCAAATTGCAGCGCAGAGTCCCGGCGCATGGCCAACACCGAGGGGCTGGACACTGTGTTATTGCCGAACTGTAGCTTTTCAGTCAGCCGCGGCACCATGGGCCGATGCAATGTGGTGCCATCACGGGTCACTGATGAGCCGCAAAGCAGCCATTTTTCGCCACCATCCATGGCCTGATGAATCTGCCGCAACGCGTTATTTCCATTTAGGAAATCATCCTGGAACAGGATTTTCAGAACAGTCCCATTGGCCTGCGCCATAGCATTGTTGACGTTGGCCGAGGCCTGGCGTTTGCCGTCTCTGTTCCAGACATGGCGGATATCCATGTGCTGGCCCCGCACAGCACAGAGCTTTGCCACCGCATCATCGTTGGACTGATCAGAAACCACCACTTCAAAATCGGAAAAATCCTGTTGCGCCAATATCTTCAGCGACAGATCCAGATAATGGGCACCAAAGCCACCCATCTCATAGGCCGGAATGCAGATACTGAGGGCGGGTTCCATAACAGGTCTCCGGTTTAAAGCTGCAAATCCCGACTAACAAAAAAAAATGGGGGGCTCAAGGCCCCCCAAGGTTTCGCTATCCAAGCTCAGTAGTTTACCGCTCGTTTTGTTATTGCCTGCGGCTTGAATAGCGCCTGGGGCAAGCGCACCCGCCCCGTGTCGTGGTAAGCTGGGCAGCCCATTGCCCAGCTTTGTTTGATCAGGGGTCAGACCACAATCGGTCCCTGCCCCAGACGCCGTGTTGCGGCGCGATCCTTAGCTGCAGCCAGATGTGCCGCCGCAGGTATTGCACTTCATGCAGGTGCCATTGCGCACCAATGTGTAATTGCCGCACTCATTACAGGCTTCGCCCTCATAGCCCTGCATTTTGGCCTTGGTACGCGCCGTCATGCCCGGATTAGCCGGGGTCGCGGCCGGCGCGGTGGTGGCCGGTTTTGCATCGAGTTTCAGACCCGCGACAAGCCCCTGCCCGCCCTGAAGCACGACAAGTTCCTGCGGCAGCCGCTTGCGCAGATAGCCAGTGGAGGAAATCTGCTTGAGCACCTCCAGCGATCTGCTGGCAGCGGACTCACTGATCTCTGAGACATTGGAGGCGCCTTCTGCCTCGCCACGTCCGATGTCGTCGAATGTGGCGCCTTGGGGTTTGACATGCGCCAGATCGGTGCGATCCAGATAAGAGACCGCCAACTCGCGGAAGATGTAGTCGAGAATTGAGGTCGCGTTCTTGATGCTGTCATTGCCCTGCACCATGCCGGCCGGCTCAAACTTGGTAAAGGTAAAGGCATCGACGAATTCTTCCAGCGGCACCCCATATTGCAGACCAACCGAGATCGCGATGGCAAAATTGTTCATCATCGCCCGAAAGCCAGCGCCTTCCTTGTGCATGTCGATGAAGATCTCGCCCAGGGTGCCTCCCTCATATTCGCCGGTCCGCAGATAGACCTTGTGGCCACCGACAACGGCTTTCTGGGTATAGCCTTTGCGGCGATGTGGCATCTTTTCGCGGTGAGATTTGATGATCTCTTTGACGATGATTTTTTCGACGATCTTCTCGGCCAGAACGGTGGCCTTCTCGTGGTTATTGCCCGTTTCCATAACCTCGGCTGCGTCGTCGTCATCCTCTACCAGGGCCGCCGCCAGAGGCTGGCTCAGCTTGGATCCGTCGCGGTACAGCGCATTGGCCTTGATGCCCAGGGACCAGCTGAGCTCATAGGCTTTCTGGCAGTCCTCGATGGTGGCATTGTTGGGCATGTTGATGGTCTTGGAGATTGCCCCCGAGATAAACGATTGCGCCGCTGCCATCATGGTGATGTGGCTGTCCACCGGCAGGAAACGCTTGCCCTTTTTGCCGCAGGCATTAGCACAATCAAAAATGTGATAATGCGCCTCCTTCAGATGCGGCGCCCCTTCCAGGGTCATGGTGCCGCAGACATGATCATTGGCGGCCTCAATATCGGCCTTGGTAAAGCCAAGATGGCGCAGCAGATCAAAGGTCGGGTCATTCAGCTTGGTCGCCGGAATGCCCAGCACACCGGTGCAGAAATCCTCGCCCAGGGTCCACTGGTTGAACACAAAGCGAATGTCAAAGGCGCTCTCTAGTGCCGCATCAATCTTGGACAGCTCGTTGGCGCCAAAGCCATGACCGGCCAGCGAGATGTGGTTGATGGCCGGCGCATTGCCGATGGTGCCGTGGCCGACAGCATAGCCAGAGATCTCTTCGATCTGAGCCGAGGAATAGCCTAGCCCCTCAAGCGCCGAGGGCACCGAGCGGTTGATGATCTTGAAGTAACCACCGCCTGCCAGTTTCTTGAACTTGACCAAAGCAAAATCTGGCTCGATCCCGGTGGTGTCGCAGTCCATCACCAGACCGATGGTGCCGGTTGGGGCAATCACCGTGGTCTGTGCGTTGCGGTAGCCATGTTTTTCACCCAAGGCCAGCGCCTCGTCCCAGGCGGCTTTGGCCAGATCCGTCAGCCCTGCATCCGGGCAATTGTGCAGGTCCAGCGGCACCGGATTGACGGACAGCCCCTGATAGCCGTCGGTCTTGCTATAGGCGGCATTGCGGTGATTGCGGATCACCCGCAGCATGTTCTCGGCATTGCGGCCATAGCCGTCGAACGGCCCCAACTCAGCGGCAATTTCCGCCGAGGTGGTGTAAGCAACCCCGGTCATCAGCGCCGTCAGCGCCCCACAGAGCGCCCGCCCCTCAACACTGTCATAGCCGTGCCCCATGGTCATCAGCAAGCCGCCGATATTGGCGTAGCCAAGCCCCAGGGTGCGGAAGTCATATGACAGCTGCGCGATTTCCTTGGACGGGAACTGCGCCATCATCACCGAGACTTCGAGCGTCAGCGTCCACAGCCGACAGGCGTGCATGTAGTCCTCGGCCTGGAATGTGCCGCCCTTAAGGAAGCTCAGCAGGTTGATCGAGGCCAGGTTACAGGCGGTATTGTCCAGAAACATATACTCGGAACAGGGATTGGATCCGCGGATCTCGCCATCTGCCGGACAGGTGTGCCAGTCGTTGACCGTGTCGTGATACTGGATACCCGGATCGGCGCAGGCCCAGGCGGCATGGCCAACCCGGTCCCACAGATCCCGCGCCTTGATGGTCTTGGCGACCTTGCCATCGGTGCGGTTGATCAGCTGCCAATCGGCGTCTTTTTCAACCGCCGTCAGGAACGCATTGGTGACCCGGATTGAGTTGTTCGAGTTTTGCCCGGACACCGAGCTATAGGCCTCGGAATCCCAATCGGTATCATAGGTGGGGAATTCGATGCTGGTGTGGCCTTGCTTGGCGTAGTCCAGCACCCGTTTGATATAGGTCTCGGGGATCATCACCTTCTTGGCGGCGCGGATTGCCGTCTTCAGGGAGCTGTTGCCGGCGGCGTCATAGGCATCAGCCTCAGCGCCATCCCAGCTGCGGATCGCCTCAAAGATACCATTCAGCATCTTCTCATGCATCTTGGAACCGGCCACGATTGAGGCAACCTTTTGTTCTTCAAGCACTTTCCACTCAATGAACTGCTCAATATCGGGGTGGTCCGCATCCACGATGACCATCTTGGCGGCGCGCCGGGTGGTGCCGCCCGATTTGATGGCGCCAGCCGCCCGGTCGCCAATTTTCAGAAAGCCCATCAGCCCCGAGGATTTACCGCCGCCGGACAGAGATTCACCGGATCCGCGCAGGTGGCTGAAGTTGGTGCCGGTGCCGGAGCCGTATTTGAACAGGCGCGCCTCGCGCACCCAGAGATCCATGATGCCGCCTTCGTTGACCAGATCATCCTTTACCCCCTGAATGAAACAGGCATGCGGCTGTGGGTGCTCATACGAACTGTTGGATTTGGTCAGCTTGCCAGTTTTGTGATCCACATAATGGTGGCCCTGAGCGGGGCCATCAATACCATAGGCCCAGTGCAAGCCGGTGTTGAACCATTGCGGGCTATTGGGGGCGGCGCGTTGGCTGGCCAGCATAAACCGCATCTCGTCATAGTAGGACCGGGCGTCCTCTTCGGAGCTGAAATAGCCGCCCTTCCAGCCCCAATAGGCCCAGGCACCGGCCAGCCGGTCGAACACCTGCTTTGACGAGGTCTCGCCGCCAAATTCAACATCATCGCCGTCGGGCACCGAGCGCCAGAGAAACTCGGGGACATCCTTTTCGCGGATCTTCTTCACCCGCGATGGCACCCCGGCCTTGCGGAAGTATTTCTGGGCAATAACGTCACTGGCCACCTGGCTCCAGCTGGAGGGCACCACGACGTTATCAAGGCGGAACACAATTGTTCCATCCGGGTTTCGAATTTCCGACGTGGCAGAGATGAAATTCAGATCTGCGTAAGCGTCCCGCCCGGCCGTGGTGAACTTTCTTTCAATCTTCATTCTGCTGCCTTTGTCTTCGAGTATTTTGGTGCGTTGCCCCCGCACGGCCCATCATAGAAACGCAATAAACTACCGTAGGGCCACGCGGGCAAGCGGGCACTCTGACCTGAAATCGGTCGTCAAAACGGTCGTTACAATTGTTAATGTTGTCAGAGTCGTTCCAGGAAGATCACGCTAGATCTAGTGGCACTCCAACTTGTTGCTACAATTTGGCGTATATTTGCATATTTGGTCAACGGTAAAGTTAGCCCAGAAACACCATCTTTTATATTGACCGCCTTTTCTGGAATTCCGGCCTGATGCCTCAGGTGATTCATCCACAAGGTGGCGCGCCACCGTGAGCGCCACGCCGCCAAGTGCTGGGTTGGAAATTATCCCGACAAGGTAACGAGTTGTTGACTGTGCCTCAGGACCGGCAGCTAAAATGGCCGGAAAAAACCGCCCCGTATTGCTCAGGTCGCAATTTAATCCACAGGCCGAATTGCGGCTCTGACCCCCAAGCGGTTTCCCAAGTCGGGACTGCGGAAATCGGCCGAGTGGTGCTGCCTGCGCCAGATATGTGGCTTCAATAGCGCAATTGCCAACGCACAATTACCGGAGCGGTGGCCCTGAATCGAATTTCCAATTCTGTTTGAGAATCGCCGTGATACCCGGCAGTTTGTTTTTTTCGCCCTGTCCAGTGATCCGACCAAGAGGTCTGCTATCACTGGACAAAGGAAAAATGGTCGGGGCGGCGAGATTCGAACTCACGACCCCCTGTACCCAAAACAGGTGCGCTACCAGACTGCGCCACGCCCCGGACCGTGCGCCTTCTCTAGCTGTGCCCAAAGGATTCGAAAACCCCTAACATGGCCATTTTGGCCCTCCGTCTGAAAAAACACTCTGGCGCATCTCGGTTCCGGCAGAAATCCCATAGCGGGCGGCCAGTCCGGCGTTGATTTCCAGCACCGCAAAGACCTGATCACCGCCGGGAATCGGGCTTAAGTCCCCAGGGATGGCATTGGCATGGACCCGGGTGACGACGCCGCTGACATCGATGAAAATGATATCCAGAGCAATCAGTGTATTCTTCATCCAGAAACTGGCGCGCTGGGGGTATTCATAGACAAACAGCATGCCGGCGCCACGCGGCATTGTCTCGCGGAACATCAACCCCTGGGCGCGATCCTCTGGGGTGTCGACAATTTCTATAATAAAGGAGGCCTGCCCCCAGTCGCCCCGTAAATCGGCACGATCCGGCTGGCAGCTGGCCTCTGCGCTGCCTGAAACAGCCGCCGCAATACCCAAGGCCAGTGCCGCGACATGTTGTTTCATACCGGTTGTCTCATGTCTCTGCCGGTACGGCGCATTCCCAGGCCTGCACCTCGACCGCCATCCGGCCACGATTGCCATCAATCACCCGCATCGCCAGCGCTTCGCCCGGTTGCAGGTCTGCCAGTCCGGATTGGCGCAGAACTTCGACATGCACAAAGACGTCCTCATTGCTGCCAAACACATTGGCAAAGCCAAAGCCCTTGCCCTTGTCAAACCACTTGATCCGCGCCGCTTCCAGCGGTTCAGAGCGCAGGGCGTCCAGATCAAGATCGGCAAAATCAGCTAGCACCGGTGTTTCGTCACGCTCGGGGGCAACAATCGAAACCACTTCGACAGCCTGAACGCCCCGGTCTGTATTATGGGTGAGAATCACGATGTCAGCGCCATCCGCAACCGAGCTTTGGCCAAAATTGCGCAGCACATTCACATGCAACAAAATGTCAGGGCCACCAGTCTCTGACACCACAAAGCCATAGCCTTTGGCTGGGTCGAACCATTTAACCTGGCCACAAACCTGATACATGCTGCTTAGATCTTCTGCCAATTTTATGTCCACCGCGTGTTCTTGTTTTTATTGCTGTTAGCACAGTTACTGCGGCACACGGCATATCTTTTTCAGGCCCGACTTCAAGTTCAAAGATACAATTTAGATGCTGCTTTTTTTTCTGCCACACAGATATTATGGACTAATTCGGGTCACCGACCAGCGTGACGCTAGGTCACTCCGACGCCAGACAAATCGATCATGCAGCCGAAACTTGCCATCCGCCCAAAACTCAATTTCCGTGGGCACCAACCGATAGCCGCCCCAGTATGGCGGCCGCTTAGGGGACGGGCCCTTGGTCGCGGTGACCTTGGCGACCTCAGCCATCAGCGCCGCCCGGCTGGACAGTGGCTGTGACTGATGCGAGGCCCAGGCACCAAGGCGGCTTTGCAGCGATCGCGACTGATAATAGGCATCGGCCTGCGGACCATCCTCGCGGCTGATGTCGCCGCGCACCCGAATCTGACGGCGCAGCGACTTCCAGTGCATCACAAAGGCGGCTTTCTCACCCCGATCCAGTTCACTCGCCTTGGCGCTTTTATAATTGGTGTAAAACACAAATGCGCCCGCTTCGATGTCTTTCAGCAGCACCATCCGTGCATTTGGCATGCCCTCGGCATCGACGGTAGACAGGGCTATAGCGTTGGCATCATTGGGCTCTGTCTTTTCAGCCTCGGCCAGCCAGGTGCGGGCAATCTCAAACGGATCGTCACCTGAAAAAATTCCACTACGGTCTGACATCTGTCCCTCACTCTAGTGTCACCGGCACCCTAGGCAGCTTGACCGCAGTCGGCAAGGCCACCAACCCTTGAAGCAAACCGCCCAATAATCTAAAGATCGCTAAATCACGCGAACACGGGCGGAGAACCTGCATGTCTAATCAATTGATGGCTGGAAAGCGCGGCCTTATCATGGGCCTGGCCAATAACAAGTCAATCGCCTGGGGCATCGCCCAGGCCTGCGCCGATGCCGGCGCCGAGCTGGCCTTTTCCTATCAGGGCGAAGCGCTCAAGAAACGGGTCGGCCCGCTGGCCGCAAAACTGGGCAGTGACATTGTGCTGCCCTGCGATGTCTCAGATGAGGGTTCGATCGACGCGCTGTTCGCCTCGCTGGAAGAAAAATGGGGCAAGCTGGACTTTGTGGTGCACGCCATTGGCTTTTCCGACAAGAACGAGCTGCGCGGACGTTATGTCGACACCAGCCGGGCCAATTTCCAGATGACCATGGATATCTCGGTCTATTCCTTTACCGCCGTTGTAAAGCGCGCTGAAAAGATGATGACCGAGGGCGGGTCGTTCCTGACCATGACCTATTACGGCGCCGAGCAGGTGATGCCGCATTATAATGTCATGGGGGTTGCCAAGGCGGCGCTGGAGGCTTCGGTCAAATACCTGGCCGAGGATCTGGGCAAGGACGGTATCCGCGTCAACGCCATCTCGGCGGGTCCGATCAAGACCCTGGCGGCCTCGGGTATTGGTGACTTCCGCTACATCATGAAGTGGAACGAGTATAATTCGCCGCTGCGCCGCAATGTAACAATCGACGATGTGGGCAAATCGGCGCTGTATCTGCTGTCTGACCTGTCTTCCGGGGTGACTGGTGAAAACCTGCACGTCGATGCGGGCTATCATGTGGTTGGCATGAAGGCGGTTGATGCGCCGGATATGTCCAAAGAATGAGCCTCGCCGCCTTCATAGCTGCAGTTCTGCTTTGCCTGATGGCCGCCATCAGCCCCGGCCCTGCCGTGTTGATGGCGGCGCGCATCGGCTTGACCGAAGGCTGGCGCACCGGTGTGGCGCTGGCCATTGGCATTGGTGCGGGAGCGGTGATTTGGGCCGCCGCTGCCTTGTTTGGACTGGCGCTGCTGTTTGACTATGCCCCGGTGCTGTTGACCGCATTGAAGTTTGGCGGCGCCGGATTTTTGATCTGGATGGCCTATAAAATGTGGCGCGGCGCTGATGATCCGGTCGCCGAATCCACCATGCCTGTGACGCCGCGCTCCCCATTGGGGGGATTTCGGCTGGGACTGGTGACCCAGCTGGCCAATCCAAAACCCGCCGTGTTCTTTGGCGCGGTTTTCATCGGCACGGTTCCCACCGGCACCCCCGGCGCCGTCCTGGCGGCCCTGCTACTCTGCATATTCCTTGGCGAATCCCTGTGGAACGCCCTGGTGGCGCGGCTTTTCTCTTTGGAAAAGACCCGTCTTATCTATATCAATTTGAAACATGTGATCGACCGAACCTTTGGCGGGCTTTTGGCCCTGCTTGGGGTCAAGATCGCAGCAACCTGATGCACTCAGCGGAGAGCCCACTATGACCGATCGTCTGCCACATGAAAAAGGCTTTCACATTTCCTGGGACCAGATCCACCGGGACAGCCGCGCCTTGGCCTGGCGCCTGGATGGACAGGGCCCCAATGAGGGTGCCTGGCGCGCCGTTGTGGCCATCACCCGCGGCGGTATGGCGCCTGCAATGATTGTGGCGCGGGAGCTGGATATCCGCACCGTCGACACCATCTCGGTGCGCTCTTACCACCATCAGGCGCAGGGTGAGGCCGAGGTGCTGAAGGCGCCGGATGCCGGCATCATGGGCAAGGACGGCGAAGGTATCCTGATCATTGACGATCTGGTGGACAGCGGCAGAACACTTGAATTGGTGCGCAACCTGTACCCCAAGGCGCATTTTGCCACCGTTTATGCCAAGCCCAAAGGCCGCCCGATGGTGCATACCTTTATCACCGAGGTCAGCCAGGACACCTGGATCTTCTTCCCCTGGGATATGGCGCTGCAATATGTCGAGCCTTATCGCGGCACCGATTGAACTTAGGCTGCCAATAGAAAATCAACGCAAGCGCGCTCCCCTTTGGGGCGCGTTTTTTTTGCATTTGTGCCCAGGTCAGAAAGACACCACCCATTTTTCTTGCAAGCTGTTGCTGGCTCTGCCAGTGATTGGGTGAATTTTTGCCGACTTTGCTCCAGTTGCTTTGGTTCACCCTACATCCCCAGGGCGCTACACCCCCAGGGCAGAGCAACAGGAAGCCGTAAATGTCGATCTCCCGCACCCGTTCAACCTTTGTGTCGCCAATTGTCGAAGCCTTTGGCTGGCTTGACGGCGTTTCCTTTCCGCCCGAGCGACCGCTGTTGAACGTCAGCCAGGCGGCGCCAATTGATCCGCCTACAGAGGGTCTTCGCCAGGCGATGGCGCAGGCTGCGCTGACCGACAACAGCGCTCATCTTTATGGAGCCGTGCTGGGTCGCAGTGACTTGCGGGCCGGGCTGGCGGCGCAGATTTCGGATCACTACGGCGCAGATATCAGCAGCCAGCAGATCGGTATCACCTCTGGCTGCAATCAGGCCTTTGCGGCCACAATCGCCTCGCTCTGCGTCGATGGAGACGAGGTCATCATCCCGGCGCCTTGGTATTTCAACCACAAAATGTGGCTGGATATCTCTGGTGTCCGCGCCGTTGCACTTGGAGTAGGCGCCTATATGCTGCCGGATGTGGAGAAGGCCGCGGCTTTGATCACCCCGCGCAGCCGCGCCATCGCACTGGTCTCCCCCAACAACCCCTGCGGCGTCGAATATCCCGCTGAGCTGCTGCGCGCATTTTTTGATCTGGCGAAATCCAACGGGCTGGCGCTGATCCTGGATGAAACCTACCGTGATTTCGACAGCCGCTCCGGCCCGCCTCATCAATTGCTGCAATTGGCCGATTGGGACCAGACACTGATCCACCTCTATTCCTTTTCCAAGGCTTACCGGCTGACCGGCCACCGGGTTGGCGCCCTTGCCACCTCTCCCGCCCAACTGATCGAGATAGGGAAATTTCTCGACACCGTGACCATCTGCCCCAATCAACTGGGTCAGATTGGCGCTCTGTGGGGGCTGCAAAACCTATCCGACTGGGTTGCCGGTGAACGCGAAGAGATCCTGGATCGACGCGCCGCCATCCAAGAGGGCTTTGCGATTATAGCCGAGCAAGGCTGGAAATTGCTGGGTTGCGGAGCCTATTTTGCCTATGTTGAACACCCGTTCCCGCAGACCGCAGATGAGATCGCCCGCAAGTTGGTCACGGATGCCTCGATCCTGATGCTGCCCGGCTCCATGTTCATGCCCGGCGACGATCCGGGGGGGGCACGGCAATTCCGCATTGCCTTTGCCAATGTCGATCGGGGCGGAATTACCGAATTGTTTCACCGGCTGGCTGCATTTCAACCCTAGAGCCAGGCTTGATTAATCTCTGAGCCCCCAACACGGCTTGCTCCTGACCGGGTGGCAGCGTATTCAGGGCATCAGCAAATTTTACACCCCCCTGCTGCGGCTACTTCAAAGGCGCAAGATGCAGGGGCACCGACAAATAAGAGGGCATCATGGCCGTAGGCATGAAACATCTTTCCAAAACCTTCGTGTGGATCCTGATGGGGATGATCATGTTTGGCCTTGTGGGCTTTGGCGCCGTCAGCTTCTCGGGGTCAAACACCGCCGTGGCAACGGTTGGTGATCGAGATATTACCGTCGAGGAATATTATCGTGCAATGCAGCGTGAACAGCGCGCATTGCAGGCACAGACCGGGCAATTGATCCCGATGTCACAGCTTGCCGCGTTGGGTATCGACCGGCAGGTGCTGGGTCGTCTGGTGTCCATTGCTGCCATCGACAACGAGGTCGGCCAGTTGGGGATCTCCATTGGCGACGAAAACCTGCTGAAGGAAATCGTCGAAATCCCCAGTTTCCAGGGGCTCAGTGGCGAATTTGACCGCGAATCCTATACCTATGCCCTAGGCAATGCAGGCCTGTCCGAGCGGGATTTTGAGGACGATCTGCGCCGCGAAGCCGCCCGGACATTGGTGCAGGGGGCGATGATGGTCGGCGCCGAGATGCCGACAACCATGCGCGACACCATTACCAACTTCATCGGCGCACGCCGCAGCTTTTCCTGGGTGCAACTGGGCCAGGACCAGACCGCAATGATCGCGCTGGCGCCGACAGATGGTGAATTGCAGGCCTATTACGATGGCAACCCGGATCTGTTCACCCTGCCCGAGGCCAAAGAGATCACCTATGTGCTGATGTCGCCAACCATGTTGATCGATCAAGTAGAGATCGACCAGCAGGCGCTGCAGGACCTGTTCAACCAACGCGCCGATCAATATCAGGCGCCGGAACGTCGTCTGGTCGAACGGCTGGTGTTTTCCGATGCCGCCGCAGCCTCCAGCGCCATGGCACAGCTGGAAACCAATGGCGCCACATTTGAGTCCCTGGTGGACAATCGCGGCTTGGCTTTGGCCGACGTCGATATGGGTGACGTGACCATGGGAGCCCTGGGCGCCGCCGGTCAGGACATCTTCTCGGCACAGGTCGGCGACGTCGTCGGCCCGCTGCCCACCGATCTTGGCCCGGCACTGTTCCGCATCAATGGCCACCTGGGAGCCCGCGTCACCCTGTTGGCCGATGTCGAGGCCGAACTGCGTGACGAGCTGGCCAGTGGCCGTGCCCGCCGCCTGATCGAGCAGCAAGCCGAAGAGATCGACGATCTGCTGGCCGGCGGCGCCACCCTCGAAGACATCGCCGACGAGACCGACATGGAACTGGGCCAGATCAGCTGGACCGCCCAGAGCAGCGACGGCGTTGCCGCCTATAATGGCTTCCGCGAGACAGCAGCTGCCGTCACCGCCGAAGATTTCCCCGCAGTCAACTTCCTGGAGGACGGCAGCCTGTTTGCCATCCGTCTGGACAACACGCTACCGGCCCGCCCGGAGCCGCTGGCAGAGGCCATGACCAAGGCCTTGCAGGGTTGGAATGCAGAGCAGCGTCAGAACGCCATCACCACCGAAGCCAAGGCCATTCTTGCCCGCGCCGAGACCAAGGGTGAGTTTGACGATAATCTGACGGTGACCGCCGAAACCGGCCTGACCCGCACCGCCTATATCGACAATACCCCCGCAGACATGATGACCCAGCTGTTTGAGATGGCCCCGGGCGAGTTGCGGCTGGTCTCAGACGACAGCTCGACCGTGGTGCTGCGGCTGGAGGAAATCCTACCGGCAAGCGAAAACAATGATCTGACCGCACTGGCCAATGCTTTGCAGGCACAGCTAAACCAGGCCCTGTCTCAGGCGCTGTTCCAGGCGTTTGCGCAAGACGCTCAATTTCGCGCCCGTCCTACAATTGACCAGCAGGCAATCAATGCCGTCCAGGCTAACTTTCAGTAACCAAGGCAGCAGATCATGGCTCTGACCCCCGATTTCGACAGTTTCGCCAAGGCCTATGAGGCCGGTGAAAACCAGGTTGTCTATACCCGCCTGGCCGCGGATCTCGACACGCCGGTGTCGCTGATGCTGAAGCTGACAGGCGCCCAAAAGGACGCCTTTATGCTGGAATCAGTGACCGGAGGCGAGATACGCGGTCGTTATTCCATCATCGGGATGAAACCGGATCTGGTCTGGCGCTGCCACGGTGAGACCTCGGCGCTGAACCGCTCAGCGCGGTTTGATGGGGGGGCTTTCACCGATCAGCCCGGCAACCCGATGGACAATCTGCGGGCCCTGATCGGTGAGAGCCGGATTGATCTGCCCGAGGATCTGCCACAGGCGGCGGCCGGGCTGTTTGGCTATCTGGGCTATGACATGGTGCGGCTGGTGGAACACCTGCCGAATGTGAACCCAGACCCGCTGGGGCTGCCGGATGCGCTGATGATGCGGCCCTCGGTGGTGGCGGTGCTTGACGGCGTCAAGGGCGAGGTGACAGTGGTCTCGCCCTGCTGGGTCAGTGATGGCCAGTCTGCCCGCGCCGCCTATGCGCAGGCAGCGGAACGGGTGATGGATGCGGTGCGGGATCTGGAACGCGCCATGCCCGCCGAGACCCGCGATCTGGGCGAGGCCGACGAGATCGCGCCGCCGGTCAGCAATTTCACCAAAGTCGGCTATATGCAGGCGGTGGAAAAGGCCAAGGATTACATCCGGGCCGGCGATATCTTTCAGGTGGTACCAGCGCAGCGCTGGACGCAAGAGTTCCGGCAGCCGCCCTTTGCGCTGTATCGCTCGCTGCGCCGCACCAACCCGTCGCCTTTCATGTTCTATTTCAACTTTGGCAGCTTTCAGGTGGTCGGCGCCAGCCCGGAAATTCTGGTGCGGGTGTTTGGCGACGAGATCACCATTCGCCCCATTGCCGGCACCCGCCCCCGTGGCGCCACCCCCGAGGAAGACCGCGCACTAGAGGCCGAGCTGCTGGCCGACAAGAAAGAACTGGCCGAGCATCTGATGCTGCTGGATCTGGGCCGCAATGATACCGGCCGTGTGGCCAAGATCGGCACCGTGCGCCCCACCGAGAAGTTCATCATCGAACGCTACAGCCACGTGATGCATATCGTCTCCAATGTGGTCGGTGAAATGGCCGAGGACAAGGATGCGCTGGATGCCTTCTTTGCCGGAATGCCGGCCGGTACCGTATCCGGCGCCCCCAAGGTGCGGGCGATGGAGATCATCGACGAGCTGGAGCCGGAAAAACGCGGTATCTATGGCGGCGGTGTTGGCTATTTCTCGGCGGGCGGCGATATGGACATGTGCATCGCGCTGCGCACCGCCGTGGTTCAGGACAAGAAGCTGTATATTCAGGCCGGTGGTGGCGTGGTTTACGACAGCGACCCGGAATCCGAATATATGGAGACGGTGCACAAATCCAACGCCATTCGCCGCGCAGCGGCAGACGCGGGCCGCTTTACCGGCAGCGGCAACCGCTGATCCAACCTGCGGGAGCCATCAACAGACTTGGAAATGGCGCCTCATAAATGGGGCGCCGTTTTGTTTAGTATTGAAGGTCTTTGGTTTACAGTTGAACTATTCTTCATCGCATGACTGTGCCGCCTGTCAGTCGGCGGGAAAAACACCGGTAAAACGGGCATTTGCAATCGGCATCAGGCAAGGTTGCGCGCGAAAAACACAGTGGTCATCACCAGACCCACCAGCACCACAATCGCCTTGATCATCGCCACCGGCAGCCGCCGTGCCACCCGGGCTCCAAAATAGCCGCCGATGGTGGCGGCGACCATCATGAACCCCGCCTCATACCAGTGCACAATCCCCGCCAGCGTGAAGGTGACCACCGAAGCGGCGGACAGCACAAACGACAGAAGATTCTTCAACCCGTTCATCAGGTTCAGATCGCGCATCCCCTGCGCCGAAAACAGCGCTAGCAGCACAATGCCAAGCCCACCGTTGAAATAACCGCCGTAGATCGACACCAATAGGGTCGGCAACCAGCTGTTGCTCTTTGCCTTGCCGCGCGCCTCGATCCAGCAATTGATGCGCCCCCCTAACAAGAATAGTATAGTTGCAAACAACAAGAGCCAGGGCACAACCCAGTTGAAAACACTGGCAGGCGTGACCAGCAGCAACAGCGAGCCGGACACGCCGCCCAGCACCGACAGGCCCACAAGGTGGATCAGCACCCGGCGATCAAAGCGCCGCAGCTCACTCAGAAATCCCAATGCGCCACTGGCATAGCCGGGAAAAACCGCCACCGCGCTGGTGGCATTGGCAGCGATCGGCGCAATGCCGGTAAACACCAGGGCCGGAAAGGTCAGAAAACTGCCCCCCCCGGCAATGGCATTTAAGCCCCCCGCCAGAAACGCCGCCGTGATTAGAACCACCAGATCGATCATTTGAAATCTGCTCTTTATGTTAGGACAGCCAGGATCGGCGGCTCTCAAACGTGGTGGTTATTTGTCGCCGGTCTGATGGGCCAGCGCAGCGGACACCGGCGCCAATGCCACCCGAGAGGCGCGATCTTGCAGCCCCCACAGCAACAGCGCCGAGATGGTGTCCGGCCTGACCCGGCCCAGCATGATCACCGCACCTTCCTGACCGGCGCGAAACGCAGCCTGATCGAGAAAGCGGCGGATCGCCTTGGGGTTCTGTCCGGCGCCGTCAAAGTCCCGAAACACAACCGAGGCCGGCACCCCGTCGCGCGCCGCCAGCTTTTGCACGGTGTTGAGCCCGTGATTCTGTGTCAGCAGGCCGCGCCCCGACGCTGCGACCACAGCCGAGACCTGATCGGCCAGCGGCCGGTTGCCCTGAAAACCGGTGCCGGTGCCTTCCAGCAGAGCAATCGATTCGGGCAGGATATCAAACCAAACCGCCAGCGCAGTTTCCGCATCCTGAGGTGCTGCTTCGCGGGGCAGATCTGCCAAAATCAACACCTCAAAACCTGACGCCCGGCGCGCGTGCATTTTTTCAGCCGCATTGGGATCTTCCGGGTCGATGGCAAAGCTCAGCGGATAGGGAAACCCGACCAGTGCCTCGGCGCCAATCGACTGGGCGTCGTCAATCAGCACAATCGCCATCAGCGGTCGGCCTTCGGGATTGGTGAAGGATTCAGCATATGCGTCAAACGGCGAAGCCAGCTGAACAGCAGAATAATTGCCGTCAGTGGTTTCAGTGTTGCGCTCGGTCAACGGCACAACGGGCGTGCCGATTGTCACAGCATCAGACGTGTCCCGCCCCGCCGTAGTGGTCGCCAGGGCAGCGACCCTTTCGCCCGACTGACCCTGGGTTTCGTCCTGCGCTTCGGCGGTGTTGCGGCTTTCGCCGGGAACAAATTGCGCGGCCGGGGCGGTGGTCACGACTGGCAATTGACTGACCGGCATGGTGCCAGAGTCCGGCGCCTGCAGGCTTGGCATCTCAGCGCTCAGCTCGGGCACCGTCACGGGGGCCGTTGGCGCGCCTTCGGGGGCAATGGGGGCAACCCCCGTCTCGGGACTGGCGTCCAGGTCAGCGCCGCGCACAGTTGACGGACTCTCCTCAGCACCATCGGTGGTATTGTCAGCAATCTGTGGCGCCGGGGTCTCGGAGGACTCAAGGTCCAGTTCGGGCAATTGCGGCATCACTGTTGGCTGCGGCGGCTGAGCCGGTTCGCTGGAGACCACGATCTCAGCTTCCGGCGACGGCGCCAAGGGCACCGGCAGCGGATCGACGGGCACAACAGGGACATCCATCTGCACCGCGACAGCCGGGGAAGACCCACCGTCGCTCGCCACCTCGGCAGTGTCAGACAGCGCGGTCCCGGTGCTGGCAACCAGGGGTCGGGATGCGGGTTGGGTGTCGACATCTTGCAACACCCCGCTCAGGATATCGCTGGCCCCGGCAGCGGGTGCAACCGGAGCGACCTCAACCAGATGGGCATCCGGGCCAGGTGTGTCGGTTGGCAGGCCCGTTTCTTTTGTCGGTTCACTGGTCTCAGGCGGGGTCTGAACCGTGACATCCACCACGTCTGGCAGCGGTGCCGACAATGATAACATCGCTGCGCCACCGACGGCGACCACCGCCCCCAAACTTATCCCACCCAGGAATCCTCGCATGCCTGTCTCGCCTTTCGCGTCTTGCGTCTGCCCGTCAGAGTTGCGGCAACTGCGCCCATCAACACCGGTGGAATAACTGCCGCGCCACCCTGCGCCCTTGACGCTGCCACGCAACCCTGAACATGTATGTTGTGACCACTATAATGCGGCGTGGCCCCGCCCCGCCAGCCCTTAAACGAGCCTGTCAACATGTTGCTGCTAATAGACAACTATGATTCCTTTACTTACAATCTGGTGCATTACCTGGGGGAACTGGGCGCGCAGGTCGAAATCCGCCGCAATGATACCCTTGATGTGCAAGAGGCAATGGCGATGAAACCCGCCGGTATTTTGCTGTCTCCCGGTCCCCGCGACCCTGATCAGGCCGGCATCTGTCTGGCACTGACACAGGCCGCCGCCGAAACCCGCACGCCGCTGATGGGCGTTTGCCTTGGCCACCAGACCATCGGCCAGAGTTTTGGCGGCAACATCGTGCGTTGCCACGAGATCGTTCACGGCAAGATGGGCACCATGAACCACAGCGGCAAAGGGCTGTTTAGCGGCCTTCCAACCCCGTTTGAGGCCACCAGGTATCATTCTCTGGTGGTTGACCGCGACACATTGCCGGACTGCCTGGAGATCACGGCCGAGCTGGAAGATGGCACCATCATGGGGCTGCAGCACAAAACCCTGCCCATTCACGGCGTCCAGTTCCACCCCGAATCCATTGCCTCGGAACATGGCCATGCGCTGCTAAAGAACTTTCTCAGCGAAATGAAGGAGCCCGCATGAGTGATCGACTGAAGCCGCTGATCGGCGCATCGGCAGAACGGCCGCTGACCCGCGACGAGGCGGAACTGGCCTTTACCCTGCTGTTTGAGGGCGAGGCCACCCCCAGCCAGATCGGCGGACTTCTGATGGCACTGCGGACCCGCGGTGAGACGGTCGATGAATATGCCGCCGCCGCTTCGGTGATGCGGTCAAAATGCAATGCCGTTAGGGCGCCGGCGGGCGCCATGGATATCGTCGGCACCGGCGGCGACGGCAAACATACGCTGAACATTTCCACCGCCACCGCCTTTGTCACCGCCGGCGCCGGAGTTGTGGTGGCCAAGCACGGCAATCGCAACCTGTCGTCGCGCTCGGGCACGGCCGACGTTCAGACCCAGATGGGCATCAACGTGATGGTGACCCCGGATGTGGTGGAAAAAGCACTGGCGGAATGTGGCATCGCCTTCATGATGGCGCCGATGCACCATCCGGCAACCGCCCATGTGATGCCAACCCGGCAAGAATTGGGCACCCGCACAATCTTCAACATCCTTGGCCCGCTGACCAATCCAGCTGGCGTCAAACGCCAGCTGACCGGGGCATTTTCCCGCGACCTGATCCGGCCGATGGCGGAAACGCTGGGGCAATTGGGATCTGAGCGGGCCTGGCTGGTGCATGGCTCTGACGGCACCGACGAGCTGACCATCACCGGTGTCAGCTGGGTCTCGGCGCTGGAAGAAGACGGCAGCGTCAAGGATTTCGAACTGCACCCGGAAGAGGCCGGCCTGCCCGTTCACCCCTTTGAGGACATCATTGGAGGCTCGCCGACCGACAACGCCAATGCCTTTCGGGCACTGCTAAATGGTGAAAAATCAGCCTACCGCGACGCGGTTCTGCTCAACACGGCCTCGGCTTTGATTGTCGCGGGAAAGGTGAGGAACTTACCGGAAGGTGTTGAAATGGCGCGCGAAAGCATCGATTCAGGCGCGGCAAAGTCGAAACTGGAGGCCCTGGCGCGGATCACCTCTGCAGCGCGCTGAGACCCCGATGAGCAAATCCAACACGCCCCCGGGTTGGTCAGACCTCGCGTTCTTTGCCGAGGACTGGCCAGCGATAGACGCGGCCATCGCCGCCGATCGCCGACAAATTCTGCCGCCGGATCATCAGCGGTTTGCGGCGCTGCAGCTCACCCCGCCTGATAAAACCCGCGTGGTGATTCTGGGCCAGGACCCCTACCCGACGCCGGGGCACGCCCACGGGCTGGCCTTTTCGGTCGAACCAGATGTGCGCCCGCTGCCACGCTCGCTGAACAATATCTTCAAGGAATTGATCGACGATACCGGTCAGGCCCCTTTGACCGGAGACCTGCACAACTGGGCCGCCCAGGGAGTGTTACTGCTGAACACCGCGCTGTCGGTTCCGGCGGGCGAGGCCAATGGCCACAAACAGCTTGGCTGGTCCCGCCTGGCCCATCAGGTGCTGGACCTGACCTCCCATCGCCCCACCGCTTACATTCTCTGGGGCAACGCGGCGCAAAAGCTTGAAACTTATATCAATCCGGGCGATCACCTGATCCTGAAATCGGCCCATCCCTCGCCGCTCTCAGCGCGACGCGGCTTTTTTGGCTCGCAGCCGTTTTCAGCGGTTAACCGCTGGCTGAACGCTCGGGGTGAGGCTACAATCAATTGGACTGACCCACCGGAGGCGTTGAAATGACAATAAATGTTCTCGATAAGATCAAGGCCTACAAGCTGGAAGAAGTGGCCGCCGACAAGGCAGCCAAACCGCTCAGCGAGGTCGAGGCCGAAGCCCGCGAGGCCAGCCCGCCGCGTGGTTTTGCCCAGGCGCTGAAAAGGGCCAACCGCGAGGGATATGGCCTGATCGCCGAGATCAAAAAGGCCAGCCCATCGAAAGGCCTGATCCGCGCTGATTTTGAGCCCGCGGCGCTGGCACGGGCCTATGAGCTGGGCGGTGCCAGCTGTCTTTCGGTGCTGACCGACAGCCCCAGCATTCAGGGCGCCAAAGAATTTCTGGTGCAGGCCCGCGCCGCTTGCAGCCTGCCGGCCCTGCGCAAAGATTTCATGTATGACACCTATCAGGTCGCCGAGGCCCGCGCTTTGGGGGCGGATTGCATCCTGATCATTCTGGCCTCGGTCTCTGATGCCCAGGCCGCCGAGTTGGAACAGGCCGCATTCGACTGGGGCATGGATGTGCTGCTCGAGGTGCATGATGCGGCGGAACTGGAGCGGGCCTGCGCGCTGCAATCGCCGCTGGTGGGGATAAACAATCGCAATCTCAAGACCTTTGAGACCACGCTGGACACCACCCGCACCCTGTCAAAACTCGTCCCCGCCGACCGCATGATTGTCAGCGAAAGCGGCTTGACCAGCCCGCAGGATCTGGCGGCAATGGCCCGCTACGGCGCCCGCAGCTTCCTGATCGGCGAAAGCCTGATGCGTCAGGAGGATGTGGCCAGCGCCACCCGCACCCTGCTGGCCTCGCCCCTCAGACCCGGAGCCATGTGATGCCGCTGACCCATTTTGACGCCAAGGGCGATGCCCATATGGTTGACGTCTCCGACAAAGCGGTGACCGCTCGCATTGCCAGCGCCCAGGCCTATATCCGCATGGCACAGGCCACATTCGACATCCTCTCACAGGGGCGCGCCAAGAAAGGCGATGTTCTTGGCGTGGCCCGTCTGGCAGGCATCATGGGGGCCAAGAAAACCGCCGATCTGATCCCGCTGTGTCACCCGCTGCCCATCACCAAAGTGGCGGTTGATCTGACCCTGGACCCGGACCTTCCCGGGGTGCGGATTGAGACCACGGTCAAGACAACAGGCCAGACCGGCATCGAAATGGAGGCGCTCACCGCCGCCAGCATCGCCGCCCTGACGGTCTATGACATGAGCAAGGCGGTTGATAAGGCGATGGAGATCGGCGGGCTGCGCGTCATATTGAAAGACGGTGGTAAATCAGGACGTTACGAGGCATAGATGATCACAAAAGGCCGCTCTCTGGAATTGTTCATTATTGACGGGCGTCCCGATGGAATGCTCACTGCCGAGGTCTTCAATTGGACGGGGCATGTTCTGCGAGAGCCCCGCACCCAGCTCAAACAAGCGCTGCAACGGCCAGAGGCCGGATACACTGGCGTCTATGCATTGCTTGGTATCAGGGATGGCGAACCGCTGGCCTATATCGGCGAGACCGAAGATCTGTCGCTGCGCCTGCGGGCCCATGCCGCCAACAAGGACTGGTGGGAGACCGCCATTCTAATCAGCTCAACCGCCAACAACCTGCACAAAGCCCATGTGAAGTACCTCGAAGCGCGGCTGGTGGAAATCGCCCGCTCAGTTGGGGCTACGCCGCTGGAAAACGGCAACACGCCGCCACGCAGCAGCTTGTCCGAGGCGGCAATATCCAACATGGAAGCGTTTCTGGAAACCCTGCAAATGGTTCTACCCGCGATTAGGGTAGATATGTTTCTGAATAAGACCCGCGAGAGCGCCCCCCTATCGCTCCCTCACAACGCTGGCGAACCCGCCATCCAGTTCGAGCTGAAAACGCCTAAACATGGCATCGAAGCCCGCGCTTTATTGGAAAACGGTGAAATGGTGGTCCAACGCGGTTCCGCCGCACAAAGCACTTGGAAAAGCCGCTCCCAGCACAATGCGGGCTACGCCCAACTGCATTCTGACCTTATTGCATCTGGTGTGTTGGCGGCAAACGGAGCTCTTGCCAAGTTCACCATAGATTATGCCTTTTCCAGCCCAAGTGCGGCGGCCGCAATAATCAACGGTCGGGCTGCCAATGGAAGAACTGAATGGAAGCTGAAAGCTGACGGCCGCAGCTTTGCCCAATGGGAAGCCGACCAACTCAAACACGACGAGGCATAGATGATCACAGTTGACGACGCTCTTACCCATCTTATGGCGCTGGTCTCACCGCTGGACAGCGAACAGATCCCGCTGATCGAGGCCGCCGGTCGGGTGCTGGCCACAGATGTGACGGCGCGACGCGATCAACCGCCGTTTGCCGCCTCGGCAATGGATGGCTACGCTATGCGCGCCGACGAGGTGGAGCAGCATTCTATCCTCAAGGTGATTGGCGAATCCGCGGCCGGTCATCGTTTTGAGGGCCAGGTCAAACCCGGTCAGGCGGTGCGTATCTTCACCGGTGCGCCGGTTCCGACAGGTGCCGATTTTGTGGTGATTCAGGAAGACATCAGCCGCTCCGGCGATCTGATCACCATCGCCTGCGCCCCCAGCAGCAATGCCAATATTCGCGCTTTGGGCGGTGATTTCAAAATCGGCGACCGGGTAACGGCGCCGCGCCTGCTCAGCCCCAGCGACATCGCCCTTCTGGCCTCAATGAACATCGCTATTGTACCGGTGACCCGACGCCCGCAAGTGGCGCTGATCTCAACCGGAGACGAACTAGTGATGCCCGGTGAAGATCCGGGCCCGGATCAAATCATCGCCTCCAACACCTTTGGCCTCAAGGCGATGCTGGACGGGCTCGGCGCCCATGCCCGCATCCTGCCAATCGCCCGTGATACCGAAACCTCGCTGAGCATGGGTTTTGAGCTGGCCCGCGGCGCCGACCTGATCATTACCATCGGCGGCGCCTCGGTTGGCGATCATGATCTGGTCGGCAAAGTGGCAGGCGATCTGGGGATGGAACGCTCCTTTTACCAGGTGGCAATGCGTCCGGGAAAGCCTCTTATGGGCGGACGGATGACCGGCTCCGCAATGGTTGGATTGCCAGGAAACCCTGTATCTGCAATGGTTTGCGGCCATATCTTCATCGCACCGATGATCCGCCGCATGCTCGGCCTCGGGGCGGCTCACAGCGCCCCCCGGACCGCAGCCCTGTCTGCGGCTTTGCCGGCCAATGGGCCGCGCCAGCACTACATGCGTGCAAAGCTGGAGCAGGGTCAGATCCGCGCCTATGACCGCCAGGACAGCGCCCTGTTGACGGTTCTCGCCGAGGCCAATGCCCTGCTGATCCGGCCGCCGAACGACCCGGCCCGTGCCATCGGTGAACCCATCGCATATCTGCTAATCTGAGATATTTCTTCTTGTCCTTAAATACCTCCGCCGGAGGCCCGTGCCCCAGGGTACTGTCCCGCCTAACAGGGGCAAAGCCGCAACGTCGTTGACACAAAACAAGAACAGGACTAGAACAAATCAAAACGCGGCGGTGCGGAGGATGCCCTTATGTTGACCAAGAAACAGTTGGATTTACTTGAATTCATTCACCATCGGCTCCAAAAGGATGGCGTGCCACCCAGCTTTGACGAGATGAAAGTGGCACTCAACCTGCGCTCCAAATCCGGCATCCACCGGCTGATCACCGCCCTCGAGGAACGCGGCTTTATTCGCCGTCTGGCGCACCGGGCCAGGGCCATCGAAATCATCCGCCTGCCGGAAACCCTGGGCGGTAGCCATGCGCCGATTGGCTTCTCACCCCGGGTGATCCAGGGCGGCAATTCGTCCGCGGCACCATCCGCAGCAGCCAATGTCGAACCCGCCCGGGCAATGGCGGTGGAACTGCCGGTCATGGGGCGCATCGCCGCCGGTGTCCCGATCGAGGCCATCAGCCAGGTTTCCCATCAGGTTTCGGTGCCCAGCTCGATGCTCTCCACCGCCGGCCAGCACTATGCGCTTGAGGTGCGTGGCGATTCTATGATCGAGGCTGGCATCAACAACGGCGACGTTGTGGTGATCCGCGAGACCACGGTGGCAGACAATGGCGATATCGTCGTTGCGTTGGTTGAGGGCCAAGAGGCAACATTGAAACGGTTTCGCCGCCAAGGCGGCTCCATTGCACTCGAAGCAGCCAATCCGGCTTATGAAACCCGTGTTTACCCGGAAAAAAGTGTCAAGGTGCAGGGCCGTCTGGTTGGGTTGATCCGCACCTATTGAGACATCAGCGGCGGCCTGCGCTGGCGCCGTTTGGCAAGGCGCCGGTCCACAGACGCTGTCCCGCCAGCTCCTGCGCGCTCAACAGGGTGCCATCCGAGGTGATCATCAGACTGCCCAGCTGGCGCAAACGGGCAGGATCAAACAGCTGACAGCCGCCGCTCAGATCCTTGTCCACCGTTGTGACAATGACCTGACCGGCCAGGCAGACATCATGCGCCTCGACGGCCCGTTTGCCGATCACATGTATCACTTCGGTGCTGCCAATCATGGCGCTTTTGACAGGGTCGGTCCAGCGCGCCGCGGCGGCGGCCTGATCACTGCCGTCACCGTCATTCTCCAGCCAGATCCGGGCCGCAAAACCGGCGCCTTTTGGTTTTGACAGTGCCCGGCCATCCACGGTCATCTTTCCCAGCAAAGCGCCATCGGCAGATATCAGCACCGGCGGGCGGGTGGCCTGCGCCCATAGGATAAAGGCCAGCATAACCGGCACCAGACCAAGGGTCCGAAGCCGCCCCTGCCACAGGATCAGCACCAGCATGCCAACGGCGATCAGCGGCAAAACCTCAGGTCCAGGCGCCACCACCCGGCCCTGCGCCCCCTCCAGCCCGGTGACCCAATGCGCCACCATCAAGATCCAGTCCAACCCCCAGCCCATCAGCCTCAAGCCGATCATCTCGCCGCCCAACGGAGCCAGGCATAATGCCAGCACCGCCGCCGGGATCACCAGCACCCCCATCAGCGGCACCGACGCCAGATTTGCAATCAACCCGTAATGCGACAGAGTGTTGAAATGCGCTGCCCCAAACGGCGCCGTCGCCGCCCCTGCCACGGCTGAGGAAATCACCACCGCAACAGCGCCCCGCATCCAACCCGGCCCCAGTGACACTCCCGTCTCCCTTACCCAAGTGAACACCGCAACCAGTGCGGTGGTGGCGGCAAAGCTCATCTGAAACCCCGGACTCATCAGGCTTTCCGGTCGATGTGCCAGCACAATCATCGCCGCCAGTGCCACCGCCCGCAAAGAGAAGGCCCGCCGGTCCAGCAACACCGCACCCAGCACCACCGCCACCATGATAAAGGCCCGCTCGGTTGCGACATTGCCGCCCGACAGCGCCAGATATGCCGCCGCCACCAGCAAAGCCCCCACAGCGGCGATCTTTTTCACCGCCAGCCGCAGCGCAACTCTAGGCCAAAGGCAGAGCAACAGCCGTAACGATGCAAAGACAAATCCGCTCAGCAACCCCATGTGCAGCCCGGAAATCGCCAGCAGATGCGCCAGGTTACTGCCGCGCAACGCCATCAGACTATCCTGCCCGATGCCACTTCGGTCTCCGGTGGTGAGCGCCGCCGCAAAGCCGCCGGTCTCACCCGGAAGACGCGCCTGGATATAGGTTGAGGCGCGTCTGCGAAAACGCTGCAACCACAGATCCCCGCTGTTGGGAGCGGCCAGGAGCACCGGCAAGCGGCTGTAACCAACGGCGCCAATCCGTTGAAACCAGGCATGGCGGCGAAAATCAAAACCGCCGGGCTCGGCCGGGCCTTGCGGCGGCATCAGGTGGCCAGTGGTGAGAATTTGACTGCCCGGAGCCGGTATATCTTTCGACCCATGCAGCGATATGCGCACCCGTTCGGGGGTCTCCAAGCGCGCCATATTGCGCAATCGCACCCGGTCCAGGGTCAGCCGCACCGCGTCGCTGGCAGAGCGGTCAATGGCAATGACGCGACCCTCTATCGGACCGTAATACCGGTAGGGCAACACCGCAGCCGTGACAGAATGGGCGCGCGCCCCGCTGAGACAGAACCCGGCGGCCACCAACATCAGCGCCCATCCCAAGACCGCAGCATTTTCCGGGGCCCGCAGGCCAATCAACCCGCCAAGGGTGCCAAGCAGCGCCAGAGCCAGGTATATTTCGATCTCCGGCTCAGCCATCAGCGCGAAATATAGCCCAACCCCTGCGCCCAGACACACTGGGGCCCAGGGGAACAGATGCCCCCGTTGGCTCAGCAACAGGGTGTCGAAGGCGGCAGTCGCAGACATCTTGCTCCTCACCGTTTGGCTCGGTAAACAGAGCTCAAAGTTATCCCCACAATAGTTTCCAAAAGGTAAATGGCCCCCATGTCTCAACAGGTCGTCACCCGCTTCGCCCCATCCCCGACCGGCTTTCTCCATATTGGCGGCGCCCGCACCGCGCTGTTCAACTGGCTATATGCCCGCGGCCGGGGTGGTAAATTCCTGCTGCGCATCGAGGATACCGACCGGCAGCGATCCTCGCCCGAGGCAACCGCTGCGATCCTGCAGGGCATGGCCTGGCTGGGGCTGGATCATGACGGAGAGGTCATCAGCCAGTTTGACGGCGCCGCCCGCCACGCGGAGGTGGCCAATCAATTGCTGGCCGAAGGTAAGGCCTACAAGTGTTTTGCCAGCCAGGAGGAAATCGCCGCCTTTCGCGACCAGGCCAAGACCGACGGCAAATCCACCCTGTACCGCTCGCCCTGGCGCGACGCCGACGCCGCCACCCACCCCGATGCGCCCTATGTGATCCGCATCAAAGCGCCGCAGCGCGGCGTGACCATTATTGAGGACCAGGTGCAGGGCGACGTCACCATTGGCAATGATCAGCTGGACGACATGATCCTGCTGCGCTCGGATGGCACCCCGGTCTATATGCTGGCGGTGGTGGTGGATGATCACGATATGGGTGTCACCCATGTGATCCGCGGTGATGACCATCTCAACAATGCAGCCCGCCAGATGACCATCTATCAGGCCATGGGTTGGCAGGTGCCAGTCTGGTCGCATATCCCGTTGATTCATGGGCCAGATGGCAAGAAACTGTCGAAACGCCACGGCGCCCTTGGCGCCCAGGAATATCAGGCGATGGGCTATTCGGCGGGTGGCATGCGCAACTATCTGACCCGTCTCGGCTGGAGCCACGGCGATGACGAGTTCTTTACCGATGCCCAGGCACTTGACTGGTTTGACTTGGACGGAATCGGCAAAAGCCCGGCCCGGTTTGACACCAAAAAGCTGGAGAACCTGTCTGGCCAACACATCGCCATCAGCGGTGACGCTGCGTTGCGGCATGAAATTCAGCAATATCTGGCAGCGGCAAAACAGCCTGCCCTGACTGACGCGCAGTCAGCCGCTCTGGAGAAAGCGATGTATTGCCTCAAGGAACGGGCCAAAACATTCCCGAATCTCCTTGAAAAGGCTGAATTTGCCCTGGCGTCACGTCCCATTCAGCCGGATCAAAAAGCCGCCAAGGCGCTGGCTGCTGTATCCGACGGTATACTGGGTGAATTGACGCCGCAGCTGCAAAATGTTAGCTGGACCAGAGATGATCTGGAGGAGCTTCTGAATGAATTTGCAGAAGCCCATGACACCAAGTTCGGCAAGTTGGCTGGCCCATTGCGGGCAGCACTGGCAGGACGCGCGGTGACGCCTTCGGTTTTTGACATGATGTCGATTCTGGGCCGCGATGAAACCATGGCCCGACTCAACGATGCCGTGGGTTAACCAGCTGTACGCTGTTGTAATCTACTCAAAATAACAAAGCCTGCGGTTCAATCGCGCAGGCCGTGCCTGCGTGCAGTGGCCCGATGCCATTTCATGCCAGTAACAGGAAGGGATATCCATGACCGACACCAAGAAGTCCGCCACGCTTAGCCTCAATGGCGAATCCTATGAGCTACCGATCTTTTCACCCACAGCCGGGCCAGATGTTATTGATATCCGGAAGCTATATGCCCAGGCGGGTGTGTTCACTTACGATCCGGGTTTTACCTCGACAGCCAGCTGCGACAGCACCATCACCTTTATCGATGGCGACAAGGGTGAACTGCTGCACCGCGGCTATCCCATCGACCAACTGGCCGGTAAGTCGCATTACCTAGAAGTGTGCTATCTGCTGCTTTACGGCGAGCTGCCGACCGCCACCCAGCTGGAAGATTTCGAAGGCCGTGTGACCCGTCACACCATGGTGCATGAACAGATGCACAACTTTTTCAGGGGCTTCCGTCGCGATGCTCATCCGATGGCGACGCTGGTTGGTGTTGTTGGGGCGATGTCGGCATTTTATCACGATTCCACCGATATCGCCGACCCGTGGCAGCGTGAAGTGGCCTCCATCCGGCTGATCGCCAAACTGCCGACCATCGCAGCGATGGCCTATAAATATTCAATCGGACAACCGTTTGTCTATCCGCGCAACGATCTGGATTACGCGGCCAACTTCCTGCACATGTGTTTCTCGGTGCCGGCAGAAGACTACAATGTGAACCCGATCCTGGCCCGCGCCATGGACCGTATTTTCACCCTGCACGCCGACCACGAGCAGAACGCATCGACATCAACCGTGCGTCTGGCCTCCTCCTCGGGCGCCAACCCCTTTGCCTGTGTTGCTGCGGGTATCGCCTGCCTGTGGGGTCCGGCCCACGGTGGCGCCAATCAGGCCTGCCTGGAAATGCTCAAGGAAATCGGCACCGTTGACCGCATTCCTGAATTCATCGCCCGCGCCAAAGACAAGAGCGATCCGTTCCGCCTGATGGGCTTTGGCCACCGGGTTTACAAGAACATCGATCCGCGCGCCACGGTGCTAAAACAGTCGGCTGACGAGGTTCTGGAACTGCTGGGAATCGAAGACAACCCGCTGCTGCAGGTTGCCAAAGAGCTGGAACAGACCGCGTTGCATGATCCCTATTTCATCGAAAAGAAACTGTTCCCCAACGTCGATTTCTATTCGGGCATCATTCTTGAGGCGATGGGCTTTCCAACCTCGATGTTCACGCCGATCTTTACGGTTGCCCGTACCGTCGGTTGGGTGTCGCAGTGGAAAGAAATGATCGCCGATCCACAGAATAAAATCGGCCGCCCGCGTCAATTGTATCTCGGCGCGACCGCACGCAGCTATACCGATATCGAGAATCGGTAATCTGACGCCGCGCAATAGCGGCTATAACGTGTTTAACAAAAGCTCCAAACCTAATGGTTTGGGGCTGTTTTTTGCCCCAATGATCGTGATTTCCGGCCATTGTTCTCGACACCGACATAATAGTCGAATCTGCTTGACGCCCCTTCGGGCAACATCCTAACTTTTCATTAATTCTACATAATTTCACCACATTCTTTAGATCGGACACTAATAATGATTTGGATGACATTGATTGGTTTGGGACTGGTTGTCGGTTTTGTGGTGACAGATGACGACGATGATACCTCCGAAAGTGGTAGCGACCAGATACCCATCGAGCAGGAACCAACCACAGCAACCGCGGGCAACGACCTGTTGCAGGGAACCTCTGCCGCGGACAGCATGGTGGGTCTGGACGGTGACGACGAAATGGACGGCGGCAAAGGGGCCGATCGGCTGTTTGGCGACAACGGAGATGACACCATTACCGGCGGCTTCGACGACGACAGCCTGTTTGGCGGCAACGGTAACGACCAATTGGATGGTGGCGAAGATAACGACAAGGTCTATGGCGGTCGTGGCAATGATGTCGCCTCTGGCGGTGCCGGCGATGACAGCGTCTATGGCGGCGACGGCAACGACACCGTTCTGGGCCAGGACGGCAATGATTTTCTGCGCGGCGGCGCTGGTGCCGACCGTGTTTTTGGTGACGACGGTGATGACACCATCTATGGCGGCGGTGGTGATGACAGTGTCTCTGGGGGCAACGGTGATGATCTGGTTGACGGTGGCCTCGGTGATGACACTGTCGGCGGCAACCGGGGGAATGATCTGCTGACTGGCGGTGAGGGCCATGATGTGCTCAAGGGCGGCGACGGCAATGACCTGCTCTTTGGTCAAGACGGTGATGACACGCTGAACGGTGGTGCCGGCAATGATATCCTGACGGACGGCACTGGAACCGATGAATTAAATGGGGGCAGTGGCGATGACCTTATTTACGCCAGTGGCTTCATCGACGATCAGGTTCTTGTTGATCTATTCACCAATCCTCCTGCCGACATGACGCCTGCCGAGCTGGAGGAACTTTTGAAACTGGACTTCTCGCAGGATACCGACAGTGACGGCGATATCATTGATGGCGGCGATGGCAACGACACTATTTTTTCCGGCATCGGTGACACGGTGACCGGAGGCGAAGGTGAGGACGTCTTTTTGACCGGCGATTGGATCGAAGGCCATGAGGCCACCGTGATTACAGATTTCACCGATGGCGAAGACGTTCTGGGCTATATTTATGACGACAGCCAGCCAGAACCGGCAATGACCATGGTGACTGAGGCCAACAGCAGTGGCGGCACCGACGCGGTCATAATGGCTGACGGTGTCATAGTCATCCGGTTGGAGAACGCAGGCGATACCTTTGACGTCAGCACCGATATCGCATTGTTGCCCGCCGCTTGACGCCAGAGATGACATGACGTGAAATGGCCGCCGCTTGATAGCAAACGGCGGCCTGAGGCTTAGCGGCCTTCGAATTTTGCCGGGCGTTTTTCCATAAAGGCGGTGACACCCTCCAGGAAATCGCGGGACTTGCCACATTCGCCCTGCAGATGCGCCTCGACCGACAGCTGTTCCGGCAAGCTGTTGCCCGAGCTGGCCCGGATCGCCTGTTTGATGGCACCAAAGGCCTTGGTTGGCCCCTTGGCAAGATAGGTGGCCCGCGCCCGCCACTGATCGCCAAACTCCGCGTCCGGCACCGCTTCCCAGATCATGCCCCAATCACTGGCCTGCCGGGCCGAGATCTTATCGGCAAACAGCGCCGCACCCATGGCTTTGGCCATGCCCATCTGCCGTGGCAGGAACCAGGTGCCGCCGGCATCCGGCATCAGGCCAATACGGGCAAAGGCCTGCATGAAATAGGCACTCTCAGTCGCGATCACCACGTCTGTTGCCAGCGCCAGATTGGCCCCGGCGCCAGCCACCGGACCGTTCACCGCCGCAATGGTCGGCACCGGGCAGTCATACACCGCCTCAAGCATCGGGGTGTATTCGTCCCTCAGGGTGCGTTCCAGATCCAGGTCTTTGCCATTGCTGGCATCGCTCAGGTCCTGCCCCGAGCAAAAGGCCGCCCCTGCCCCGGTCAGCACAACGGCCCGCGCCTCGCCACCGGCCCGGCGCATGGCATGGGTGATCTCGGCCCGCATCTGACTGGTCAGCGCGTTCATCTTTTCAGGGCGGTTCAACGTCACAATCGCCAGCCCATCCGCCAGCAAATAGGTAATTTCCTTGTAGTCCATCACTCGGCCTCACATCATTTTAAGTTGTTTGCATGCTGACTTAGGTAGCCGGTCGGTGAAAGGCAAACGCAACGTCAGGCAAGGGTGGTCTTTGTGCCTCGCGCAGTTCGGCAATCAGCGCTCGGGGATCAGCAGGCACCGGTTGCTCGACCCGGCGATACTGCGAGCCGTCCCTGGTGCGGGTCAGAAGTTTCATTTCCACCAGCGAACGACGGATTTGTGCGGCATCACTGGTGGCGGTTTTCTGGTCGATAAAGGCGCTGATCTGGCGCTCATTCATAATGGTTCGCGGCGGGATCAAGGCCCAGACCGCCCATAGGCACAGATATTGCATGCTGGTTTTACCCGGCCAATTGGCAAACCGTCCCTCAGCATCGAAATTGCGCAGGGCACGGTCAACCCGACCTCGGTCCACGGGTGGGGTCGGCGTATTTGTCGCCCGCAGGTGTTGAAAGTTTTTGTAGCCCGCCGCCTGTGCCACCAGGTTCAACATTTCAACGTGGCTGGGGGGATCGGGCAATAGGCCGCGCAGTGATTTGGTGAATTGTGACAGGTCGGCAAGGGTCAGCCGAATAACATCCCGGGTCATATATCTCTCCCATGGATACCGCAGCCCGTTAAGGGATGTGGATGCCCGCCCTTATCCTGATGGTATCCTGAGCAAAGGAACCGGATCGATGATATGCAGGTTTAGCGCATGGCGGAGCCTGGGTGAACTGCGGACCGGGGTCACCCTAGCAACCCCAATCCTGATATGCAATCATTCGTCCAGCAGTTCCTTTAGCCGGGCCTGCTCGGCCCCGGTCAAACCCGCATCAGCGATTTTTGAGGCCGCCGCCCGCCCGCGCACATAGAAGCCAGCCATAATCATCGCCAAAATCAGCATCCCCGGACCCGCCGCCCACAACAGCCAATTGGCGCCACTTGTGGTGGGCCGAAGCAGCACATATTCGCCGTATCGATCAACGATAAACGCCATCGCCTGGCTATCGCTGTCGCCAGCCACCAGGCGTTCGCGCAGCAAGATCCGCAGATCGCGGGCCAGATCGGCGTTGCTTTCATCAATGCTTTCATTGCGGCACACCAGACAGCGCAGATCTTTGGACAGCTCCCGCGCCCGCGCCTCAAGCACCGGATCGTCCAGCACCTCATCCGGTTGCACCGCCCAGGCCGAGCCGATTAGGCTCAGCATGACAGCAAAGGCAGCGAGCCAGGTTTTCCAGCTATTAATCATTCCGCAGCGACCCCCGTCATCGGCGACTTGCGGGCGCCAACAGCAACCCGGTACCGGCGATCACTCAGCGACAGCAAGCCACCCAGTGCCATCAGCAAACAGCCGCCCCAGATCCAGTTGGCCAGCGGTTTGATATAGGTCCGGATGACCCAGCCACCGTCATCTTGCTGATCGCCGACCACCACATAGAGGTCCCGCAGGAAACGGAAATCAATAGCCGCTTCGGTGGTTGGCATCTTCGTCACCGGGTAATTGCGTTTCTCAGGTTTCATCATGGCCACCAGCTGCCCGGCTTTGGTCACCCGCACAGTGCCAGTTGTTGCGTAGTAGTTCGGTCCCCGACTGCGGGAGACACCTTCCAGCGTCAAACTATAGGCGCCAACCTCAAACGGCTGGCCGATATAGGCCACCCGGATATCCTCTTCCTCCCAGGCGGTCAGCCCGGCAATGGCAAAAATGGTGATGCCAAGACCACCGTGTGCCAGCGTCTTGCCCCAATCCGCCCGCGGCAAGCGCACAAGCCGCGCAAGGCGCCCGATCACACCAGAACGCCCGGTACGCGTCCACAGATCGACAGCGGCGCCAAACACCATCCAAGACCCCAGGAACAAACCCACCGGCCCCAGCACCGAGCGGCCCGACTGCATCGCCCAGGCGGTAACACCGAGGGCAACCGCCAGCACAAACACATAACGCAGGGCCCAGGCCGCACGGCCCAGCCTGCCCCGTTTCCACGGCAACATGGCGCCCACCGGCATCACCAGCCCCAGCACCACCATAAACGGCGTAAAGGCGGCGTTAAAGAAAGGCGGTCCGACGCTCAGCTTCCGGTCAAAGGCCAGTTCGGCCACAATCGGCCACAGAGTGCCAAAGAACACCACAAAACAGCTGACGGCCAGCAGCACGTTATTGACCACCAGCATGCTCTCGCGGCTGACCACGCCAAACACCCCCTTGGCCTCCATCGCCTGCGCACGGGTGGCAAACAGGGTCAGTGCACCACCGGTAAAGATCGCCAGGATATACAGGATAAACACTCCGCGCACCGGATCGGTGGCAAAGGCATGCACCGAGGTCAGCAACCCCGACCGCACGATAAAGGTACCCACCAGCGAGAAGCTGAAGGCCAGGATCGCCAGCAGAATTGTCCAGCTTTTCAGCGACTCGCGCTTTTCGACCACAATCGCACTGTGCAGCAGCGCGGTGGCCAGAATCCACGGCATGAAGGATGCATTCTCAACCGGATCCCAGAACCAGAAACCGCCCCAGCCCAGCTCGTAATAGGCCCACCAGCTGCCCAGAGCGATGCCGATGGTCAAGAAGACCCAGGCCGCCAGGGTCCAGGGCCGCACCCAGCGCCCCCAGGCCGCATCAACGCGGCCTTCGATCAGGGCGGCAATGGCAAATGAAAACGCCATGCTCAGACCGACATAGCCGAGGTACAAAAACGGCGGGTGAAAGGCCAGGCCCGGATCCTGCAGCAGCGGATTCAGATCCTGGCCATCAAACGGCACCATCACCATGCGCAAAAACGGATTCGAGGTGAACAGAAGAAAGGCAAAAAACGCCACCCCGATCGAGGCCTGCACTGCCAGCACACGCGCCTTCAGGGTTGGCGGCAAACCATCGCCAAACACCGAGGCAAGGGCGCCAAACAGCGAAACGATAAGCACCCAGAGCAGCATCGAGCCCTCATGGTTGCCCCATGTGCCGCTGATTTTATACAGCATAGGCTTGGCCGAATGGCTGTTTTCCACCACCAGCTTCAGCGAGAAATCAGAGGTCACAAAGGCCCAGGTCAGGGCGCCAAAGGAAAAGGCGGTAAACAGGAACTGCGCCTGTGCGGCCGGCTCGGCAACCGCCATCCATCCCGGCCATCGCTTATGGGCACCAATCAGCGGCACCACCATTTGCACGATAGCAATCAAAAAGGCGAGGATGAGGGCGAAGTGTCCGAGTTCTGTAATCATGGCGACTGTATAGGCCGAACAGCGCAGCGGGCCAATGGCAATTACCGCGCCATCCCGTCACAGGTTTGTGCATTATGCCGCCCCTCCCCGGCGGGTTTTAGTCCAGTGGTCAAGCGCCGGGTTTTCCGTCGGCGTGGCCACTGAAATTTCATCCGTGGCAACGCCCTGCGTTGCCGCATTGTCCATAGGTCCCTCAGCCAGCCCGCGCAGCGCCGAGATATTTTTGACCACCTGCGGGGCACGCGCCAAAATTTGCACCATATCGCGTTGCAATTGCTGGCTTTTCACCTGCTGTCGCGCCCCAAAATAGAACGACACCACAACCCCCAGCAACCACCACAATGGCTCTGGCACCAGTGCTAAACCCTGCATTCGCTCCGCAAACCACACCGGATCCGCCATCGCCGACACCATCAACCCAAGGGTCCCCAGCGCCAGTGCCGGTCGCGGCATCCGGTTCACCGCATCCATCAGCCGATCAAATCGGCCCCTTTGGGCCACTTGAAATTCAGCCTGCATCTGTGCCAGAGCAGCCATCTCTCGGTCATGACCGCGACCTGCACCCGCTTCTAAATTCTCCCGAAACACTTCAACAGTTTCACGCAACACATTGCGGTTGCTTCCGAAAATGACACTCAAGACTTCAGATATCAGCCCCATGCTGCCACCCGCGCGCGAAAACCCTGATCGCTCAGGTGATAACAGGGCGACAGAAACGCTTCGGCGCGGCGAATCCAGCCGCCCTTGCCGCCCGCCCGGGTGCGGGCATATTTCCGGCTGGCCACCCGACGATCCGCCAGCCGAAAATAATAGTTGCGCCGCGCCACCCCATAGGCGTCCCGCAACGCCAGCGCATCCACCGCGCCAGCCGCCCGAGCCGCCGCCGCAGTCTGTGGCCCGATCACGCCGTCCACGGCAACATCATAGCCCATGTCACGCAACAGCCGCTGCAGGATCTTCACCGCATTGCCGCCGGCATTGACATACATATCGAACACCGACGGTTGCAGCTCAGCCGGAAGATCACAGATCTGTGGCGCGGTAAAATAATGCTCCACAAATATCTCCACCGCCTGGGCCCGGCTCAGCGCCTGCACATCCGCCACCCCGATGCGGCCATCTCGGGTCAGATCCAGCCCCAATCGCTGCATCGTCGCCAGCGTCACCCCATGATTGGTGGCGCCGCCGGGATCATCAGGGTCGTTCACAAAGCCGCCTTCACGGGCGACAATATCCTCGGCAATCTGCTGCACAGTTGGCATCACGCTCTCCTATAGGACCCGCGCAACACTCTGCCGTCAAAATCTTACCCCCCAGACAGCAGAGCGCGCGCCCTGTTGTCCAGACCGCGCGCTTCTTCTTGTCTTAAATACCTCCGCCGGAGGCCGCAGCCGTCAGGCTGCTTCAACTGTCGGGATCGACGTAGACACCCTGTTTTTTCAGCGCATCGACAACCTCTCTCGGCATATAGCTCTCGTCATGTTTGGCAAGGATTTCAGTGGCCACAAACACACCATCGACGTAGTTTCCGGTGCCGATCATCCCCTGGTTCTCTTCAAACAGGTCCGGCAATACACCGGTATAAGACACCGGAACCGAGGCCCCACCATCGGTGACCGAGAATGTCACCACCTTGCCCTGGCCCTTGACCAGTGTTCCCTCTTCGACCAGTCCACCAATGCGAAAGACTTCGCTGGCCAGCGGCGGCTGGGCAACCACTTCGCTGGGCGCCCGGAAAAAGTTGATACCATCCTGCAGGGCCCAGCCGATCAGCCCGGTGGCCAGCGCCAGGGTCACCACTGACACCACAATAATCTGCACCCGCCGCCGCTTCTTCAGTGTTTTCATGTCGTCCTCACGGGAAAAGCGGAGCCATCATCAGCCCCGTTGTTTCATCTTCACCTAACATCAGGTTGGCATTCTGCAAGGCCTGGCCGCTGCTGCCTTTTGTCAGGTTATCCAATGCTGCGATGATGATCGTCCGGCCCTTGATCCGGTCCGCCGAGACACCGATATGGCAAAAGTTTGAGCCGCGGACGTGATGGGTACTGGGGGCTTCGCCAAACGGCAGCAGATCAACAAAGGGCTCATCCGCATAGGCCGCCGCAAAGGTGGCATAGATCTCCTGTGCATCACCTTTGACATAAGCCGTCGCCAATATGCCCCGGTTGGCGGGCATCAGATGTGGGGTGAACTGGATCTGCACCGGACGCCCGGCAACAGCCGAAAACTCCTGATCAAACTCACCCAGATGCCGGTGACTGCCGCCAACGGCATAGGCATGGTAGCCTTCGCTCAATTCAGCGTGCAGCAGCCCTTCTTTTAGCGAGCGGCCAGCCCCAGACACCGCGCATTTCAGATCCAGGATAATATCATCCAGATCAATCACCCCGGCAGCGATCAAAGGCCGCAGGGCAAACTGCCCAGCTGCCGCATTGCAGCCGGTGCCTGCAACCAGACGCGCCGCGGCAATCTCCGCGCGGTAGAACTCGGTCAGCCCGTAAACCGCCTCTTTCTGCAGTTCTGGCGCCGCATGCGGGTTGCCGTACCATGTCTCATAATCAGCTGGATCCCGCAGCCGGAAATCCGCCGACAGATCAACAATCTTCAGGCTGTCAGGCAGCGCCGAAATCACCTGCTGGCTGGTTTTATGGGGTAAGGCACAAAAGCACAGATCGACTTGAGAAAACTCAATGTCGTCAATCTTGCACAGGGTCGGCAGCGCCAGGTGCCGCAGATGTGGGAAAACCTGCGCCATTTCCAGACCGGCCTTGCGGTCAGCAGAGAGGGCAACGATCTCCAGACCCGGATGCTGCGAAATCAACCGCACCAGTTCGGCGCCAGTATAGCCGCTGGCGCCCAGAATAGCTATTTTGTGGGCCATATCAGACCTCTTTCTTGAATGTCATATGTCATCGCCGGGACTGGTGATGAAGATAAGATTGGAAGGGGCAAGCGCCTTGACCTGGATCAGGCAACACGTTCATGCGGCTTGATCATGCGGCGGCAAAGGTGATTTCTCGTCGCAAAAACTGGGTGGCGCGATCACTCACCCGGGCGGCGTCACCGCTGGTCAGAAACCCAGCCGGCCCGCTGCCCATCATGTCGGGGTGACGATCCAGATAATGGGCCAGGCTTTCAGCCACCAGATCACCCTGACTGAACACTTTCACATCCGGCCCGAGCGCCTTTTGAAAACAGGCCTCCATCAGCGGATAATGGGTGCAGCCCAGGATGGCGGCCTGCGGCTCGGGCATCTTGCGCTTTAGCGCCTCCACATGGCTGCGCACCAAGGCTTCTGCCAGGATCTCATCGCCGTCCTCAATGGCATCCACCACCCCGCCACAGCTTTGCGCCTCGACGTCCACACCAATGGCCCGAAACGCCAGTTCGCGCTGAAAAGCCCGGCTGGCCACGGTTGCCGGCGTGGCAAACAGTGCAACATGTTTGACTTCGACTTCGCGCGGTGGCGAATTGTCGCCCCATTGGCGCTCGGTCAGCGCCTCAATCAGCGGCACAAAGACCCCCAGCACCCGTTTGCCGGGCGGCAAGCCGCCCTCCTGCAAGCGCCGCAGCGCCGCGGCACTGGCGGTATTGCAGGCCAGAATCACCAAATCACAGCCATGCGACCACATGGTTTCAACCGCGCCTCTGGTCAGCTGAAAGACATCCTCGGCGTCGCGCACCCCGTAAGGCGCATGGGCATTATCGCCATAATAGAGGAAATCAACATCGGGCAGCCGCTGCTGCGCGGCGTTCAGGACGGTCAGCCCGCCCAATCCGGAATCAAAGATACCAACTGCCATAGTCCCTGTCAGGCGCGATGCCTGTCCTCGAAGTCAGAGCCGTAATCATATTATTTTAGCGGCGTTGGGGACAGCTCATACGGGGCTTTGCGCAGGAAATCCATCATTGCTTTACCGTCTGCGGACGGTGGGGTCAGTCAGTCACGCGCAATCGGATCGCCAATCACCCGCCGCACGGCGGTTTCCACTCTTATTGAAGAACTCTTTGATCTGCATTGCGGTGTCGCGCAAAACGGCTGTTGCACCGGGGCCAGCCCCGGACCCCGGGATATTTATCGCCAGATGAAGAACCGGCCCCCGGTTTAGAGCGCCGCGCCGCGGCGCAGCGCCTGCGGTTATTCTGCCGCCTTGCCGATCTGAGCGCCGCCCTGCGCCAGCACCGCCAGCAGTTCCTCACGGCGTTTGGCCGCTGTTTGCGCCGCTGCATGTTTGACCGGCCCAAATCCGTTGATCTGCAATGGCAGCTCTGACAAAGCGATGAGCGGCTCCAGGAGTTCGGGACTGGCTTTGGGCAACCAGGTCTTCATATCCGCCTCAAATTGCTTGATCAGGGCGCGTTCCATTTTGCGATCAGCGGTGTAGCCAAAGATGTCCAGAGGCGTGCCACGCAGCGGTTTCAACCGCGCCAACAGGCGCAGCAACGGCAGCATGCGGGGACCGAATTTGCGTTTTCTGGGACGGCCATTGGCATCTTTTCCACCCAAAACCGGCGGCGCCAGATTGTAGGACAGTTTGAAATCGCCCTCAAACTCCACCTCGGCCTTGGCGCGGCTATCCAGCAGCAGCCGGGCGACCTCATACTCGTCCTTATAGGCCAGCAGTTTGTGATAGCCCTTGGCGACCGCCTCTTTCAGGGCTGTGTCGCTGATCCCATCCAGCAGTTTGCCATAGCGTCTGGCCAGTCCGGGGCCCTGATAGGCCACCAGTTGAGCGCTGCGATAGGCAATTTTTTCATCCAAACTCACCGGCAATTGCGCCACTGTCGACTGGCTCAGCTGTGCGGCCTCAACCGGGAACAGCACCGCCCAGCGGCCAATGTCAAAGGCCCGCAGGTTGCGTTCGACCGCGGTGCCATTCAAGGTGATCGCCTGGGTCAGCGCATCGAGGCTCAACGGGATCAAGCCGCGCTGCCAGGCGGCGCCAAACACCATCATGTTGGAGAAAATAGAATCTCCCAGTGTTGCCTTGGCCAGATCGGTGGCGTCGAACAGATCAAGGCGCCCCCGCAGCCGCGCCTCGAGCGCCAGTTGCAACCGATCCGAGGGAATTTTAAAGTTGGTGTCGCGGGTGAAATCACCGGTGATGATCTCGTGGCTGTTGACCACCGCACCGGTGCGCCCGGTGGTGGCCAGACCAAGCGTCTTGGCGCCGGCACTGACCACCAGATCGCCACCGATCAACGCGTGGGCCTCGCCGGTGGCCACCCGAATGGCGCTGATATCTTCGGGACGGTTGGCCAGACGGCAATGGATGTGCACGGCGCCGCCCTTTTGCGCCAGCCCGGCCATTTCCATCATGCCAGCACCTTTGCCGTCAATCTGCGCTGCCTGCGCCATCACCGCACCAAGGGTAACGACGCCGGTGCCTCCAACGCCGGTGATGATCACGTTGAAGGTGCCGTCAATGGCGGGCAGCTCTGGCTGTGGCAGCTCCGGCAATTCCAGCTCGGCGGTGGCGCTTTTGCGTGGGGTGCCGCCCTCGATTGTCAGGAAGGAGGGGCAGAAGCCACTCACACAGGAGAAATCTTTGTTGCAAGAGGATTGATCAATCGCCCGCTTGCGGCCCAGTTCGGTTTCAGCCGGCACAATCGACACGCAGTTTGACTGGATGCCGCAATCGCCGCAGCCCTCGCAGACATCGGTATTGATGAACAGCCGCTGATCCGGGTCCGGGAACAATCCGCGCTTGCGGCGACGGCGTTTTTCGGCGGCGCAGGTCTGAATATACAGGATCGCCGAGACCCCCTCGACCTGTTCGAACTCGCGCTGAACGCTCATCAGCTCGCTGCGTTCATGCATCCGCATACCCACAGGGAACTGGCTGGCACTCACATCCTCTTTTTCATCATAGACCACCGCCATGGTTTTGACCCCCATGGCCAGCAGTTCGCGGGCGATGCGGGGCGCGTCCAACCCGCCCTCGTTACTCTGCCCGCCGGTCATCGCAACCGCGTCGTTGTACAGGATCTTGTAGGTCATGGTGGTGCCCTCAGCCAAGGCAGCCCGGATCGCCTGCACGCCTGAGTGGTTGTAGGTGCCATCGCCGAGGTTCTGGAACACATGGCTCCGCTTGGAAAAGGGTGCTTCACCAATCCAGTTGGCGCCCTCGCCGCCCATATGGGTAAAGCCGGTGGTTTCGCGGTCCATCCACTGCACCATGAAATGGCAGCCGATGCCGGCATAGGCGCGCGAGCCTTCGGGCAGTCGGGTGGAGGAGTTATGCGGGCAGCCGGAACAGAAATACGGCAGCCGTGAGGTGATTTCTTCAGCGTTATCAGCCCGGCGGGCCTCGCTTAGTGCGGCCAGGCCGGCGTGTATAGCATCGGTTTCGCGGCCTTCTTCGATCAGGATCTGGCCCAGCTTCTCGGCGATCATGATCGGGTCCAGCGCGTAGCGGGTTGGGAACAGCTCTTCGCCGTGCATTGATCCGGCACCGCCGCCCTTGTGCCAGCCATAGACCCGGCGGCCGCGACGGTCGTCAAAAATCGCCTCTTTGATCTGAATCTCGATCAGCTTGCGCTTTTCCTCAACCACGACAATCAGATCCAGCCCTTCGGCCCAATCGTGAAAACCCTTCATGTCCAGCGGAAAGGTCTGGCCGATTTTATAAGTGGTGATCCCCAGCCGCTCGGCGGTGTTCTCGTCGATATTGAGCAGCGACAATGCGTGGGTCAGGTCCAACCAGTTCTTGCCAGCCGCGACAAAGCCGATTTTGGCACCGCGCTGGCCCCAGATACGCTTGTCCATCTTATTGGCATGGGAGAACGCCTCGGCGGCAAAGCGTTTGTGGTCTATCAGCCGGTCTTCCTGCTGGAAGCGGTCATCGGCAAGCCGGATATTGAGCCCGTCGGAGGGCATTTCAAACTCGGGCGTCACTAGCTGCACCCGGTTCGGGTCTCCATCGACAACCGAGGTGACCTCGATGGTGTCTTTCATTGTCTTCAGGCCAACCCAGAGACCCGAAAACCGGCTGAGCGCGATGCCATAAATCCCATAGTCGAGGATTTCCTGCACCCCCGCCGGGCTGACAATCGGCAGATAGGAATCCATCAGAGACCATTCCGACTGGTGCAGCACGGTCGAGGACTCGCCGGTGTGATCATCGCCCATGGCCATCAGCACGCCGCCATGCTTGGAACTGCCAGCCATATTGGCGTGACGAATGACATCGCCCGAACGGTCAACCCCCGGACCCTTGCCGTACCACAGGCCAAACACACCGTCGTATTTGCCTTCGCCGCGCACCTCAGCCTGCTGACTGCCCCAGAGAGCGGTGGCCGCGAGGTCTTCGTTCAGACCGTACTGGAAGGTCACATCGGCAGCCTTCAGCTGCTTTTCAGCGCGGACCATCATGGTGTCGACGGACCCCAGCGGCGAGCCCCGGTAGCCGGTGACCAGACCCGCAGTGTTCAGCCCGGCGGCGGTGTCGCGCAATTTTTGCGTCAGCATCAACCGCACCAGAGCCTGAGTGCCGTTCAACATGACCGAGGATTTCTCCAGGTCATATTTATCGTTAAGCGAAATAGTCTGCTTGCTCATCGGGGCCTCCCAACCTTGACTGGCGTGCTGTGTTCAACTTATTATTAGGTCACAAATGCTGACCTGTATAGCCGAATTTCCAAAAAATTGCGGTTTGGGCACGGTTAAAATTGAAACAAGCGATACAATTCATATAGGTTAGCCCCAACGGATCAAAAGAGATGGCTATGGATTGGGACAAGCTTAGAATTTTTCACGCGGTGGCTGATGCCGGTAGTCTTACTCATGCCGGTGACAAGTTGAACCTGTCACAATCTGCCGTCAGCCGGCAGATTCGCGCTTTGGAGGAAAGCCTGAGTGCAACGCTGTTTCACCGCCATGCGCGGGGGCTGATACTCACCGAGCAGGGCGAGTTGCTGTTCGATGCAACCGCGGCGATGTCGAAACGGCTGGAAACCGCCTCGGCGCGGATTCGCGATAGCGATGAAGAGGTGTTTGGCGAGCTGCGGGTCACCACCACATTTGGCTTTGGCACCCTATGGCTGGCGCCGCGTCTGACCAAGCTCTACGAGCAATACCCAAACCTGAAAATCGACCTCATGCTGGAAGAGCGTGTGCTGGATCTGCCGATGCGCGAAGCCGATGTAGCGATTCGCATGAAAGAGCCCAGTCAGGCTGATTTGATTCGAAAACGCCTGATGACAGTCAAAATGCAGCTCTATGCCTCGCGCGCTTATCTTGAGAAAAACGGCACCCCCGAAGAACTCAGCGACATGTCGCGCCACAGGTTGATCTGTCAGAACCCACGCTCACCGCAAGTTGGCACTGCTGCCAGTCTGGTGCAGAATTTGATGACACATAACCCTGTGTCGCTGCTGACGGTGAACAACTATTTCGGCGTATTGCAAGGGGTTTTGCACGACCTCGGTATCGGCGTGCTGCCGGACTATGTCACCGAGGATTTCCCTGATCTGGTGCAGATATTCCAACACAAATATTCCACTGAAGTCCCTGTATACTTGGCTTATCCCGAGGAATTGCGCCATTCCAGACGGATTTCAGCCTTCCGTGATTTTGTGCAGAATGAGATCATTGCCCACCGCAAACATCTAAAAGAGTTGGGCAAAATATGAGCTATGCAAAAAACGCATAACGGCTTTGATCGCGGCAAGCGATTATTGCCTTGAAGGGCTAACTCAGCGGGCCTAGATCAGCTTTCGAAGGTGACGGCAATTGCTTCACCTTCATACCTCCCTGTTGGACTTCGGCCGAGCCTTGTGCTCGGCCTTTTTTTTTGCTGTTCCTATCTGGAAAATTCCAGCAAACTAAGCGAAACAGTCACATTATATTGACCAAGGGCACTGCCAGTGTCCTGCCGTTTTTTAGAATTTGCACCTGACGACCAATTTCCGAGAGGATAATATGAATACTCTTTTGCAGCGTTGCGCTTCCATTTTGCTTGTCGGTCTGATGACGATTGCGACGGCCGTGCCTCTTTCCGCCCAATCGCCGATGTTGCCTGCAACCACGAATACCGGCGCGGATTCTCCGGGTTCTGTGACACTCCCAGATCCTTTGACCCCAGAGGCCATCCACGAAATGGTCGCCCGAATGTCGGATGATCAGGTTCGGGGTTTGTTGCTGGACCGGCTGGACGCCGTTGCCGCAGCTCAGGCCGCCCCAACAGCCAGCAAGGGATTGATCACAATTCTGGAAGAAAACTGGAGCGCGTTTTATGCGCCCGGCCTGGGCGCCATTAAAAAGCTGCCGGTCCTGTTCAGCAAGCAGGGTGAGGCCCTGTCCAACTTCAGGAGCTCATTCGGCGATATGGGTTTGCTGAAACTATTCGCCTTCATGGCTGTGGCCATTGGCGTCGGCCTTGCTGCCGAGTGGATCGTTAAGCAAATCTCGAAACGCTGGCAGGGGGCTGAGACCGCAGCTGAAGACGCCACGTTGTGGAGCGCGCTTGCCTTTTTGGCGCGCCGTTTTGGCCGCGATATCCTTGGTTTGGTTGCGTTTTATTTTGCCCTTAGAATGGTGGGCCTCGCCCTCTTGAGCCCGGCCCAGCTGTCCTTTGCTGGCCCGTTTGTCACCTACCTGATCTGGTTTCCCCGTCTGGGCGCCGCCATCTCGCGCTTTGTACTGGCGCCAAACCGGTCTGACCTGCGACTGGTCAACATCGACGACCGCTGGGCCGGCTATCTGCACCGGAACCTGATTGGCCTGGTGCTTCTGGCTGGGTTTACCCTGTTCATCATTGGCTTTGATATCGCCAACGGCATTGCCATCCGTGAAACCGGGATTGCCTTCTGGCTGAACACCGCCGTGCATATCTATGTGGCGCTGATATTCTGGACCGCCCGCGAAGGCCTGACCCAGATGATGCTCGGCACCGATTCCGATCGCAGCCGCTTCGATATCTGGGTGGCCTTTGCTTATCCCTATTTTGCCGTTTCAGTTGCCGCCGTCACATGGCTCATCGTCCAGCTGCTGTCTGGCCACGGCTATATCGAGTTGCTGCTGACAACCCCGCATTACACCACCATGTTCTGGCTGCTGCTGGCACCGGTCATCGACACTGCCATCAGGGGGCTGGTGCGCCATCTGCTGCCTCCCATGGTTGGCACAGGCACCGTCGCCGAGGTCGCCTACAAGGCCACCAAACGCAGCTATATCAAAATTGGTCGCGTGATTGCCGGCCTTTTTGTGGTGCTCAGGGTCGCCGAATCCTGGAACCTGGATCTGCGCAATCTGGCTGCGGCTGGTGTTGGGGAACGGTTTGCCGTCAATTCGGTTGAGTTCATCATGACCGTTGCCACCGGTTATGTGATCTATGAACTGGTCTCCCTTTACGTCAACCGCCAGCTCGCCAAAGAACAAACAGCCAGCGGCGCGGTCGAAGGCGATCTGGGCGGCGGCGAAGGCGGCGGCGCGGGCGGCTCTCGTCTGACCACGGTCCTGCCGCTGGCGCTGATCAGCGCCCAATCAGCGATCATCGTGATCTTTGGATTGCTGGCCGTTGGCAGTCTTGGCATCGATATTACGCCACTGCTGGCGGGCGCCGGTATCCTTGGTCTGGCGATCGGTTTTGGCGCCCAGAAACTGGTCACCGATGTGGTGTCCGGTGTGTTCTTCCTGATCGACGACGCCTTTCGCGTTGGCGAATATGTCGAGGTTGGCGGCACCATGGGCACCGTTGAGAAGATCTCAATCCGGTCGATGCAGCTGCGTCACCACCGTGGCTTGGTGCATACCATTCCCTACGGAGAGATCCCCAAGCTGACCAATTTCAGCCGCGACTGGGTGATCATGAAGCTGATGTTCACGGTGCCGTTTGATACCGACCCCAACAAGGTCAAAAAGATCTTCAAGAGGATCGGCGCCGAGATGATTGCAGATCCTCTGTACAAGGATGATTTCCTGGAGCCGTTCAAAAGCCAGGGGGTGTTTCAGTTTGATGATGTTGGGATCGTCATGCGGGGTAAGTTCATGGCCAAGCCCGGCACCCAATTCACCATCCGCAAGGAGATCTACAACCGGGTTCGCAAAGAGTTCGAGGCCAACGGCATTGAATTCGCCCGCCGCGAGGTGCGGGTTTCCCTGCCTGGGGTGCAGAACAGTGAAAACCTGACCAAAGCGGATGAAACCGCCATTGCAGCTGCGGCAGCCGCGGCCGTTCAGCAGCAGGTCGAAGCCAAGCAGGCCGAGGCTGCACAAGAGAAAAAGTGAACCAGACCAGAATGACTAAAACATGACTGATCATATTTCCCCGTCCTTCCTGTCAGACGCATTCGGATACTTGCGTCTGACACTTTCACCAAACCGCCTGTCACGGGTGGCGGCGCTGGTGCTCTTGTCTTGCATGGCGCCGCAGGCGGTGCAGGCTGTTGGCCCCGACGATGTGCACCGACAGATGGATCAGGTTCAATCGGCCGGGACAGAGGCCAGCTATGGATTTAGCAACGGGTCGGTGATTGTGGCACCGGTTCCGTTTGCCAATCCAACAATCGGGTCGGGGCTGGCCCTTGGTGCCGGCTATCTGTTCAAAACCGATCCCGGTTCCAATACCTCGGTGATCGGAGTCGGGGCCATGCGCTCAGACAATGGCAGCCAGGCCGTTGGCCTGATGACCAACCTGGCCTTTAACAACAACCGCTGGCGGGTGAGCCTGTTTGCAGGCAAGGCGGATGTCCGATATGATCTGTACACGCCGCTTGGCACCTTTCCAGTGCATCAGGATGGTGAGATGGTCCATTTCAATCTGGCCTATGGTGTCACCGAGGATCTCTCGTTTGGCGGTATCATGCGATACCTCAACACCTCCATTTCTGCCGACAGCCCCGGCCTTCCGTCGCTGCCCCCCAGTTATTCTCCGGATCTCAACCTGGAAATCATCACCGCCGGTTTCAGCGCCGACTGGGATCGCCGGGATAACAGCGATTACCCGACAGATGGCTCCCGCCTGACAGCCGAGGCCACCCGCGGCTTTTATATCGACAGTCGCAGGGCCAGCTATGATAAGGCCCATGTCATCTATGATGCCTACCACCCCCTGGGGGCGGACAAGAGCCTGGCTTTTCGCGGGGTGCTCTGCGCGGCAACGGATGAAACTCCGTTTTTTGACCAATGCTCGATCGGTGCCACCGATAATATGCGCGGCTTCAACACCACCCAGTTTCTCGACCTGCGCTCCACATCGCTGCAGGCAGAATACCGGCATAGATTTGGGCCGCGATGGGGTGCCGTTGTGTTTGGCGGCATTGGCTGGACCGGCGCAGACCTCAGCTCGCTTGGCGACAACGGCAGCCACAGCGCCGTCGGGTTGGGCGCCAGGTATCGTGTCTCCAAGAAGTTCCCGGTCGATTTTTCGGTTGACCTCAGCCATAGTAATCTGGGCGACGATCAGATCTATATCTATGTCGGGCAGCGGTTCTGACAGCGAAGCCAGTTTGCGCGGCCCATTGCAATGTCACCACCGCCCTCCAAACCCTCCCGCGTCTGCGCCGTGCATTGGCGAGGCCAATACGCGTTGCCGACTTGGGCGTGGCGCCGCGCTTTGCGCGG
>JABSSD010000095.1 GCA_013214575.1 Paracoccaceae bacterium | reverse complement strand
CACTTGCCAGACGCATTGCCGTCATTCTCCACCGCATGTGGATCGATGGCACCGACTTCCGCTGGAGCAACTGCGCTGTAAAGGCGGCTTGACAGCAGCTCTGGCCCCGAGATCTGCCTCGGCAGAATGATGTCCTCACGGGGACGACGGGCGGAGCGAGTTCGCAGTGGCTGCAGATCCTGCTGCGTTTGCAGCAAGGGCGCTTCAAAGATTGAACCGCTCCATCCTTCTTACCCCATCATGAGGCGGCCACACGCCGACCTCGAAGAGAAGCACGAACTCCGTGACGGCACATCGGCAAGGCAGATCAATAGCTTAAAGGAACATGACATGACATGATCGACCCACTCTTGACATAGGCCGCGATAGAGAAGGCAGCCATTATCCGAAAGACGTCATCCTGTACGCGGTATTTTTCTATGTCCGATATGCGGTTTCCTACCGCGATCTGGAGGAGCTCATGGGCGAGCGCGGGGTCGGAGTCGACCATGCAACCCTGAACCGGTGGGTCGTGAAATATGCGCCGTTGATTGCGATGGAAGCACACAAACGGAAACATAAGACAGCCGTATCCTGGCTGATCGAAGTCTTGCAGGTCAAGTATCTGAACAACATAATCGAGCAGGACCATAGGTTCATCAAGAAACTGACCAGGCAAATGAAGGGATCAAGTCCTTCAACTCAGCCTCGGCAACACTGGACGGCATCGAAGCTGCACACATGATCCGCAGACGGCAATTCGGCCCCTCTGGCCAATCCGCATTTCAATAATTCGTGGCGCTCGCTGGATAGCTGTGTCCAAAGTTATGAGTCATTCCGTCGTGCGCCGAAGTTTGCGACAGAACCACAAAGCCCTAGTTGATCTCATTTTAATGTGTTGAAACTTATAGATATTTAACCCAAATTGGGCGTGCCCAATCCCAATCCCAATCCCAATCCCAGATTCCTGTTCCGGGCAGGCTGCGTAGTTGCTCCCAATCAGAACAGAAAATCATCCGCCTCAACCCTCGGCGCAACCTAACATAACCGGTGTTATCACCTGAGTGACGATGGCAATTCTAGGTTGTCAGAAACTCGACGTTTCCTTGGCTTACGCCGGCGGCTGTCAATCGGCCGGTGGCATAGGCCCCGGTGTCGACGGAGATAATGCCGTTCTCAAAAACGGGTTGATCCATTATTGTGTGGCCATGCAAAATCCACTGTCCATCTCGGCGGGGTGTGGCCGGAAAATCTGCATGCCCCCAGATGAGCGTTTGCAATTCCTGTTCTGCGATTGGTTTACTTGGGTCGGCACCCGCATGAACAACGGCAACATTGCCAGATTGCCATCGATGAGGCAGTGCGCGGATCCAAGAGATCAGACTTGGACCCATAGCCTGCGCCAGCGCCTCGGAAACGCGCCTGGAACTTTCCAAATCTATCCGCTCAGTCACCCCGGAGACACCAAATGAAGCCAGTGTTTGCAGCCCGCCATTGCGCAACCAGATACCTCCTCGGTGCTCCGGATCGTCGAGAAAACGCAACATCATGTCTTCGTGGTTACCCTTTAGGCAAATCACCTCCCGCGTGCCGTCCTGACTGAGCTCAAACAATCGACGTAGCACCCCGGCGCTATTTTCGCCGCGATCCACGTAGTCACCAACAAGCACCAATGTTGGTCCAGGTTGCAGTTGATCCAGTACTTTATCGAGGAGATCCAAGCGCCCGTGCACATCGCCAATGGCAAAGAACGGCGCATCGGGACTGGGCGGAGGAAAGGATATGGGCGGGTTTACTCCCAGCAGTTTCTTGATCTTCTTCAGCAATGGCCTGGTACCTACATGTTTACTAATGCTCGCAGGCATAGCCCGTCTCAAACCGGAATTGATGCCCTTTGACCGCGTACAGTCCGACATTTGTCGGGGGAAAGTTTATACATCTTCATTGATTCTGCCAGTTGTCTCAGGTGTCATTTTGGGATGAAGCCCTGCAACAGCGAGGGCCGGGCGCACTGATCCCAGTGCAATCTAGGTCCGCACCACCGAGGCCGAGGGCACGCTGACGCGGGTCTGCCTCCCCATCAAGTCGAAAAGCACCTGGAGCCGGTCCTTGGATTCAAGTTTTTCCACTGTGGTCACCAATTCGGCGAAGGGGCCAGACAGCAGACGAACCCGATCACCAGGTTTGAAGTCCTCAGCGGCCGTCAATAAACCGGTGTTGTCACATCGAGCTAACAAGCCCGCCATAAAAGGGGCGGGGAGGGCGTGCAGGTTGCTCTGGCCATGCAGTAGCAAGCGCGTGACGCCGCGGGTTGAGTGGATGGACTGCCAGCCGGGTTGGTCGGCGGAAAACTGAACAAAAAGATAACCGGGAAACAATGGCCGCAACACCGGCTTGTTCTGTTGGAACCGGGTCATGTTACGGCGCTCCATTTGCGTTGGACAGAAACAGGTGAATCCCTGACGCGACAGATGCTGTCGTGCCAGACGTAATCCGTTGGGTTTGAGCTGGGCCACATGCCAGTTTTCCGGGTCTTGCTGCACAATGATGCCTTACCAATTTCTGCGATCTGACCTGACCTTAGATTGATGTGTAAGTCAAAGAAAGCTCTGTATCTGGGCACTCAAAGGGCCCCGAAGAATTTAAGAAAATTTATGAAGAAAACTCGTTAATTCATTGTTACTAAACGATGTTCTGAACAAATTCTTACTGAAATATAAACGCGACGTTAAGGGTAGTGACCTCATTGTTAAGACAGAAGGCGTTCCAGGGGTGGCTCGCTGTTCAGACAAATGAGGTAAAGCAATGATAGGCTTTAGAGCTGCGTGCAGATCTGCATGTAAGGTGTTGGCGATTGCCGCAACTTCTGCAGTAGGAGTGGTGGGACTACCGCTGCAGGGAAGCGCTTCGACCAGTCGCGTTTTCATCGTCAAAAATGATCGCGGCGGGATGGTGCGCGCCCGCGCCAATGAAGTCGCGCAGTTGCGTCATTCGCAGCTTCGCGTGGAGATCCGGGCCAACAGATGCCTGTCCTCCTGTACCATGTATCTGGGGGCAGGGGATGTCTGCGTCAATCCGTCCACCACCTTTGGCTTTCATGGGCCCAGTTATTATGGACAGGCGCTGTCGCCAGATCGATTTGAATATTGGAGCCAGCTCATTTCCAGTCACTACCCAGAGCCACTGCGCCGCTGGTTCATGGAAACAGGCAGGTACAAGACCTCTGGATACTACCGGATCAAGGGCAGCCAAATCATTCAAATGGGAGGCTACCCAGCCTGTGTGTAAGCGCGGTTTAGGTTAATTGGTGCCGCTGGTTGCACTGGTGGCACTGGTTGATCCCGCGCCGGCTGCCAAAGCCACTCCAGCTGCACCTGCTCCCAATATGGGCGCCAGTAAACCAATAAGATTGGTTGCTTCCCCAACTTCTTCAGCGGGCAATACAATGTCGCCGCCGGCCAGCGGCGTGCCGCAAGTAACCTCGATACGGCGATTGTCCAAACGTTCTGCGGACACAATTTCGGATCCTTTGCAGGCATCCTGCTCGCGGGCTATTTCTATAGGAGATTTTGCTGCTGCGAAAATCGGTGCAGCACACAGGGCTAGGATTGCAAACAATAGTTTTGCGTTCATCTCAAATACTCCACTTAAAGATGAGCTTCTAATAACATGGATTCGGCAAGATGAAAATTGCTATATGACAAGGCACTACAAATTCTGCAACAAGGCCAAATGAGCTTGCCCCACCAATATGGTATTTTGACGGTGTTCCCAACGCGTTTAGCGCAGAGAAATCATCCAAATATTGTGTGCTACAATAACTTACATTCAGTTTGCCTGGCTGCCAAGGAGAGCCGCGGCAGTAACCAAAATTCAATCCTACCGCTATTTTTGACGCAATTCGCCCGCGTCTAAAGTTAAAAACCAATCATAAGTGCCCTTGATGCCGTCCTCTAGCGCAATGCTGGATGTCCAGCCCATCCGGGTCAGCCGCGACACATTCATCAGCTTGCGCATGGTACCATCAGGTTTTGAGGCGTCTTGCGTGATCTTGCCAGTAAATCCGGTGATACGGGCCACCATCTCGGCCAGCTCTCGGATGCTGATATCGCTGCCCGAGCCGACGTTGATGTGGCTCAGCATGGGTTCGGTGTTGGAGGCATAAATCTCGGCCTCCAGATCCAGCACAAACAGACTGGCGGCAGCCATGTCATCCACATGCAGAAACTCGCGCCGTGGCTTGCCAGATCCCCAGATAACCACCTCGTCAGCCCCAGACTGCGCCGCCTGATGAAAGCGACGGATCAGCGCCGGCAAGACATGGGAGTTTTCGGGGTGGAAATTGTCGCCCGGCCCGTACAGGTTGGTCGGCATCACCGAGCGATAATCCGTTCCATATTGCCGGTTGTAGCTCTCGCACAGCTTGATGCCGGCGATCTTGGCAATGGCATAAGGTTCGTTGGTGGGTTCCAGGGTGCCGGTCAGAAGCGCCGCCTCAGCCATCGGCTGACCGGCCATCTTGGGATAGATACAGGATGACCCCAGCTGCAGCAGTTTTTGCACCCCGGCCAGATAGGCGGCGTGGATCACGTTGCTGGTCATCATGAGATTTTCGTAGATGAACTGCGCCGGATAGCTGTTGTTGGCGACAATGCCACCCACCTTGGCGGCCGCCAGAATAACCTGATCGGGTTTCTCCTTGGCAAAGAACGCCTGCACTGCCGCCTGATTGGTCAGGTCCAGCTCAGACGAGGTGCGGGTGATCAACTGATGCCCGCCCTGCGCCTGCAACTGGCGCAGAATGGCGCCGCCCACCATGCCGCGATGGCCTGCTACGTAGATCCGCATATGCCTAGCCCTCCACGCTCACCGGCACATCCATGCCGTGTTGTTGCAGCAGCGCGTGACGGCGGGCGATTTTGAGATCCTCAGCCGCCATCTCGGCGCACATCTCCTGCACGGTGATTTCGGGCACCCAGCCCAGTTTGGCCTTGGCCTTGCTCGGATCACCCAGCAGCGTTTCCACTTCAGCCGGACGGAAATAACGCGGATCAATCCGCATCACCACATCGCCGACGCTCAGCTTCGGGGCGTTCTCACCCGTTATCGCGGTGACGGTGGCAATTTCGTCAAGGCCGCTGCCGGTGAACGCCAGGCTGAGGCCCAGTTCTTCGGCCGACCACTGGACAAACTGGCGCACCGAATATTGCACCCCGGTGGCGATGACAAAATCATCGGGCGCATCCTGCTGCAGCATCATCCACTGCATCCGCACATAGTCCTTGGCGTGGCCCCAGTCGCGCAACGCATCGATATTGCCCAGGTATAGACAGTCCTCCAGCCCCTGGGCGATATTGGCCAGAGCACGGGTGATCTTGCGGGTGACAAAAGTCTCGCCGCGGCGCGGGCTCTCGTGGTTGAACAGGATGCCGTTGCAGGCATACATGCCGTAGGCCTCGCGGTAGTTCACGGTGATCCAATAGGCGTACATCTTGGCCACCGCGTAGGGGCTGCGAGGGTGGAACGGCGTGGTTTCCGTCTGCGGGGTTTCCTGCACCAATCCGTAGAGTTCCGACGTCGAGGCCTGATAGAACCGGGTCTTTTTCTCCAGCCCCAGAAAGCGGATCGCCTCGAGCAGCCGCAGGGTGCCCATGGCATCCACATCGGCGGTGTACTCCGGTGCCTCGAAACTGACTGCAACATGGCTTTGCGCACCGAGATTATAAACCTCGTCCGGCTGCACCTCCTGCAGGATCCGGGTCAGGTTGGAGCTGTCGCTGAGATCACCGTAATGCAGTTTGAATTTGGCGTGATCAGTATGCGGATCCTGGTAGATGTGGTCCACCCGCTGGGTGTTGAGCGAGGAGGCCCGGCGTTTGATGCCATGCACCTCATAGCCTTTTTCCAGCAGAAGTTCCGCCAGATAAGAGCCATCCTGACCGGTAATTCCGGTGATAAGTGCTGTCTTGGTCATTATACTTCACCGTTCCTAATATGATCTAATATACGAATATTGAAACGGCCTAACTATTGAGAGAACCCCAGCCGTTGATGCTGCAATGACATCAGCGCGTTTCTGGTGCAAGTCGCGCAGCCGTTAGCATCTGTTAAACGGGATATCCGACACAGAGAGATGCTTTTCCTTCACAAGAGCCCCAATATTTGGAACATCGCGCATTTTGTGGGCAATGTTTTTTGTGTTCTGAGGTCCTTCACCACAGTGTCGGCTTTTCAGTGCCAACTTTGGGTGTGGCTTTTTCAGTTGAGGGAACCACAACACGTGATAGGCAGTGGCAGCAAGAGGAAAGGGGGCCAATCGCGTGTTCTACTATGCGTATCGTGGCTCTTAAACGCGAATGCGACCATCGCGCAGGCTGTGCCGGGAGCTAGCGTTTCCCTGTCAAATTGAGGCGTGGTGGTGCGGGGCTATTGTCAAAATTATGTGAACAATAGCATGCCTGTTCCAAGGGTTATCTTGCAGGAGGTTACCCAATCATAGCGGAGTGATGCCTCCTTTTAGTTGAATGTCAAAATTTTCAGACAACGTGAAATAAATGCTTGATCTTCAGTCCCAGACTGATACCCAGATCACACGTGCAATTAAGTGTGCACACTTAATTGCGGACCGTGAAGGCGGCCTCCGATGCGGTAGCCGTGAGTGAGGGTTGGCGAAATTTAGACTTGTGGTGGCGGCGTGAGATATCACCCAAGCCCCTCAAGTTGGGCCTTAAGCGTCCCCCTTCATAGCCAGTTGAGCCCGTCGCAGGGCTACTGCAGGGTCGCTATTGTGCGTTATCGGGGGTTTGGGAAAAGTCCCTTCGATTTGGGCGCAGGCCTAGATGAGCAAATGTAGTGAGATTAAGACGTTCTAGAATGACGCATATTGGTGCTTTTCAGTGGTTTGCCAGTTTTGGAATTTATTCCTCGGCGACGTTGGGGTTTTTGAGAAACTAACGCTAGGGCTGACAGTCCGCTGCGATCTCAAGGAGACCATCCCCTACTCAAAGAGAGCCATAATTTGAAGCTGACCACGTTGGTGGAGTGTGGGTCGACCTGAGTGTTTGTTTTTTTGGATTTAGGTGCCAACATTGTCTGCATTGGTCTGGATCCTTCCAGGTGTCACATCATGGACGGTAGTGCGGCTGAATCAGGAACAGTTTGAGTTTGAGTTCGCGCCAGTTCTTCATCGCTTGCAAGGGCGTCTTACTGCCTAATGCTGATTGTGGGAGCTGCTGGTTGTAGAGCCAAGTATAGCGGTGCAACGTGGTCTCCAGTTCCTCGCCTGATCGGAAGTGGTGGCTTTGCAGCACGTCCTCGATGCGTCCGTTGAACCTTTCGACCATGCCATTGGTTTGGGGCGATCTTGGTGGGGTGAGACGATGCTCAATGTCCAATTCGGAGCAGAGTTTGTCGAACTCGTGCCCGCCCGTCGCGTCTCGCTTGCGTAAGCAAGAGAGACGGTCAGTGAACTCATTGCCATAACACCTTCGAAACGGCGCTGATTCTGAGGTTCTGTCGTGCCGTACCGCTCCGCCAAGACCCAGGCAGGTTCGTCACTCGCTTGAATTTCCGCACGCACCTTAAGTGTCGTCGCTGCCTGGCTATGAAGATGGATTAGCATGGAACGCCCTCCCGAATGTCCCTCAGTACCGAACGTGCCATGAAAAGCGCGGAGCGGAGAGGGTCTATGTGATCATCCGGGAAGGAACAGCTAGGATCTGTGATGGCAAAGGTGCAAGTCTGCTCCGCCGTTTTCAAAAGCTATACTGGTCTTTGTCATTGTCACTAAGGCAGTAGGATAAATCTGTCCGGGCATAGAGTATGCCAGCCTGTAGCCGATTTGTGAAATAAGCTCGTCGCAACCTTTATGCCCGCCGATACCCTGAGATTCAGAAAGTATTGGTTCACCAGGCCAAAAGGAAGCGCTCGATCATGATATTGAATAGACTACATACCCATCTGACTAAAATGGTGACGAGGAAACAATTATGATTTCGCATTTTTCCCGATGTATTTTTGTTCACCAAAAGAAAGTGGCTGGAACTTCAATAAAGAGGCTGTTTCAAGACTTCACACCAGGAACAACGGACGGTTCCTATCTTAGTGATGGGATCATGGACCCGAATTGGGAGAAATCTGAGTACGTCTCAAAGTATTTCAGCTTTACTGTAGTTCGCAACCCATGGGATCGTTTCGTTTCGGGGTGGCTTTATTGTCAAAGGACTAAAAATAGAACGATCGTTGAGGTACTTCGGAACCTACCTAAAGAGCATATTTCCTGGAGAAATCCGTTGCAATCAGGGCTTAATCTTCAGGATAGAAAGTATTTTGTGGCGGAGCTTGGAAGCCGGTCAGTATTGAATATTCGTCGGTTCCTGTATAGGGACCAAAATCCTGGCAATTCTTGGTCAAGTCACGATTACGTGCATATAACGCGCCAACAATGCAGATCAATACTTGATAGCGAAGGATCATTGATTGTCGACAAAATTCTATTCTATGAAGATCTGAAATGTGGGATTTTGGAATTGGAGAAGGCAGTTGGAGTAAAGTTGCGCTCATTGCCTGAGAATAATGTGAACCGTCATCGCCGAGATTACCGTGAGTATTTCAACAGGGAATCCCTATTGTTGTTTGAAGATGCATTTGGTGAGGATATTGAGTTTTTAGGATATGATTTTGACAGCGGCCAACGGTCAAAACCAATTCAAAATGGGCGTGACACTGCAGCCACATAAACCTTTTCACGCCTAAGCCCAGGATTCATCGATTTTGTGATGGATGTCTGGATCACGGCTTCAAATGTGGAGTGGCGATATGAATGATATTTCCTGGCTGACAGACGCACAGATGAGAGGTTTCGAGCCTTCCCTCCGAAAGCCTATGGTAACCCGTGTCGATGACACGCGTGTAATGTGTGGCACTATTTTCGTTAATCTTAATGGGATGTACAGACATAATATTACGTCTAAGTACGACCAACACAATACGCGGTACAATCATTGGGCTCTTGGACCCGAAAACGCGTGTTCGCACGCATCCAGCCCGGATTTAAAAGGGAGGCAAAAGCCACCTGATCTGGCTATTTCTGACAGCTAAGAAACGAGAGCGATTACCATGGTGCCCGCGCCCTGATGTCCTCTCTTCCGAAAACCTAGTGGCTACTTGTTGACCGCGGATAGGACGCCAATTGATATCCAATGGATTAGAATATTAGGAGTTTAAGCCATATATCCCCTCACAAAAGACGCTAAGATCGATCATCCCGCACGACAAAGCAAGCCACGAAAACATAGAATATGTTTGGTAAGCTCAAAGACTGGAAACCAATTTCAACGCGCTATGATGGTTGTCCTCAACTCTTCGCCTCAGCAGTCGCCATGGCAGCTACCATCTTGTTTTGGTTATGAATTCCGAGCCTCGTTACGCGAGTGATTGGTATCAGAGGACAAAGATTTGGTCGGTGTTTTGAAGGCGTGGCAGTTCGTTTCGTTGTATTTGCAAGAAGCACTGCCGTAGTGCACAAAATTATTGTATGCAATCCAATATCCAGCCAGTTCCAGCAGTAACGAATGCCGTTACAGTCTTTGCTAAAATCTAAAAATGAAGGTATCAAAAATTGATACTGCTCGACTTGCAACCAATAGCAAGGGGCACGAGACGCACGAAATATCAAAAAGAAATTGTGAGTTAATGAAATGATATCTCACCCGCATAAAACAATTTTCATCCACATCCCTAAAGCTGCCGGACAAAGTGTTGAGAATTTATTCCTCAAAGATCTTGACTTGAGTTGGGACAACAGATTGCCACTCCTATTAGGGCCGAACTCTAATAGTGAGACTGAAACTCCTTTGCTTGCCCACTTATTGGCCCGAGAGTACTATGAAAATCACTTCATTTCTCGTGATTTATTCGATATTTACACCAAATTTGCCGTTGTTAGAAATCCTTTCACGCGTCTAGTTTCAACTTATACATATATGAAAATTCCTACAGGATTCGACAGGTTCGTGACTGAGATATTACCTGAGACACTTTGGCAAAAAAATAAATATTTTGTTCGGCCACAAATTGATTTCATTACGGGTTTGGAAGGCGATGTCATTGCCGATCATGTATTCAGGTTTGAGGACATCGCCAAAATGGAAACTTGGCTTAGTGGGCATTTTGGTACATGCAATTTGAAATTGGAACACATTAACAAGTCCCTTAAGAGGTTCGATTTACTCCAGGTCGGTCGTTCTATTCTGCGCTATGGAAAACCTGATCTCGTACGAAATCGCCGCGACAGGGATCTGGCCGCGTCTCGGAACTATGGGCAACTTTTCGCAAGCTTGGAAACACGGCGCGTCGTTGAAGAACTCTACAAAAGTGACTTTGACGAGTTTGGATATGATTTTGTCAAAATTGTGTGATCCGCGCTTGTAGAGAGCGCTTTGACAAGTGAAATATTGGCGATCAGACGATGGTCCACTACATGCGCGAAAGCAAGTATTATGAGCAAGTTGAAGGCGTTGGTACGTATCCTTAGCTTCACACCAATGACCAGTTCCAAATTCATTTTTGCTGTTTGACCTTCGCGCAGTACAGGTGTTTATTCAAGTCTACCCAACAATTTCTTTCTTTGTTAGTAAAGCAGCTATGATAGTGAACGGCGAAAAGAATACACGGAAAATGAAGCTGGCGAGTCAGACGAGCCCGCGTGCCGAATCAGAGCCATTGAAGGAATTCCTGAGACCGCTGCTAATTAGGGCTCGCATCGCTGTTTGTGCTCTTCTTTCGAAGATTCCAGCAAGTGCCAATTATGAGCCAGTCTACATATTGGGATGCGGGCGGAGCGGTACCACTGTCATAGGCAAAAGCATTAGCCAAGACGCTGATATACTCTATTTGAACGAACCCTACTACCTGTGGTTTAACGTTACTCGAAGGGCAGACTTTTCAAATTTGGTTTATGGGAATGGCGATTGCTGGCTCGGAAACCAAGATGCCACACCCAATCAATCTCGTAAATCAAGACGAATGTTATCGTCTTTTGCACGGTTTAATCGTCGACGGTTCATTGTTGAAAAGACACCGATAAACAGTCTTCGGGTGGACTGGATTCGCGCTATAGAGCCCAGAGCACGCTTCGTCGTTGTAAAGCGCGAATGGGTCGATGTGGTCAATAGTATCCATGATCTATCCCTTCACAAACGTTACCGGTTGTCAGGCCGCCCAAATCTACACCCCTGGTGGGGAGAGGCGCACTATAAAATCCGCTCGCTGCTCTCTCGTGATCCCTACGACCTCATAGGTGCGTCGTTCCGACATTTCGTCGAAGAACGGTTGGCTGCTGGCTTAGAGAGAGAAGTCTATCTAGACATGGCTGTTTTCGAGGCCTTGGCGTGTCAAGTAGCTATTGATAGGTCGTTCTCAGAGTTCGAAGTTCCAGGCGTTGACTATTTCGAAATCCACTATGATCGTTTTGTTGAGAGCCCGCTTGACGAAATGGCCGACGTTGTATCTTGGATTAAGAAAGGATCTCCCGCCCGCCTGCCATCTAACGCTTTATCGCACGTCCAACGACGTAAAAAGGGTAGTGCTTTATCCAAGGCTGAGATTCTCGATCGAATTCACCCCGACTTGCGTGCTGTTGTTGAAGTAAATTTATCCTGAATAATGCATATGAACTATTTGATAGTATACTTACTTCTAACGTTCGGCCAATTGGTACCAATCGGGGCTGGAACGTCAAATGTCTCGGAAGTCGTCGCCCTCGTGACTCTTTTCTACACACTGGTCTCGAAAAACAGGCGTCTGATTGACGAAGAAGTCAAACTTATTTGCTGCATTGTTGTACTTCTAGCTGTTGTTGTTTTCCACGACGCCGTCGGCAATGGGTTAACTTTAGATACGGCAAAGGTAACGTCACATTACTTGGTAATAGTTGCCTACATAGTATACTTGCGAAAATCTCTCGAAGTTAACCCAAAGAGATTGTTGACATTTGTAGTATTTCTAGCGCTTTCCGAGACGTTTTCCTTTTTAATCGGTGCCAATAGTGCACGTGCTTTAAGTGATCCTTGGCAGCTCGGACTTGCTGGCCCTGTAAGTCTTGGCATATTTTCAGCCGTCGTTTTTGCGACGCGTTCGAACAAGGCCTTGCTTATTTTGGTGTGCTTTGTACTCGGCGTAGTTCACGTGTATTTTTCTGCCCGTGCGTTTGCCCTAGGCTCGGTGATTACTGGTTTACTTCTATGGATATGGAGCAGCAAACAGCAAACGGCAACCCACCGAATGGCCTCGTATATCCTGCTTTCTGGGTCTGTAATTCTAGCGCTGGGAACTCTAACCTTAGACACAGCAATGCGGCAAGGTTTTTTTGGCAAAGAGTTAGGAGATCAATATCTTGAACAAGCGTCGAATGAATACGGGCTCATCGGCGGTAGCCGGCCACAATTTCTTGTTGGCGTTTTGGCTGCAGCCGAACATCCTATTATCGGATACGGCACCTTCCAAGAAAACGAGGCGAAGAAATATGTTTTAATGCTAGTTTATGATATCAGAAATAAGGATTTTATCAATCACGTATTTGTGGATCGAAAAATTGACTCTGGCAAGATTCCTAGCCATAGCACAATTTTGGAGGCTTGGCATGCGTTTGGAATACTCGGCCTATTCTTTTGGATCGTGATTATCTTTAAGATCAGTGGTTTTTTCTTCAGCGCGATGTCGAACCCCGCTACTGTTTCTCCGATTGTAATTTTTATCGTGCCTCAGATGATTTGGTCAATAATATTCAACCCTGGCCCCGAAAGGCTTATGTTTTCTCTTGGTTTAGGTTTCCTTCTCGCTTTTAACTCGGTACGCAAAAAAAATGGACTTTCTAATTGGCCCATTATTAGGCGGCGAAATAGATCGATCGGTAGTATTGCAACACTAAACGAACTTACTAAATAGGTCACGGATTTGGCCATAATTCCGGAGAAATCTTTTGCACCTAAATGCCCATAAAGTAATCGTCAGCGGTGGCATCGCAGTAGCTAGTGCGATTCTTGCACTTTTGATTTCTATGGCGATCAGCAGGCTCCTCGGCGCCAAAGGTTTCGGTGTCTACTCCATTGTCTACGTGCTTCTAATGCTTTTTTCTACGGTTCTGCAGGCTGGGCTGCCAAGGTTATTAATCCGCGAAACGTCCAAGAATCTTGCGCAAAAGAACTGGAATGAAATGCGTCGTATTTGGCAATGGTCGATGCGAGTCACTTTATTTTTTACTCTAGCTTCAATAGTTATCGTCGCGATTGGAATCTGGGTGTTTGAAAACCGACTATGGGCTGACTTCGCCCCTACGCTCTGGGTCGGGGTTCTGATGTTGCCGTTTATTGTCTTTTCTGCACTATTCTCCTCAATTCTAAGGGGTCTTGGCCATGTCATTCTCGGCCAGCTTCCACTTAGAATACTGCGTTCAGGTTTGCTGGTTATATTGACGGGCGCCGCTTTGTTTTTTGGCCTTAAATTATCATCAATGGAGGTCATGACACTTAGTTTGATAGCAAGTGTGGTCGCGAGTGTAATTGCTGGTTTTTGGCTTATTCGGCGGCTGCCCACTCAAATTCGAGGTTTGTGCACAGTAAGTGGCGGGGATTCAAATTGGTGGAGTTCTATGCTGCTATTGGCGATGAGTGCGGGGTTGCTCCAGCTCAACACTTACATTGATATTCTAATCATTGGTATTTTTCGCACCTCCAGCGAAGTAGGAATTTATCGCGTTGCGATGCAAACCGCTATGCTGGGGACACTTGGACTTCAAGCAGTTTGCCAGTTAGTCGCGCCAAGCTTCGCAAGAGTTTACAAAGAGGGGGACGTAGCAGCGCTCCAGTTTCTTGCCCGTCGCTGTGCGCGTGTCGCGGTCGCATTTGCTTTGGTTGTTGCAATTGCAGCATTCTTTTGGGGAGATGTTTTTCTCGCTACTGCGTTTGGTCCGGAATTCCGAACAGGCCATAATGTTTTGAGGATTTTGGCCGTATCCACTGTTCTGAACACCTACTTTGGCGCCGTTGGCGTTCTCTTGAATATGAGCGGCCATGAGCGTAAGATGTTTCAGGGCATGGTAATTGCCTCTGTCACAAACGCATTTTTGTGTCTAATTATGGTGCCAATATTCGGAATAGTCGGTGGGGCGCTATCGACTCTCGCTTCGGTGATTATTTGGAACTCGTTTTCTTGGTTCGCGGCTTGGCGACTCATTAAAGTGGACAGCCGTGCTTTTTGATTGTCTTGATATTGAAATGCCATCAATGGTATCCCCCACACAAAAGGTTCAGGTTCCATGCGTTTAGTGTTCCTTGCCGGGCGTTTGTCACAACGAGCCTCCGGTGTTCGTCAGGCCGTTGAGGGACTGTCTGGTGCTTTGACTCGACTAGGCGTTGATCTCCATGTTGTTGGCTTACGGGATGCTGCTTGGGATGCTGGAGACGATAAACTCTGGACTGGCGCTCCCGCCTACACTGCAGAAGTCCAAGGTCCGTCGACCCTCGGCTACGCTCCTGGGTTGCGCGCCATTGTCCGTGACCTCAATCCTGACGTCATTCACCTCCATGGGATTTGGATGTATTCCTCGGCAGTCGCTGCCAACTGGGCCCGGTGTCAGGGAAATCAGTTAGTCATTTCTCCCCACGGCATGCTGGCCCCTCGGGCGCTGTCCTTCTCATCTGGTCGTAAAAGGCTCATTCGAGTTCTCTATCAAAACCGATGCTTTGCGGCGTCTTCGGCTTTTCATGCTACCTCATTGGCAGAGGCCGATGATACGCGGTCCTATCTTGGCAACGTACATGTTTCGGTCGTACCCAACGGAGTTTACGATACCGAGATGGAACTTCCGAAGTGGTCCACTCGATCGCGCCAAGTTGTGGCACTGGGACGCCTACATCCAGTGAAAGGGTACGATTTGTTACTAAGAAGTTGGGCGCAGATCGAAGCGCGATTCCCCGAGTGGCAGCTCAAGATTGCTGGGCCAGACCCAGACGGGTACGGCGACACACTCCGGCAATTGGCAAAAGAATTAGGCCTAGTGCGTGCGACAGTCAATCCACCGCAGTACGGTGAAGATCGCGATGCGTTTTTGGCCAATGCGCGACTCTTCGCTTTACCTTCACTGACCGAAAATTTTGCCCTCACGGTGCCTGAAGCTCTGATCTGTGCAACACCGGTTATCGCAAGTACAGGAACCCCTTGGGAAGATTTGCCGGACAATGGATGCGGCTGGTGGGTCGCGCCCGAAATCGATTCGCTCACCCTTGCGCTTGTGGATGCGCTTGAGCAGCCTGACGGAAGGCTTGAGGCCATGGGAACCTTGGGGCGCAGTTGGGCCCTAAAGAGCTTTGGCTGGGACAAAATCGCGGCCAACATGGTTGAATTCTATGCTGACGTAGTTGAGCGAAAAGGGAAAAGTCGTGACTGACAGAGTTGAACCGTCGTATGCACAAAATCCCTGTATATTCGTCACAGGCGTCTGGAAATCAGGCAACCACCTTGCCTATTCAACTTTGAACGAGCTGGGTATCGAAGGCCCTTTTAACGGTATTTCTGCCCACCTCCTCTTTGGTAGGTATCGTTGGATTAAACGCGCTATGCGACAAGCATGGAGAAGTAACGACGTAGTGAACGTGGGCCTCGAGACCGATGCGTTTGTCAAGCGCAGTTATATTGCTGCTTCGGTACACAAGCTTTCTGGGCGCATCCTTGGTGGCCACGCAGCGTACAGCCCTGAGCTTGAAGGGGTGCTAGAAGAAGCGGGCACACGTATGATCTGTATTCGTCGCGACCCCCGCGACATCCTAGTTTCTTTCGCGGACTGGATTGGTACACGTCCCGATTTTTATCTACACCGCGATTTTGCCAACTTGTCTCGAAATGGACGCATAGTGAAGCTTTTACGCGGCGGGAAGGGTACTGGCTATCATCTTAACTCCTTCTCTGAAGTTTTGGCGCGTTCTGAAGGCTGGCTCAATTCACCAAACGTGCTTCAGATTTCATTCGAAGAGCTGATTGGGGATCGAGGCGGCGGCAACTCTTCATCTCAGGCTCGCACTGTTGCAGCGATTCACGATCATGTTCGCTCACCCAAACCGATGGACACCGTGAATTTTGAAAAAATCTATGGCGGAACGCTTACTTTCAATAAGGGTCGAAAGCAGCGGTGGCGTGAGCTAGAAAGCCAAAGTCTGATTACTGAAATAAACGAGGTTCTAGGCCCACAAATAGCAATTTATGGCTACGAGGCGTGAGTAACCGAAGGATGCAGGCAAGATGAATAGATTGGATATTGCGAAAAACCGAGCAACCCCAAAATGGAGCCATCATGAATTAGCGCTTCGGATACTCTGGGCCCTAGTTTTGCCATTTTTTCATTTTAGCCCACGGCCAATTTGGGGTTGGCGACGAATGTTACTACGCGTTTTTGGCGCTCGAATTGGCACCAGCGTTCATATCTATCCAAGTGTGCGCATTACTATGCCTTGGAACATAGACGTTGGAGATTTCGCCGCTGTGGGTGACCGAGCGATACTCTATGCTCTAGGACCAATTACAATTGGGGCTCGCGCAACAGTTTCACAAGGTGCGCATCTTTGCGCTGGCACACATAATATTAGGAAACCGGACCGTCCCTTGATGAAACCACCGATAACCATTGGCGAAGATGTATGGGTAGCTGCAGACGCTTTCATCGGGCCAGATGTCGAGATAGGCGCTGGGGCTATTGTGGGCGCACGCGCTGTTGTCTTCAAGTCTGTAAACCCGGGCATGATAGTGGTGGGCAATCCAGCACGAGAAGTTCGTAGCATTAGTGAGAATGACAATTAATGGCTAAAAAAATATTGACGGTTATCATACTAACCGAAAATGAGGAATGTCACATCGAACGCGCTCTGGACTCGATTCAGAAAATAGCGCGGCGTTGTTTAGTTGTTGATAGTGGTTCAACTGATCGTACATTAGATATCGCAGCGGTGGGGGGCGCCAAGATATTGCACAACCCTTGGGTCAATTATGCAACACAGTTCAACTGGGCGCTGGATCAGTTGCCGAGCGACACCGAGTGGGTTTTGCGACTCGATGCTGATGAGGTTATCACTGATTCGCTCGCTGCAGAGATCCGACAGAACTTGGCCGAATTCAGCGACAATATCGATGGAGTTTTTATCTCACGCCGAATGAATTTCCTCGGCCATCCGATCCGCTGGGGCGGCTTGTTTCCTATCAAGGTTTTACGCCTGTTTCGTTTCGGTAAGGGGCGTTGTGAAAATCGCTGGATGGATGAACATATTCGCGTTGAAGGGGAAACGGTGGAGTTTCATGGCGAAATTATTGACGACAACTTGAATTCGCTCACCTGGTGGACGGAAAAACACAACAATTATGCGAGTCGCGAAGTTGTGGACCTTCTTAACCTCGAGTACGGGTTCATGCCGCACGAGACTGTCGCCGACTTGCGAAGTGGGCACCAGGCTGGCGTAAAAAGATGGCTGAAAGAAAATATCTACGCCCGCCTTCCCGGCGGGTTTCGGGCCTTTGCATACTTCTTTTATCGTTACGTTGTCAGACTTGGCTTTCTTGATGGCAAAGAGGGCACAGCATTCCATGTTCTCCAAGGTTTCTGGTATCGCTACTTGGTAGACATGAAGCTACATGAAACCAGAAAATACATGCGAAAAGAGGGTGTTGATGCCGCGACGGCAATTAGGGATGTGCTCGAAATAGATGTCTCGCGTGATCTACGGCCCAATACTCCTTCAGTCGACCAGAGGAACGAGTAAAACTCTGCTGTGTATGAAGATGTTCTTCATTTTTTGAGCGAACACTCTTCCTAATTTCAAACACCCGCTATCCTACTTCGCCGGGCTTTGCGAGGTTCAGGTCCAAACATTGTGCTCCGCATGCTCAAGATAGCGGGCGAGCACATTCAAGGACTTCCAGCCGCCAGCCCGCATGATGGCGGCGGTGTCGAGGCCCTTTGTCAAGAGATCTTGCGCTGCCCCGACTCGCATGGAGTGGCCACTGAATGCGTTAACTTCAGCCTCCGGCAAGCCGATATCTCTGGCAGAGGATTTGATAATCCGCTTTACGGTTGTGACGCTCAAGCAGCGATCAATTGGAACGCCGTGATAGACTGGGCAGAATAGCGGTTCAATTTCGGGGCCTCTCCTGCCGATCCACATCTCGACCAGCCGTGTCGTTCTGTGAGAGGCGAAGGCCAGTCGCCCTTGGCCGAAGGGATCTGCTTTGCTGCGCCGAATAAGCACTTTCATTGTGCCATCTTCACGAAACAACAGATCCTGCACGTTGAGTGCCACGAGTTCTGATCTGCGGGTTAGGAGGTCGTAGCCAAGCGCCAGCATCGCCCTATTGCGTAAACCCAGAAGGGTGTCGGGTTGCACATCAATAAATTTCTGAAGATAGTCCTGCGTTAACCCTTTGGCCTGACGCGGTCGGGATAGCTTTGAGCGGCGGATTCGTCGGAGCGTCAAAAATACGTCTTGGTCTGTGGTTGGGTCTGGTAGTCTGAGAAGCTGGTGCGCTTTGCGGATAGAATAAAGACGTCGTTTGACCGTGGATATGGATTTCTCTTGCGACTGCTCCTCTAAAAACCTGCTTACACTAGACGGTGTTGCTGGAAAGGGGGGCAATGTGTTGGCTTTGCACCACTTCACGAAAAGCGTGACATCTGCATAATAGGCACGCATTGTGGCTGGCGCATAAGCGCCTTCCAGGCGTATGAATTCAGAGCGCCAGTTCAGTAGGTGGATAACGGACAAATGGGCCATATATGGCACTATAGGGCCAGAAAATTATTAATGCAATGGTAACAGGCAATCAAATCCGCATAGCGCGCTTCGCCCTTCGCTGGTCAATCGATGAACTCTGCGAAAAAACGGGTGTTTCTGCTAGAACTCTGAAGCGAATTGAGGCTGTGAGCGAAGTGCCCACATCAAGTGCATCTACCGTTCAAGCGCTCAAAGAATGTCTCGAAGCAGCCGGTATTGAATTCATCGGCACGCCCGATGATGCTCCTGGCATCCGCATCCGTCCCCGAGACACTCAAGACTGATTTTGGCCAAATTCCCGAGATGATATTGCGAATGCTGATTTCCTCCTCCAAACGCGCGGTGCTCTCTCTAACCTATGTGCTTGCAGCGTTGGTCGGGTTCCTGACCTTGGTTCCGATGTCGGTGCCGCAAGGATTGCCCGGGACAGATAAGGCGCACCACGTGATTGCATTTGCGGTCCTAATCCTGCCGGTCTCAATTCTGTCGCCGCGATCACTGATGTGGTTTCTGCCTGTGGCAATTGCATATGGAGGGTTTATCGAGATCATCCAGCCCTACACAGGTCGGTTTAGCGAGTGGAGGGATTTTCAGGCAGATATGGTAGGTGCAATAATTGGAACCAGCGTGGGTCTTGGCTCACGGGGCTTGCTTTTTTCTCGATTCCGGCGAGATAAATTGTCTTGACTCGCAGTTTCGATCTTCTGCAAGATTTGCCCGGGTACTCAGAGGTCTGAACATGCATGAATGGCGGGAGCGATTTAGAGATTGCCCCCGTCGCAACGGAAAGACGCGTGAGACAACCTTTTAGCAAGATCGGCAGGCCCAAAACACCTGTTGTTGAACCGTTGATCCGGGTTCTTCCGGAAACCTCCGGCCTCTTCCGGCTACGGCAACCTTAAACGGCCGCTATTCTACGTTACCAGGCTTTTGAACCGCTAGTGTGCGGGAGATAGTCAAGCGACCATAGCCCATAGATCCACGGCACGGCCCCGACACTCGAAAGGCGGCCCAAGCCAATAGCCCAACGAGAGTGATGTAGCGGGATTGGAGTTTCTGCCCGGTTCAGAAAAATTCTCTCGCCGATTGGAAAAACACATCCGGTTTTTCCATTCTGACCTTCTGAACATCGCCAAATGCGCGGAACGTGCTGAAATCTGGATCAGTCGCCAGCTTAGCACCCAGGGCTAGGTTAATACCGACCGGCAGCTCCAGCGTCACCGGACCGCCTAAACTGCATTAACTTTTTTCTTAGTTTTTTGCTTTCCTGCGCTTAGATGCGGAAGCTGATCTGCTGAGACTGAGATCGCAAAGAAGCTGCGCCACCACTATGTGCAGCGCATGACGCTTATGAGCCTCTCAGAGCACCCCCAGACGCGGACTTTGCCAGGGGATATGGGTCACAACAGCCTTAGGGTGGCCTGACGGGGCGTTCTTGGGCTCCTACCAGGCAAACAGACGGGAGGCCGACGACATCGCTCTGTCAAACAACAATCTCGCGCTGGCTGTGCTGGCCCTATTGGGCATGGAACGAGATTGGCGGGGAACGGCTGCGGATCTGGTCATGACCTTGCGCAGAAGCTCCCCTCACCTGACGGAATTGGCCGATGCCTTCCCGCGCACGCCCATGCCTTGGGTAGCGAATTGCGTCGGATCACGCCCCTGCTACGTGGCTAGGGCGTGATTGTTGACTACCAACGGCACGGCAAGGACCGAACCCGCATCATAGTCCTAAAGCGCGAATAACCCTGTCCTTGGGTAGGTCAATCTTGAAAAACACAAAAAAGTGGTCACGTTCAATAATCTGATTTTCTTCGCCACGTAAGATTATCACAGACTTAAGATGCTTCACATTGTATTCAGACTAATTTTCGAAGGTAATTGAGGTGCCATAAATACCTCCTCGAAGGGCTCTAGACTTGCAAGGGATACTTTGTTGAGCGCAGTGGACACTGCGGCCGGATCGCCTGTGGTATAGGCATCATTCAGAGTGCCTACGTGGATGGCAAAGCTAGTATACGCATTTTTGATCTGGACTGTCGTTGTGGCCAAACGTCCAGTAGATTCGATAAAGTGGTCGGCCAGAATCTTCAGCAGCAGATAGCCGGCGGCCCGATCGCTATCTTCCCTCATTGCCTTCTCGGAGTGCGCGATAACTTTGCTATAGGCTCGGCCGCTTTTGCCGTTCTTGCTGAGTGTCTCAAGAATTTGTTCAAACATCATTTTGAGGTTCCTTATATTGAAATGGACGTTGCTCCACCGTTCTTGCCGGACCACTCAAGTGGTGCGTTCAAGAAGGCTTCGACCTGTCCTAGAGTGTGTGTATCGAAGTGATTTTCCGCTTTGCATACCGCCAAGACATCCCACCAAGTCGCCAGCGAATGCAGTGTGATGCCATCCGCAGTTAGCTTCTCACGTGTCTGTTCGAAAATGTCATAGTAGAAGACAACAATTGTATGATCCACTTTGGCTCCGGCTTTGCGCAAGGCATTGCAGAAATTGATTTTGCTACCGCCATCGGTGGTTAGATCCTCAACGAGGAGCACACGTTGGCTTTCTGTGATTGTGCCCTCAATCTGCGCATCCCGTCCAAAACCTTTAGGTTTTTTGCGGACGTATTGCATCGGAAGCCCCATCTCACCTGCGATCCAAGCCGCGAATGGGATACCTGCTGTTTCTCCGCCAGCTATTGCATCGAATTGCTCAAACCCGACGTCGCGCAGAAGGGCTGAGACCATGTAACTCGTGATCGTCTCGCGGACGCGCGGGTAAGAGATAATCTTACGGCAATCGATGTAAACTGGACTGGCGACGCCAGAGGTGAAGGTAAACGGCTTGTCGGCGCTTAAATGGACTGCGTCGATCTCAAGGAGCATTTTGGCGGTTGTTTCCGCTATGACCTGTCGGCTTGGGAAGTCACTAGACATCTGTGATACTTTCTAATGTTGGCCTAAAGGGTGATTGAATGATCAACATGCCAATAGATCGGCATTCCAGGGTCGAACACGGTTACAGTTTCGGTCCCTACCCCAATATGTTCTGGGAAAATTGCCGGTTCTGAAGTGCGGATCAAGCGTATTTTGACGTCATTAATGTCAAGACCATAGAAATTCGCACCGTTTATCGATGTGAAGGCATTGAGGTTTACCAAGGCTTTCTCTTCTTCGAAGACAGTGGCCAGGCATCCAAGCGAGTTGGCGGCAGAGAACACTCCTGCACATCCGCAGGCGCTTTCTTTGGCATCCGAAAGGTGGGGCGCTGAGTCTGTTCCAAGGAAGAACCGAGCGTCACCGGAGGTCGCGGCAGCTCTTAGCGCCTGTCGGTGTTCTTCCCGCTTCAAAATAGGCAGGCAATAGTAATGCGGACGGAGCCCACCAACCAGCATGGCATTGCGATTTAACATCAGGTGGTGCGTTGTCAGGGTTGCGTAGAGATTGCTGTCTGCGCTCGCGACGTAATCGACACCATTTTTGGTTGTGACGTGTTCCATCACGATGCGGAGCTCCGGAATTGCGCGTCTGATTGGATCAAGGACACTGTCGATGAAGATGGCCTCGCGATCAAAGATATCGATTTCTTTGTCAGTCACTTCCCCATGGACGAGCAGCGGAAGACCAAGCTCAGCCATCGTTTCAAATAGGCGGTATGATTTTTGAATGTCGCGAACGCCGCTGTCGGAATTTGTGGTTGCCCCAGCAGGATAGAGCTTCACGGCTTTGACCATGTCAGACGCGGCGGCTTTCTCCAGGTCATACCTTGTCGTGGACGCAGTGAGATACAATGTCATCATTGGCTCAAATGACGTGTCGCCACCAAGTGCTGCAAAAATACGTTGCCGATAGCTCAAAGCGTCTTGGACAGTTGTTACTGGAGGGACAAGGTTTGGCATGATAATGGCACGAGCGAAGTCACGAGCGCTGTGTTCAGCAACCGCAGAAAGCATGTCTCCATCGCGTAGGTGAAGATGCATGTCGTCTGGTTTGTTTAGGACAATCTCTTGTTGGATCATTGGGTTGCTCCCACGAGGTGTTCGTAAATAATCGAAGTACCTACGAGAAAATCTTCGGTTTCCATAGCTTCGTTCGGGTTGTGTGACCCGTTCTGATTTCTGACAAAAATCATTGCAGTGGGAACCCCTGCATTGGAGAACACAGCGGCGTCGTGTCCACCGCCTGAGGCCATAGTCGTTGGCTCAAGTCCAATCCGGACCATTGCAGCTTCAAGATTTCTGACAACTCCACCAGCCATAAGGGCAGGCGCGGTTGCGATGACTTCGTCGAGTTCAAACTCGACCTGTCTTTCAAGCGCTATGTCCGCCATTTCGCCTTTTATGAGGTTGGTCATTGCATCAAGAACACTTTGACTTTGACTGCGAATATCTAAGCTGAACCCTACCTCGTCAGGTATACGTGACAGGGCGTGTTTGTTGGGATCGGTTGAAACGACACCGGAAGTCAAAACGAGATCATCGCCTTTTTGAAGGATGGTAAGCCAGCTTTCGTCCAAGCGGCTTAGTAAGTCCGCCATTGCCAGAACGGGATCTTTGCGAAATGCGCGGGGGACGGCACCGGAGTGCCCGCCTTCGCCGATACAACGGACCTTTTTGTGTCGAAAATTGCCCCTAATTGCGGAGACTACCGCCGCAGGCATGTTTTTTCCTATGAGCAGAGGGCCTTGCTCTATGTGCAGCTCGATATATTCGAGGAGATCGTCTTTGTCTAGCAAAGCCGTTCCGGTTTTAATGGGGTCCATCTTGATGCCGACATCCGCCATATGCTCGGCTAACGACCGCCCATCCGCTTTATGAGGCGAGTCCAGGTCCACGTTTGATAGAACTCCCATTAACGCCTTGGAAGCGATGTAGCATGGTCCGAACCAGGCACTTTCTTCGCCGCGCATTGCGATAACCTTCACTGGGCGAGTGAACTGCGTATTCGTAGATTTCGCACGAAACAAGCAAAGCAATCCGGCAAGTACACCAGCCAGCCCGTCGAAATTTCCACCCATGGGAACGCTATCAACGTGCGACCCGACCAATACGTATTTTTCGGCGTCAGCATCTTCGGGAAGAGAAAAAATGGCGTTTTGGCCGGCGTCGAAGGAGACGCTCAATCCGGCAGACCGAGCTTGATCAGCTAGGAAATTTAGGACGTCTGTTTCCTTAGAAGAGTAAGCTGGTCGGCTCACGCCCTCTTTGTCGGGACTCATAGCGGCAACGGCGCTAAACCATTCATTGGCGAGGATCAGCTCCGCTTCGTCTACAGTGAATTTTGGGCCATGGGTCATGGCGCTGTTTCCATGAAAACAACCGAGTCAGCAGCTTCCTCGTCGCGTACCGATCCAACCAGTTCAGACACGTTTTGAATATTCTGGTTCTTCAAAAAGACCTTCAGTTCTGCAAGCAGGGTGGCCATTGCATTGGGATTGATAAAGGTTGCGGTTCCAACCTGGATAGCAACGGCGCCAGCAATCAAATATTCGACGATGTCTTCAACTGTTGAGATGCCGCCACATCCGATAACCGGAATGTCGACGGATTTGGCGCATTGGTACGCCATTCGAAGGGCAATCGGTTTGAGGGATGGGCCTGATAGCCCGCCCATGAGGTTACCAAGTTTTGGTTTTCTACTGTGAATATCGATAGCCATAGATAGCAGGGTGTTGGAAACCACGAGCGCATCCGCCCCGGCTTCTTCAGCGGCCATTGCAACCTCAATTGTTTCGCCGGTATTTGGGCTAAGTTTTGCCCAAAGAGGTAAGTCTGAGGCACTTCTCAGTTTTGTCATGACAGAGCGGGTCGTAGATGGGCGCATTGCAAATGCTTTGCCGTCTTCTTCAATATTGGGACAGGAAATGTTGACCTCTATGGCGTCTACACCCGGAACTGAAATCTTCTCGCAGATGCGGGCAAAATCATCGACTGTATGCGCAGAGATGCTGACAACAAGGGGGACGTCGTATTGGTTGTAAAACGGAATGACATTGTTGATGAAATAGTCGACGCCCTTTGATGGGATGCCAATCGAATTCAACATTGAACCGCGCACCTCGCAAACGCGCGGGGTTGGGTTCCCACCACGTATTTCTTCAGTGATCGTTTTTGTGACATGTGCGCCAAGCAAGTTGAGGTCGAGCACCTCGGCGAGGTCTTCGGAAAAGGTTCCAGAAGCAGGCATGATCGGATTATCTAAAGTGAGGTTGCCGATTTTTGTGCTGAGATTTACCATGCCATTGCCTCCTGAATGCCAAAGACCGGGCCTTCTCGACATACGCGTTCTTGGGTGATTAAGCCCTTCCGGTTGAAGGAACGGACACAGCACTGACACATGCCCAGACCACAGGCCATTTGCTGTTCAAGAGCAATTTCACCGGGGATGTCATGTGTCCCGCCGATCTCTTGCAGTAGCTTCAACATGCGGTTGGAACCACATGTATACATCGCATCAACAGCACCCTCAGAAATCTTCATTTCAATAATACGTCGCATGTTCTCGATACCCGACGTTCCGTCGGCGTCGGTAAGAGTGATGACTTCAGCGCCCATGCCTTCGAAGTAGTCGATTGACATCAACACGTCCTGTGACCGAGCAGAACAGATCGCTGTAAGCTTGCGACCGAGGCGTTTTGCTTCTTGGGCTAAGGGGGCCAGGGTTGCCAACCCAACGCCACGGGCCAATAGCAGCAAATTCTGCCAATCGGGTTCAATGGAAAAACCTACGCCAAGTGGGCCGAGAACGTTGAGCGTGTCACCGGTCGCCAGCTCAGCAAGTGCACGTGTGCCTTCACCGGTGATCTTGTAGAGAAATTGCAGTTCACCGCTTTCGGCCGAGTAGCCATAGATACTCATTGGTCGCCGCAAATAGGGTTGGTGCGCTGATGTCACTGGGCAAAGCAGATGAAAAAACTGGCCTGGTTGGCAGTTCAAGATCGACTGAGGAGCATCAAGCACAAGCAGGCAGTACTCGCCATTGACCAAAGTATTGCTCTTAACTCGTGTATCAGTTTCGAGAGCATCTCCGGCGCCATGTCGTTGTAAGAGTGTCATGGTGTCCCTTTCTTAACCGAAGATCAGCTGGGGGATGAAAAGTGAGATCTGGGGCACGTAGGTGACAACCAACAAGACGAGAATGTTGACAAACACGAAAGGCCAGACCCCTTTGATGATATTGAGGACGGGTTTGTTAAGAGTGGATGAGGCGACGAATATATCGAGACCAAACGGCGGCGTGATCATGCCGAGACTGATATTGAGAGTTACGATCATGCCGAAATGTACCGGATCCACCCCCATTGCCTGCGCAACCGGGAAGAGTGGCGGGACGAGAATGAGGAGAGCAGAGTTGGGATCAATGAACATGCCAGCTATGAGAAAGCAGATGTTGACGGCCAGAAGGAATTGGATTGGCCCGGCATCCATAGCAGTTAGAAAGTCCGTGATCTGAGTTGGGACCTGAGCGAGCGTCACATAGAAGGAAATCAAGCCACCAAGTGCGAGCAGAATAAAGATCACGCAGGTTGAGATTGCGCTCTGTTCGGTGATTTTTATAAGATCTTTGAAGGTGAAGTTACGGTAGACAACCATTTCTACAAATATTGCATAAACGACACTGACGACTGCTGCTTCAGTAGGTGTGATGGTGCCTGAATAGATGCCACCCAGGATGATAACTGGCATACCAAGCGCCCACTTTGCTTCGCGTAGCGAAACGAACCTTTCACCCCAAGTTGTTTTACGATCAGGCTCGATCCCCTGACGCTTTGCTTCGATCCAAACCATGACTGCGAAAGCTAAGCCAAGAAATATACCAACGGCTAGGCCACCGGCGAAGAGCCTCGCGATGGAAGTCCCTGTCATCCAGCCATAGATGATGAATGTGATCGAAGGTGGGATGAGAAGCGCGGTTTCAGCGCTCGCAACCAAAAGACCAAGGCTGAACTTTTCAGAGAATCCATTCTTACGCATTTCCGGGTAAACCATTTTGCCCATCGCCGCGACGGTCGCTGGAGCGGATCCCGATACTGATCCAAAAGCCATTGAGCCACCGATGACTGTATGGCCCATGCCGCCACGCGTGTGGCCAACCAATGAACGAACAAAACCAGTTAGGTTTTTTGCGATTTGACCAGAGCCCATAAGATGGGCCGCGAAGATAAAGAAAGGGATGGCAAGGAGGGTCGTATGATCAATGCCACCAAAGATTTTTTGCACCACGGCAGCATCTGGCATGTTACCGTAGAATGCTTCCTTGGTTGCAAGTGCCGGAATGCCCAACACCAGAAACATCTCGAACCCTAGAATGAGTAGGACGGCGGCAAGAGCCATGATTAAAAGTAGCATTAGTGCTCCGCCTCTACTGGTGTTTGATGATTGCCGAAGCGGTCAATGATGCCGAAAAAGCTCAGCGCAAATCGTAAGGCCAGCAGGCCAAATCCAATGACCGGTGCCGAGTACACCCAACCCACAGGAAAATCTAAGGTAGGGCTTCGTTGCCCCGTCATAAGCACAAATTTGACAAGGCCAATTCCGAGCCAAGAAAGATAGATGGAAAACAAGAAACCCACACCGTCAATGACCTTCAGCAGAACGCTCCTTAGTTTCGCAGGAAGGTGGTCACGCAGGGTGTCGATCCCTACATGGCGTCCCTTTTCCAAGGCAAGGCCAAGTGCTATGAAGACCAAGAACACATTCATGAAGCGCACTGCTTCCTCGATCCAAGCGAACTTGCTTGCGAAGGTTCCACCGATTTCCCGGGCCACAACATTTCCAAAGAAAAGTATGACCATGGCAAGAAATAGCGTCACCAAAAATGCCCGCTCAACGAGACGTATGTAAGACAGTAGTTTCAAGTTGTTTTCCTCAAGTCGCGGCCTCCGGCAGTTTAAACTAGTGCGGGGCCACTATCTATTGTTGGGCCCGCAATGTGCGGGCCCAACTGTCGACTAGCCTTATTGGTTTGCAGAATAAACGTCGATCAGCGCTTGTCCGGTATCACCAGCGCGATCAATGTACGCAGCCAAAGAACCATCATACATGGCATCACGGAAGGCGGCTCGCTCTTCTTGCGGCGCAACACGGATGTTGATGTCGCTCTCTGAGATCACGTCAAGAGCGGCCTGAACTGCACTTGCTTTATGCTCAATCAGAGCTGGGACAACTTCGTCAAATGCATCATTGATGATGATCTGATACTCAGCCGGTAGATTTTTCCACCAAGCGGGGTTGAACAAGACAACATCTTCCATTGCGCCGTGCTCGGAAATCACTAGGTAGTCTTGGACTTCAAAGAACTTCATGCGCTGGATTGTATCGAGCGGGTTTTCTTGGCCATCGACGACGCCAGTTTGCAGCGACGTATATAGCTCGCCGAAAGGCAGTGCGATTGCAGATGCTCCAAGAGCGTTGAACTGCTCGATTAGGATCTTGGAGTCCATAACACGGAATTTTTGGTCAGCAAAGGCTGCGATGTCGTCCAGCGGCTTGTTGGAGGTGAAGTTTTTCATGCCATTTGGCCACCAAGCAACGCCAACAACGCCTTTGCTGGTGAAAGTGTCCAACAATGCATCACCAAAAGGACCTTCGCGAAGTGTTTGTGCGGCCACAGCATCGGCAGGCATCAAATAGGGGATGTCCAAAACTGAAACTGCTGCGTTAAAGCCGCCGAGGAATGCTGCAGGCGAAACAGTCGCTTCGAGCGTTCCAAGTTGAACCCCCTCAGTCATTACACGCTGGTTGCCGAGCTGACCCTGTGGGAAGAGTTGGAATTCAACTGCGCCGCCAGTGCGTTCTTTGACAAGCTCCGCCACCATTTCGAGGTGAACATGTCTGCTTTGTTGGGGCGACTCGAGATGACCGATGCGTGCGACATAGTCTTGCGCAAAAGCGGCTGTAGATGACAGTGCCAACGCGCTCAATGCGAGTGCTGAGAATGTTCGGCGTCCGATGCTGAAGTTAGTTTTCATTGTTTTCTCCACTGTTGATGGTGGGAGAAAAGCGTAGCTCTCTATCAGAGTCAAGAAAATTCTCATTTTTGAGAAAATTCTCAAATTGTGGCTACCCAGATAATAAGTTTTAGACTACGCTTATCACACCAAGGTAGAGAGAAGTCGCAGAAATGACATCGCAATATCAAATGATCTCTGAGATCGGTGACCGATTAAAGTCTTACCGCCTTGGGGCAGGGCTTTCACCTGAAGAGGTAGCCAAAGAGACCGGAATATCAGTAGCGTCCTTGTATCGTTACGAATCTGGTCAACCTATTCGCGTTGATGCCTTGGGGAAATTGGCAGATTTTTTAGATGTCTCGCTTGCATCGCTCTTTGGCGTTGGCTCTGAAAATATCTCATCAGCGGTGACGTTCTTTGAACGTCTTCGCCAGATCGAGGCAGAAGCAGACCGAATAACGGTGCTATTTGGGCCGGTTCCATATCTTCTGACCACAGACAGATACGATGAATTACTCCCTCAAGTCCTACTGGAAAGTGTGCCTGAAACAGCTGCTAACAGAGAGGGCCTAGAAAGCTCGATCTCCCAGCTGGTCGATATTTTAAAACGTCGCAAGCAAGCCTTCAAAGCCCGCAAGCCCAACATTATTGGTCTGATCTCCGCCTCAGAACTAGAGCATTTTATCCATTCGGGGTTTGTGGGAAACACGAATTTTTATTCTCAAGAGACGGCTACCCGCAAGGATGCTGCTTTGCATGAGGTTGAGAATCTCGTTTCCTTGATCCAAGACCAGCCGATTGGCATGCAAATTGGTGTTGTCCAAGACTCGATGCCTAGCACAAGCTTTCAGATCCTCCGGAAAGGGTCAAATGCACAAGTGGCGATAAGCCCATTCCGTCTCGGGGCTTCAGCGAATGTGAGGATTGGTGTTGCGACAATCACCGCGGCAAACGAGACAGTCAAGCTTCATCAAAGTGTGACCGAAAGCCTTTGGAAACATAGCCTCAAAGGCGAGGCTGCAGTTAAGGTCCTCGAAGCGTTGGTTCAAAAAATGGGTGACTGCGAGAACGCTGACACAGACTAGATGTTCAGTCCCGGCATCTGGTGGATCGGGTTTAGGATGAATCTATCTGGCTCGGAAGTCCAGATTTTGCAGATGTATTCGTTGGGCGTCAGGCCGCTGAGTGTTTTGACCCGACGCGCGTAATTGTAGGCATCAAGGAAGTCACTGAGATGGCGGCGCAGTTGATCGTGGTCGTCGTAGTGATAACGCTTGACGGTTGCGTCTTTGATTGTGCGGTTCATTCGCTCGACTTGACCATTCGTCCAAGGGTGGTTGGGCTTGGTTAGGCGGTGCTCGATCCCGTTTGCAGCGCAGATCATGTCGAATCTCATAGGCCGGGAATATGGTGTGTTCCGGTTGCGTGGCTGCTCAGAAAATTGGATGCTATTGTCCGTCAGGATTGTGTGGATCTTGTAGGGAACAGCGGCCAGCACCTCCTCCAGAAACTCCCAGGCTGTCTTGCGGTTCGCTTTGTCCACAAGCCGTGTCATGGCAAATTTGCTAGTTCGGTCAACTGTTGCAGGCGGGCGGCCTTACCGCTAGCTTCGGACAAATTCCCAAGTTCAGCCAACAGGAAACCAGTCATGCCTACAGTCCACGTGCTTGCTATCATCACCGCCAAACAGGGTCAGCGCGAGGCTGTTCTGACACTGTTTAACGCCAATGTTCCTGCTGTGCTGGCCGAAGACGGCTGCATTGCCTACGAGGCCACAATCGACACCGAAAACGCTGGACCGATGCAAACCGCATTTGGCCCTGACACCTTTGTCGTCGTAGAAAAATGGGCCAACTTGGCAGCCCTTGGCGCGCATGCTACCTCGGCGCATATGAAGGCTTACAGCTCCAGTACCAAAGACATGTTGGCCGACCGCGTGATCCACATTCTGTCGCCGACCTAAGAAACCGGCTTACTCCTAAATCCTAAAAACCGGGGGCAGCTGACCCTCCCCCAATGGAGTGGTCCGCCCCTAAATCTAGGAAAGCGGAAGGCCATAGATGGCCATTTAGAGACCCAAGCCCGAAGAGATTGCCGAGAGTTACGGCAGGTTGAAACCCTGATAGGGCTTTGTTGCACAAATATCCATGAGGGATTCACGTTGGGAATCCAGGATGTTACCCAGCTTGCATGAGCAAACCCCTACCGCAGAAATACAAAACCACAAACTGGCGATCCTATAACGCTGCCCTAAAGAGTCGCGGATCGCTTGCGATCTGGTTCGATCCCGGAATGGATTGGCGCGCGCCCCCCACTGGCAAGCCGGGGCGCCAGCCGACATTCAGCGATGCTGCGATCCAGACTTGCCTGACACTGAAGGTGTTGTTTCGCCTGCCACTCCGTCAGGTGATAGGCTTCGT
>JABSSD010000094.1 GCA_013214575.1 Paracoccaceae bacterium | reverse complement strand
GCTGCTGCGCCACTTGAAGCGCGCCTGAAAGCAAGGCTCTCCACTGCCGATCCGACATATGCGTGCAGCGGTGCCAACAGAGCATCAACCAGACTGCGGAGAGAAGCGTGACCCGGATGAGAGACAATGACCCAAAAGAAAGAAGGAAAATGAGCTTGACCCAAACACCCAATTAGAGAAGCTGCCGTTAGACGTATTCAGAGCGAATGGCGGCAGTGGACCGTGCAAACCGGTTGGACTGATCTGGGTGACACTTTGAAAACTCCACAAGACGTTCGATCGAGATCATCGCAGCTATTGGCTTAATTTCGGTGGTTTGACCCAATCTTCTGTGACGTGAACCAAAACAGCCCTCCTTTTCTCGCCAACACCTCCCCCCCCACAATACAAAGAGTGGTCCATTGAATTTCCTTGCCAGGCTCGCATCAGTAGGCGAAAAAGGTACATGGCTTCGGATGAGGATCTCCTAGAACCCGATGATTTGCCGCCTTTAACTGAGTGGCAAGAAATAGTGCTCAAGCGCTTGGAAATGGACATCTTGTCCGGCGTCACATGGCAGCCGAGTTTGGACTCTGATACGACACCTACCCCGCCGAAATTCACAGCGGAAGCAAGGTTTGAAGAAGTCTTGCTGGAAGTAGCCTGTTGGTTCCTGACTGCTGACTTCAAATTCATCAAAGTGAATGCTCCAGAAACTCGGCTTGGCATGGCTGACGTCTCGAAGGTGGCAAAGCCAATGATGGTCGCGCACTATGCGGGAACTGAGTTTGCACCTACAGTCAAACAGCACGCCGGGAAAATACTTCGAATTTGTTCGGAGGGCGAACCTTTAGATCCAAGGATGGCCTTCGGGATTTGGTCCGGCAAAACTTATTCTGCTCCGGGCAACTCTTCGCCAAGGCTTTACCGAAACTTCCTCTGGGACAAAAATAGCTGGTCTCAGCCAGCCTACCGTCAGCACCAAGAAGCTGGGGACTATGGAGCCGTCCTTCCGTTCCTCGAGTTTGCTATACCTGACAAAGGGCAGCGATCAATTCTCCTGGATTGGGTTGCTTGGTCCCTTCAAAATGAGGCGTCAAAACCTACTTGGGCCATTCTGTTGTTCTCTGAGGAAAAAGGGACCGGAAAATCAACAATCGGCGTCGTACTGGAGGCCCTATTTGGGACATCAAATACGGCGAAGATTGATGGCGTAGGCAAGCTGGTTGCCACACATAACGACCGCGTTTTGGACAAGAAACTGATCATTGCCGAAGAGGTTCACATCAGCAGTAAGTCCAAGACGGGAAATGCACTCAAGGACCTCATCACGAGTGATCGGACGACGGTAAACCCAAAGTATCAGGCTACGAAAACCATTCCGCTCAAAGCTTGTTACCTGTTCACAACAAACCACAAACCCCTCTGGTTGGAAGGCGGTGAACGTCGATATTATAATATTGAGATGGACCACGATGGTCATGCGCAAGGTCCACGAAGTGAAGAATTCTCCGAAGTAGTTGGCGGCGTTTATACCCAGATTAAGAACCCCAAGCGCCTCTCTGCTCTGTATTCAGCTTTGATGTCACGAGAACTGTCTCCTGATTTCAACCCGAAGAGCATGCGCTTCGAGGCCAATGCCACACCGATCATGAGGGAGCTCCAAGCTCAATCAGGCAATGAGGCTGATGAAACCCTTGAGGCAATCCTGGCCGAATATTGTGTGTCAGTGATCCCAAGCTCCGATTTCAAGGAACTGGTTAGGTACCTGAACGCAAGAAATGACAACGCAGTGCGAAATGCGCTGGTGCGTCTGGGCTGGGAAAGCATGAGGCTTCGCTGGGCGAAGAAGCAACAACGTGTATGGGCCCGGAAAGGGCTTATGGTCGAGAACAATCGGATCATGTCTTTAGACCTCGCAGCAAGCTATGACGGCGCCGTCGAGAAAGGGTTTGTTTGGTTTCCTCTTGAGTATTTTGTCAAAGCTACTTGGCGCTCTCTGAAGGATACAAGGCTCAAACCTCGCTTCATGAGTGATGCAGAATTCGATCTCAATTGTGATCTTGGCGACGACGGTGGAAACGGTCCCTTCCTGGACAGCACTACACACCGCAGGTACCAGACATGGAAAAATGATATCGAGATGTTGGCTGGGCAACCGAAGTTCCTGAAACATGTCGAAAGCTGATCCTTTAGCTCGGAAACGCACGTGTATTGCGCAAGACGCTTACAGAGAATGCCTGAAAGCCTGCGAGGCATTTGATGAATTTTTGGAGTTCACTCTCGCGCGGGGGGCCGATCAAGTTTGGTGGAAGGAAACCTATGAAAACCACCCAGAGGAACTAGCCCAACGCATCCGCAAGCACCTCATCGAGGCGACCATGACTGACACAGGGTGTCTTGTGGCTGGCACGAAGGGACCGACATCCCCAAAAACAGTGCCCCAGAGGGTTTATTGGAGAGGACGCCGTCAGAAGGTGTACCAGTTAGTCGCTTGGGGGCTGCTTGGAGAGCTACCAACAAAAAGGAGTGTAGTTCGTCACTTATGCAACAATCGCACCTGCATTCGCCCGCTACATCTGAAGATAGGCACACAGGCGCAAAACCTCCGTGACCAACAGCTCAGCAGGATCCAGGATTGGCCCCATCAGTAAAGGTTTTCCGGTGTCTTACTGTCTAGCTGTCTTACTGTCTCAAGGCTGAATGAAACGACTCCGGACCCTTTTATTTTCAGATCACCGGATATAAATTCATTAAAACAAGAGGTTATTTACAAAGTCGATCCCTACCGCCGGAGCCAAATCACCCACAGGGCGTTGATTTGGCACTAAGACTCCTGACCTTCGAAAGACCGGCCAGATGGTTGCACAGGGCTTTGCATGAGGCGTTGCACAAATCCCAAGCGGACCAGACCGGCAGCTCCCGCTTTGGGAGGTCCAATAGGCAGCAACACGCGGCATGAACGCCAATACTCCCCCCCAGCAAGGCCGCAGACCTGTCCCCAAAAGCAGTGCCACCTCAAACATCAGTGTTGAACAGACTGAAATACAACGGCAATACGATCCTGAATGGAAGTGTCGGGCTCCCCTGCCCGGTCTTGAATGAAACCCATAACATCAAACATTTTCTCGCGCGCAGCGCCGATCTGATCAGTCGATTGCGCAACAAAGAAAGACATCACGCCGTTAATGTCGATATAGGCAGCAGCCCCGGAACCCTGCTCCGCCTTTGCCTGAATGTCTTTCTTTATTGCAATCCAGGATGGGTCCAGAAGGATGCTCCATTCGTTGGCACTATACTCAAGTGCTGGCAGGGTGAGCTGACCAAATACGGATGCGCCAAGATCCTCCGGCCCCTGCTTGTATTGGCACCCTCCGTGGTCAAGAAACCAGGCAAGCGAAGCAAGCAAGGACGCCGTGCGCTCCGGCCGTAGATCCCAATGTGCGAGAGCGGCAAAATTGCCAATGGCTTTTCCTAAGACATCAGACAGCTGGCCCTTTGCTCCAGGCGCCTGATGCGAGCCCGGCGCCTTTGTCTTCACATAGCCCTCCAAAAGCGGGTTGACGCAGTCCGCCTGGCCTCGCAGCACCTGTCCCTCGGTTGCCGCTACCAACCTAGGCGGAAAAACATCACTGCTGTTTTGACCAAAACCGGGCGCCACGCCATGCAGGATAAAAAGTGTGAAATCCTGCTGGCCAGCCAATTGGGCATAGACCTGCAGCGCTCCAACACGATCGCACAGAAATACAGTCTGCCTATGGCGCAAAATGATAGCCACCATTTGGTCGGCACGGCCCTGATCCAGCTCATCCAGAGCCGGGTCAAACAGCAGCTCGTCAATGCGCCCGCAAAGAGGCTTGCTGGCCCAGGCACGCTTTTTCTTCATTTCAGGAGTGATATATACCGAAAGATCAAATTCATCTTGGTGCGTAATGCCCGGCCGCCGCCCGTCCTTCTTTTTGGATTCCGCTTCTCGCAACAGGCGCCCGATCGCACCATCGCGCCATTCGTGGCGGGTGAAACGAACCAAAGACCGCAAGGCTGACAAGAAGTTGCGCGCGTGCAGACACGCCTTGTCTGCGGCATTGGTTTCAGATGTCAGGCAACGCTTATTTTCAATCGAGGTGATTAAATATCCCTGACTTATCTGGCCCGCGAGCGACGTGATTTCCTCAATGATTTCTGTCTGTCTTTCTGTGAATTGCGTGTCACAGAAAGACAGATTTTATCACTGGATAGGTAAAATTTTCGGGATCGGTCTCAGGAGTCACCAATGCAATGTCGCTCGCGACGGCAGACAAATGGTGCCAGAGACTGCGAAAGCTCAATCTGCGGACATATAGATTGAATCCCGTTTCTCGTGAAAGGCCATCAGACCGTCAAGACCGCGGTTGCCCAGCAGGGTTGCAGACAGGCACGCGGTCCAGATCGAAGGGCTTTCTTCGAGGTTTCGTGACCTTATTGAAGGCGACAGCCAGCGCGAGGCAAAGCGATGGCTGTCGTCAATGATACAAGCTGCGGAATTGAGAAAGAGGCGTTTAATTTCGCCATCGGTTTGTGCGACCCTTACAGCCTGCCGGGTTTTTCTGCTGCCTTTCATGTCATCTCTGGACAGAAGAGAGCTTGAAATTGTCGGAAAATTGGACCCGGTCTGAGTGTCCCAGTTTTTAATGACGGCAGGAGGGATTAGCCCAAAGGCACCTTGGCGCCGCCGATGGGATGCATCTGAACTCTCTTGCAGAATTATCTTTTCATACATCGAGGGCAGCACCGCGCCGAGATGTTTCCCAATATCTGTTTTGCCCGACCCGGTAGGAGCTTCGATAAAGGCAAAGCCGTGTTCATAGATGGTGCCGACGGCCTCATAGACCCGTTCGGATTGGTAAGGTGCAGGTTTTTGCCCTGTGGTTTGCGTGTTCTCAGACCGGTCCCAAGGCTTGAAGCCAAGCAATTCGCCCGTTGCGCGCGCAATCCCAAAACCCTTCAGTGCCCTCTTTTCGTTCCAAATAGGCTTCGCTGCCCACCGGAAAGTGGTCCACCAGTTCGATATTGTGCCGGAGACCGGCGTTGAAAAATATGGCGCTGCCCAAAATCGCGGCGCTTTCCCCGATGAAGGGTTTTGCGTGCAGTATCCGGTCGCTCTTGCCGTATTTCTCGGCCGCAATGGCGGGGTCCCTGCGCAACAAAAAACCCCGCGGTCAATTGTCCGCGGGGGTTTTCAAGTTCGTCAGGGCAACAGCGTGATTTACATCACCCTTCGCGCTCCAATTTTTTACGAGCCAATTTACGGGCACGACGGATCGCTTCCGCCTTGTTGCGCGCTTTTTTCTCAGACGGTTTCTCGAAATGCTGCTTCAGCTTCATTTCACGGAACACGCCTTCGCGCTGTAGTTTTTTCTTCAAGGCCCGAAGGGCTTGGTCGACATTGTTGTCGCGAACACTAACCTGCATGTGGGTTTCGCCACCTTTTTCTAGAATTCAGCTGCAATGATTTGCATGAACCCGCCCCGTATCAAGATGATAGTGTTTTGTCGAGTCTGCTGTGACGCGAAATTCACCGGGTGCAGCAATCAAACCACGTCTGGCGCCCATCTTGTCTCCACTGGCACCTGTCCGTGGGGCAAAATTGCCGCTTAGTTCAGCGCCCCGCTTTCAACCAGCCAATCTGCCATCCCGCGAATATTGAGATCCCGCCAGCTTTCATAATTCCCCCAATCGGCGTAGGCACTTGTATCAAGCGAGGCGACAATCTCTTCGACACTGTTGCCCTGTTTCAAATCTGCCGTCACCGCATCCCGCAGCCACTCGACATATTGGCGGTTCTCAGTGGCGTCGACCTTGCCGCCCAAGCCACCGTGACCCGGCACCAGCACATCAAATTCAAGCGTTTCAACCACCCGGATCTGATCAATGTAGCCGCCAATATCAGCCCCCGGGAAATTCTTGAATGGCAGTCGCTTGGGCGTCACAACATCGACGATAAATGCGACGTTTTCGGGCCGGATGACCAGCGCCAGCATGTCGCTGCCATGACCAGAGCCCAGCGGGGTTATTTCAAAGCTATGATCGCCAGAGGTGAAATTGATCCCCTCAGAGACCTGCATGTCAGGGATCACCCCGTCAATCTCGGCTGGCCCGTTGGCGCCGGCAAAGACCGTTGCCGTGTCAGCAAATACCGCCCCACCAGAGGCATGATCGCCATGGCTGTGGCTATAGACCAAATGGGTTATCGGCGCGTCCGTCAATTTCGAGATTTCATTTTTCAGCCAGGCGGCAGCTTCGGCGTTGATCGGGTCGCTGACAATGACACCGTCATCGGTGATCACAAACACCGAGAAATGGAAGTTGTTTTGAAATCGCCAGACATCACCTTTGACATTGGTAATCGCACGTTTAGTGTCCTGCGCAAATGCAGGACTGGCAGCACAGGCAAACAGCGCCACCGCGGCAAGTGTTTTAACAATCATACCGTCTTCCCCTTCCATTTTGTTCAGCGCAAGTTACCCCATCGCGGTGTTTATCAAAATCGCAATGTTGTGATCGCCATTCCGGTTGGGCTGTTCGCTGCCAACAAAAAACGCCCCGGACCTGCATCCGGGGCGTTGAAATTACTCTGATCGGCTGGCTCAGCTCTTCAGCACCGAACGGCCAGCATATTCTGCGACCTCGCCCAGGGCCTCCTCGATACGGATCAGCTGGTTGTATTTTGCCAGCCGGTCCGACCGCGCCAGCGAGCCGGTTTTGATCTGACCACAGTTGGTCGCTACCGCCAGATCGGCGATGGTGAAATCCTCGGTCTCGCCCGAGCGGTGCGACATCACACAGGTAAAGCCAGCCCGGTGCGCCATATCGACCGCCTGCAGCGTTTCGGTCAGGGTGCCAATCTGGTTCACTTTCACCAGCATCGAGTTGGCGGACCCTTTGGCGATGCCATCCGCCAGACGCGATGGGTTGGTCACAAACAGATCGTCGCCCACCAGCTGCACCTTGTCGCCAATGGCATCGGTCAGCATCTTCCAGCCGTCCCAGTCGTCTTCGGCCATGCCATCCTCGATCGAGATGATCGGGTAATCATTGGCCAGCGCTGCCAGATAGGCGACATTTTCCTCGGATGTCAGGGATTTACCCTCCCCCGACAGCACGTATTTGCCATCCTTGTAATATTCGGTCGCGGCGCAATCCAGTGCCAGATAGATCTCTTCACCCGGCTTATACCCGGCCTTCTCGATCGACCGCAGGATGAAATCCAGTGCTTCACGGGTCGAGGCGATATTGGGCGCAAAGCCGCCCTCGTCGCCAATGCCGGTGGACAGGCCCGCCGCTGTCAGTTCTTTTTTCAGGGTGTGGAACACTTCCGAGCCCATGCGCACAGCTTCGCGGATATTTTCCGCAGCCACCGGCATGATCATGAATTCCTGAATGTCGATCGGGTTGTCAGCGTGTTCGCCACCGTTAATGATGTTCATCATCGGCACCGGCAGAACCCGCGCCGAGGTGCCGCCGATATAACGATACAGCGGCTGGGTGGTGAAATCAGCCGCCGCCTTGGCGACAGCCAGCGAGACACCCAGAATGGCATTGGCCCCCAGACGGCTTTTGTTGTCGGTGCCGTCCAGCTCGATCATCGCCAGGTCAATCGACACCTGCTCGGTGGCATCAAAGCCAACCAGCATATCGGCGATCTCGCCATTGACTGCCGCCACCGCTTCCAGCACGCCCTTGCCCAGGTAGCGGCTCATGTCGCCATCGCGCTTTTCAACCGCCTCATGCGCCCCGGTCGAGGCCCCCGAGGGCACCGCCGCGCGGCCCATGGTGCCGTCTTCCAGAATCACATCAACCTCAACCGTCGGGTTGCCCCGGCTGTCGAGAATTTCGCGGGCGTGAATGTCGATAATTGTGCTCATCGGAATGTCCCTGACTATGGCTATTGCTTGCCAGCGTCATAGGTAGACGGCGGGCAAATGTAAACCTCAGGCGTTATCGCTAACACTCTGCTGCCCGCCCGCAAAACCCGCAGAGCCCTCAGAAGTCCTGCAACGTTGGGCTGACCGGCAGGCGCCGTTATTTTTCGACCCCTAAGCCGCAACCATGCCATTGGCACGTGCCAATCTGCGTTCCCGCAGAAAGGTATACAACCCGGAGCCAATGATCAGCGAGGCCCCGGCCAGTGTCATCATATCGGGACGTTCATCGAACATCACCATGCCCGCAAGAATTGAAAACAACAGTCGCGAGTATCGAAAGGGCGTCACCGCCGAGGCATCCCCCACCCGCATGGCCACCACAATGCCGTAATAGCCCATGACGCCAAACACCACGCCGCCAAAAATCATCAGCGCCTGTGGGCTGCTCACCGCACTCACTGCGCTGATCTCGCCGGGGACCAATACAAGCAGCAGTATTCCAGCCACCATCAGCGCCGCAAAGCCCTGAAAACTGACAACCGTAGACGACACCGAGGCATCGACAAACCGGGTCAGAAGATCGCGAGCAGCAATGGCAAACACCGACAGTAGCACCAGTACCGAGGCCGGCTCAAAGCCGTCAAATCCAGGACGGATGATCAGCAGCACCCCAACAAAGCCCACCGAAATGGCGCTCCAGCGGCGCCACCCCACCTGTTCCTTCAGGAACACGGCGGCGGCCATGGTGATCACCAGCGGCAAGGCCTGAAACACCGCCGCCACGGTTGATATATCCACCAGCGCCAGCGCCGTTGCAAAACACATCGCACCAACAGCCTCAGCCAGAGTCCGCAGCACCGCCGCAGGTTTCCACGCCGCTCGCGCCAGCAGATTATGTCCCTTGTACCAGGCCAGGGCCGCAAACACGCTGCTGCTGCCAAGCCCCAGAAGAATCAGGATCTGTCCCACCGGCATATCCGCCGACAGGTGTTTGATGAACATATCTTCCAGCGTAAAGGCGGCCATCGACGCGACCACCAGCAAGATACCGTTAAGATTGTTCATACGCGCATTTCCATCAGAGAGATCGCCAGCCCGTGCTGGCACAATCCGCCCAGACCAACTGCATTTTCGCCAACAAGGCGCGTCCATTCGCGACAATCCGGCCCAACCAGCGCAACAAGACGTGCCGCCCTACATCACAGATATTGATACGTCGACATGATTCCCCATTGTGCTAGGATCAATTTTTCAGGGAGAAATTTGATGACATCACTTATTCAAAAACACCAGATATTTCGCGATCTTCATAGCCGCCCGGGCGCATTTGTCATGCCCAACCCATGGTCCGCGGGCAGCGCAATGATACTGGGCTCGCTGGGCTTCGAGGCGCTGGCAACAACCAGTGCAGGTCTGGCTTTTTCGATTGGCAAAACAGATTCCGAAGGCGCCATCAGCCGCGATGAAATTCTGGCCAACGCCCGCGACATTGTCGCCGCCTGTGACCTGCCGGTCTCCGCCGATTTGGAAAATGGTTTTGGCGCCGCCCCCAAGGCTTGCGAAATAACCATTCTGCAGGCGATGGAAATCGGTCTGGTCGGTGGCTCAATCGAGGACACAACCGGCTACCCCGACAGCCCGATCTACGAATTCGATCTCGCCGTCGAGCGCATCCAGGCCGCGGCCGAAACCTGCGCAGACAAACCCTTTTTGCTGACTGCCCGCGCCGAAAATTTTGTCTGTGGACGGCCAGACCTCGCGGACACCATCGCCCGGCTGCAGGCCTTCAGCGAGGCCGGAGCAGAGGTGTTATACGCCCCTGGCCTGCCGGACTTGGCCTTGATCGCAACCCTGTGCCGCAACCTGGACAAGCCGGTGAATGTGGTCATGGGCCTAAGCGGGCCAAACTGGTCTGTGACCGACCTTGCCGATGCCGGCGTCAAACGCATCAGCGTCGGCGGCTCTTTTGCCCGCGCCGCCCTGGGCGCCCTGGTACGGGCGGCAAACGAGATCCTCGAACAGGGCACCTTCGGCTATGCGGAGCAGGCCCTCAGCCACGCCGAGGCCAGCCGCTTCATGACCCAAAGGACAGCCGGTAACAGCTAGCCCCCCCGGGGGATTTCTTTTTGCCTAAAATACTCAATCCAAGCCCGACCCAGCAGGCGCCCCAACAATGAAACGAATCCCGGTCCTTTACCTCTTGCGGATGGGCACCCCATAGAGCTCCAGCTTATGGCCCTTCAGCTCATAACCCAGCTTCTGGGCGATCTTTTCCTGCAGCGCCTCGATGTCGGGATCAACAAATTCGATCACCTCACCGGAATTCATATCAATCAAATGGTCATGGTGCTCGCGCTCGGCATCCTCATAGCGGGCGCGGCCATCGCCAAACTCCAGCCGCTCCAGTATACCGGCTTCCTCAAACAGCTTGACGGTCCGATAGACCGTCGCAATCGAGATACCGGCGTCCAGCGCACTGGCACGGGCATATAAGGCCTCCACATCCGGGTGATCTACACTGTCCTGCAGGACACGGGCAATGATCCGGCGTTGACCGGTCATACGCAGGCCCATGGCCTCGCAGCGGGAAATGATTGTATCAGTCATCGGCATCCTCTGTGCGCTCACATTGCGCTTGGTTGCCCTGTGTAACGAAAGAACAGCCGCCCGAAAACCGGATTTAATCACAGAATGCCGGTTGACAAATACCTTATCCACAGCCATTTGGCCCAACAGGTATCCCTCTCTGCCGCGTGAGCAGAGGCGTTCGGGCAATTTTGTCCCCTCCGAGACTCCGGTCTCCAGCGCCTACAGTGAAATACCTGCGTTCCCAAAATCACGCGTGGGGCACGAGCAGACGACCGGCTCGCTGGCATACGGCCAGCTGCGCCCGAGGTCCCTGCCCCCAACTCGTCGCACAGGTTGCGACAAAACCGGCCGTTGCATCTGCAGGGGCTGCGAAAGGATATGACTTGAGCGAATTCTCAACAATGGGGCTTCCCGAGAAGCTTCTGGCCCGGATCGAAGCCATGGGTTTCAAAGACCCGACCCCGATTCAATCACACGCAATCCCGCATGCGCTGCAGGGCCGCGACGTGCTGGGCCTGGCTCAGACCGGCACAGGCAAAACCGTAGCCTTTGGGGTGCCGCTGATTGCCCAGATGATGCAATATGAGCGCAAACCCGCTCCCAAGACCGTACGCGGTCTGATTCTGGCGCCAACCCGCGAGCTGGCCAACCAGATCAGCCAGCAGCTTCAACTGCTGATCGAAGGCAGCTCGATGAAAGTCGGCCTGGTTGTCGGCGGCGTCTCGATCAACCCGCAGATCCAGCGGATTGCCCGTGGCACCGACATTCTGGTCGCCACCCCCGGTCGCTTGCTGGACATTCTGGACCGTCGCGCCCTGAACCTCGGCTCCTGTGATTTCCTGGTGCTCGACGAAGCCGATCAGATGCTGGACATGGGCTTTATCCACGCCCTGCGCAAAATCGCCGCGCTGCTGCCAACCGAGCGCCAGACCATGCTGTTCTCGGCCACCATGCCAAAACAGATGAACGAGATCGCCTCCAGCTACCTCAAAAGCCCAATTCGGGTCGAAGTCTCGCCTCCCGGCAAGGCCGCCGACAAGGTCACCCAAGAGGTGCACTTCATCGCCAAGGCGGAAAAGACTGCGCTGCTGAAAGAGCTGCTGTCCAAGCACACAGACGAGCGTTCGCTGGTCTTTGGCCGCACCAAGCACGGCTCGGAAAAGCTGATGAAGACGCTGGAAAAAGCTGGTTTCTCAACCGCCTCCATCCACGGCAACAAAAGCCAGGGCCAGCGCGACCGGGCAATTGCAGCGTTTAAATCCGGTCAGATCAAAGTGCTGGTGGCCACCGATGTGGCGGCCCGTGGACTGGATATCCCGGACGTCAAACACGTTTACAACTATGACCTGCCCAATGTGCCCGACGCCTATGTGCACCGCATCGGCCGCACCGCACGGGCCGGTAAGGACGGCGCCGCGATTGCTTTCTGTTCCCCCGATGAAATGGGCGAATTGAAGGACATCCAAAAGGTTCTGGGCACCACCATTCCGGTGGCCTCGGGCACCCCTTGGGAAGTTCAGCCCGGCGCCAAGAAACCCAGTGGCGGTGGTGGCAACCGGCGTCGCGGCGGCGGCGGTGGTGGCCAGCGCAGATCTGCCGGTGGCGGTGACGGCGCCAAACCCGGCGGTCAGAGCCGGCGGCGGCGCAGCGGTGGTGGCGGTGGCGGCAACCGCACCGCAGCTTAACTGCAGCGTGACCACTGGTTAACTCTAAAAAAATTGAAACCCCGCTCCGGTGCTCACCGGGGCGGGGTTTTTCATGCGCGACGCAGGTCAGCCCAGACCGGCAGATGATCCGAGGCAATATGGGCCGGGCGTTCGCTGTAAACCCCATGCGCCGCCACCTGTAGATCCGGGCCAATGGCGATCCGGTCCAGGGCGCCAATGGGGCGCAGCGCCGGGAAACTCGGTTTGGGCGCCAAAAAGGTCATTTCCGGCGCCAGATGATCCAGAACCGGGGCCCGCGACCACTCGTTAAAGTCACCGCCCCAGACTAGGGGTGTGTCATCAAAACTGGCGCTCTCGCGGGCCAGATGCAGCACCTGTTCGTGGCGCACCCTGCCGGTCAACCCAAGATGCGCCCCGATCACCCGCAGCGGGCCGATGGCGGTGTCGAACCGCGCCCAGACCGCACCACGCGGTCCCAGCCCCGGCAGCTTGAAGTGGCCGTGATCGCGCATTGTCACCGAGTCTGAGCGCCATAAAATCGCGTTGCCATGCCAGCCCAGAGAGCCGGCGCCGCCCAGGTTGGCAATCTGCCAGCCGGCCTCGTCCAGCACAAAATGCGGCAAGGCAGCGGGTCGCGGGGGCAGTCGCTTGTCTGCCTCTTGCAGCAGCACGATCTGAGCGCCGGTGCCGTCGATTACCTGCAAGGTGCGCCGCGGCCTGCGGCGCAGGTCCATACCAACACATTTCTGAATATTGTAACTGGCCAGGCGCAGGGTTGGGACAGACATCAAAATTCCTTTGGTTGGCTGAGTATTGGCTATTCTGCCGACCAGGTACAGGCCGGTTTGCTCTCAATCCAAGGGGCGCTCAAAAGGGAGCTGTCTGCCCCCTCTTGGCCGTTGGCCAATTCACCCCCGAGGATATTTAAAGCCAGATGAATGGGATCAGGTGCCGCAAAAGGTCGCCGGGACCACCTGATCCGGGGTTGGTGGCTGGCGCAGGTCAGCCTGGTCAGGCTGCTGTGCAAAGGGCTGGGCCAGCACCTGATTCAGGCGGTGAAACGGCGCGTAATCGCCCGCCACCGCGGCGGTTATCATCTGTTCGATTTGGTGATTTCGCGGAATATAGGCGGGATTGCGGCTGAGCATCAGCGCCTGTGGATCGGGTTCATCCGCCTGCCGCGCCTGCCAGCGGGTCTGCCAGTTCTCAAAGCCAGCGCGATCCGCAAAGTGATCGCTGCCACTGCCGGTCGCCAGAGCGCGGAATGTATTGGTGAAATCGCTTTGGTTCTGGGCCATCAGGCTAAGCAGGTCAGAGATTAGCTGCAGATCATTGTCGCGCGAGCTTGAGAGGCCCAGCTTGGCGCGAAAATTTTGTTCCCAGTGCTGCTGCGTTAGCGCGGGCATGGCATGCACGATCTCGGTTGCCTGCTCCACCCCCTCTTGCGGATCGTCAAGCTGCTGGATCAGCGCTGTGGCCAGTTGCGCCAGGTTCCACACGGCGATTTCGGGCTGGTTGTCATAGGCATAGCGGCCATTGCGGTCGATGGAGCTGAACACCGTTTGCGGGTGGTAGTGATCCATGAAAGCGCAGGGACCATAGTCGATGGTTTCGCCGGCGATCGACGAGTTGTCCGTATTCATCACCCCGTGGATAAACCCCACCGCCATCCAGTCTGCGATCAGCTTGCTCTGCGCATCACGCACCGCGCGCAACAGTCCCATCGGCCCCTCTGCCTGCGGATAATGGCGTTGAATTGCATAATCTGTCAGCTGTCTCAAACTGTTGATATCGCCGCGACGGGCAAACACCTCAAAGCTGCCCACCCGCAGATGGCTGGAGGCGACGCGGGTCAGCACCGCCCCCGGCAGGCCGCGCTCGCGCTGGACGATGTCTCCGGTTGCCACCGCCGCCAGCGCCCGCGTGGTGGGGATACCAAGGGCATGCATGGCCTCGGAGACCACATATTCCCGCAGCACCGGTCCCAGCCAGGCGCGCCCATCGCCGCGGCGGGAATAGGGCGTGCGCCCGGACCCCTTGAGCTGGATATCGCGCCGCTGACCGTCGGGACCGACAGTTTCCCCCAGCAATACCGCGCGGCCATCGCCAAGCTGCGGGTTGTAGCTGCCAAACTGGTGCCCCGCGTAAAGCTGCGCCAGCGGCTCGGCCCCCTCGGGCAGCTGATTGCCGCCAAACACCTGCGCCATCTCGTCACTTTCACCCGGAGAGATCCCCAGCAATTGCGCCAGATCCTGGTTGAAGGTTATCAAGCTGGGGGATTTCACCGGCTCGGGCGTCTGTTTGCTATAGAACACCGGCGCCAGGCGGGCGTATGAATTGTCAAAGGGGATGTGCAGTTTCATGCCCACAACATATGCATCGGGACTGGAATTTCCAGCCATAAAGGAGCGCGAAATTCTATGACGGCACAGGAGATTATCGCCCGGCTTGACCTGCACCCCCACCCCGAGGGTGGCTGGTACCGGCAGACCTGGCAGGCGGAGAATGAGGGTCGGGCCACTGGCACCTGCATTTACTTTCTATTGGCCGCCAATGAGCGCAGCCATTGGCACCGGGTCGATGCCACCGAGATCTGGCTGTTTCATTGTGGCGCGCCGCTGGTGCTGTCGCTGGCGCCGACAGATCGTGGTCCGGCGCGGGACCATATGCTGAGCCCGGACCTGCGTGAAGGTGAGCCGCAGATCCTGGTGCCAAAGGGCCACTGGCAAGCCGCCCGCAGTACCGGCGACTATACATTGGTCAGCTGCACGGTGTCGCCGGGGTTTCAGTTTGACGGCTTTGAGCTGGCGCCGCCGGGCTTTGATATTGCGCGCAGCTAAACGTTACCCGACTTGGCGGTGCCCCGGCACACTGACCACGCCGCCGCCGACACAGGCGCTGACCCCGGTGGTGCCGGGCGCCGAGGTGACCATGCCCCGCGCAACCCGCACCGCCAGATAGCCAAAGGCCTGCGCCTCGAGCATGTCACCGTCCAGCCCAACCTCTTCAATCGGTTGCACCGGGCAATCCAGCGACACCGACAGCATCTGCATCAGCACCGGGTTATGACGGCCGCCGCCGGTGGCCAGCACCACCCTCGGCTGCTGCGGGCAATGCTGCATGCCCTGCGCCACTCCGGCGGCACACATTGCGGTCAATGTCGCGGCAGCATCGGCGTCGCTCAGCTCTCCAACCAGCGAGATCATTTCAGAGAAATCATTTCGATCAAGTGACTTAGGTGGAAGTCTTGAGAAAAATGGCTCCGCCAGAAACAGCTCCAAGGCGCCGGTTTCAACCGTTCCACGCTGCGCGATCTTACCGCCAGCGTCCATCTCCAGCCCCAGCCGGGCCTGCATCAGATCATTCAACGGCGCATTGGCCGGGCCGGTGTCAAAGGCCAGCAATGCGCCCGACTGCTCGGCTCTGTCCAGACGCGGATCAACATAGGTAAGATTGCCAACACCGCCGAGGTTCAGGAAACAAACCGGCTGGCGCAGGTTCAGATATTTGGCACAGGCAAAGTGAAAGAACGGCGCCAGTGGCGCACCCTCGCCGCCCATTGCCACATCGTCTGAGCGAAAATCCCAGACCACCGGTTTGCCAAGTGTTTCAGCCAGAGCGGCGCCGTCGCCCACCTGAAATGTGCCCTGATGACGCGGCGCATGGGCCAGAGTCTGGCCATGAAAGCCAGCGATATCATAGTCCGAAAACCCGGCCATCAGCTCGCCATGGGCGGCATCTACCACCCGCGCTGCCGCCTCGGCCGCCTCGCCGCCCCAACATCCCAGGCCGGCGCGCAGCACCTCTCTCTCAGCCTTTGAGTAGCCGCGATAAGCCGAGACCCCGAAGCCGTGGATCTGATTGCCGTCCGTCTCAACTATGGCGGCATCAACGCCGTCCAGCGAGGTGCCGCTCATTGCGCCCAGTGCTTTCACCACACCTGTTTTGGAAATGGCATTGCTCATTCTCAGTCCCTTTTGCTCCTGCCGGGTCTACTCTGCCCGTTAACCATCCTTATAGGATAGTGTTTTTCTCTCGAACACCTGTTCCCACTGCCGCAATTGCGTTTTATACAGGCCGACGCAATCCATAGCCGAGGCACATCATGACCTACCATCCCAAATCGGAATTCATGCGCGTAATGATAGAGCGCGGGTATCTGGCCGATTGCACCGATTATCAGGGGCTGGACGAAGCCCTGATGACCCCGGGCCAGTCGGCCTATATCGGTTTTGATGCCACCGCCAAATCGCTGCATGTTGGATCGCTGATCCAGATCATGATGCTGCGCTGGTTCCAGAAAACCGGCCACAAGCCAATCACCCTGATGGGCGGCGGCACCACCAAGGTGGGGGATCCGTCGTTTCGTGCGGATGAACGGCCATTGCTGACCGATGCGCAGATCGACGATAATATCGCCGGCATCAAGCGGGTGTTCTCGGCCTATGTTGACTATAGCGACGACAAAAACGGCGCTGTGATGATCAACAATGCCGAATGGCTAGTCGGGTTGAACTACCTGGAATTCCTGCGCGACATTGGCCGTCACTTCTCGGTCAACCGGATGCTGGCGTTTGAATCGGTGAAATCACGGCTGGACCGCGAGCAATCGCTCAGCTTTCTCGAATTCAACTACATGATCCTGCAAGCCTATGATTTCATGGAGCTGCACAGCCGCTATGGCTGTATCCTGCAGATGGGCGGATCGGATCAGTGGGGCAATATCATCAATGGTATCGACCTGACCCGCCGCACCATCAAAGGGGAGGTGTTTGGCCTGACCTCGCCGTTGCTGACCACCTCGGATGGCAAGAAGATGGGCAAATCGCTGTCCGGTGCGGTCTGGCTGAACCCCGACATGCTGTCACCTTATGAATTTTGGCAATTCTGGCGCAACACCACCGATGCCGATGTTGGCCGCTTCCTGAAGCTCTATACCGAGCTGCCGATCGAAGACTGTGATCGTCTGGGGGCGCTGCAAGGCTCTGAGATCAACGCGGCCAAGATACGTCTGGCAAACGAAGTAACAACCCTGTTGCACGGTGCTGATGCCGCCGCAAAGGCCGAGGCCACCGCGCGTGAAGTCTTTGAAAAGGGCGGCATTGGTGGCGATTTGCCCACCCTGTCGCTGTCCGCTGCGGATCTGGGCGATGGTATCTCTATCGTGCAGTTGATCGTAAAATCCGGGCTGGCAAAAACCGGCAAGGAGGCCAAGCGTCTTATCGCTGAGAACGGTGCCAAACTGGATGATGCGCCGCTGACCGACGCCGGGCTGATGATCACCGCCGATGCGCTGACCTCGCCGATCAAGCTGAGCGCCGGTAAAAAGCGCCATGCGCTGGTGCAACTCGACGGTCAAAATACCTAAATGAACATCACCGGCCCGCAGTCTCTGGGGGTCGGTGATGTTTGCTGGCAATTTAGCCGCCTGGGGCACCCGTGGATCAGCCCAGCAGCCAGGCAATGCCGTTCAGCAGGATGAACACGGGCACCGACAGCGCCGTCGCCAGCAAGAATGCGGCGGCCCTGGTCATCCGAGGAGCGGGCGCCGAGAGCCCCATGATTTTATATTGATTTTCCATGGTCTCATTAACCAGCATTTAGGTTTCAACAGCGTTAATGGGCTCATGTTTGATTTTATGCCAGCAGATGTCATGCCCCGCCCCATACAACGCGCCACCCCCATCCGCTCCATCGCCCAGTCGCCAGAATTTGCGCGCGCCTTACGCTATCGTGGTCAAGCACCGCTGATTCTTGACCAGCTCAACAATACTCTGGTCATGCGTCGCCGAATTTGGCGGTTTTTGGATGTCGCCATGGTCAACCGTGCGCCGATCGACAAGCCCCTGCGGCTGCTGGAAATGTTGCAGGAACAGGGGTTGCGCCGCACCCCTGTCATCCTGTCCCCCGAAAGCCCAACCCCGGATCAGGCCAGGCTCGGCGCCGTCCCAGTGATGAGCCCAGCCCGGATTGCCCGGCTGGATCTGACCGCCCCCAAGGAGCAGCGCCGCGCCGCCCTTCACCAAAAATGGCGGAACCGGCTAAAGCATGCCGAATCGCAAAGCCTGAGGGTGAGCCGCCAGACCATGCCGGTGGACCCGGCCCACTGGTTGTTTCAGGCCGACGCCAAACAACAGGGCCAGCGTGGCTATCGCAACTGGCCGCAGGATCTGACACTGGCCTATGTGCGTACCAACCCCGGCAAGGCAAAACTGTTTCAGGCCTTTGACGGCAAAGACTGCGTCGCCGCCGTGCTGATCCTCTGTCATGGCACCAGCGCCAGCTACCATATCAGCCATTCCACCGATCGGGGTCGCGCAGTGTCAGCCCATAATCTGCTGATGTGGCAAGCCATCAACTGGCTGGCCGCCAATGACTACACCGAACTGGATCTCGGGCTGATCAATACCGAAGATGCAGCGGGGCTGGCCCGCTTCAAACTCGGAACCGGCGCCCAGTTGCACACCCTGGGTGGCAGCTGGCTTTATTGGCCGCCTATGGGGCGCCTGCTGCGGCCCCTGGCGGCGCTCGATCGCCAGACAATGACGCCCCGGAAAACTGGACAGCTCTAGGCGCATGTGATTATCTGAACGCCTGTTCAAATAGCACAAGGACCTGCGCTCATGAAATTGTCGACCACAGCCGCCGTCATCACGGGCGGCGCTTCGGGACTGGGGGAAGCCACCGCACGTCACTTCGCCGAAAACGGAGCCCAAGTCACAATTCTGGACCGGGACGCCGAGCGCGGTCCAGCCATTGCTGCCGAAATCGGCGGACACTTCATCCAGACCGATGTTACCGACGAGGATTCGGTCCTTGTCGCGATGCAATACGCCTCCGGCAAGATGGGAAAGATTACCGCCTGTGTGAACTGCGCCGGCATCGCCTATGGTATCAAAACTGTTGGCCGCGACGGGCCGCACCCGCTGGACGCCTACCAGCGCACCATCGACATCAATCTGGTCGGCACCTTCAATGTGGCGCGCCTCGCTGCGGTGGAAATTGCCAAAAATGAGCCCGAGCCCGACGGTGCCCGTGGGGTGATCATCAACACCGCCTCGGTTGCGGCTTTTGACGGTCAAAAAGGTCAGGTTGCCTATGCGGCCTCCAAGGGCGGTATCGTTGGCATGTGCCTGCCGATGGCCCGCGATCTGGCCTCCACCGGCATTCGGGTGATGACCATTGCACCGGGGATCTTCATGACCCCGATGCTGGCCGGCCTGCCCGAAGAGGTGCAACAACAACTGGCCGAAGATGTGCCAAACCCGACCCGTTTGGGCACCCCCTCCGAATATGGCCGCACCGCCGGCTTTATTGTCGAGATGGGCTATCTGAATGGTGAAGTCATCCGTCTCGACGGTGCCTTGCGCATGCGATAGGGCGTAAAAAATCAGGCAGCAGGAGACCAAAGTGGCAACAACCGAACGCGAAAAGATGCAATCCGGTGACTGGTACTGCTGCCTGGATCCGGAACTGGACGTTTTGCGCCACGCGGCACGCGGCGCTGTTCACCAGCACAACATTGCGGCACCTGACCAAAACACCCCCTTCAGCCCGCCACTGGCAAAGCTGTTTGCCGCCCATGGCAGCCAGTGTTTTATTGAGGCGCCGTTTCACTGCGCCTATGGGATCAACATCTCCCTTGGTGACAACGTCTATCTGAATGCCGGTTGCACCATTCTGGACAGCGCCCCAGTCACCATCGGCGACCGCTGCATGTTTGGCCCTAATGTGCAAATCTACTGCGCCCAACACCACAAAGACGCAGCATTGCGCAGCCAGGGCCAGGAAATTGCCCTACCTGTCACCATAGGCCACGACGTCTGGATCGGCGGCGGGGCACTCATCATGCCCGGTGTAACGATTTGTGACCGGGCTATTATCGGAGCCGGCTCTGTGGTCCTGCGCGATGTCGCAGCTGCAACAACTGTTGTCGGCTCACCGGCCCGGGCACTTGCCAGCTAATACAGACCAAAACGCCCCAGCTTCATCTGGCTGAAAATATCCCAGGGGTAAATGGGGCGCCAATTCATTGGCTCCCCAGAGGGGGCAGCGCCCCTCCCTGTTTTTTAAGTTGAGTGATGCAGACTCAGCCGCCGGCCTTTTCCTCCAGCACCATCCATTCTTCCTCCGAGGCCGCCAGTTTCTGCTGCCGCTGCTCCAGCGCCTCATGGGCCTTCCTAAACTTCACCGGTTGTTTGGTGAACAGCTCAGGATCCGCCATCAACCCCTCCAGCTTGGCAATTTCCCGCTCCAGCCGTTCGATCTCCGCCGGCAGGGTCTCCAGCCGGTGTTTTTCCGTGAACGACAGTCCCGAGACCGCCTTAGCCTCTTGCTTGGCCTTGCCCTTAGAGCCTTTTACCCTTTCGGGTTTCTCGCCTGCGACAGGGCCTCGCTGGAGCAGATAATCGCTCCAGCCACCGGCATAGGCGGTGGCATTGCCATCGCCCTCCATGGCAATGGTGGTGGTGGCCACCCGGTCGAGAAAGTCCCGGTCGTGGCTGACCAGCAGCACCGTGCCGTCGTAGCTGTCCAGCAACTCCTGCAACAGATCCAGCGTTTCGATATCCAGATCGTTGGTCGGCTCATCCAATACCAGCAGGTTGCTTTGCCGCGCCATCAGTTTGGCCAGCAGCAACCGCGCCTTTTCGCCCCCCGACAGGGATCGCACCGGCGCCCGCGCCTGACTTTCGTCAAACAGGAAATCCTTCAGATAGCCGATCACGTGTTTGGGCATACCGCGCACCATCACCTGATCTGACTTGCCGGAAACCCCCATCTCAGGGTCGGTGGTCAGATTGTCCCACAGGCTCAGATCCGGGTTCAGCTGATCCCGCGCCTGGTCGAACATGGCGATTTCCAGCTTGGTGCCCTGGGTGATGGTGCCTACATCCGGCGCTTCCAGCCCCAAAAGCATATTCAGCAGCGTGGTCTTGCCCACCCCATTGGGGCCAACAAAGGCCACCCGGTCGCCGCGCTGCACCTTCAGCGAGAAATCCACCACGATCTGCTTGTCACCAAAGCCCTTGGTGACGCCAACCGCCTCGATCACCTTGCGCCCGGATTTGGGCGAGGTGTCCAGCGCGAAATCCGCCGTTCCCTGACGTTTGATCTGGCCGGCGCGCTCATCCCGCAGCTCACCCAGCGCCCGCACCCGGCCCATGTTCCGCTTGCGCCGCGCACTGATGCCTTCGACCGCCCAGCGGGATTCCGCCTTGATCAGCCGGTTCAGCTTGTGGCGCTGCATGTCCTCTTCTTCCCAGATGGTATCGCGCCAGGCCTCAAAATCCTCAAATCCCTTTTCCTGCCGCCGCACCTGGCCCCGGTCGATCCACAGCGTGGCGCGGGTCAGGGCCCGCAAAAACGCCCGGTCGTGGGAAATCAGCACATAGGCTGCGCGAGTGCTCTTCAACTCCCGCTCCAGCCAGCCGATGGCCTGAATGTCCAAATGGTTGGTCGGCTCATCCAGCAGCATCAGATCGGGTGATTCGGCCATCAGCTTGGCCAGCGCCGCACGGCGGCGCTCACCGCCTGAGGCGGTTGCAATCGGCCGCGCCGGATCGAACTTCAGCCCTTCGCCCGCCCGCTCAACCTTATACAGTTCACCGGGGTCCAGCTCGCTGCAGGCAAAATCGCCCAGGGTGGCAAAGCCCTCCATGGTCGGATCCTGCTCCATATAGCCAACGGATCGCCCCGGAGGGATAACGAGGGTGCCTTTGTCGGCTTCAACCAAGCCGGCCATGACCTTCATTAGGGTGGATTTACCCGATCCATTACGGCCAACCAGCGCCACACGGTCGCTGGGTTGAACCACCAGATCAAGATCGGAAAACACCGGATCGCCACCAAAGGTCAGCGCAATACCGGACATCTGCAAAAGAGGAATACGTGCCATGGCAGCCTGCTACCGCGCTGCCTCAGGCAGGTCAACGCCAACTCCTCGTCATCCGGCTGATTTCTTCTTGTCCTAAATACCTAAAACCCCCCGGCCAGCCCCCGCAGCAAACGTTGGCGAGAGGCGGGGATCGCGCCGATCTCCAAGCCGGTAAAGACATGCAGCGTGTTTAAATCCGTATCCACCACCGCATGATCGCTGACCCAGCCGCCCATCATCAAATAACTGCGCAACAGGGGCGGCACCTGCAGAAAGACCTGTGACGCGTTTGCGTCGGGCTGTTGCAGCTGCGCAAACCGCACCAGATTTGCCGCCTTGGCCTGAGGTCGCCAGTGGTCAGGTGCCAGATATCGCTGCTGCAACACCGCAAAGGCATTCTGGTGGCGGCCAACCTCGGTGCCCGCAAAGGAAGAACAGCCAAACAGCATCTGCACGCCGTGGCCGTCAACGATGCGGGTCAGGGCCGCCCAGGCCAGGCGCAGTACATCTGGGTCGCTGCGGCTTGGGTGACTGCAAAACCGTCCAACCTCAATCATCGGATGCGGGTAATTCGCCAGCCGGGACAGCCCATAGAACTGCGCCGAATAGCTGTGCGAGATCTCCCGGCCATCCGCCAGTTGCAGAACCCGAAAGCAGCAAACCAGATCCGCCGATGAAATCTCCTCGATCAGGATATGGCAACACAGGGCATCAAAGTCGTCCAGATCGCTGTGACCAGTGCCGAAACACAGGCTTCGCAACGCCTGGGCGGCGGCCATATCTTTTTGCCCGGCAGCAAACCGGACCCGATAGCGGCCGCTGCTTAGAATATCCGGGCGCTTTGACATGGCGAACCCCGATAAACCGCTGCGACCTGCCGCCTGCTGGCAACAGGCTGCTGCTCCCGATCAATCAACCAAGGCACCGGGTGAAATATTGCCAATGCTGCCCAGCAACTGCCGCAGGAATGTACTATCCTGGATGCCGGAACTGGTCACCCGGCGTTCCAGGGGAATCACCTGGCCATCTTCCAGACCAAAGCGTTCAACACCGCTGACCACCCCGGAGCGATCAAAACTGATGGCCACCAGTTCCCGCGACACCGGTTTTGGTTGGCTGGCACCATAATGCCGCAATCGGGTGGCGACATAATAATAGCCGCTTTCGTCCAGAACCCCCGACGACGACGGTGCCCCGATGGATTCAGCAACCGAATCCCGCGTATCAACACCAACGACAACCTCGGCGAGATCCTCTTCGGTCGGCACATAGCCGTGGTTGCGATATTGTGCCGTGCAGCCTGCCATGGCCACTCCTGCCCCAACCAAAACCACAATTCTGATCGCCGATTTAAACCAATCTGCCCTTGCCAACATGCTGTTCTCCCGTCGCGGCTTGATAACGCCTTTGATCCCGATTACCTAAACCCGGCCTCCGGTTCAAGAAACGAAAGTTCACCCAATGACTGACAGCCTCGCCCTACGCGTTGCCGATCTGCCGCAAAATCGCCCCACCACCTTTGATATCCGGCCGGATATCGCCATGTTGACAGCCCTGGCTAAGGAACTGGGGCTGCGCGGTTTGCGCAAGGTAAAATTCGCCGGCAAGATAGAAGCCCAGGATCGCCATGACTGGTTGCTGACCGCCACTCTGGGGGCGACAGCCCTGCAAAACTGCGTTATTTCACTGGATCCGATCACCGCGCGGATTGATATACCGGTAAAGCGGTACTTTCTGGCCAGAGCCGAGACCAGCGATGAACCAGAGGTGGAAATACCCGGGGATGACAATGTCGAGCAGCTACAGAGCCACATCGACCCCTACGCCATCCTGATCGAAGCACTGGCGCTGGCGCTGCCCCAATACCCGCGAAAAGAAAGCGCCGAACTGGGCGAGTCTGTCTACACCAAACCGGGCCAGAGCCCGATGCGGGACGAGGACACCCGGCCCTTTGCCGGCTTGGCGGAGCTGCAAAGCAAACTTAAACCGAATCAGTAACCGGTTTTTTTTCTCTCTGGGCCGGATCAGCTCTGGCTCTCGTCGCGCCGCTCGCCTAAAAACTCTTGCATCGTGTCGGATTCGCAGTATTTCCGCACGTTCACCGGAATTATGGTTGGACATCGGACGGGCGGCAGCCTAAACGCACGTCACACCGTTTGAAACGGACAACGAAATCAGCCTCGGGATCAGCCCTATGGCGTTAATAGACAAAGGTTGAGACCATGGCTGTCCAACAGAACAAAGTATCCAAATCGCGTCGCAACAATCGTCGTGCGCACGATTCCCTGGTTGCTGCAAACCCGAACGAATGTTCGAGCTGTGGCGAGTTGAAGCGCCCGCACCACGTTTGCCCCTCCTGCGGCAACTACGGTGAAAAAGAAATCGTCGCTATGGTCGACGAAATTGACGAAGACGCGGCGTAAGTCACGTCCCACGCTCATTTTGCAGGCAGGTTACCCATGACGGCTCAAATCGATCCATCTAAAGTAACAGCCAGCCGAATAACCATTTCGGTCGACGCCATGGGCGGCGATGCCGGCCCCGCAGCAGTGGTGGCCGGTATTGCTTTGTCTGCTGAGAAAAACCCCGATATCGGGTTTATCCTGCACGGGCCTGTGGAACAGCTGAAACCTCTGGTCGCCAAAAGGCGCGGCCTGGCTGACCGGGTTGAAATCCGCGATGCGCGCGAAGTTGTCTCGATGACAGACAAGCCCAGTCAGGTGATGCGCCACGGCAAGAAAACCTCCATGTGGTCTACGGTTGAATCGGTGAAAAATGGCGAGGCCGCTGGCGCCGTCTCCTGTGGCAACACCGGCGCATTGATGGCGATCAGCATGATCCGGCTGCGCAAGCTGCCCGGCGTCAACCGACCGGCGATTGCCATTCTCTGGCCGTCGCGAAACCCGCAGGGGTTCAACGTGATGCTGGATGTCGGGGCTGATGTGCGCGCCGATGCCAAGGATCTGCTGCAATATGCCCTGATGGGCACCTCCTATACCCGCAATTCGATGAATATCGCCCGCCCCCGGGTGGGGTTGTTGAATGTCGGAACCGAAGAGCACAAAGGTCACGCCGAGCTGAAAGAGGCCTATTCGCTGATCTCCGATCATGCGGAACGCGGCAATTTTGACTTCGTCGGCTTTGTCGAAGGCAGCGATATTCCCGGTGATACAGCCGATGTGATCGTCACCGACGGCTTTACCGGCAATGTCGCGATCAAAACCGGCGAAGGCACCGCCAGTCTCATTCGCACCACCCTGCGCGAATCCTTCAAATATTCGATCCTGTCCCGTTTGGCCGCAATCTTTGCCCTGCCGTCGCTCAATCGGCTGTCCAAAAAGATTGATCCACGGCGGGTCAACGGCGGCGTCTTCCTTGGCCTCAACGGAACAATTGTAAAATCTCATGGCGGTGCAGACGCCACCGGGGTGTCGGCTGCGGTTAAGCTGGCATTCCTCCTTGCCCAACAGGGCTTTGCAGAAAAACTGGCGGCACGGGTTGCATCCTCGGTCGCGCTTACTCAAAGTGAACTTGACTGTGAACCTACAGAAGTCACCTAAACACTATGACTGAAGGCAACTATAGAATGACGCGACGTGCTGTGATTACTGGTGTTGGCCATTATCTTCCTGAGCGCGTGGTCGAAAACGCAGAGTTCGAAGCCTCGCTGGAAACCACCGACGAATGGATCCGCTCCCGCTCCGGCATTGAGCGCCGCCATTTTGCGGCCGAGGGTGAAACCACCTCGGTTCTGGCCACCAATGCCGCCAAGGCCGCATTGGCCGATGCGGGCATCAAGGCGGACGACATCGATGCCATCGTGCTGGCCACATCAACCTCTGACCTGACCTTTCCGTCTGCCGCAACCATGGTGCAGGCGGCGCTGGGGATGACCCGGGGCTTTGCCTTTGATGTGCAGGCCGTCTGTGCCGGTTTTGTCTATGCCCTGAGCAATGCCAATGCGCTGATTCTATCGGGTCAGGCCAACCGGGTGCTGGTGATCGGTGCCGAAACCTTTAGCCGCATCATGGATTGGACCGACCGCTCAACCTGCGTGTTGTTTGGCGATGGCGCCGGCGCGGTGGTGCTAGAGGCCCAGGAGGGCGCAGGCAGCACCGAGGACCGCGGGATTTTGTCCACCGACCTGAACTCGGACGGGCGCTATAAGGATCTGCTATACGTCGACGGAGGTGTCTCCACCCAGAACACCGGCTTCCTGCGGATGCAGGGCAACCAGGTGTTCCGCCACGCCGTGGAAAAGCTGGCTTCTACCGCCAATACCGCACTGGGCAAGGCCAATCTGACCGCCGCCGACGTCGACTGGATCGTGCCCCATCAGGCCAATATCCGCATTATTCAGGGCACCGCCAAGAAAATGGGCCTGAGCATGGATAAGGTTGTGGTGACGGTTCAGGACCACGGCAATACCTCTGCCGCCTCCATCCCGCTGGCACTGTCCGTGGGAAAACAGCGTGGCCAAATCAAACAAGGGGACCTGATTGTCGCCGAAGCAATTGGTGGTGGCCTGGCCTGGGGAGCAGTGGTTCTGCGCTGGTAAGCGATTGCGCGAATCGGGCCGCTGCAAATCATTGATATTGACAGGGAAAATCTCTACGCCCTATTATTTGTAAAACAAGGGGATTTGGTTATGAGTGACACGACTTTGACTCGTATGGATTTAAGCGAAGCGGTGTTCCGCGAAGTGGGCCTGTCGCGCAACGAAAGTGCACAATTGGTGGAAAGCATGCTGGGCCATATGTCTGACGCATTGGTCCGTGGTGAACAGGTGAAAATATCGTCTTTTGGCACCTTTAGCGTGCGGGACAAATCCGCCCGCATTGGCCGCAACCCAAAAACCGGCGAAGAGGTTCCCATTCAACCACGCCGGGTTTTGACCTTCCGGCCATCGCATCTGATGAAGAACCGTGTCGCTGACGGCAACCGGTCATAACGGGACCAGATCACATGTCAAAATCACCAGACGCCTTTCGCACCATCAGCGAAGTTGCGGAATGGTTGGGGATTCCGGCGCATGTGCTGCGCTTTTGGGAAAGCAAATTCACCCAGATCAAGCCAGTCAAGCGGGCGGGTGGGCGACGCTATTATCGCCCCGCCGACATGATGCTGGTGGGCGGCATCAAACACCTGCTGCACGACGACGGCAAGACCATCAAGGAAGTTCAGGCTCTGCTGCGCGATCACGGCATTGCCCATGTCTCCGACAGGTCGGCCTCGCTGGAGCAAACGACGGATCCGATGCCGGTGATCGAAGTGGAGGCAAGTGTTAGCGATTTCTCCAGACAGCCGCAGTTGGTCTCGGTGCAAGAGAAAATGCCGATGAACCTCGAATCGCAGCAGCCTAGGTCCAGGCCCGAATGGGGCGCCGAGGCCGCGGACATTCAATCGGAGCCGGTGGTCGAGCTGTCGCCCGAAGCCAATGTTCAGCCCGAGCCAGTACCGGACTCTGTACCAGCTTCTGAACCAACCTCTGAACCGGAGCCGCAGGGCGACTCGGATGCGGGTGCCCCGGCTGAAACATCGCAAGGCGCCAGTGAACCGCAAGACCTCAGTGACAGCCCCGGTGGCAGCCCTGATTCCCCGGCTGAGGTGATGGCTGAGACTGGCTCCGAAACGGCCGCAGCCACAGGACGTCCTCGAATCATTGAGATAGACGACACCGCCGATGACGCACTGAGCGTCAGCCATACAGGGGTTCTTGCGCAGTTTGCCGGCATCACCTCGCTGCCCCGGTCTTCACAGGCCGAGGCGCTAATTTGCGCCGATCAGCTGCGCTCCCTGGCCAACCCTCAGAACAATCCGGCAGCCAATTGAAAAAAGACTGATTTTGCCTCTTGCCCCTGCCCTCAGATACAGTAAAACGCTCTCAATAACGGGCTATGGCGCAGTCTGGTAGCGCGTCCGTCTGGGGGACGGAAGGTCGCAGGTTCGAGTCCTGCTAGCCCGACCATACAAAAACGCCCGGGTGAGTGATCACCCGGGCGTTTTGTATATCAGCAGCCCCCAACCGCATGCGGGATCAATTGCATACCGCCCGAAAATAGGCCAGCATCACCGGGCGTTTCGTCTTGGAGCGACCAGTAAAGGAACCAGCCATGACCGGTGTATTGCCCAGCCAAGCCATTGAAAAAATGCTTGAACACGGTGAAATCACCGTCAGTGAACCCACCGTGGACGGGCAAATCCAGCCGGCCAGTCTGGACCTGCGGCTGGGCCATGTTGCCTACCGCGTCCGGGCCTCGTTTCTGGCAGGCGAAGGTCAGAGCATGGCCGACCGGATCAGTGAATTTGAGATGCACCGCATCGACCTGAGCCAGGGGGCGGTGCTGGAAAAAGGCTGCGTCTATGTGGTGCCGCTGATGGAGCACCTGTCCCTGCCCGAGCATATCTCTGCAGTGGCAAACGCCAAAAGCTCAACCGGGCGTCTGGACCTGCTGACCCGCACCATCACCGATGGCAGCGCCGAGTTCGACCGGATCAAACCGGGCTACTGCGGGCCGCTCTACGCTGAAATCTGCCCGCGATCGTTTTCCGTGCTGGTACGACCAGGAATGCGCCTGAACCAAATTCGCTTCCGCAGCGGTCAGGCGGTGCTGACGGACGCCCAATTGACCGCACTGCACCAACATTCCCCCCTGGTGGACGGCCCGGCGCTCATTCAGGACGGTCTGGGCTTCTCGGTGGACCTGCAACTGCCCGGCAGCGACCTGGTCGGCTATCGCGCCAAACCCCATACCGGTGTGATCGATCTGGACCGGATCGGCGCCTATGATCCGCGCGACTATTGGGAAGAGGTCCGCAGCAGCGAGGGACGCATCATTCTCGACCCCGGCGCCTTCTACATCCTGGTCAGCCGCGAAGCCGTCCACATCCCGCCTGAATACGCCGCTGAAATGGCGCCCTATCTGGCCATGGTCGGCGAATTCCGGGTCCATTACGCCGGCTTCTTTGATCCCGGCTTCGGCCATGACGCGGCGGGCGGCGCGGGCTCCCGCGGGGTTCTCGAAGTGCGCTGCCACGAAGCGCCCTTTGTGCTGGAACATGGCCAGATCGTCGGCCGCCTGGTCTATGAAAAGATGGCCCAGGTGCCAGATCAGCTCTATGGCGCCGGCATCGCCTCCAATTACCAGGGCCAGGGGCTCAAGCTGTCAAAACATTTCAAATCCTGACCCGGCTCTGATCTGGCTCTGATCTGGCTCTGATCTGGCTCTGATCTGGCTCTGATCTGGCTCTGATCTGGCGGCCCGCCTGCCCCGCCGTCTTGCTATTCTACTTGTTAAAAATACCTCCGCCGGAGGCCCAGAAAACAAAAACGCCCGGCACTTTGGCCGGGCGTTTTCAAATCTATTCTGTCTAGGCCGTCCTGGGCTTAGGCCAGACGCGAAGCAACATTTTCCCAGTCAACCAGAGTGTCAAGGAAGTTCGACAGATAGGCGGGCCGTTTGTTGCGGAAATCGATGTAGTAGGAATGCTCCCAGACATCACAGCCCAACAGCGCGGTCTGACCAAAGCACAGCGGGTTGACGCCGTTTTCGGTCTTGGTCACCGCCAGCGATCCGTCTGCATTTTTAACCAGCCAAGCCCAGCCAGCGCCGAACTGACCAGCACCAGCCGCCGAGAACTGTGATTTGAAGTCGTCAACCGAGCCAAAATTCTCCACCAGAGCTTTCTCCAGCTCTGATGGCATCACGTCACCCTTTGGACCCATCATGGTCCAGAATTCATTGTGGTTCCACAGTTGCGAGATATTGTTGAAGATACCGTTTTGGGCCACGCTGGTGGCGTCATAGGTGCCCAGGATGATCTCTTCGAGAGATTTGCCGGCCCACTCGGTCCCCTCGATCAGTTTGTTGCCATTGGTGACATAGGCATTGTGGTGCAGATCATGGTGAAACTCCATGGTTTCAGCCGACATGCCTTTGGCAGCCAGCGCATCATGAGCATAGGGAAGATCGGGAAGTTCAAAAGCCATGGTGGCACCCTTCTAGAATTGTTGTGTTCTAAAAATATCTTATGTGCCAATGTGCGTTACAGATCAAGCCAAAGCCGACAGGCTGCGCCGCTTCAGTTCACCCCCGGTCCCGGGCGCTTCAGATCCACCGCTAGATACACCGGTAGATCCACTGGCAGATATACGGTCAGATATACGGTCAGATCTGGTGACAGGTTCCCGAGGCCAGACTGTCATTATCATAGGCCGGCAGAGAGACACTGACATGGGCTTTGCCAGAATCCATCCGGTATTTCAGCGCATAATGCGCGTTGATAGATTGGCCTTTGCCCTGCTTCAGGCGCCATTCCACCCGCAGCGAGTTTTGCTTTTTGACACCCCACACCGCCCAAGGACCGGGCGGTGTGGGGTGTCAAAATCATTTAGTAAACACCGACTTTGGAGTGAGGATGCGCGGCGTTGCTTAGCAGATTGAACACATAATCTGCCACCGACCGGAAGCACACGATGGTGAACACGCCGCCCTCGTCCAGCCAGAATGCAGCGGCGACCTGGGCCATCCGGGTGCGCCGGAACTGACCCGCCACAAAAGCCTCGGCTGACAGGTCCACCGGGCAAACCTTAGCCAGTGTCTCCCGCGCACCGTCACCGGACAGGCGGAACACGGCGCGGGCGTCAGAGACGTTGACCGCCAGAGCATGCTCCCCCGCCAGCGCCTCGGTCAGCGCCGCCAGTTTACCTTCTACTTCGGTATAGGGCACCATCAGCAGCAGTTCATCCGGCGACATCCAGGCCGCGCCGCCCTCATCGGACAGAGCGACCTTGTTGGCGGTGGGTATGTCAACGCCGGTGGCGGCTTTGACCGCAGCACCCAGCCCCTTAGAGCCCAGATCCCCGCGTAGGGTAATCATGCCCGCCAGGCCCGCTTCTTCAACAGTGGCGATGCCACTGAACGCAGCGCCGTTCAATGCGCTTACAGGATCAGACATTCTGCTTCTCCCCTTCCTTGTCGTAAAACACCTGATCAACGATCTTGGCTTTGTAGATGGTACCATCGGTACCTGGGAACTCGATCACCTCGTCCATCCGCTTGCGGCCGTTATGCACCAGCCCCATGGCGATGCCCTTGTTCATGGTCGGCGAGTGATAGGTCGAGGTCACCCGGCCAATCACATTGCGCTGGCCATTGGCATTGACCCCATTGCCGGTGGCATAGGCGCCATCCGGCAGCACCGATCCGTCGACAGTCTCGAGCCCCACCAGTTGCCAGCGATCCGGGTCCGCCATATGCGAGCGCAGCTGCGCCCGTTTGCCAAGGAAATCGTCCTTTTTCTTGGAGATCGCCCAGCTCAGCCCCAGATCCTGTGGGATCACGGTGCCGTCGGATTCATCGCCGATCATGATAAAGCCCTTCTCGGCCCGCAGGATGTGCAGACATTCGGTGCCATAAGGCATCACCCCGAATTCCTTGCCCGCCTCCATCAGCGCCGTCCAGAACGCCTGACCCTGACTGGCAGGAACCGCGATCTCATAAGACAACTCACCCGAGAACGAGATCCGGTAGGCGCGGCAGTCAAAGCCACCGATCTGACCATCCCGCCATTCCATAAACGGCAGCGCCTCTTTGCTGACATCCATGCCGCCTAGTTTTTCCAGCACCTTGCGGGCATTGGGGCCAACCACCGCGACCTGCGCCAGCTGCTCGGTGATATTGGCGACATAGACATTCCAGTCCCACCATTCGGTCTGCAGCCATTCTTCCATGTGGCCATGGATACGCTCGGCGCCGCCGGTGGTGGTGTGACACAGCCAGGTGTCTTCATCGATGCGGGCAACAACGCCGTCGTCGATCAAGAAGCCGTTTTCCGAACACATCAACCCATAGCGGCATTTGCCGATCTTCAGGTTGGACATCATGTTGGTATACATCATGTCCATGAAGCGGCCAGCATCAGCGCCTTTGACGATCAGTTTACCCAAGGTAGAGGCATCCAGCAGCCCGAGGTTCTCGCGGGTGTTGATCACCTCACGCGCCACCGCCTGCTCAACCGTTTCGTTGGATCCAACAAAGGCATAGGCCCGGCGCCACTGCCCCACCGGCTCCCAATCCGCGCCATTGGCCTGATGCCAGTCGTGCATCGGAGTCTTGCGGATCGGCTGGAAAATCTCGCCACGGGCCTCGCCGCCAATCGCGCCCATTGAAATCGGCGTGTACGGTGGCCGGAACGTGGTGGTGCCCACCTGCGGAATTTTCGCGCCAAGCGTATCAGCAAGCACTGCCAAGCCGTTGATGTTTGAAAGTTTTCCCTGATCGGTCGCCATGCCCAGGGTGGTATACCGCTTGGTGTGCTCGACGCTTTCATAGCCTTCACGCGCCGCCAGCTGCACATCGGAAACCTTGACGTCGTTTTGATAGTCCAGCCAGGTTTTCATCCGCAGTTTGATGTCTGCCTTGGCGGGCATCAGCCAGACCGGCAGCATCGGGGCTTCCTCGTTCTCCGAGGTCACCGGAGCGGTCGCATCCTTGGCGGCAAACCCTGCCGCCACAGCCGCGGCAGATCCTGCAGCAGTGGCATCCGCCAGCACGCCGCTTAGATCCATCGCGCCATTGGCAGAGCCCGCCGCGATCACAAAACCAGCGCCATTGTCGCCCAGCGGCGGCCGGGTGGCATCGGGACGGAAATGCGCCTGGGCGTCATCCCAGATCAGCTTGCCGCCGCAATGGGACCACAGGTGCACAACCGGAGACCAGCCACCGGACATCGCCACCGCATCTGCTGCGATGTCTTCCTGGGCGCCGCCTTCGCCGTCCTGGGCGCAGATCGCAACCTTGGTGACCCGCTTGCCGCCGGTGACCTTGGCGATGGCGCGACCGGGCTCGACCCGAATGCCCAACTGGCGTGCCTCTTCCATCAGAGCGCCGCCGCCAGCGGGTCGTGCGTCCAGAATGCGGACCACCTCGACACCGGCCTTATGCAGGGTGATGGCGGTGCGATAGGCATCGTCATTGTTGGTGACAACCACCACCCGCTGACCCGGAGTCACCCCCCAGTTCACCACATAGTCGCGCATGGCACCGGCCAGCATCACGCCCGGAACATCATTGCCGGCAAAAGACAGCGGCCGTTCAATGGCACCGGTGGCGGTGACAATCTGGCTGGCGCGGATGCGCCACAGACGATGACGCGGGCCTGGCTCTCCGGGGGTATGGTCACTCAGACGCTCATAGCCCAGAGCATAGCCGTGGTCATAGACACCGGCGCCCATGCAGCGGTTGCGCAGGGTGACGTTGTCCATTGCGGCCAGTTCAGCCAGGGTCTGCTCGATCCAGGCCTCGGGGTCGGTTCCGTCAATGGTGCCGCCATCCACCGGCGCCCGTCCGCCCCAATTTGCGGTTTGCTCGATCAGCAGCACCTTGGCACCGCTTAGCGCTGCGGCCTTGGCCGCCTGAAGGCCGGCAATGCCGCCGCCGACCACCAGAACATCCGCGAAGAAGTAGAAATGTTCGTAGTGATCCGCGTCAATCAAGTCTTTGTCAGGCGCTTTGCCCAGACCGGCAGACTTGCGGATGATCGGCTCGTAGACATGTTTCCAGAACGAGCGCGGATACATGAACATCTTGTAATAGAACCCGGCCGGCAGGAACCGAGACAATTTTGCGTTGATGGCACCGACGTCGAAGTCCAGGCTGGGCCAGTGGTTCTGCGACTGCGCCGACAGACCACCGAACAGCTCGGTGGTGGTGGCGCGCTGGTTTGGCTCAAACCGGTCGCCATTGCCCAGGCCCACCAGGGCGTTGGGTTCTTCGGCGCCAGAGGCAACCACGCCGCGGGGGCGGTGATATTTGAAGGAGCGGCCCATCATCATCTGGTCATTGGCCAGCAGGGCCGAGGCCAGGGTATCGCCTTCGTAGCCGCTCATACGGGCGCCGTTAAAGGTGAATTCGATGGGTTGGGAACGGTCGATCAACCGGCCCTGTTTGGCAAGACGCGTGCTCATGTGGCGGACCTTTCGCGCAGAGGGGCGGTCGGGATTTGAGTATTTTTAGCAAAAAGAAGGCTCATTTGAGGTCTCTCCAGCTCCAACCGGGGCGTTTGGCGCTGACCGCATCGCGGATGGCCTGTGGCGGTTCCAGTGTCTGCGCCGAATAGGTGCCGAACACCTCGAGCGTTGTGGTGCAGCGGGCAGCATGGAACCACTTGCCGCAGCCATTGATATGGCGCCAGCGTTCAAAATGCACCCCGCGCGGGTTTTTACGCATGAACAGGTAATCGTGGAACTCAGCGTCGGAGGAACCGGGACCAAAGCGTTTCAGATGCGCCTCGCCGCCGGCGTGCAGTTCACTTTCTTCAGCTTTGACGCCGCAATATGGGCATTCAAGGATCAGCATGTCATTGTCCTTTGAGCGGCAGGGCAGCCTGCGCGGAAGTATTACAGGTCATCAATGTGCCACCCCGGCGGCGACGCTTTCGTCGATGAACTGGCCTTCTTTGAAACGGTCGATGGTGAAGGCCTCGGTCAGCGAGGAATGGCCAGTGGCCATCAACTCGGCCATGCCCCAGCCGGATCCGGGGATCGATTTGAAGCCGCCGGTGCCCCAGCCACAGTTGACAAAGACATTGCCCACCGGGGTTTTGGAGATGATTGGCGAGCGGTCGCCGGTGACATCGACAATGCCGCCCCACTGGCGCAGCATCTTCAGGCGGCTGACCATCGGGAAGGTCTCGATCAGCGCGCGCACGGTCTCCTCGATGTGGTGGAACGAGCCGCGCTGGGTGTAGTTGTTGAAGCCGTCGGTGCCGCCGCCGATGACCATTTCACCCTTGTCGGACTGGCTCATGTAGCCGTGCACCGTATTAGCCATCACCACCACATCCATGCAGGGTTTGATCGGCTCAGAGACCAGCGCCTGCAGCGCCACGCTCTCCATTGGCAGCCGGAAGCCGGCCATCTCGGACAGCACCGAAGCATTGCCCGCCACCAGCATGCCCAGCTTGTCGCAGTCAATCGGACCTTTGGAGGTATCGACACCGGCCACCCGGCCGCCTTCGACCCGCACGCCGGTGACTTCGCATTGCTGGATGATATCCATGCCCATGTCGGAACAGGCGCGGGCATAGCCCCAGGCCACCGCATCGTGACGGGCGGTGCCGCCGCGTGCCTGCCACAGGGCCCCCAGCACTGGATAGCGCGGCCCGTCCAGATTGATGATCGGTACGATTTCCTTGACCCGCTGCGGCGAGACAAATTCTGTCTTGACCCCCTGCAGGGCATTGGCATGGGCGGTGCGCTGATAGCCGCGGATTTCGTGCTGGGTCTGCGCCAGCATCAACACGCCACGGGGGCTGAACATGACGTTGAAGTTCAGATCCTGGCTGAGGTTTTCGTATAATCCCCGCGCCTTTTCATAGATCGCCGCCGAGGGGTCCTGCAGGTAGTTGGAGCGGATGATGGTGGTGTTGCGTCCAGTGTTGCCGCCGCCCAGCCAACCCTTTTCAATCACTGCGACATTGGTGATGCCGTAGTTCTTGCCAAGATAATAAGCGGTGGCCAATCCGTGGCCACCAGCGCCTACAATGATGACGTCATAGTGACGCTTGGCGGTGGGCGAGCGCCAGGCGCGCTCCCATCCGGAGTGGTAGCGCAGGGCCTCGCGCGCGACAGCAAATACCGAGTAGCGTTTCATGGCGAATCCAATTGGGTCGAGATATCAATGGGTATGCCTCAGCCGCGGCGGGAAACCGCGCCGTTAATCGTCGTAATTGCGTGGGATTGCGACATCACTGTGGCGTGAGACCGCAGGCGGTATGGCAAGTTTACTCTTTTTTCCCCAGTCCTGGCCCTATAGATGAGGGAAAAACAGGGAAACACTATGACCTTCTGGATTGTTACGTCGCTTATGGCGCTGGCCGTTTGTCTGCTGATTGCCATGGTTCTTTTGCGCGCCCGTCAACAGGGCGCGCCGGCAGCGGCATATGATCTGAAAGTCTATCGCCAGCAATTGCGCGAATTGGACAAGGATCTGGCCCGCGGGGTCCTCAACCAAAGTGATGCCGAACGCACCCAGGTGGAAATCTCGCGACGTATTCTGGCCGCGGATGAGCAGCTTCAGAGCCATCAGGCCCGTCAGCCGCAGCCGCGGCACGTCACCGTGGCCCTGGCGATGCTGGTCACCGTGCTGATCCTTGGCGGATCAATGGGGCTGTATTACCGATTGGGGGTGCATGGCTATGGCGACATGCCGCTGGCCGATCGCATCGAACAGGCGCAACAGCGGGCCACCGACCGACCCTCGCAGGCGCAGGCCGAAGCAGGCGCTCCGCCGCGATCACAACAGCAGGTCGAGGACAGCTATTTGCAACTGGTGGACCAGCTGCGCCAGACCGCCGGGGACCGTAGCGATGATGCGCAGGGTCAGGCCTTGCTGGTGCAACATGAGGCCAATCTGGGTAATTTCATCGCCGCCTATCAAGCCAAGCAGAACTACATTCGCATCCTGTCGGGTGACGTTGTGGCCAAGGATCATGCCGAGACCGCCGAGCTGATGATCATGGCGGCCGGTGGCTATGTCTCGCTGGAGGCTGAGGACGAATTGCGCCGCGCCCTGGAACTGGACAAGGGCAACGGCCCGGCGCGGTATTATTGGGGAATGATGCTGGGGCAGATTGGCCGTCCGGACATGGCCTATCAGATCTGGTCGGAAACCTTGCAGGCGGGGCCGCCAACAGCGGCCTGGATCCCGGGAATACAGGCGCAGATCGCCGAAATGGCCTATCGCGCCGGGGTTGACTACAGCCCGATCACCCCGCAGCCCGAAGCTGGCGGCGCTCTGTCCGGGCCCACCGCCGAGGAAATGGCCGGCGCACAAGATATGAGCAGTGAAGACCGGCAGCAGATGATCCGGGGCATGGTTTCGAACCTTGCGGAGCGACTGGCCAGCGAGGGCGGCTCAGCGCAGGAATGGGCCCGGTTGATTGTCGCCTTGAGCGTGCTGAACGAGGGTGAGCGCGCCCGGACCATTCACCGCGAAGCCTTGCAGAATTTTGCCGAGGATGCCGCCGCCATGGCACTGATCACCGGCGCGGCCCAGCAGGCGGGACTGTTGCAATGATCGAGAACCTGTTCGAGGATTTTGCAGCCTGCCTGCCCAAGCATCGCGCATTGATTGGTCTGGATCTGGGGGATAAGACCGTCGGGGTGGCGGTTTCGGACCTGATGGGGACAGTGGCAACGCCGCTGTTGACGGTGCGGCGGAAAAAATTCACCCTGGATGCCGCCCAACTGCTGGAGATCATCAAGGGCCGGGACATCGCGGGCATTGTGCTGGGACTGCCGCGCAATATGGATGGCTCGGAAGGCTCACGCTGCCAGAAAACCCGTGCCTTTGCCCGCAACCTGAGCCGGTTGACCGAGTTGCCAATCGGGTTTTGGGATGAACGGCTCAGCACCGTGGCCGCTGAACGGGCCCTGCTGGAGGCGGATACCTCCCGAAAGCGTCGTTCCGAAGTCATTGATCACGTGGCGGCCGCTTATATTCTGCAGGGTGCGCTGGATCGCATGGCGCATCTTAGGAATGGATAGAGACATGAATCGCGACGTCTGGACCCGTGACGAGGTCGACTCTCCCTGCACTCAGGTCTGCGTCGTGCATCCTGAGACCCAGCTCTGTGCCGGCTGTGCCCGGTCGCTGGATGAAATCAGCCGCTGGTCCCTGATGTCTGTGACAGAGCGTCATGCAATTGTCGCAGACCTTCCCAACCGAAATGCGGTGCCAAAAAAACGCCGCGGCGGTCGGGCTGGCCGGGCGGATCGGGTTCAACCGTGACTGGTGCCTGGCGGCGCGACGTTGATGCGCGCCTGACGGCGTGACGCCTCCGGCGGAGGTATTTTTAACAAGAAGAAGCGGGCCCCGTATCCTTTTCAGCCAGCGGCGGCTGTCATCAGGTTCACCTGGGCGCCTAGATCAATAGCCCAGAGCCTTGCGCAGCATATTCACTGCCACCGCGATCAGGAACACCGCAAAGATCCGCTTTAGCGGTTTTGGGTCCATCGCATGGGCCAGCCGCACCCCCCAGGGCGCGGTAATCAGCGTCATTGCGATCACCACACCAAAGGCTACCAGATTGACCGCACCAAAGGTCAGGGGCGGACGCACCGCCGGGTCAATCGGCAGCAACAGGAAGCCGATCACCGAGGGCACCGCGATGATAACGCCAAACCCGGCGGCAGTGGCCACAGCCCGGTGGATCGGCGTATTATACAGGCTCATCAGCGGCACCCCAAAGCTGCCGCCGCCAATGCCCATCAGCACCGACAGGAAGCCAACCAAAGGGGACAGGATCAGACGGCGCGCGCCTTTGGGCATGGCCTCGCCCAATCGCCATTCACTGCGACCCAAGCCCAGATACAGCCCGATCACCAGCGCCAGAACCCCAAACAGCCCCTGCAGCGTGGTGGATCGCAGCGCCGAGGCCGCCAGCACCCCGGCGATGGCGCCGACAACAATCCCCGGTGCCCAGCTCCGCAGGATCTGCCAGTCAACGGCGCCTTTCATATGGTGGCTCATCACCGACCGCAGCGAGGTCACGATGATGGTCGCCAGCGAGGTGGCCAGACAGAGCTGCATCAGCTGGTCACCGCCATAGCCCAGGGTCTGAAACGCGTAGAAAAAGGCCGGCACCAAGACGATGCCGCCGCCGACCCCCAGCAAACCCGCCAGCACGCCGGCGACGGCGCCGATCACCGCAAGCATCACCAGCATTTGGGTTAGTAGCATAGCATCGGGCATCAGGTCCTCCCTCAGGTACGGTCTGCTCCAGACAAAACGGTGTCCGGTGGCAAGAGTCCAGTTGCAAAAGACTAAAGGGCTGGGCTCAGCCGGTGATTGCCGTCAGCGCGGTCTCCACCAGCGCCGGACCGGCGCTGTCGCGATGGGCGCCCTCGGACAGGGTCCGCCGCCACTGTCTGGCGCCGGGCCGGCCCGCGAACAATCCCAGCATATGACGGGTCACCTGATGCAAGCGGCCGCCGCCACTGAGATGCTGCTCGATATAGGGCAGCATTTGCCGGGCGACCTCAACCGGGTCACTGGCCGCGCCGGTGCCATAGATCTGTTGATCTGCGGCGCACAGGACATCGCCGGGCTGGTGATAGGCCGCCCGCCCGACCATCACCCCATCCAGGCCACGCTCCAGCAGCGCCCTGGCCTGATCCAGGGTGGTGATGCCGCCATTGATCGAGATATGCAGATCCGGAAAATCGGCTTTCATCTGGTGCACGATCTCGTAGTCCAGCGGCGGGATATCCCGGTTTTCCTTGGGACTGAGGCCCTGCAACCACGCCTTGCGGGCATGGATTGTCACCCGGGTGCAGCCAGCGATCTGGATCATGTGCAGAAACTCCGGCAAGATCTGCCGGGGCTCCTGCTCATCGACGCCGATGCGGCACTTGACGGTCACCTCGACATCGACTGCTTCGCGGATGGCGGTGACACAGTCTGCCACCAATTCGGGGCGCTGCATCAACACCGCGCCAAAGGCGCCGGACTGCACCCGGTCGGACGGACAGCCGCAATTGAGGTTGATTTCATCATAGCCCGCCTCGGCCCCCAGCTTGGCGGCTAAGGCCAGCTCGTCCGGGTCAGACCCGCCAAGTTGCAATGCCAGCGGGTGTTCTTGGGGGACATGGGCTAACAGATGCAAGGCACCGCCGCGCACCAGAGCCGGAGCGGTCACCATTTCAGTATAGAGCAACACCTCACGGCTGAGCAGACGGTGCATGTAGCGACAATGCCGGTCCGTCCAGTCCATCATCGGAGCAACGGATAGGCGCGCAGAGCGCCTAACGCTTGATTTCACTGCTAAATTATCTACATTCACTTCGTTTTACACTTATCATTCACAGCACATTTATGCCAATTTGCGCCCGTTTTGTATTCGTGTATGAGCCGATGTCATACGATTTCTCTCGGAGTCATACAGATGGCAGGCATTACAGCCCGCAAACGAAAAGACGGTAGTATCGCCTTTTTAGCTCAGATCATACGCCGAAACCCCAAGTATCAGGAAAGTCGCACGTTTGACAAACGAAAGTCTGCGGAAATTTGGGCAAAGAAACGTGAGCGCGAAATTGACGCAGAGATCACCGCTGGCAGAACCCCTAGAAAACTTAGCGCCTCCAAAGTCACTCTCGGGCATGCCATTTATAAGTACATAGCCGAATCCATGACGGAGATTGGAAGGACCAAAACCCAAGTCCTTCGTACTATTCGCGATGAATACAAGCTGTCCGATATGGCGTGTGATCGGATCACCTCCCCGACATCGTCACATTCGTCAAGGAACTCCACCTACGGCCCGGGCTGAATTCGCCTTCAACAGCGGGAAACTACTTGTCTCAAGTATCCGGGGTCTTTTTGGTCTTGTCCCGTTTACGTTCCGGTTTCTCCCCCTGATTATGCGGCCTTTCGTTCGAATGCCAAGGGGCTTTTGCCACCTAGCGAGGAGTGCCGCCGTCTTGGATTATAGAACCCATTGATATATTGGAATATGGCCCCTTCGGCTTGCCGCCTTGTCTCCCAACG
>JABSSD010000093.1 GCA_013214575.1 Paracoccaceae bacterium | reverse complement strand
CTCTGGTTCAAGCAAGTCGAACAAATGCCCCTCAGCGGGCAGAACCATGCCGTAGCGAGACCCAATGGCGGCGCGAACGTCTTTCGCCTGGCTGGTTTTCTCGGTGATGACAATTTGATCGGCCATGACAAACTCGTTCGGAATAAAGAAATCAGTAAGCTTAGAACGTAAAGTGAACACCCGCCATTCGCAACCCGGCTATTGGCGGGTGAGTAAAGGTGGCGTTTCACCCCTCTCGGGTATGTAAACAAACCACTGCCAGGCAGGGGGTGAGAATTGTCGCCTCGCTTATTCAGCCGGCGACCGGTTTCATGCCTCTGTGCGTTGCCGATGACTTTCATCGCGGCGCTTCGAGACATAGGTCTCAAGCCCATCACCTTCGTGATCCCGGAACGCTGCAAACCCGCTCCGCCCGGCTCAAGCAGAATTCCTCTGACACTGCCGAAAGGGGCATTCACGCCTTAGGCCGAAATTCGGCAACAATCCCATGAGGGTGCCGCTAGCTGGGGGTACTCACACCATCAACAAAGCCATTGGCATGAACAGGGTGCTCGTCTAGAAACATGGCCAGTTGACCCTGACGACAAGGACCAAAATCATGCGCGTTGTTGCGATCGATCAGGGCACCTCCAGCACCCGTGGTTTTGTTCTGGATGAGACCGGTTTGGGAAAAATCATCTGCACCCGCGCACACCGGCAAATCTATCCCCAGCCCGGTTGGGTGGAACATGACCCGGAAGAGCTGTTGCAACATGTCACCGACTGCATCCGGGCGGCGGGACCCGTGGATGCCATTGGCATCGACAACCAGGGCGAAAGCTGCCTGGCGTGGAATGGTGACACTGGAGAGGCGATTTCGCCGGTCATCGTCTGGCAGGACCGGCGCACCGAGGCCCGCATTGCCTCGCTAAAGGCAGATGGGGCGGAACAGCTGACAATGGCCAAGGCCGGCCTGCCGCTTGATCCGTATTTCTCGGCCAGCAAACTGGCCTGGATTGTTGACAACATTGCCGAGGCGCGTCCACTTTTGGCTCAGGGAAAACTGCGTCTTGGGACCACGGATGCGTTTTTTCTGGATCGTCTGACCGGGCATTTCGCCACGGATATCACCACTGCCTCGCGCACATCACTGCTTGATCTGGAAACCGGACAATGGGCCCCGGAGCTCTGTGCGCTGTTTGGCGTTCCCATCCAAGCATTGCCCGAAATCCGCCCCAGCATGGCGGATTTCGGTGCGGTCAGGCTCGATGGGGGGGCCACCCCGATCACGGTCAATGTGGTGGATCAGCAGGCCTCGTTGTTTGGGCATGGCTGCCGCGATGCCGGTGCCGCCAAGATCACCTTTGGCACCGGCGCGTTTGCCATGGTGCTTACCGGCGATACCCTGTTGCGGGCGCCGGATCAGGGATTGCTGCCGACAATCGCCTGGCAAGCCACTGGGTCGAACCCCGTCTGCGCGCTGGATGGAGGGGTCTATTGCGCCAGTTCGGCCCTGAACTGGGCCAGATCGTTGGGGTTGTTCAAACAGTTTGACGAGATAAACAGCTTTGACGCACCCGCCGCCATTGGCCGCAATCTGGCGTTTGTGCCGGCGCTGACCGGGCTGGGTTGCCCGCATTGGGATGGGTCTGCGGCGGGGCTTTGGATCGGCATGTCGCTGGATACATCGGCCAACGATATGGTGCAGGCAATCCTTGAAGGCATCGCCCTGCGCGCCGATCAGGTGATCACGGCAATGGACGCATTGGTGCCGATTGGCGACAGGGTTTCCATCGACGGCGGCATGTCCGCCAATCCGTATTTCTGCCAGTTCCTAAGCGATGTGCTGCAAAAACAGATCATCGTGCAGCCGATGGGCGAACAGACGGCACTGGGCACTGCATTGATGGTGGCCGGAGACCCGCCCAGGGGCACCGCCAACGCGTCGGCCTGTCTTCGCTACGACCCCGCGCCAGAGGCGCCCGACAAAACTCTGTTTGCCGAAGCCGTATCGCGGTCCCGCAACTGGCGACCCAAGCGGGTGTGACACCCGGCCTATTCTGCTATGAACTTCAGTTCAATTTTTATCGGTTTGTCCGCAGCGGTGAATTTCCTCACCGGCACCAGGATACGGCGTTCGGGCCGGGCATTTAGCGGCATTTTCCACAAGATCTGATCGCCACACATGGCAACCAAAGTGCCTTTTGCCCGGCGCGTCACCCGCAGTTGCAGATGTTTCATCCCTGCAGAGCCTGCGGCCAGCGACAACCGTTGCGGCACCACATATCTGATCACCGGATCAGCGGCGACAACCTCAATCTCAGCCCCCACCGGCGCCAGATCTCCAGCCAGATCCGCGGCCACCCACCGGGCGGTCTGGCGGCCTTCTTTCCAGCTCCATCCGGCGGTTTCGACCGGTCTCAGAACATTACCCGTGGCGAAATAGCAGGGATCCGAGCACCGACCGTACTGGTCCACCACCGGGCCTTTGGTCGCGGCATCAACAGCCAGATGACCACAGCGAGCCAGCGCCACTTCGGGGGTGAACTGACCACTCAGGATCACCCCGTCGCAATCGATCACACGGTGATTGCCCGCCCTGTCCACCACTTCAACACCGGTGACGGATGTGTTGCCGAGAATGCCACTCAGCCGGGTGCCCAGATGCAGCGGTACACCCACAATGCGCGGAAACAGCCCGGTGGGCCAACGCGCAGTGACACCCTCGTTTGCCTCGATCATGGCCACCGGTTTGATGCCCGCGTACCGACAGGTCATGATTACCGAGAACGAAACCAACTCGGTGCCGATGATCACCGGCCGTTCAAATGGGGTGCGATCCTGCAGGTAAATCGTCGACTGCAAAGCCCCGGTGTTCACCACCCCCAGAGGCCGCGGCCCGGTAATGAACCGGCAAGAGCGCGGGGTTTCACGCACACCCGTGGCATAGATCACTCGGCGTGGCGCGATTTCGGCAACACCGTCCTTGGTTGCCAGTAACAATTTTCCGTCCGGGCGCGCTTCGACCACGGTGGTCGACGTGCGGATCTCGACCCCGACCAGACGGGCCATGGCAACCAGTTTTCGGGCGTATTGCGGCCCGGTCAAAACCCGTTTGAATTCCCGAATGCCAAAGGGTGGATGGCCACAATGGCGGGGGATGCCGCCAGCCTCGGGGTCGCGTTCAAGCACGACGACCCGGGCAATGCCCAGTGCCTTGAGTTCGATCGCCGCCGAAAGGCCGGACGGACCGCTGCCAATGATGGCCACATCAATCTGGTCAGTCATGTTTGATGTCCTTGGCTAGAGGGATGTCAAAATGACCGTCGGTCAGTTCCGTCAGGCGCGCAGAGCAGTAGAACCCCTGACAGCGCCCCATGGTCACCCGCGTCTGGCGCTTTAGCCCCGCCAAGGACCGCGCCGCCAGCGGCCCGGTCAACGCCTGTCTGATTTCGGCCTCGCGCACCAGTTCGCAATGACAGATCATGTCGCCCTGCCCGCCTTGGCGCCATGCCCGCGCGCCTTGTTCGGCCAGAATATTGGCCTGCGGCACCTTGGGGTCCGGCAGCGGCTCATGTGCAGCCCCCCAATCCTGATACTGGGCGAACACATGCTGGGCGATGCCCAATGCCGCGCTTAACCCGGTTGAGCGGATGCCGCCAACGGTGATCCAGTTGCGGTCCGGACGCGGGATGATGCGGTATTCCTTTTGCTCGGTCGCGGGGCGCAAACCGGCATAGGTGGCAGTGATCGGCATGTCGGCCAGCGCCGGAATCATCCGGATTGCCGCCTGCATCAATCCTTCGAGAGAGACAGTATCCGTTGACGCCTCATGGCGGCTTTGCTGTTCATCTGCGGTGGGGCCGACCAGCAGGTTGCCAAAAATCGTCCGGCACACAACCACGCCTTTGGTGCGCGCGGTCGGCACCGGTAAAATGATCGCCTGCAACAGCGACGCGGCTGCCTTGTCAAAGATCAGGAACTGGCCTTTGCGCGGGGTGATCAGAAAATCGGACTGGCCCAGCACGGCCTGATCCACATAATCGCCATAAAGACCGGCGCAATTGATCACCTGACGACAGTTCAACACACCGCGTGACGTCTCCAATTGCCATTCTCCACCGGCAAATCCCCCGCCGGTGACCTCGCATTTCAGAAACACTTCTGCACCATTCTGCAACGCCTGTTTCAGATAGGCATAGGGGGCTGACCACGGGTCGATCAGAGCCTCGCCCGGAACCGAGATTGCCGCCAGCGCCCGATCCGACAGATGCGGTTCATTGTCGCGCAGGAATGTCTGCCCCACGAGAGTGGCATTGCTGATACCATTTGTGTGCGCCTGTTCCAGCAATGTGTCCAGCCTGGCAACCTCCGCGTCATTCCAAGCCACGACATAGGCCCCGGCGGCATCCAGCGGCAGGCGCATATCCTGGTGGATTTGCCGATACTCTTCGCCGCCTTTGCGGATGCAATCCAGTTCGATCGAACCGACCGGTGCGTCAAACCCGGTGTGCAAAATGGCGCTGTTGGCCTTGCTTGCCCCGTCCAGAATATCGCAGGCCTTTTCCACCAACGCCACCCGCGCGCCCTCTAGGGTAAAGCGTCGGGCCATGGCACAGCCGACGACGCCGGCGCCAATCACCACCACGTCGAACAGGGTAGAGCTGAGGCTGGATCTGCGGTCCTGCATCATGGCATCGCCCGTTTGGGCCCGTCCGCGGACAGGTAGAGGCCGGTCAGGGTCCGGTCTGCATGGGCCAGTCGCCAGGACAGCATTTTCTGGGCATAGGTCAGAATCTGCGGTGCATAGGCCGGATCACCGGCCAGATTATGAAGTTCATCCGGATCGTTGACGAGATCAAAGAACAGCGGCGGCAGGGCGCCAAAATGGACATATTTGAACCGGGCATCCCGGATCACGCAAAGCGAACAATCCTGTGCGCCAAGCCCAAGTTCCTGCTGCGCGATACCGTGTTTGTTGTCGCGGAAATCAAGTTCCCAACAGACCTCGGTGCGCCAGTTACCGGGCGTCTCCCCCTGCAGAAACGGGCGCAGGGAATGGCCGTCGCATTGCGGTGGAATCTCTTGTTCGATCACGTCCAGAACCGTCGACATCAAGTCGATCGCTTCGGTGAATTCCGTGACCACCCGCCCCCGCGCCATATCGCTGCCGGGCTGCTTGATGATCAACGGGATGTGATAGCTTTGGTCATAAAAATGTTCTTTGCCCAGCACCCCGTGATCCCAAAGCTGTTCGCCGTGATCGCTGGTGAATACGATCAATGTGCTGTCATATTGACCGGTTTCCTTCAGGTAGCCGATCAGGCGACCCAAATGGTGATCGACCTCGCTGATCAGCCCGTAATAGGTGGCGCGCAACTGGCGCATGGCAGCGGGATCAGCCTGATGCCCAGCTTGGTCCAGACCTTCCAGATCCAGATGGTGACGCCTCACAAAAGCCAGAAACGGATGGTCCGTCGCGGCCTCGGGGTCGCAGGGGTCCGGCATGTCGTCCGGGGGATACATGGTGTTGTAGGGGGCCGACGCGATGAACGGAGGATGCGGGCGCAACAGGCTGAGATGCAGGAACCACGGCGCGGTTTTTTGGGTCTCGATCGCCGTGACCGCGTGGTCGATGATGAATGCGGTATCGCTGTCCTCGGAGCGGTACAGGGTTTGTGCAGTCTCTCCCGTAACCAGCGGATTGTAGATGTCGATTTCAGCACTGGGCACCGGATATCCTTTGGCCGCCAGCTCCTCAATCCACAGCTTGACCCCGTCACATCCCGCCTCGCTGCCCGGCACCAACTGGTCGAAGCCGTGCAGCGTCCCTGCGGTGGTCTTCAGCACCGGATCATCACTTGGGTATTGCCGCGGATCGTGGCTGGTGTCGGTATAGCCAATCAGGCCGGGGGTATAACCCTTCGCCCGCGCCTCCAGCGCGATATTGGTGAACCGCGCATCCAGCGGCGTGCCGTTGCGCACCGAGCGGTGGTTCATCGCGTACATGCCGGTCAGCAAAGACGCACGGCTGGGGCCACAGGGCGCGCATTGGCCAAAGTGATTGGCAAATAGCACCCCATCCGCCGCCAGCGCGTCCAGATTGGGGGTTTTCACCACCGGATGATCCTGCGCCGACAGGCAATCGCCGCGCCACTGATCGACAGTGACAAAAAGGACGTTCATTGGCTGGTTCATATCAAAGCCACTTCTTCGTGATCCATCGCGCCTTGCAGCGACAAGATTTCCGCATGATGACAGGCAACAAAGTGGTTGCTGGCTATGGGCGTCAGCAGGGGTACGTCCGTCCGGCACAGATCGGTCGCATAGCGGCAGCGCGTGTTGAAGCGGCATCCGTCAGGCGGGTTCGCCGGGCTGGGGCGTTCGCCGGTCAGCAGATAGGGGGTCATCTCTTTGGTCGGGTCCGCCTCGGGAATTGCTGACATCAGCGCCTCGGTATAGGGATGGCGCGGCGTGTAATACAGGCCTTCGGTTGGGGCGATTTCGACGATGGTGCCAAGGTACATCACCTCCACCCGATCGCAGACATAGGCCACCGCCGCCAGATCATGGGCGATGAACAGGAAGGTCAGGCTCAAATCGATCTGTAGTTCTTTCAGCAGGTTGAGGATCTGCGCCTGAATCGACACATCCAGCGCCGATACCGCCTCGTCACAGACGATGAATTCCGGGTGCAGAATCAGGGCCCTTGCGATGGCAATACGCTGGCGCTGGCCGCCGCTGAAGGCATGCGGATAGCGGCTCAGATGTTCCACATCGAGACCACATTGGGTGGCGATCTGCTTGACCCGCTGTTTCAGCTCTTCTCCCTTGGCGACCTTGTTGGCCAGCAAGGGCTCTCCAATCACATCGCGCACCGTCATGCGCGGATTGAGCGACGAATAAGGGTCCTGAAAGATCATCTGCATGTCACGCCACATAGCGCGCAGTTGCTTGTTGTTCAGGCTGGTGACGTCGATATCCTGACCGTCTTTGTGAAACCGGATGGTACCGCTGGTTGGTTCGATCGCCCGCAGAATGGCGCGCCCAAGGGTGGTTTTGCCCGATCCGCTTTCGCCGACCAGCCCAAGGGTTTCGCCGGCCTCGATGGTGAAACTGACCCCATCAACGGCGCGGACATAGCCTGCCGGCCTGCCGAAGAACCCGGTTTTGCCAACCGGGAAATGCACCTTGATGTCTGAAATTTCCAGCAGAACGCTCATGTTGCGACCTCACTTGCAGTGGCCACCGGGGCCGTGGCTTCGGGCGAGAAGCACCGCACACTGTGGTGCTCGGAAATATTGACCATAGGCGGCACGGATGCCTCGCAGGTGCCTTTGATGTAGGCGCTGCACCGGGGATGAAAAGTGCATCCCGTCGGGCGGTCGAAAAGGCTGGGCACCGAGCCCTGGATCGGTGTCAGTTTCTGGCGATCCCGCAGGTTGCCCAGACGCGGCACGGCGCGCAACAGGTTGACGGTGTAGGGATGGCGCGGATTGGCGAATATTTCCCGCACCGGTCCCTGTTCAACGATACGCCCCATATACATGATTGCCACATCATCGGCGATCTGGGCCACCACGCCGAGATCGTGAGTGATGAAGACAATCGCCATGCCCATCTCCCGGCGCAACTCGCGCATCAGGTCTAGCACCTGCGCCTGAATGGTCACGTCCAGCGCCGTGGTTGGCTCGTCCGCGATCAGCACCGACGGGTTACAGGACAGCGCCTTGGCAATCATCGCCCGCTGCCGCATGCCGCCGGAAAACTCGTAGGGGTATTGATCAAAGGCGCGGTCCGGGTCGGAGATGCCCACCTTGTCCAACATCTTGACGGTCCGCGCGCGGGCCTCTTTTTTCGAAACCTTGAGGTGCAGGCGCACAACTTCACTGACTTGATTGCCGATAGTGTGCAACGGCGAGAACGAGCTCATCGGTTCCTGAAAGATCATTGCGATCTGGTTGCCGCGAACATGGCGGATGCCTTTGCCCTCTTTGGGCAGGTCGACAATGTTCACAACCTTGTCGCTACCGGGAGGCCGGAACTGGATCTGCCCCGAGGTGATATCCAGTTCGCGCGGCAACAGGCGCAGGATTGACGCCGAGGTCACGCTTTTACCGCAACCGGATTCGCCGACCAGCGCCAGCACCTTGCCTGCCTTCAGCTCAAAACTCACGCCTTCGACAATCGGAAATTCCACGCCGTCGGACTTCAGCTTGATATGCAGGTCTTTGACCTCAAGAATGGTGTCATCGTTCATGGTCAACTCCTTATTTGCTGTACGGATCGGCCGCGTCGCGCGCGCCGTCACCGATGAAGTTGAATGCAAGAACCGCGATCACCACGAACAAGCCGGGGATCAGCAGCCACGGAGTATGCGCCAGCGTGCGCACGTTTTGCGCCGCAAACAGCAGCACGCCCCAGCTTTCCACCGGTTCGCGCAGCCCCAGCCCGAGGAAGCTGAGCGAGGTTTCCGCCAGCAGGATCTCAGGGAAGGCAATTGTCACGTCGACGATCATGTAACTCATGAAAGAGGGCAGCAGGTGGCGCAGGATGATGCGCGAATTGCTGCATCCCGACAGCTTGGCGGCCAGGGTGAAGTCCTCTTCGCGCAGGGCCAGCAGTTTGCTTCGCACGGTTCGCGCCAGATGGGTCCAGCCCACCAGCGCAAGGATCAAGGTGATCGCAAGATAGACCTGAAACGAGCTCCAGTCCCGGGGCAGCGCTGCACTTAGCGCCAGCCACAGCGGTAACGTCGGGATTGAGCGGATGAATTCGATCAGGCGCATGATAACATTGTCGGCCACACCGCCGAAATAGCCTGCAATGCCGCCCATCATCGCGCCGATCACAAAGGCCAGCGTCACCCCGACCAGACCAATCGACAGCGACACACGGGTGGCATACAGGGTGCGCGCAAACACATCACGCCCCAGACTGTCGGTGCCAAACAAATGGATGAATCCGCCGCTGGCGCCAAACAGGTGGATATCCGTCTTGAACAGGCCCCAGAATTTATAGCTGCCGCCGCGGACAAAGAACTCGATCGGCCAATGGGTGTCCGTGTCCACCACCGCGATCTTGCGCAGCGTTACCGGGTCGCGTTTGGTGGTGCGGGCATAGACGAAAGGGCGCAAATGGAAATCGCCCTGAGCATCCAAAAAGTGGATCCCCATCGGTGGGCCTGACAGATAGGCGTTGTTGCGCGCCTTGGGCACGTCCGGGCTGATGATTCCTGCGAATACCGCCAGGAATACCAGCACCGAAAGGGCAATCACACCAACCATAGCCAGGTAGTGCTTTTTGAACTTCCACCACATCAGCTGCCATTGCGAGGCCATCTCGGGCCGACGCTTGTTGCGCTGTTCCTTGGTGGTCGGGATCGTTGTATCAGGAGAGGTCATGGCGGGGTCAACTTTCCAGGCTGATGCGGGGATCCAACATCACCAGCAAAATGTCAGAGATAAAGGTACCGACAATCGTCAGCGCGGCAAAGATCAGCACCATCGCTCCGGCAAGCGCCATATCCTGATCCAGCAGCGCCTGCAGGAACAGCGGGCCGGTATCGGGCAGCGACATCACCACGCCGACGATTGGCGCGCCGGAAATGATCGCCGATATACGCCAGCCCAGGGTGGCGACGATCGGGTTCAGGGCGATGCGCACCGGGTATTTGAGCAGCAGCTGGGTGGGCGACAGGCCACCGGCCCGGGCCGCAACCACATACATCTTGTTCAGCTCATCCAGCACCGAGGCACGCAGGGTGCGGATCAGATAGGCGGTGCCAGAGGTGCCCAGCACGATAATCGGCACCCACAGATGGCCGATCAGATCCTTGGCCCGCGCCCAGCTCCAATCCACGTCCTGGAATTCGGGGGAAAACAGACCGCCAACGCTTTGACCAAAATATTTCTGCCCCAGATACATCAGGATCAGCGCCAGCAGGAAATTTGGCGTGGCCAGGCCGATGTAGCCCACCACCGACACCACATAATCCGAAATCGAGTACTGCCGCACTGCTGAATAGATCCCAATCGGGATGGCAATCGCATACATGAAAAATAGGGTTGAAAACGCCAGGATCAGTGTGAACGGCATGCGTTCAGCGATCACATCGGCAACCGGTCGCTTCCATCCCCATGAATAGCCAAAATCCCCATGCAGGACGATCTTGCTGATCCAGTCGAAATATTGCACCGACCAGGGGCGGTTCAGGCCAAGGCGTTCACGCAACTCAACCATTTCCTCTAGAGAAATAGGGCCGCCGGTGGCCTGCTTCTTGTTGGCGTAAGCATCGGCAAAATCTCCCGGAGGCAGCTGGATCAGCACAAAGGCGACCACGGAAACCGCCGCCAATGTCAGAACCATAAAGCCGAAACGCTTAAGCAGGATCCGCAGCATCAGTCATTTCCCCAAATTTTCATAATTTTTCATGGCCCGCCTGATGGGGGGCCTGTTCTGTTCTGTGGGCGATCAAAAAGACCGCCCACGGGATTTGTCAGGGTCAGGCTATTCGCTGAAATACCACTGATCAGGGCGGAACGGATAGGTCCGGCCATAGTTGTAGTTCTGCATGCCCCAATCCGTAATGTTGCGCAGCTTGTCGGACACCACGGTCGGTCCGGGCAGGTTTGCCACGGTGCCAATGATCACCATGTTGTCCAGATTGATCCGCACCATTTCTGCACCGATCTTCATGTACTCATCGCTGCCGGGCAGAACAGTTTTCCAGATTTTACCCAATTCGAACAACCGCGCTGCCCATGCCGGAGGCTCTTCTCCGGTGGTACCGTTTGTGGTAACCCAGTTGACCCATTGCTGACCAACCAGCGGCGAGCCTTCGGAATAGGGCGGGATGTAGTATTCAACCTGCGAGATCAGGTTCGGCTCGAACGGAACGTCCCACTCCATATTGATGTCGCTGGTGCTGGCCTTGGCCTTTTCACGCGACAACTGACTGGTGACCTCTTTCAAGGTGACGTCGATGCCAACCGCGCGCCAGTAATCTGCCACCAGAGTGGTGAAAGATTCACCGCCGAATTGGACAGCATATTCCCACAGGATGTTGAAGGGTTCGCCATCAGGGTGCAGACGTTTACCGTTGGCTGCCATTTTCATGCCCATTTCGTCCAGCAATGCATTGGCCGCATCCGCATCAAGCGCAAGTGCATAGTTGCGATCCTCGTCGGTGACAAAGGCAACACCCAGCGGCAGCGCCGCCTCGGGAGTTCCCAGGCCGAACCACAGCACTTCATTCAGTTCGTCCCGGTTGATCGCCAGCGACATTGCCTTGCGGAACCGCACGTCGGCGTAAACTTCGCGCATTCTGAGGTCTTTGATGGTCTGGTTGAAAGTGATCGACGGGCCGGTCTGTCCCGGAGGCAACGTCACTTTGTAGCCGCCCGCCTCTTCGCCCTCTTTCAGAACCGAGAAGTTGGACAGGCCGACGCCTTGCGCCTTCTGGTCGACTTCACCGTTCAGGATCGACAGAACGAACAGTTCCTGACCCAGGAAACGCTCATGCTGACGAAAGATGTACGGCAACTGATTGCCCGCCGAGTCGATTTTGAAATAATACGGGTTGGCAATGTATTTGCGCCGCTCAGTATTTGTCACAGCCTCTAGGATATGACTTTCCAGCGTAGGACGGGTCAGCGCATGCGGCGTGATGTTTTCCGCATCCTTCCACTTATGATAGATCAGCCCAAACCGTTCGCTCCAGCTCTCGTGACCTTCAGCTTTGGCCTCGTCGTCAGCATTGGCGTTATAGCTCGCGTGATATTTCATATAGTGGTGCTTGGGCGCGTAGGGCGCGAAATATGACCCGCCAGTGGCAAGGTAATGCAGCAGACCCGGATAGGGCGCAGCAAAATCAAAGCGAAAGGTCACTTCGTCGATCTTGGTGACTTCGACTGGTTTGTCAGCAATCATCCAGGCCGATGGCACGGTCTTGCGCAGGTCTGTGTTCTTGATGATGTCATCAATAAAAAACACCACATCATCGGCGGTGAATGGTGCACCGTCAGACCATTTGTGGCCTGTGCGTAAAGTCATGGTGATGGAACTGAAATCATCGTTCCACACCCAGGACTTGGCCACATTCGGCACGATGGTTTGCAGATCATCACTCAGGCGGACAAGGTTCACATGCCGCCAGCTCAGAATTTCCGAGGTGCCGGATTCCAGCGCTTTTGACATGCCGCGCAGAGTGCCGCCATACTGACCGCAATCATCATAGGGCAGATAGACCAGCGCATCGCTCGGCAAGCGCTCCGTTACCGGGGGCAAGGTGCCTGCGGCCACTTGGGCGGCAAATTCCGGATTCTCCCTAAGGGTCAGCGTCTTACCGCTTTGCGCCTGATAATCCGCTAGATCCAGCTGGTATGGGGATTGGGACATGATCCCCTGGGGATCACCAACCGATGGACAGCTTGCCGCCAAGGCACCGCCAGCCACCGACATAGAGACAACCAGCGCGGCCCTCATTCTGGCACCAGAAATATACTTACGGGGCCATAGATAGCTCAAAATCTGCATTTTCACCTCCCAGTTTGTGGATACCTCATTGCCTTTTCGGCACGGAAACCCCTGCAAACTAGTGCAATAAACGCTATCATGATCATTATAATGCGTCAATCTGATTAAGTATAATAACTTACTGACGTTTTACGATTGACTGACTGTGATTGCGTTAACGTCCAAGGCATGGTTTAAAAATTCGACCTACAAGGTAACAAAACACGATGAGCAGCCAAAAACGTAACCCCCTGGCAAGACGACAGTCCTTGCGCCACGAAATCGCATTGCGCGGCACCGTTTCTGTCACAGAATTATGCGATATCCTGGATGCCTCGCCGGCCACCATCCGGCGCGATCTGGCGGCACTGGAACAGGATGGCATTGTCAGCCGCGGCTATGGCGGTGCCTCAGTGCGCCCAATCCGCCATGCCGAAGAGGCGCTGGCGATCCGCGAGCAAAGCCACATCAGAGCCAAACAGGCGATTTCGCGCGCCACCATCGGGTTGATCAAATCCGGCGATACATTGTTTCTGAACGATGGATCAACCATTCTGCCGCTGATTAATGATCTGGCCCTGACCGATCTGGAACTGTTTATCGTTACCCCGGCTGTCAACATTGCCCAAATCCTGGCCAACAACCCCAATGTCACCGTTTGTCTGCTGGGCGGCTTCCTGCGCCAGACATCACTGGCCACCGACGGTCATTTTGCCGAGGCGATGATTGATCAGATCAACGCAGACCTGGCGCTGTTGTCTTGCGATGGTTTCAGCACCACCGATGGCATGTGTTTCTCGCACGCGGGGGATGCATCCATTGCCCAACGGATGTCGAAAAAGGCCACCCGCACCATCGGACTGGTACACCGGGCTAAATTCGACTGGCGTGCGCGCATGACCGGAGTCCCCCTGTCGTCAATCGACACGCTTGTAACCGACGACCTTCCGCCCGACGTGGAGAACGGCCTGACCCTCGCCAATATCGAGGTGATCGAGGCCAAGAACTTGACCGCCTAATCTTGCAATAACGCCACCTGCACTGGCATCGGCCCGATCCCAGATGATGATGCCGCCTGCATATTCTACAATCGGAGCCATGGCGGCCTTCTGGCGTCTTCGTAAATCCGCCAAGGTCCAGTCCGGATCAATACCTCAAAGGACACAAAGCCCAGCACAAGGATTAGAACCCTGCCAAATCGCCCTCTCTGCGACACTGGTTTGTTGTCGTTGCCTGGGATCAATCAGCCCCCCTCCGTTACCGGACTATGCAAGATCGGTATTTAACAGCGTTTTCAAGGCTAAGCCGATCTGCGCCGATCGTGAATTAAATCCTTGAAAACTGCGCCGCCACCGCCCAAAATCACTCGGGCTAGCGTTTTTCTTTTTCGACCTACTGTCTCCCGTTCTTCGGCGTTCAGTCCTTCGATTCAGACCTGACATGCCGGGCTGCCGCACTCGCGCGGGCAGCAATCAAATGGAGACTACGGATATGGCCACTGGCACCGTAAAATGGTTCAACTCTACTAAAGGCTTCGGCTTTATCGCACCCGATGGCGGCAGCAACGATGTATTCGTTCACATTTCCGCTGTTGAGCGTTCTGGCCTGACCGGCCTGGCCGACAACCAAAAAGTGACGTTTGACATCGAGCCCGGCCGTGACGGTCGTGAGTCCGCTGTGAACCTCGCACTGGCATAAGCCTTTACGACAATCGAGCTATTGAAACGCGGCCCCTGTTCTGAGGGCCGCGTTTCGCCTTTCTGACACAGTGTTCGCCCCGCTTTGCTGCACTGGAAACACGCTAAAAATTGATCGTCACGTTGGCGTCTAGAAGCCACAAAATCAGGCAAAAGACGGCGCCCTGAACGGCGCCTTTAATCGCACTGTAGAAGTAGCGGTCCAGAGCCTTCGATACCCTGCTCATCAATCTGCTCCTTTTCTGGACGGCTACGAATTACCGCCTACCCTAATTTTGCCCTGCAATCGGCGATGGGGCAGCGACCCGCTTTGGTCAACAGCCCCTCACCGACAAGGGTCCACACTCCGCAAAACAGCCCAAACATACAAGAGAAGGCATTCTAGTCGGGCAATGTCAGTTTGATCCGGCCAAGAGAGTTGGTCCTACATTTTGAACCCGTTTGTCGGCTGCTTCCCCAGTGTTTCCACACGCGAAGCTCCAACGCAAACAGCCCCACGACGACGGGGCGCAAGGCATCGCATTAACTTGTTAAATTTGATCGTGGGGTCGAAAACCTTTTCCCTCTATAAGCGGATAGAAGGTCGGCCCGAACGACTGCCATTGGGCAAGTTTCCCGATATGACGGCTGAACAGGCCCGCAAGGCTGCGGCCAAAGCCAAGGGCGGCATTGGCGCGTTTTCCGAGATACCGCCGCGCCGCGTAAGCTGCCGCCAATGGTGCAATGCGCAGAGAAATTGCGTCCTGAAGGTAGCAAAGCGGCTTTTCGAACTAGAGATATTCGTCAAATAGCTAAATTTGCTCAAGGTCTGTCGTTCGGGAGCCAAATCGGAGACGTCTTTTAAGTACTGTCTGTGGGTGTTTCTTTCACATTCGCGTTGATAGTAGTGACTGTATTTTTGCAGAGAACCACAACAACTGCAGGGATGATTTTATGCATCAGCGCGCCAAATTATAAACAAGCCGACGTGATTAATTGCGCCACCACGCTACCCTTCTAAGATGAGAAAAGTGATATTCATGCCACAAAATCCTCAATTCTGTCCTTACAGCGCTGAGGCGAGACTAACCGCATCATTAAGATGCCATATTTCACAAGAATTTTGACATTTATAAATGATTGGATGTGAAAAATGAAAAGTATCGCAAAAATAGTTTTGGCTACTACAATTCTAGGATTGCCAACTCTGGCGATCGCTGGCGAAGGGTGGACTGGGTTTTACCTGGGCGCTCATGTAGGCCCCACCGATGCCGAACTCACCTTCGTTGGCAGCACGGAAAGCGATAGCGCAACAGCTTACGGCTTGCAGGCTGGCTACAATCACAGCCTGTCCAACAATTGGGTCATTGGTGGCGAACTAAGCTATGGCACCGCAAAACACTCCGTTGGTGGTGATCCTCCATGGGACAGTGACGCTATTCGTTTGAAGTTTAAAGCGGGGTATGACCTGGGGACGACATTGGTTTACGGCATATTGGGCTATGTAAACATTGATGACGGGCTAGACAGCGAAGATGGCACGACGTTCGGCATAGGTATCAACTACAAAGCGACTGACAGCATCATTCTTGGTGCGGAGATACTTCGTGATTCTGTCAATTTTTTCGGTTCTGACCTAGAAGTGACGTCACTTCTCTTCAGCGTAGCGTATCAATTCTAGTTTTTGGTGATTGCACATTAGATGTTAAGTTGCTGAGTAAAAGCGAATGGGCATCGGAGATTGCTCCGCGACGGCGGGAGCAATTTGCCCCCCACTCCTAAAGATCTGACCTCACTAGAAAAATTCCAAGACGTAAATCGGCGGCAAAACACACTGGCTTAATCCCCAGTGTGTTTTTTGAATTTTGAGAGTTACAATATTTTTTAAATAACACTGCATGAAACATGAAATATTTATTCGCAGGCCAATAATCTGAGAAGTTTTGCGTAACTGGTTTGGTTTCCTCCAAGGCACTCCTAAACGACCAATGATCGGCGCTTCCCCATTTACCACTTTATTTTAGGCTTTTCGGGGTAACCCGCGTTGGGAAGTGGCAGCGCCTAATGGCGGGGCAGAGTTTCCTTATGGAACTGCACCGGCTTGATGATGCGCGTTTCATGGCCGAACTTGAGATGCTGATAGGCCCCAATGCCAGCTTGGAAGGCCTGCGCAATGGCGCTGAGACCGCAGCCCGCGCCTATCCCCGCGAGCACCGCCAGAATTGCGAATATGATTGATGGCGCAGTTGGCCCTGGTGTTCCCGTGGGGCATATCTCCGGGTGTCTGGGCCTCTGACAAAGATCCGCCGCGCGCCCGTGTGGGCGACGCCATCAGCCTCTTCACCCATCTGACCCGGTTGCAACAAGATCAGGCCGCGCGGGCACAGCGTCTGGGGGTGGCGGCAGCAAGGCCCTGGCAAAGACGTGTCCCCGCTGGCAGGGCGGCATGTCATCATCTGGCCGGATCACGACGATGCAGGGTGG
>JABSSD010000092.1 GCA_013214575.1 Paracoccaceae bacterium | reverse complement strand
TTGATATTAGGGTATGGGGAATTGTTGGTCTTTGTTCTTCAGCAAACTTGGGGTTGGGATATTGAGAAAACTGGATGAAAGCCTGTTGGGTCATATTCCACCGTTCCGGAAACTGGGGCGTCCTGAGATCCGTGCGATACTGGATCTGGCTGAGCCGAAACGGTTTGCCGCTGGCAGTGCTGTTTTTGAAGAGGGGCTGGCGGCGGAGCGGTTCTATTTGCTGCTGGATGGCCATATCCGGGTGATCCGCACCACCGAAGGCGGCGATCAGGTGATTGCGCTGCATATTGTGGCGGGGCAATTGTTTGGCATTGCCGCCGCCATCGGCCGTGACACCTATCCGGCGACCGCGATACCGGTGGATGACTGTCTGGTGCTGTCCTGGCCGACCAGCCAGTGGTCAAATTTCACCGCCAATTACGATGGCTTTGCGACTGAGAGCTACAAGGTTGTCGGCGAGCGGATGGGGGAGATGAACAATCGTCTGGTGGAAATGGCCACCCAGCAGGTGGAACAACGGGTGGCGCGGGCGGTGCTGCGGCTGATCAGCCAGTCGGGCCGCAAAGTGGCGGGCGGCATTGAAATTGATTTCCCGATCACCCGGCAAAACCTGTCTGACATGACCGGCACCACCCTGCACACGGTCAGCCGGCTGATGAGCGGCTGGGAGAAAATTGGTCTGGTCAAAAGCAGCCGGCGTCATATTGTGGTGACCGACGCGCATGGCCTGGTGGTGCTGAGCGAGAGGTCCGGCTGAGCGATCCCGAAGGGCATCAGCCTTAGGGATTACTCCGGGTGATGCAGGCGGTCAGATCGGCGCGAAACGCATCCTCGTCGAGATCATGTTCCAGGCAGGCGTCCTCAAGGCTGTGAAACGGCGCCACCAGGCAGCCGACGCAGAGCATCTGGTATTTGAGAAAGACCGGCACCGTTTGCGGGTACCGGGCCAGGATCTCGGAGACCAGAAGGGTCTTGTCTATCAACACCATGCGATCCTGATCCCTGGTTCTGCGCAGGCAGCCTGCGGTATAATTGACGATAGCGGCAAAAAATCCGGCAACTTTGTTCTGCATCAAACTCAGCGTGGTCAATTGCCTCTAGGTCTGGCGCACCCGAAACCACGACTGGATTCCCCAAATGTCTGAGATCCTAACGAAGTCACGGGCCCGCAACATCTTTTACGGAGGATCTCTATTCTTTGTAGTGATCTTTGGGGTCCTTGCCGCTCAAAGCCACCGTTATGTGGTGACCACATCAACCGCCGGAATGCCGCTGAGCGAAGCGGTCATTCTGGGCAAACATGTCTGGGAGCGTCACAGCTGCATCAACTGCCATACGCTGCACGGCGAGGGCGCCTATTTTGCCCCGGAGCTGGGCAATGTGATGACCCGCTGGGACACGCTGGAGGACGGCGAAGGCGCCTATGAAATCCTCGATGGCTGGATGAAGGCGCAGCCCAGCGGCGTTGAGGGCCGCCGTCAGATGCCTTATTTTGAAATCACCGAAGAAGAAATGCGCGGTCTCTCCGAGTTCCTGCGTTGGGCCGACCAGACCGATACACAGGGCTGGCCGCCCACTGATGCGGGTTAAGGAGACACGTAATGAAATATAAATCACAAAAAGTGGCCTATGCCTACTTCCTGGCGGCGATGGGATTATTCGCCATTCAGGTGCTGGGCGGGCTGCTCGCTGGCTGGATCTACGTGGCGCCAAACTTTCTGTCTGAGCTGCTGCCGTTCAACGTGGTCCGCATGGTGCATACCAATGCGCTGATCGTCTGGCTGCTGCTGGGCTTCTTTGGCGCCGCCTATTACCTGATCCCCGAGGAAAGCGAGCGGGAGATCTACTCGGTCAATCTGGCCTATCTGCAGCTGATCATTCTGGTGGTCGGCACCTTGGGCGCGGTTATCACCTATGTGTTCAACCTGTTTCCGGGCAATTACCTGCTGGGGATGCAGGGGCGCGAGTTCCTGGAGCAGCCGACCTGGGTCAAGTTTGGCATTCTGGTGGCGGCGCTGATCTTCCTGTTCAACATCACCATGACGGTGCTGGCGGGGCGCAAGACCGCCATCTCCAACGTGCTGCTGACCGGGCTGTGGCTGCTGTCGCTGCTGTGGATCTTTGCCTTTATCAACCCTGACAACCTGAGCCTGGACAAGATGTACTGGTGGTTCGTTATTCACCTCTGGGTCGAAGCCACCTGGGAACTGGTGATGGCGTCGATCCTGGCCTTCCTGCTGCTGAAGCTGACCGGTGTGGACCGTGAGATCGTTGAGAAATGGCTCTATGTCATTGTGTCCACAGCACTGTTCTCGGGCATCCTGGGCACTGGTCACCACTTTTACTGGATCGGCTTGCCGGGCTACTGGCAGTGGATCGGCTCGATCTTCTCGACCCTGGAAGTGATTCCGTTCTTCCTGATGATGAGCTTTTCCTTTGTCATGGTCTGGAAGGGCCGTCGCAATCACCCCAATAAGGCGGCGCTTTTGTGGTCGCTTGGCTCGGCAACAGTCGCCTTCTTTGGCGCCGGTGTCTGGGGCTTCCTGCATACGCTGCACGGGGTGAACTTCTACAGCCACGGCACCCAGATCACCGCGGCGCATGGCCACCTGTCGTTCTACGGGGCCTATGTGGCGATGAACCTGGCGATGTTCAGCTATGCGATCCCACATCTGCGGGGACGCGATCCGTATAATCAGGTGCTGAACATGGTCAGCTTCTGGCTGATGACCGGTGGTATGGCCTTCATGACCTTTGTACTGACCTTTGCTGGCACCATTCAAACCCATATGCAGCGGGTGCTGGGAGAGAACTTCATGGAAGTGCAAGACGGGCTGAGCCTGTTCTACATGATGCGCTTTGGCTCCGGCATTGCCGTGGTTCTTGGGGCGCTGCTGTTCATCTACTCGATGATGGTGCCGCGTCGCGAAGTTGTCGCCAAGGGCGCCCAATCGGTGGCTGGAGAATAATCATGAACGCCCAAACTACTGATTTCGACGTGCCATTCTATCAGCCGGTTGGCAATGAATGCGCCTTGTTCGAAACAGCCCATGACAATGGTTTGCCCCTTCTTTTGAAGGGGCCGACCGGCTGCGGCAAAACCCGCTTTGTTGAACACATGGCGGCGCGCAGCGGCCGTAAATTATACACTGTCGCCTGCCACGATGATCTGTCGGCGGCGGATCTGATTGGCCGCTACCTGCTGCGCGGCGGCGAAACCGAATGGGTTGACGGGCCGCTGACCCGGGCGGTGCGCGAAGGCGCTATCTGCTACCTCGACGAGGTGGTCGAGGCGCGCAAGGATGTCACCGTGGTGTTGCATCCGCTGACCGACAACCGCCGCACCCTGATGATTGACCGCACCGGCGAAGAGCTGTTGGCGCCAAAGGGCTTTATGCTGGTTGCCAGCTATAACCCCGGTTATCAGAGCGTGCTGAAGCGGATGAAACCCTCAACACGGCAGCGCTTCCTGTCGGTGTCGTTTACCTTTCCGGATGCCGCAACCGAGACGGTTGTGGTCACCCGCGAAAGCGGTCTGGACGAGGCGCGGGTGGCGCCGCTGATCCGGCTGGCGGGCCATATACGGGCGCTGTCGGGGATGGATCTGGAGGAAGGTGTTTCGACCCGGCTGCTGATCTATGCGGCGCAGCTGATCGCCAGCGGCATGCCCCTTGAGCAGGCGCTGCAGGCGGCAATTGTTGAACCGCTGACCGATGAGCTGGATGTTCAGACCGCCCTGCGCGATCTGATCTCCGTGGTGTACGGGTAGCGATATGGCCCTGCACCCGCTTGATCTGATGGACCCCGAGGAAGCGATCGGCAACCTCTGGCATGACTACGCCAGCAGCATGGGGGCGCAGCCGCGCTTTGTGCAGGCGGCGGTGCAATTGTCCGATCTCCGGCCCAGCCTGGTGCTGCTGTTCCGCGCCCTCGGCGGTGATGGCGCGGTGGAGATCGGCGAGGCCGCCGCCACGCGCTCGCATCACCGCCAGAGCGTGGCGCGCAAGCTGGGCAACCGGGGCGAGCTGCTGTTTGTGCCGCGCTTTGACGGCGAACGCCTGAGCCTGCCGCCGGTGATGGATGTCTTTCCGGAAGCTGCAATGAACCGGGCGGCCTATTTCTGGCTGGTCGCGCTGGCCGCAACCCGGCCCAATCTGCCGCCCTGCCTGCCTGCAGTCACTGGCTGCGCCTGTCTGCAGGATCACGCCCAGATCGAGGCGATGGCGCAGGCCGCCGATCTGGTGTTTCAACGCTGTCCGGGCTTGCGCGCCGCCTATCAGCGGATGTGCAGTTTTATTCTGGCGACCCGGCCCAAGCGGATGCTGCCCCGCGCCGAGGCCCGCCATGAAGCTGCCATTTGCGACCAGTTGAACAGTCCGCAGGCGCAGGTGATCCATATCCCGGCGCCGCAGCAGAGCCCCAAAAGCTATCTGCCGATTATGCCGGTGCCGATCTGGCTGGCGCTGTCGGCGCCCGGGTCCGGTGCCAGTGCGGGCGAGGAAGAAGAGGCGGACAACTCCGGCCCTCCACCCGTTGCCGCCACCACAAACCGCAAAATGGCGGCACGCGAGGACCGGGACGAGGCCAACCGCAAGGACAGTCTGATCTTCCACCGGTTTGAATCGATCCTGTCCTGGGTTGAAAGCATGAACCTGAACCGCTCTATTGATAACGACAAGGACCCAAACGCGCAAAAGGCGGCGGATGATATGGACAAGATCGTCCTGTCGCGCCACGACGACAAAAAAGCCGCCACCCGGCTGCGGATGCACCTGGATCTGGCGCCGGCTGATGCCGAGCACGAGCGGCTGTCCGGGGTGTTCACCTATCCCGAATGGGATCACCGCAAACGCCTCTATATGCCGGATCACTGCCGGGTGCTGGAGGCGGATGCCGATGCAGGCGCGCCGCAGGCCCTTACCCCGGATCCACGCCAGATGCGGGCGGTGCGCCGCCAGTTTGAGGCGCTGCGGCCGCGCAGGATCCTGCGGCCCCGCCAGGTTGAGGGCAGCGAGCTGGACCTGGATGCGCTGATCTCGGCGCGGGTGGACCTAAAGGCGGACGGCACTGCCAGTGACCGGATTTATCAAAGCATGCGCCAGATTGAGCGCGATCTTTCGGTGGGCTTTCTGCTGGATACCTCTCGCTCGACCGAGTCCTCGGTGGGTGATGCCACGGTGCTGGATATCGCCCGCGAGAGCCTGGTGGCGCTGGCCGGCGGCATTGATGCTAGCGGTGACCGGCTGGGTATCTGGGGCTTTTCCTCGCTGCGCCGGGACCGGGTCTTTGTGAAGAAATGCAAGGGCTTTGATACGCCGATGTCGCCAGAGGTCAGCCGCAAGATCTGCGGGCTGACCCCCTGCCACTATACCCGGCTTGGCGCCGCCATCCGGCACAGCACCGCGATGCTGGAGCAGGAGCCCTCGAGCCGCAAACTGCTGCTGGTGCTGACCGATGGCAAGCCCAATGATCTGGACCACTACGAGGGTATCCACGGCATTGAAGACAGCCATATGGCGGTGCGCGAGGCGCGCAGCCTGGGCCATGTTGTGCATGGTATTGTCATAGATCAAGACGGCCAGGACTGGTTTGCGCGTATCTTTGGCCGGGCCGGGTTCACGCTGCTGCCCGATCCAACCCGGCTAAGCCGGGCATTGCCGCAAATCTATCGTTGCCTCACTCAGGAGACCTGAAATGACCCGTCTGTTTACCCTTGTTACGCTGAGCCTGCTGCCCGCTCAGGTCTGGGCCGAGGCCTATATGCGGCCGGTGCCGCAGGCGCAAAGCGCCACCGCCGAGTTCTGGTTCTTCATGGCCTCGCTGCTGCTGGTGGCGGCGCTGATCACAGTGGGCTGGTTGGTCCACAAAAGATGACCTGTGGGCTGGCTGGTCCACAAACGATGACCCGTGGCCCGGCTGGACCACAAGGCGAGACCCAAGGCGAAACCTCAGGCGAAACCTCAGGCCCCGCAGCTCCACAAGACGAGACCCAAGGCTGGAGCAAAGCCAAGCTGACTCTGGTGCTCTATCCGCTGGGGGCCGGCGCGGCGGCGGTGAACGTGTTCTTTGCGGCGCTGATCACCTCCTGGCTCGGCTGGCCGGT
>JABSSD010000091.1 GCA_013214575.1 Paracoccaceae bacterium | reverse complement strand
CTAAACCTACAAAATATGTCATATCGCCATTCCTTCCTTGATGCTCAAGGCCAGGATGACCCCGATCACATCATCATAAGTGAAGGGGCCCAATCCAAATACCACATTCGAAATGGTAGCCGCCGCGATACACCATCTTTGATTGTGGATCAGGAGGTCCCCCGTTCAAGCCGGGGTGGTGGTACCATTCTCCCCAATAAATCACCGACCCCTGCGCCACCCTGTGACCTCGGGCGCAATTTACACACTGTGTGAGGGGGGGAGAGCGTTTGGCACCAGCTCAGGCCGGAGTCTGGGCCTGAGCTATGACATCACCGGTGTTGCGGCGCCTGATGCGCGCCCTGGCCGCTGGCATATGAAGTCAGCTGATCCGCCAGCAGAGCAACCAGTTTGTGCAGCATCACCGTCAGCAGCGCCAGCGCGATCAGGCTGGCAAACATCAGGTCGATCTTGACCCGGCCATTGGCCAGCAGCATCAGGTATCCCAGCCCTTTGGAGGCGCCGACCCATTCGCCGATGACGGCGCCGATGGGGGCATAGACCGCCGCCAGTCGCAGCCCGGTGGCCAGCGAGGGCAGCGCATGGGGGATGCGGATACGGCGCATCACCTGCCAGCGGCTGGCGCCCATGGTGCGGGCCAGATCCAGCAATCCGCTGTCCACCCGCGTCAGCCCATCGTGAAAGGCCGAGGTGACCGGGAAATAGATGATCAGCACCGCCATGACGATCTTTGAGGCCATGCCATAGCCGAACCACAGCGTCAGGATTGGCGCCAGCGCAAACACCGGCACCGCCTGGGTGACCACAAGGATCGGCAGCAACAACCGCTGCGCCCATTGCAAGCTGGCCAGATGAATGGCGGTCAAAGCCCCCAAAAACGTCCCTATCAGCAGCCCCAGAACCACCTCGGTGGCGGTGACCAGACTATGCTCCAGGATCAGGGCGCGACTGGCAAAGCCCGCTTTTGCGACGCGTAGCGGTGAGGGCAGGATGTAGTGCGGCGCCCCGGTCCCCCAGACCAGCATCTGCCAGCCCAGCAGCCCCAGCAGCAAGGCGGTCAATCCGTATACAACTCTCATCTGTCTTGCCCCCTAAGATGCGCCAGCAGCGCCGCCTGACAGCGCAGGGTGGCGGCATCCTGCAGGGCGCGGATCGGCGGGCTCGGCGGCGGTGTCCAGGCGGTTGCCGCCTCTGGCGACAGCAGCAGGATCTGATGGCCAAGACGGCTGGCCTCGGCCGGATCATGGGTGACCAGCAACACGGTCTTGCCCTGCAGCACCTCGGCGGCCAGTTCCTGCATATCGGCACGGGTGCCGGCATCCAGCGCCGAAAAGGGTTCGTCCAGCAGCACCACCGGGCGGTCCTCGATCAGCGCCCGCGCCAAAGCCGCCCGCTGCCGCATGCCACCAGACAGCGCCGCCGGAGTCATGCTCTGATAGGCCTCCAACCCGACCCGGGTCAGCAATTGCCGGGCGCGGGGCAGATCCGGGGTCTCGCCGCGCAAACGGGCGCCAAGCACGGTGTTTTCCAGCACTGTCAGCCAGGGCAGCAGCAGATCCGACTGCGCCATGTAACTTATGCGATCGCGCAGCGGCAGGCCATCATCCGCCTGCACCGAGCCCTCAAACTGGCCGCTGGTGGACAGGCCAAGGATCAGCCTCAGGATGGTGGATTTCCCCACCCCCGAGGGCCCCAGCAGGCAGCTCCACTGGCCCGCAGGCAGATGCATTGAAAGCGGGCCGAACAATCGGACATTGCCCAATGAATAGCACCCCTGCAGGGTGATCGCCGGGGGCTCGGTGATCGCCGGTGGCACTGTCATGCGCCACGCAACCCCATATCCCAGAACTGCACTTCCAGATCGGTTGCGGTGGTAAAGCGATGCTGCAGGGCGGCCCAGCGGGCAGAGCCGGTGGGGTCATCACCCAGCCGTCGGGCGACAGCGCCGTCCAGCATGGTGCCGATGGTGACACAGACCGTCTGATAGCCCGGGTCCGCATAGGTGTGGATCCAACCGCCATAGGGCGCATCGGCGCCGCTGTTCTGCGCCAGCCGCAGCCCAATCTCACCATAGCCAAAGACGCAGGGCGCCAGCGCCGCCATCAGATCCAGAAAATCCCCCTGCAGGCCGGCGTCCAGCACGTAGCGGGTATAGGCGATGTTCTCGAGCTCCTCGCGGGCGTCAAACAGTTGCTGCTCTGAAATCCCCTCGGCGGCGCAGACCTGCACATGATGTGCCATCTCGTGGTTGACCAGCGCCTCCACCGTGGCAGCGCAGACCTTCATTTCCTGAAGAGTTTCCGACTTGACCACCGCCAGCGACCAGGCCCGCGAGAAATGCACCAGGAACAGATAGTCCTGCACCAGATAGTGCAGAAACGCGGCGCGCGGCAGGGTGCCGTCACCCAGCCCCTGAACAAAGGCGTGGCGGCTATAGGCCTGCCACTGTGCCGGGCAACCCTCGCGCATATGCGCGAAGGTCTGACCATAGTTCGGCCCGCTCACTTTGAGGTCACATCGGCAGTCACATCCACGGTGATCACCGCCACGTCGTTGATCGAGGGCACCAGACCGGCCTTGTGTAAAAATGCCTCGAACTTGGCATATCGGCCGGCGTCCATGGCGGTGGGGCGCAGCGCGAAACGGGGCAGGGTGTCGGCCCATGCGCGCTTGTTCAGCTCGTCCTGCAGCTCGGTTGAGGTGGCTGCGAAGATCTCCCAGCTGTCATCCGGGTGGTTGACCATATACTGGGTGGCCTTTTCCGTGGCGGCCAGAAAACGGGCGATCATGTCACGGTCCATGCTGTCTTTGTTGGCCACATAGATCAGCTCGTCATAGGCCGGTAATCCATGCTCTTCGACGTAGAAACACCGGCCTTCGATGCCCTCGATCTCCATCTGGTTCAGCTCAAAATTGCGAAAGGCACCGATCACCGCGTCAACCTGACCCGACATCAGAGACGGCGACAGCGACCAGTTCACATTGACCAGCTCCACATCGTCCAGCGTCAGATCATAGGTGGTCAGGATCGTCCCCAGCACCGCCTCTTCGACACCGCCAACCGAGAACCCGACCTTTTTGCCCCGCAGATCTGCGGGTGAGGAAATGGGGCCGTCCTTCAGCACCAGCAGGCAGTTCAGCGGCGTCGCCACCAGAGTGCCAACCCGTTGCAGCGGCAGACCTTCGTGAATTTGCAGGTGCAGTTGCGGCTGGTATGAGATCGCCAGATCAGCCTGACCGGCGGCGACCATCTTGGGTGGGTCCGAGGGATCCGCCGGGGCGATGATCTCGACCTCCAGGTCTTGCTCGGCAAAATATCCCTTTTCCTGCGCCACGATGATCGGGCCGTGGTCGGGGTTGACGAACCAGTCCAGCAGCAGGGTCATCTTGTCCTGCGCCATCAGCGGTGACGCGGCCAATGCCAGCGCGGTGGTCAGAGAGAGAAGTTTCATGAGAGGGGGCCTTTCGGAGTCTGGGCAGGATCGCCCATTGCAATGAGGGTGATGTCGCCGGTCCAGTAGCTTTGCAGCGCCCGCGCCGCCTGCCAGGCGCGCAGGCCCGAGCGGCAGACCAGCACCGCCCGCTGGCCAGTGGCCGGGCTGGGACGGGATGTTTTCAGCTCATCGAGCGTCAAGCGAAGGGCCAATGGGGTGACCGGGGTGGCAGTCTCCTCGGGGCTGCGCAGATCGACCACAAAATCGCTTGTGGTGAGGGCCTCGGGGGCGATGAAACGCAGCGGTGCCTCGGGTTCCGCGGCGCCGTCAAAGCGAAAGCCCCCGATACGCAGGCTGTGCAGGTCAAAGGAAATCAGCTGCCCTAGCGGCGACGGCGACAGGCCCAGCAATGTGTTCAGCGCCATCTGCGCCTGCATCGCCCCTATGGTGCCGACCACCGGGCCCATCACCCCGGCGCTGTCGCAGGATGCCGCCCGGGCGGGCAGCTCGGGAAACAGCGCCCGCAGCGACGGGGCCCGGGCGCAAAAGCCGCCGACATAGCCCTGAAACCCCAGCGCCGAGGCTGAGATCAGCGGCTTGCCCAGTTCAAGGCAGGCATCGGACAGGATATAGCTGGTGGCAAAACTGTCGGCGCAATCCAGCACGATATCAGCGGCTTGCACCAGATCCGCGACATTGGCCGGGGTCAGGGGTTTTGCAATCGGAGTGACCTGACAGTCCGGGTTCAGCCCGCGCAGAGCCAAAGCTGCCACCTGTGCCTTGCTTTGCCCGATATCATCCTGGCGGAACAGCACTTGGCGGTGCAGATTGCTCAGCGACACCACATCGGGGTCCAGAATTGTGATCCGCCCCAGCCCGGCTGCGGCCAGATAGGGCAGCACCGGGCTGCCCAGACCTCCGGCGCCAATCACCAGCGCATGGGCGGCGCCGAGCGCGTGCTGGCCAGCCGCGCCGACTTCGGGCAGCAGTATCTGGCGTCCGTAGCGGCTCATCTGGTCGCCTCGATCCAGTTTTTGACCCGTGCGTCGGGGTCTGCGTTCAGGGTGATGTCGGTGACCGCTGCCACCACATCGGCGCCGGCTTTAAATGCGCCCGGCGCCCGGTCGATACGCATGCCGCCAATGGCAATCAGCGGGGTGTCGCCAATCAGCGATTTCCATTCGGTCAGCTTTGCCAGCCCCTGTTGGTGCCATTTCATTTTCTTCAGGATGGTGGGGTAGACCGGGCCAAGGGCGATATAATCCGGAGCCAGCGCCATAGCGCGGTCCAGCTCGGCGCGGTCATGGGTGCTGAGCCCCAGCCGCATCCCGGCCTTGCGGATAGCAGGGATGTCGGCGAGGTCCAGATCTTCCTGTCCCAGATGGATAAAGTCACAACCCTCGTCGAGGGCGATCTGCCAGTGATCATTGATCACCAGCGTACAGCCCGCCGCCCGGCACAGATCCCGCGCCGCGATGATCTCGGATCGCAGCACCTCCGGAGCGGCGTCCTTGATGCGCAGCTGCACCAGCTTGATCCCCAGCGGCAGCAATTGGCGTAGCCACTTGGTATCGTCGAAAATAGGGTAGAAACGATCCAGCCTCATGACAGAAACGCCTTGCCGATGACGGGGGTTGAGGGCGCCGCCATGTCGCGGGGCTCCATCGGGTCGGCGCGAGCGGCAAGCTGACCGGCACGGATCGCGGCGGCAAAGGCCTCGGCCATTTGCGCCGGGTCGCCGGCCCTGGCCACTGCGGTGTTCAGCAGCACCGCGTCAAAGCCCAGCTCCATCGCCTGCGCCGCCTGCGACGGCAGGCCGAGACCGGCATCAATCACCAGCGGGGTATCGGGGAAATGGGCCCGCAGGGCGCGCAGGCCAAACAGGTTGTTCAGCCCCATGCCAGAGCCAATCGGCGCCCCCCAGGGCATCAGCACCTGACAGCCGGCATTCAGCAACCGGTCGGCCACCACCAGATCCTCGGTGGTGTAGGGGAACACCTGAAACCCGTCCTCAACCAGAATGCGCGCCGCCTCGACCAGACCAAAGACATCCGGCTGCAGGGTGTCTGCCTCGCCGATGACCTCAAGCTTGATCCATTTGGTGGCAAACACCTCGCGCGCCATATGGGCGGTGGTGACGGCTTCTTTGACGCTGTGGCAGCCGGCGGTATTGGGCAATACCCGCACCCCAAGATCGCGGATCAGCGTCCAGAAATCCTGCCCCGCACGATCCGTACCACTCTCCCGGCGCAGCGACACGGTGGCGACGCTGGCGCCACTGCGTTGAAAGGCCTCGGCCAGAATGGCGGGCGAGGGGTATTGGGCAGTGCCCAGCATCAGGCCATTGGCCAGCTTTGTTCCGTAGAAATCACGCATCGCTCAGCCTCCCTGCATCGGTGCCAGAACTTCGATCTGGTCGCCGTCGCGCAGGTCATGCCGCGCCCGCTGGGCCTGCGGCACAAAGGCGCCATTCACCGCTGTTGCGATGGTGGCGTCAGCAAAGCCTGACTCGGCCAGCAGCTGTTCCAGGGTGGCGGCCGAGGTGGTCTGTGGCTTGCCGTTAAGCTGAATGTTCATGGGGTACCTCTTGTTGGTTTGTGCCAAAGATCATGTTGCCAACCCGGCGGGCAAAGGCCGGGGCCAGGAGATAGCCGTGCCGGTAAAATCCATTGACCTGGATCAGGTTGCCGTGGCGCTGGATGCGCGGCAGATTGTCGGCAAAGGCGGGGCGGGTGTCGACGCCGGTTTCCAGCACCTCGGCCTCGCCAAAGGCGGGGGAGATGGCATAGGCAGCGCTGAGCATTTCCAGCAGCGAGCGGGCGGTGACATGGCGGCTGGCGCTGCTCTCGATCATGGTGGCGCCGACCATGAAGATACCGTTGCCGCGTGGCACCAAATATAGCGGGATGCGCGGATGCAGCAGGCGCAGGGTGCGTGACAGGCTGACATCCGGGCAGGACAGCATCATCATCTCACCTTTGACACCGCGCAGATCACTCAGCACATCCCGCGCGACATAGCCGCGGCAGTCGATGGTCAGCCCAGATTTGGCACTGTTGGCCGGGTCGCGTTCACCCTGGGTGAAGTCCACCCCATCGGCCAAGAGCGACTGATGCAGAGAGGTCAGGGTCGCGCGGGGGCATATATGGGCTTCGCTGGGAAAAAACAGCCCGGCCGAAAAGCGATCCCCCAGATCCGGTTCTAGCTCGGCTATCTGGGTGCGGTCCACATGGTCAAAATGGCTGGTGCGGCGAGCAAACTGGCGCAGCTGGCCCTGATCGCGGTGCTGCGACAGAACCAATGATCCCTTTTGCTGCACCAGGCCGGTGTTATGCTGCCACCAGCTGGCCGCATCGCCGCCAAGGCGCAGCACCTCTGGCGCGGCGCTTTCGGCCTCGCAATAGGGCGCCAGCATACCGCCGGCCCACCACGAGCAGCTATGCGAGCCGGGGGCGCCACCGCGGTCGTAAAGCTGGACATGGGCGCCTCGGTCGCGCAATTCGCGGGCGATACAGAGCCCGACAACGCCAGCGCCGATGATGGTGATCTCAACCATGACCTAGCTCCAGATCGCGTGGAAATGATGCACCGGCCCATGGCCGCTGCCGATGGTCAGCTGATCCGCTGCGGCAATCGCCTGTTGCAGATAGCCATGTGCCGCCGTCACCGCAGCTGGCAGCGGCAGGCCGCGTGCCAGCTGCGCCGCTATGGCGGCGGAATAGGTGCAGCCGGTGCCATGGGTGTTGCGGGTGTCAATGCGGGGCGCGGACAGCAGCAGCGGCGCTGCGGGTCCGGCCAGCAACAGATCGGTGCAGGTCGCGCCGATGCTGTGACCGCCCTTCATCAGCACGGCTTTGGGGCCAAGCGCCAACAGCGCGCGGGCCTGATCCTCCTGGCTGGTCAGATCCTGCGCCGCATCACGGCCCAGCAGGCAGGCGGCCTCGGGCAGGTTGGGGGTCAGCAAATCGGCGCGCGGCAGCAGCTCGGATTTGAGGGCTTCAACGGCGTCCTCTTGCAGCAGCGCATCGCCGGATTTGGCAATCATCACCGGATCCAGAATAACCAAACAGTCGTAGCCGGACAGCGCCTTGGCGACGGTTCGGATGATCTCTGGTGAAAACAACATGCCGAGTTTGATCACCTGCGGTTTCAGGTCGAGCAGCACCGCGTCGATTTGCGCCCGCACCACATCGGCGGGGATCGCGTGCACGGCGGTGACTGTGCAGGTGTTCTGCGCGGTAACGGCGGTGATGACGCTGGCACCATAGACCTGATTGGCTGAAAACGCCTTGAGATCGGCCTGAATGCCGGCCCCGCCACCGCTGTCCGAGCCAGCGATTGTCAATGCAATGGGTGTCGTTTTCATGTTGCGCCCTTCGTAAAAACAAGGGCAAGGCAGCAGAGGAAACGAGTGTCAGAGCGCCAGATAAACGCATCGATCCGTTCCCTACGCCGGTATTGCCCGGATCAGGTTCGACGGGTCGATGCAAGCATCTCTCAGCCCCTGAGGGCCCCCCGACGGATTGGCTGTGGTTTAGTGAATACAAGGAGAGCATGCAAGCGGTTCACGCCTGCATGCTCTGGATGACGACCGATTCCGCCCGAGGGTTCGGTTGAAAATACGGTCGAAACACTGTTGTTTTTATGACGCGTTATTGCGCGGCGAACAACCGGCTATATTCCTCACGCAGGAGGTTTTTTTGCACTTTCCCCATGGTGTTTCGCGGCAGTTTTGGTAGCACGATCAATTTTTTGGGGTGCTTGAAACGGGCCAGCGAGTCGCCCACTTTGGCGCTGATCGCCTCCAGATCCGGCCCGGTTCCATCGCTGGCGACAAGAAATCCAACGACAGTTTCGCCAAAGTCGGGGTGCGGCACGCCGATCACCGCGCTTTCCAATACGCCGGGTTGCTCATCCAGAACCAGTTCGACTTCTTTGGGGTAAATGTTGTAGCCACCTGAGATGATTAGGTCTTTGTTGCGACCGACAATCTGCACATAGCCCTGCGCATCAATCACCCCCAGATCGCCGGTGATGAAAAACCCATTGGCGCGCAGCTCTTCGGCGGTTTTTTCCGGCATCTGCCAGTAGCCTTGAAAGACGTTGGGGCCGCGCACCTCGATCTGGCCGATCTCACCCTCTGGCAGGGTGTCGCCGGTGGCGGCATCGGTGATTTTCAGCTCTACCCCCGGCAATGGCCTGCCAACCGTGCCGGCGCGGCGTTCTCCATCGTAGGGGTTTGAGGTGTTCATATTGGTTTCGGTCATGCCATAGCGTTCCAGAATGCGATGGGTGGTGCGGCTCTCGAACTGGATATGGGTATCGGCCAGCAGTGGCGCACTGCCGGAAATGAACAGCCGCATGTGCTGCGTCAGAGCGCCGGTGAACCGGGCGTCATCTAGCAACCGGGTGTAAAAGGTCGGCACCCCCATCATCACCGTGGCACGGCCTAGGTTTTCGATCACCTGATCACAATTGAAACGGGGCAGAAAGATCATCGATCCGCCGGCCAGCAGGGTGACGTTTGAGGCGACAAACAGCCCGTGGGTGTGAAAGATCGGCAGCGCGTGCAGCAACACGTCGCGATCAGTGAACTGCCAGTAATCGACCAGGGTTTCGGCATTGGACAGCAGGTTTTGCTGGCTCAGCATGGCGCCCTTGGAGCGCCCCGTGGTGCCCGAAGTATAGAGAAAGGCGGCCAGGTCATCGAGGCTTCGCGCCACGGTGGAAAAGCTGTCGGACATGGTTGCCGCCAGGGTGGTGAGCGAGCCGCTGCCATCGGCATCCAGCGTTTCCAGCCGCGTCCCGGCGGCTTGCGCGACGGGCGCAAGACCCTCCTGATTGGCGCTGTCGCAGACCAGCAGTTTGGCGCCGCTGTTTTCCACAAAATAAGAGACCTCGGTTGCGGTATAGGCGGTGTTGAGCGGCAGGAACACGATGCCCGATTGCACGCAGGCGGCATAGATCGCCAGCGCTTGCGGTGACTTCTCAACCTGAACCGCCAGCCGCTCACCCGGCCCGACCCCGGCATCGCGGAACACATGCGCATAGCGCGCTGCCATGCACAGGAACTCGTCATGGGTCACGGTGCTGCCATCCGTCAGATGCAGAAACGGCGTGGTTTTGCCGGCGTAGCGACCAAAGAGAGTGTCATAGAGAGGGTTGGTCATCGAAGCGGTCCTCATGTGTCTTGCAGTTGGGCGGCGGCGCTCAGGGCGGCAACCTCGGGGGATGCGACCACGGTCTGGGCCGAGGCAAATTGTTCGTGGTTCTGCGATATCAGCGGCAGGTCATAGAGATAATTCACCATGGCGCCGCCGGATTGTGCGAGACCGTTTTCCGACAGGTCGGCGCCGGCGTGCACCGCGTGGATCAGGGCGCCATTGCCCAGATGGAACCGGGCCACCGGATCATAGGGCGTGCCGTTGGCACGTTTGGCGGTCAACAGGTAATGGGCGGCAATTTTGCGCTGCTGCTCTGCATCCCTCGCATCGGCTTCGGTCGGCGCTCCGGTCTCCTCCAGCCAGCGGTTCAAACCGGGAATCGGCGACAGGGTGACAAAGGTTTTCAGGTTGGGCAATTCGCGTGACAGATCGGCAACCACCTGTTTGATCAGCGAGTTGCCGAACGAGATCCCGGCCAGCCCGGCCTGACAGTTGGAGATCGAGTAGAACACTGCGGTGTCGGCGGCCTGTGCCGCGATATTGTCGCGCTCATTCGCCAGCAGCCCCTGCACCGATGCGGGTATGCCTTTGGTCAGGGCGACCTCGACAAAGATCAGCGGATCGTCCGGCATCGCCGGGTGGAAGAAGCCAAAACAGCGCCGGTCGGCAGGTTGCAGGCGACGGCGCAGATCGTCCCAGCTGTCTATGGCATGCACCGCCTCATAGGCGATGATCTTGTCGAGAATATCAGCCGGGCTTTGCCAGCTGATGGGGCGCAGCACCAGAAAGCCGCGATTGAACCAAGAGGCAAACAGGTGCCGCAGATCCAGATCGACCACCGCCAGCTGAGGGTGGTCTCGGGTCAGTTTCAGCAGGTCCTTGCGCATCTCGACCAGCTGCTTGGTGGCGCCGGGCACCTGGTTCAACCGGCGCGCCAGTTCCTGGCGCCGCGGTTCGGAGGCCGCCATGAAGTGCTGGTAGGTGGATTTGCTGGGCTCAGCGGTATAGGCCTCTAACGCGCTTGATACCTCATCAGGGATAATGCCCAGATGATCCGTCAAGTAGGTAAAGAACGCGTGCCTTCCGTCCCCGTCCATAGCCGCGTAATTGTCGAGGATATGCCGGGCGAGGACCATGCCGGAGACCTCACCCGAGCTGCTTAACAGATCGCTGCACAGCTCGTTGATCGAGCGCCCCTGATGGTCGGGTTCCGAGGCTCCGCGATAGCGGCGCTCAAACACCGTGTTCAGAAGATCCGCAAGAAAGCTCATCGTCGGGCCCCCATCACTGCGTCTGGCAACCAGGTCGCAAGACCAGGGAACAGGCAGAGCAGCACAATCGCCAGCACCATACAGGCCACGTAGGGCAGTGAGCCCAAAAGTATAGTTTTCAGCGAGATGTCAGGGGCAATGCCGCTGATCACATAGAGGTTGAGACCGACCGGTGGCGAGATCAGGCCGATCTCCATGTTGATGGTCAAAATCACCGCAAACCAGATCGGGTCAAAACCCGCTGTGATGATGATCGGCAGCAGGATCGGCGCCGCCATCAGGATCACGGCAACCGGCGGCAGGAAGAAGCCGGCGATCAGCAGGAACAGGTTCACCGCGCCCATCAGCACCCAGCGGTTCACCTCGAGGGTGCCAATCCATTCGGCAATCGACTGGGTGATATACAGGCTGGACAGCATGTAGGAAAACACCCCTGCAGCGGCGATGATGAACAGGATCATCACGCTTTCCCGGGTGCTGTCGCGCAGCACCACCCAGAGATCGCGCGGATGCCACAGCTTGTAGATCACCACCGCGATGATCAGGCAGAGCAGGGCGCCCACGGCTGCGGTTTCCGACGGGGTGGCGATGCCGCCATACATGGCATAGAGCACGCCCAGAATGATCGCCAGAAAGGGCAGCACCCGGGGCAGCACTTCAAAGCGTTCGCGCCACGTATAGCTGCGGCCGTTCAGCAGGTTGGGATCGCCGGATTTCCAGGTGGCATAGAGCGACCAGGCCATGAACAGGCCGACCAGCAGCAAACCGGGGATGACACCCGCCAGGAACAGGCGGCCAATCGAGGTCTCGGTGGCAATGCCATAGACAATCATGGTGACCGAGGGCGGGATCAGGATACCCAGAGTGCCGCCAGCGGCAATCGAGCCGGCGGCAACGCCGTCCGGGTAGCCGCGCTTGCGCATCTCGGGGATGCCCATCTTGCCAATGGCGGCGCAGGTGGCCGGGCTGGAGCCGGACATCGCCGCAAACAGCGCACAGGCGCCAAGGTTGGATATCACCAGCCCACCGGGAATGCGGGTCAGCCAGCGCTCCAGCGCCTCGTACAGATCAGCACCAGCGCGAGTTGACGAGATGCTGGAGCCCATGATGATGAACATCGGGATCGACAGCAGGGCAAAGTTGTCGAGCTTGCCGAACAGGATTTCCGGCATCAGCTCCAGCGAGCGCATACCGTCGAAAACCACCAGAAAGCCGCCGGATACGATCAGCAGGCCAAGGCCGACGGAGACGCCGGAAAACAGCACCAGAATGGTGGCAATGGCGACAATGGCGCCTAAATACAGCGGATCCATCAGTGATCCTCCAGACCAAAGGGTTGATCAACTTTGACAATGAGGGCGACCAGATCGGCAATCAGTTGCAGCAGAAACAGGGCAAAGCCAACCGGCAGTGACAGATAGGGGATCCACAGGCGCACCCCCCAGATGGTGTCCGAGTGCCAGTTGCGGGCCCAGGCAAAATGCCAGTACTCATAGCCGTACCACAGCATGATGGCGACAATCACAATCGACGCCGACAGGGTGACGATGGCCAGCACCATACGCGCCGGTTTCGGCAGCATCAGCGGGATCAGATCGACGTTCACGTGGCCCCGCAGGTGCTGCACATAGGGCAGCCCGATCAGGGTGGCTGAGATCACCAGATAGATCACCGCTTCGGTCTGCCAGATGGTGGATCCGTTCAGCACGAAGCGCACAAAGATCATTTGGCAGGTGATCGCCACGGCGGCGACAATCATGGTCGCCGAAAGCCATCCGGCAAGTGTTGAGATAGCAGCCACGGCGCGCAGGAATGGGTGGTTTCCTGCCTGCGCTGCGGCGGCTGAGCTATGGCCAGCCATTACGTCTTCCTTTGATAGTCTGATATTTGAGGGGGGGGGGATTGGATTGGGCGCTGCATCTGCTGCAACGCCCGGTTCTTATCACTCGACAGCAAGCGCCAGATCCAGCAGCGCCTGGCCACCCGGAACTTCCTCGACGAATTTCTTATACGAGGTTTCCTGAGCAATCGCGCGCCATGCGGCAAAATCCTCGGCGGTCATTTCGGCGATCTCAACACCGGCCTCTTCGTAGGCAGTGACCGATGCGGCATCCTGTTTCTTGGCTTCTGCCAGATAAAACGCCTCGGCCTTGGCAGACGCGGCCAGCAGCGCGGCCTGTTGATCGGCGGTCAGACCCTCAAAGGTGGATTTGTTCATCAGCAGCGGCTGATACATGAACCACAGGGCGATGTCGCCGGCCGGGGTGTAACACTTGACCTGCTCGTAGATGCGATAAGACACAAACGACGAGGAAGAGGTATTGGCAGCGCTGAGCACGCCGGTCTGCATGGCGTTGTAGATCTCGGACGAGGCCATCGAGGCAATCGAGGCACCGGCACCGGCCAGCATCTGTTCAAACGACTTGCCCGCCGCACGGGTCTGCAGGCCCTTCACATCCTCGGGGCCGGTGATGCACTTGTCTTTGCCGACAAAACCACCAGCCAGATAGCCATGCACCAGCACCATCACGTCATCTTCGGCCATCTTGGCCTCGAGCGCCTCCATGAAGGGTGAGTTCGACAGGCGGGCGGCGTGGTCGTGGTTTTTCACCAGACCCGGCATCAGGGTCAGATTATAGGCGGGCTGCTGGCCGCCGGCATAGCTGAGCGGCAGAACGGACATGTCCAGCTGGCCGCGGCTGAGTGGTTTATACTGCTCGCGCGGCTTGAACAGGGACTTGGAGCCAAAAATCCTGATGTCCAGATCAACGTCGGCAGCGGCGACTTCGTCGGCGACGATCTGTGCCACCTGATGGCGGATGTCTTTGTTGGACCACTGATGAGACAGGCGCAGTTCGGTTGCGCTGGCGGTGCCGGACAGGGCCAGCAGGGCGGCAGTTGCAGCTGCCATAAGCAAATTCGTTTTCATATATTCCTCCCTTAGGTGCCCAGTGGTTTTTTCAGCTGAGCGAATTTGGCGAGTGTTTGCCGAATTGAATTCAAAGTCAAGATTCTTGTATACAAGAATATCCGTATTGCGCACAGAGTTTGGGTCTGGTATTGATTGGTATGGAAATTCGACGCGCTGACATGATTGCAGATGAGCTGGAAGAGCTGGTTTTTGCTGGTGAATTTGGCGATGGAGACCGGCTGGACGAGGTCAAACTGGCGGCCCATTTCGGGGTGTCGCGCACACCGCTGCGCGAGGCGTTTCAGCGCTTGGTGGCCTCGGGGCTGGCGGAACAGATCCCCCGTCGCGGGGTGTTTGTGCGCCAGCCGGGACCGGTGGAGCTGATGGAAATGTTTGAAACCATGGCCGAGATTGAGGGCGTTTGTGGTCGTCTGGCGGCGATGCGGATGTCGGATACTGCGATCGAGGTGCTGGCCGCGGCCAATACCCGCTGCCAGCAGGCGATCGAGAACAGCGATATTGATGCCTATTATCGTGAGAACGAGGTGTTTCACCATTTCATCTACCAGCAGTCCGGCAATTCGTTTCTGGAACAAGAGGCGCTGCGGCTGCACCGTCGGCTGAAACCGTTCCGCAGGCATCAGCTGAAATTTCGCGGCCGAATGGCGCAGTCGATGTCCGAACATGTTGCGATTGTCGCGGCGCTGAAGCAGGGCGATCCGGACCGGGCCGCCGAGGCCCTGCGTGGCCATGTCGCCATTCAGGGCGAGAAATTCCATATGCTGATGTCGAGCCTGAAGACCGCCGCCCAGTAACCGCCGCCCAGTAATCCTCGCCTTGAAACAAAGAGCCTGCGCTCGGAGATGATTCTTTCTGGTGGCAGCCAATAAACTGCGCTGTTTAATTCCCAGGACAGACCCCTGTTTGGAGCCAGAGGACTGATTCTTGTACCTCTGCGCGGCTTTGGCCTTTGCCATCACTCGCTGCGTAAACCCTGTCTCCTGTTGGGTTATACGGCAGGGATCAGAGGGCGACTCGGCCGCCTAAACACAAATGGCGCCCGCCGGGCTCAGAAATCTGCAGCTAAGTTGCGGGCTGGACAACCGCCGCCCTCCCCTTGGACAAGCGCCAGACAGCCACCGGACAGCCGCCGGAAGATTGCCAGCCAACCGCCAGCCAATCCCCGGCGTAATTGGTGACAATATTTATCACCTGAGAGCCAGATTTACGTCGTTTTCAGGCCCTGTAGGTCTCAAATGTGCAAGGTCGGCGATTTAAAAAATTGTTGTCATGCGAAGTGGACCGACAATCGGTTCCAGGCGCGAGGAGCCCCCGATGAACACCAAAATACTTTTGATCATCCTTGACGGGGTGCCCTGGCGAAACTTTCGCCGCCTGTTTGGAAATCTGGAGGGCTGGGTCGACAGTGGCGAGGCCCGGGTCTGGAAACACCGCGCTGTGCTGCCCTCGACGTCGGCCAGTTGCTATGCGTCGATGCACACCGGAGTGTCGCCGCAACAGCACGGCTGCACCGGCAATTCGAATGTGTTCCGGTTAAGCCATGACGATGTCTTTAGCCAGGTGCGCAAGGGCGGTGGAGTGACCGGCGGCGTGGCGCACAGTTTCTGGTCGGAGTTTTTCAACCGGCATCCTTATGATCCTGTGGGGGACGGCGAATATGATGAGCCGGACAACCAGACCATCAACCATGGTCGGTTTCACTCGATGTCCGGCTACAATCACCACAATCAGATGACACCGTCGGATGTGGATCTGTTTGCCAGCCTGACCAACCTCTGCCTGCGCAAGGACCTGGATTACGGTATGTTGCACACCGTCACCCTGGATTGCATGGGACACCGCTATTATCACGATTGTCAGGAAATGGATCACGCCTGTTTTGTGATGGACGAGATGCTGGCCCCCTTTATCACCCGCTGGCGGCAGATGGGCTATGAGGTGATGGTGACGGCGGACCATGGCCAGGATGCACGTGGCCATCACGGCGGCTGTGATCCGTTGCAGCAGGAAACGGCGCTTTACTATTTCGGCGAGGCGCAGGGGCCCAGCAGCGACATGGTCATCGACCAGTTGCAAATTGCCCCCACAATCCTGTCACGGATGGGCGCGCCGATTGCAGGCACCATGCTGGCCGAGCCGTTTTTGTGGTGAGATGTGCAGGCCCCGGCAGGGGCCTGCACATCCGCCAGGCGGGGCCCTGCCCCGGACCCCGAGGTATTTTTAACAAGAAGAAGACGGCAGCGGCGGGCCTGACAGCTGATGCCTGCCCGGATGATATGTAGGGTGTGTGCTGGCACGCACCATCTGTTGTGTGGGTGCGGGGTCACTCAAACGGCCAGATTTCCTGGCCCAGGGCTTCGACGGCGACCGAAATGCGTTCGAAACTGTTCCGGGCCCGACCGACCGAGTGGCGGGCGCGCAAATAGCCGTGCACCAATCCGGGTTCGTTGATCCAATGCACCTGGCCGCCCGCCGCCTGCAAGTGATCGCGGTAGTGGCGCGAATCGTCGCGCAGCGGATCACAATCGGCTGTGACCAATACCGTCGGCGGCAGATTTGAGAAATCGCTGTCCTGCAAGGGGGCGAAGCTTGGGTCGCCCGTTGGCAGCGGCCCGGCGCAGCGGATTTGCTGGTAATACAGACATTCATCGCGTGTCAGCATTGGCGCCTGGGCGTGCTCGATATAAGATCCTATGGTCATATCGCCGCCCAGTCCGGGGTAGATCAACACCTGTCCCAGCACCCCGTTAAGCTTTCCGCGCGCGTGATGGGCCACCGCCGCTGCCAGGGTGCCACCAGCGCTGACACCGAGCAAAATCAGGCTGTTGCCATAGTGTTTTGCCGCCCATTGGGTGGCGGTCCAGGCGTCGTCAAAACTGGCCGGGTGCCGGTGCTCGGGCGCCAGCCGATAATCAACCGAGACCACGCGGTAGCCGGTCTGCGCACAGATCTCGGCGCAGATGTCATCATGGCTGTCCAGCCCGCCGACGACAAAGCCGCCGCCGTGGAAAAATATCACCGTGCGGGTTGGGTCGCCGGCCCAGTAATGGCGCAGCGGCACCCCATTTGCCGAGCGCTCTTCGGTCTGGACCATGGGCGGGTGGCCGACGTGGAAATCGCGGCACATGGCATCATAGATGTCGCGTTGCTCGTCCAGGCTCAGCTCTACCGCAGTGCCGCCGTAGCTTTCGCCGGTTTTGCGGATGAAATCCCAGGTCTCGGCGTCAATCAGTCTTTCATAGTCCATCCCGGATCCCCGCTGAGTCTCCTCCAGACTAGACCAGGAGGGACCAATATCCCAAACAAAGAAAGCGCCACCGGGGCGCTTTCCGGGCCAATAGCGGGTTGCCTTAGTCGCTTGGCATCACCTCCCAGGGGCGGGTAAAGCCGCCCAGAACTTGGGCGATTTTGTCGTCTGAAATACCATTGGCTTCGACCTGGGCGACCAGCCCGCGCTTGTTGTCGTCGATCACGCTTACCACCCGCGCCGCCAGCCCCGATTTGAGCAGGGCGTCGTTGTAGACCCGGGTAATTGCATTGCGGCGCAGGTCCGGTTTGAACACCTTGCCAACCGCGGTCTTGGGCAGCTCGTCCAGAATGGTCATATGTTTTGGTATGGCGGCGCGTTCGTGGACGTGCAGTTTGCAGAACGCCATCAGTTCTTCAGGTGTGACCGAGGCGCCGTCGACCAGTTCCACAAAGGCGCAGGGCAACTCGCCCGCATGAGCATCGGGCTGACCGATGGCACCGGCAAAGGCCACCGCCTCGTGGCCCAGCAGCGCCTCTTCGATCTCGGCCGGGTCGATGTTGTGACCGCCACGGATGATCAGATCCTTGGCGCGGCCGGTGATCCACAGATAGCCGTCCGGGTCTATCCGGCCCAGATCGCCGGTGCGCAGGTATTTGTCGAAATAATACAGGTCAATATTCTTGGCCGCCTCGGTATAGGTATGGCCTGGGTAAACACCGGGGTTGGAGACGCAGATCTCGCCGATCTCATCCTCGGCACTTTCCACCGGGCCATCTGCGGTGCCCTTGACGATCTTCACATCTGTGTAGGGGAACGGGATGCCGGTTGATCCGATCTTTTTCTCGCCGCCGGGAGGGTTGCAGGAGACCAGACAGGTGGCCTCGGTCAGGCCGTAGCCTTCGACGATAGAGATGCCTGTGGCTTTCTCAAAGCGGCGGAACAGTTCGATCGGCAACGGCGCCGAGCCGGAAAAGGCGGTTTTCACGGTTGAGACATCGGCATCAATCGGCCGCTGCATCTTGGCCGAAATGGCTGTCGGCACGGTGATGATAAAGGTGATCTTCCAGCGCTCAATCAGCTTCCAGAAATTGTCGAACACCCCTTCGCCGCGATAGCCCTGCGGGGTGGGGAACACCACATGCGCCCCCGAGGCGATGGCCGGCATTAAAATCACGTGGCAGGCAAAGACGTGGAACAGCGGCAGCGGGCACATGATGTTGTCTTCTTCGCTGAACAGCAGGGTATGCCCCAACCAGCCGTTATAGATCATGCCAGAGTATTTATGTTGCGCCACCTTGGGCATGCCGGTGGTGCCGCCGGTGTGGAAATAGCAGGCCACCCGGTCGCCTTCACTGTCGGCAAAGTTGAGCGAGGTAGGCTGTTTGTCGAGTTCTTTGTTGAAGCTTTTGTAATCCGCATGGGCGATCTTTTCCTTGCCCTCCAGCTTGGGCCGGATCAGTGGCACGATCCAAGATTTGGGCGGCGACAGATAGCGGTTGAGATCCACCTCGAGCACGGTGTTCACATTGGGTGCATGGCGCACCGCCTCGGCCACTTTCTGAGCGACGTCGGTCTTGGGGAAGGGTTTCAGGGTGACCACAACCTTGGCCTTGGTTTCGCGCAGGATTGAGGCGATCTGTTCCGGTTCCAGCAAGGGATTGATCGGGTTGACGATGCCGGCAACGGCACCGCCCAGAAGCGCGAATATGGTCTCGCTACAGTTGGGCAACACATAGGCCACCACATCTTTTTCGCCGATACCCAGCGCGCGAAACAGGTTGGCGGCCTGGGTTGTCTTGTCCTTTACCTGGGCCCAGCTGAGGGTCTCGGCCTTGTCGGTGGCACCGGACTGGATCTGATAGCTGATTGCATCGCTGTTTGGAAACCGCGCTGCGGTGCGCGACAGGAGACCATATAGTGTTGCGGGCAAATCCCGCTGGTCATAGGGCATTTCATTTTCAATCGCATTGCGATCATCAATCCCGGCAAACGCCATGTCATCCCTCCGCTGGGCCCATCTGCTGTGGGCCTGTTTTGTGCTTTGACCCAAGATGCGAGGAAAATCACATTGACGCAAGCGCGAGCGCAGGGTCACCCAAAGGCAACTGTGGTATGACGCTGCGCCCTTTGCCGCAAACCAGCAGGCCAAGACTGTTGTCAGCCCTGTCGCCCCTCATCGGTTGGTGATGGTCGCTTAGACGCCCGCGCCGCCATAGGTATCAAGCGAGCTGCCGTCAACCAGATGATCCAGAAGCACCCGGCGTTGCTCTCCGTGGGTCAGGTTCAGCACCCGGACCTCTTCGGGCGTCAGTTCTCGCCGCGCATAGCCAAGATCAGCCAGACAGCGGTCCACCGCCGAGGCCTCGCCGCTGTCGCGAATATCGTCCTGGGCTGGGTAGACAATAAGCGGTCCAAGAATGCCGGCGAATATAATCCAGCCCAAATAGCTACCGACCACTGCGGTATTGCCGCCGCTTCTTGCCCGCGGAGAGCAGGTTATAATCGCAGCCTTGGCCTCGGCAATACTGTGTCCCTGCTGAAAGGGGACAGAGGGTCCGGGCGTGCCTGCGCATCCTGCCAAAACGGCCAATCCAGCCAGTGCTGTTGACCGCAGCAGGGAGCGGGCCGAATAAATTCGCGCGTGGTGCAATGTCATAAAATGAATCCTATTTGGCAGAATGCTCTTGATAACTAGCCGGAGAATGGGTGTAAATCCAGTCCGGGATGGTCGCTCAGGTTGAAATTATCCCTGTCATTCGTTTCAAAACAAAAAGCCCCGGAGGTTAATCCGGGGCTTTTTGTTTGGGTTTATTTGCACGGATTATTCAGCGGCCAGACCTTCGGTGAACTGCAACCGGGCCAGACGGGCATAGAGCCCGCCTTCGGCAACCAGTTGGTCGTGGGTGCCGGTGGCAACAATGCCGCCGTCCTCAAGAACCACAATCCGGTCCGCCTTTTTCACGGTTGCCAGACGGTGCGCCACAATCAGTGTTGTGCGTCCCTCACAGAGCTCGTCCACGGCGGCCTGCACCAGACGTTCGCTCTCGGCATCCAAGGCCGAGGTTGCTTCGTCCAGCAACAGCACCGGGGCGTCACGCAGGATGGCGCGGGCGATGGCGATGCGCTGCTTTTGGCCGCCGGACAGCATCACACCGCGTTCGCCGACAAAACTGTCATAGCCGTCGGGCAGGGCAGAGATGAAATCATGGGCGGCGGCGGCCTTGGCGGCGGCTTCGACCTCGGCATCTGTCGCATCAAGCCGGCCAAAGCGGATATTGTCGCGCGCCGAGGTGGCAAAGATCACTGGATCCTGTGGCACCAGCGAGATCGCCTGACGGAACTGGTCCCGCTGCAGGTCGGGCAGGGCGATCCCGTCCAGTTTCACCACCCCAGTGGTGGGGTCATAGAAGCGCTGGATCAGCTGGATAATGGTGGTCTTGCCGGCCCCCGAAGGACCAACAAAGGCCACGGTTTCGCCCGGTGACACGGTCAGCGTCACATCTCTCAGCGCCGAGGTTTCGGGGCGGGCCGGGTAGCGGAACGACACATTGTCAAAGGTGATCTCGCCGCGCACCGGGCTGGCCAGCGTTTTGGGCGTGGCTGGATCGGTGACGTTATCCTTTGCGTTCAACAGCTCGATCAGCCGGTCGGTGGCGCCTGCTGCACGTTGCAGCTCGCTCCAGATTTCGGACAGCGCCGCAACCGAGCCGGCCACCAGAACTGAATATATCACGAACTGGATCAGGGTGCCTTCGGTCATCACACCGGCGCGCACGTCGATGGCGCCCATCCACAGCACTCCGACAATGCCGGAAAACACCAGGAATATCACGATGACGGTCAGGTAGGCGCGGGTTCTGATCCGCAGCTGCGAGACCTCATAGGAGGTTTCCGTCAGCTCCGCGAACTGTGCCCGGCTGGCGGTCTCGTGGGTGAAGGCCTGCACCGTCTGCACCGCAGACAGGGCCTCGCTGGCATTGCCAGAGGAGGCCGCGATCCAGTCCTGGTTCTCGCGGCTGATCACCCGCAGCTTGCGACCCAGCACCAGGATAGGCACGATCACCGAAGGCACGATCAACAGCACCAGACCTGCCAGCTTGGCCGAGGTCAGCAGCATCAGCACCAGACCGCCGATGAACAGCAGGATATTGCGCAGGGCAATGGAAACCGACGATCCCAGCACCGACTGGATCAGGGTGGTGTCGGTGGTGATCCGGCTGAGCACCTCGCCGGTCATGATCTTCTCAAAAAACTCGGGGCTCATGCTGAGAACCCGGTTGAACACCGCCATGCGGATATCGGCCACCACCCGTTCGCCGAGCCGGGTCACCAGCGCATAGCGCAGCCCGGTGCCCACCGCCAGCAGGGCGGCAATCCCCAGTGCGGCCAGGAAATACTGGCTGAGCAACTCGCTGTCACTGACCCGGAAGTTATCCACCACCCGGCGCACCGCCAAAGGCAGTGTCAGCGACAGGCTGGCGGTTAGTACCAAGGCAAAAAGCGCCAGTATCATCTGCACCCAATAGGGTTTCATGAATGGCCAGAGTGCCCCAAGCACGCTGATTTTCTTAGAGCTCTCGCGCTCTTCATTTGCGTGAGGTGCTGCTTTTGATCGCGCCATTTCGGATCCTTTGATCTGTCTGTCCCGGCAGGCGTATACCGCGCTGCATATGGCCAAGGTTCATGGCCCCGCAACGGCGTCGCGTCAAGCGGCCAAGTGCCGCGCTTGGCGGCGAGTTTGCCAAGTTATGGTGCTGCCGGTGATGGCGGGGGCGATGGCGCAGCGGGCGGCGGCACAGTAACCCCGCGTCAGCCGACTCTGGTCAGGATCTGTGAAAGCATCGTCCACTGCCGTTGGGACAGGCTCTCCTTGGAGGCCAGTAGCCAGTTGGTATCGCGCGTTGTCAGACTGTCCTCGGACAATCGGACCAACCGCCCGGACTGCAAATCCTCCTGGCACAATGGCAATGAGGCCAGCACCACTCCTAGCCCCGCCCGCGCTGCTGCCAGGGCAGATGAAGACGCATCAAAGCGGAACATCGGCACCGGGGTCACCGGGTCGCCGGTCTGATCCGCCCAGTCCTTCCAGCCGGGGCGCGGCCCGGACAGGTTCAACCGGGGCAGCGTTTGCCAGGGCTTTGCCGTCTGCAAAAGTCCGGGCGCCGCCACCGGGCTGATTTCCTCTTTATACAGCGGCACCTTATAGTGTTGTGGCCAGTCGCCGCCGCCGTATCTGACCTTGATAATGTCATCCTGTTGGGTGACATCAGAGGCCAGCACCATTGATTTGAACGAAATCTGGATATGCTCTTGCGCCGGAATCTGTTGCAGCCGCTCGGCGATCCACAACTCAATGACGCTGGCGGTTGCGGATATCGTCAGGTGCTTGCGTTGCACCCCGAACAATGCCTCGGAACTGCGGCGCAGGCTGATCAGCGCTGAGCTGACATAGGGCAGCCAGGTCTCGCCATCCACTGTCAGGATAACGCCGCGGGCCTGGCGCAGAAACAAAGCGGTGCCGATCTGACGCTCCAGATTGCCTATGCGCTGACTGATCGCAGATTGGGTCAATCCGGTTTCCGCCGCCGCCGCCGTGAAACTGCCAGTCCGGCCGGCCGCTTCAAAAGCGCGGATCCATTCGAGGGGCAGGTTATCAAGTTGCAGGTTGGACATTAGCAATTCCGGGTCTCAGGGCGTAATTAGCTAATTTGATATAATGCAGAAATGCGACCAAACATAGTCTAAACATGACTCGGGACTAAGGTTTAGACCAATGACAACACTCACAGTGCACGAAAACGGCAAGTATCTCGCCATTCAAACGCAGGGTAAGTCCACCCGGTTTCACGCGATCTGGCTGCGCGACAATGCCTGGGATTCGGCAACCCGCGCGGTTGGCAATGGCCAGCGCCTGCTGGCGCTGCGTGATATCCCGGCGGATACGTCAATTGCCTCGGCGGTGATCGAGGGCGACACCGTCACCCTGACGTTTGCGCCTGAAGCCAAATCTGTTGACTACCCATTGGCCTGGCTGATGGACAATGCCTATGACACCGCAGCCAGCACCGGTACCGGCTGGACCGCCTCGGCTGTCAAAACCTGGGACAGTGGCCTGATGGCCGACGTTCCGGTTGGTGATTTCGCCAGGATCAGCACCGATGATCATGCCCTGTCTGACTGGTTGGCGAACATCGCCCGCTACGGCTTTGCCAAATTGGACAATGGCCCGGTCTCCGATATGGCGCTGATGCAGGTGGTGGATCTGTTTGGCTTTGTGCGGGAAACCAACTATGGCCGCCACTTTGAGGTCCGCACCGAGGTGAACCCAACCAACCTGGCCTTTACCGGGCTGGGCCTGCAGGCGCATACCGACAACCCCTACCGGGATCCAGTGCCGTCGCTGCAGGTGCTTTACTGTCTCGAAAGCACCGCCGCAGGCGGCGAGAACATGGTGGTTGACGGCTTCCGCGCTGCCGAGCGCCTGCGCGAGGAAAACCAGGACTGGTTTGATGTGCTCAGCCAGTATTGCGCCCGTTTTGAATATGCCGGTGAAGACGATGTTATCCTGCGCTCCCGCCGCCCGATGATTGAACTGTCTCCGGACGGAGAGCTGGTGGGCATCCGCTTCAACAACCGGTCACTGGCCGCAGTCACCGATGTGCCGTTTGACAAAATGGACAGCTATTACGCCGCCTATCGGCGTCTGGGTGAAATCATCGACGACCCGGAAATGGAAGTCACCTTCCGGCTTAATCCCGGCGAAAGCTTTGTGGTGGACAACACCCGCGTTCTGCATGCCCGCAAGGCCTATGCCGGCGCTGGCACCCGCTGGTTCCAGGGCTGTTACGCCGACAAAGACGGCTTGCTCTCCAAATTGGCCGGCCTGCAGGCCCGCACACTGCAGGCTGCAGAATGAGCCAGGAAAAGAATTCCAAGCTGACACCCAGCACCATCGTCGCCTTTATCGGTGATATCTTTGATCGCTGCGGGAGTGAAGAATACCTGGGCGAAGCGGTCACCATGGGTGAGCACATGCTGCAAGGGGCGACCATTGCGCAGCAGAATGGTCAGGACGAAGAGATCATTGTCGGCGCTCTGCTGCATGATATCGGCCATTTCACCTCAGAATTCGGCACCTTCTCGATGGACGATATCGAGGACCGGTTTCACGAAGAGGCGGGCGCCCAGGTGCTGGCAGAATTCTTCCCGTCGGTGATCATCGATTGCGTGCGCTATCATGTGGCGGCGAAGCGGTATCTATGTGCAACCAAGCCGGAGTATTACAAACGCCTGTCACCGGCGTCGATTCACTCGCTCAACCTGCAAGGCGGGGCGATGTCGGCGGACGAGGTGGTAGAGTTCGAAAAAAACCCGAACTTGAAGAAAATCATTCAGGTCAGGTATCTGGATGAGGCGGGCAAACGCGACGATATGGATACCCCGGATTATTGGCATTTTGCCCCTATGGTCCAACGTCTGGTCGACCAGCATTGCGGCGTCAAAGCCGCCTAGGTCCAACCGGTTTGGCCGCAGCTCCCCGCCGCGCGCTGAACCGGCCAATGGCTTTGGTCACTGCACCACACAGAAAAACGGTTTCCCCAGTGGAGACCGTTTTTTTTGAGTTGTGCCGCCGACCAGAGACCCACCGGAGCGGTGCTTGGGGTTTTCGGCTTAGACACTAAAAATAAGTTGAAAACACGGCTATTGCGCGCAGCTGTGGTGACCTGATTTGATCGCGATATATTGGGAGAGGTCAGTGGAGCGGGCGGCGGGAATCGAACCCGCGTCATCAGCTTGGAAGTCTAATGCCCAAAGATGGAATTACGTTATAATTTCAACCAGATACCGGAAACGTCATTCTGCTTTTGCAGGTAATATGTCGGAAACGAATATTTGGAGCGGGCGACGGGAATCGAACCCGTGTCATCAGCTTGGAAGGCTGAGGTCTTACCATTACACAACGCCCGCTCTACAGTTTCACTTCCTATTTCATAGAAATTTTAAGGTCAAGGCAACTATGGAACATAGTTTCGCCCTCAGTTGAATTTTTGTCGCTCCCTGCCTGATGCTCCTGGCGCGTACTTCATGCAATTGGGTTCGCCAGATGACCGGGCCGGGGTTTGAGGCCCCCTCTACTCGTTAGCTAATGCGCGGTGGTATCCTATCCGGCAGTTCGCAGAACGCTCCCATAATTGAGAGCGTAATCTCGCCACATGCCCAGCCTACAAAGATGGCTTCAGCCACGTCCCAGCCCCTAAGTAGGGAGTTGGGGAGCTTTGTTTTTGCGATTCAACATAGTGATACCGACACAGAATGCCATCAGTAGCCCTTTTGTGATTGTCCCTACGTAAAACGGGATACCAAGAATTGTGATGCCGTTACTGAGCGTGGCTATGATGATTGCACCAATCAGTGACCCCATCACGTTCGGCTTGCCAAATTTCACCATCAGTGAGCCCAGAAAAACTGCTGTCAGCCCATCAATAAAGAACGAGCCTCCAATCCTGGGCTGGCCCGAGCTGAAAGAAGCCGCCAGAAGCACCCCGCTGATACCGGCAAGAAGTGCGGACAAAACAAAAATACTCAGAATGATACGTTTTTCATTGATCCCCGCCTCGAGCGAGGCCTTGCGGTTTTCGCCAAGCGCATAGAGATGCTGACCGACAGTTGTATTGTCCTGAATCCACTTGGCGAAAAAGAACAATGCCAGAACCAACAGGAATAGAACCGGTACAAGCCCTCCGATTTTTCCATAAACAAAATACTCCACCACATCGCTGGAATGGGCAAGATATAGCGGCTGCCCGCCATTCACCATGCTGGCCAGAGATGTTGCAACCGACGCGACAGCAATCGTCGCGATCAGAGCTGGAAAGCGAAAAGTATTGATCAGAAATGCGCTGAGCAGCCCAAGCGGTATTGCGGAAATCGGCGCGATCACCACCGTTGCTCCCCACGGTATCCCGATCTTGATGCAATAGGCAGTCACGATGCTGGCAAAAGCAGCAATATTGGGAAAGCTGACATCAATTTCACCACTGGCCACCAACCAGGTTACGCCCAAAATCATCAACGCTATCAGGCTGCAAGAACGCAGGATTTCGAAAAGGTTGTCGAGCCTACGGAAGTCCGGTGAAATGAACGAAAAGAACAGTACCAGCACCAGCAATGCCCACACCAGCACATTATCACGCTTGAACAGATTGATTCTCATTGATCAGCCCCTCCTTTTCTTATTTATCCAGGTTGTGATCACGTCGAAATTGGCCAGAATGATCGATCCGATCAGCGATAGTGCCACCACAAAATCCATGTAGTAGAAGGGTACCGATAACAGGGTGAATCCGTTCTGCATGATCGAAATCATGAATGCGCCAATGAAAGTACCGTAGACGGTAGGTTTTTTGAAAATAGAAATCCCGACAAAAACTGCCGCCCAGGCCGGCATCAAAAGCGTCACCCCCGCGCGGATCTCGCCCTTACCTTGAGCAGAGACTTGCACCATGTTGGCGATTGACGCAAAAAGGGCGCTGATGACAAAGGCGATGGCGAGATAGCGTGCCACTTTAATGCCCGAGAACCGCGCCGCCAGGGGCTTGTTGCCGACTGCATAGAAGTTGCGCCCGTATTTGGATTTGTGCAGCAGCAGCCAGCTGAGAAAATACAGTGCCACCATCACTACGACCGGTATTGGGATTGTTCCGAACAGCTTGCCGTCATTCAACTGCATGATTCCACTGTCGATGAAATTGCGGTAAATGTATCTGCCGCCACTAAATAGATAGGCCAGTCCAAACACCGCTGTACCGGTGCCAATCGTGGTGACCATGTCCGGCAGGCCGAAACGACCGACCAGAATCCCGTTCAGCAGGCCTAGGCTGGCGATCAGCAGAAGCGATGCCAATACCGAAAAAACTGGGCCATACCCAATGCTGATGAAATAGCTCATTGCCATGGCGGCAAAACAGCTGAAGAAGTGGAACGACATGTCTGCCTTGCCGACCGCCACGACAAAACACAACCCTAACGCGGCAATAGCGGTGATCGATAGGTGTTTGAACGCCTGCAGAAAGTTGGAAACGGTCAGAAAATACTCGCTTTGCAAGGTGAACATCAAAAGGATGGCCGCCAGAAAAGTCAGAAAGGCGACGAGGGATTTATTGACCTCAGACATTATCATGCCCTCCGGCCAGGCCATGGACCAGCGCATCGTCCAGCGACACTTCCGAGGTCTTGGCATTCAGCACCACTTTGCCCTCAAAGATGACGACAATCCGGTCAGCGATGCCGTAGACCTCTTCACAATCGGATGAGATCACCATTGTGGCGCAAGTCTCTGACAGGTCCCGGATAGCCCGATAAATCAGGGCCTTGGCCCCTACGTCGACACCAACCGTCGGCTCCTGGAAAATATAGATATCGGATTCGGTGTAAAACCCCTTGGCCATAACCGCCTTTTGCTGGTTGCCTCCGCTCAGTTTCGAGATGTTGCCATAGGGATCGCCCGGCGCGATCTTCAACTTGTCGATTAACTTCAGCGTCGCGTTTTTCTCTGTCTTGCGGTTCACAAACCCGAATTTGGAAATACCGGGCAGCTTCGACAGCGTAACATTGAAGGCGACGCTTTCGTCGCTGATATAGCCCTCGGCGTGGCGATCCCCGGGCACCAAGAAAATGCCCTCGTTAATTGCGTCGGCGCAGGACTTAAGGGCGACATCCTTGCCCTTGACCGTGATTTGACCAGCATCGGGCCGCAAATCGCCGAACATGGTCTTGCACAGTTCGTCGATGCCCGAGCCCACCAGTCCAAATACGCCAACAATTTCGCGCTCGTGAAATTTGATCGAGACATTCTGGAAATCCGTCCCGTGCGACAGTTCGCGGATCGAAAAAAGCGGATCGCCAATTGTCTCGGATTTGTCTGGATAGATACTGGTCATCTTGTCGCCCAGCATCAGTTCAGCCACATCATTATGGGAATAATTGCTGCGATCGGACTCATATGTTCCTACATTACGACCGTTGCGGAACACCGTGAACCGGTCAGATACGATGAACACTTCTTCAAGGTTATGGGTAATATAGATAATAGAAACGCCCCGTCCCTTCATCGCCGCGATCATCTCGAACAAGGTTTCGGCTTCGCGGTGGCTGAGAATCGAAGTCGGTTCGTCCAAAATCAGGATTGAGATATTTTCCAGTACCAAGGCCCGTAGGATGGCAACCCCTTCGCGCTCGATCGGCGCGAGGTCGGAAATCGGTTTATCGAGATCGATATCAATCGGAAACTCTTCGAGGACTTCGTTTGCCTTCTTGCGGAGCGCCTTGCGGTTGATAAAAGGAAACAGGCCACGCTTACTGGATTCGACGCCCAGAAAGACATTTTCGTACCCGGAAAATGACGGAATCATCTCGGGCGCCTGATAGACGGTGGCAATGCCCAGCTCTTTCGATCTGCGCGTCCCATCGATAACCGTCTCGACGCCATCGACCCATATCTGGCCGCTGTCTATTGAATTGATCCCAGCCAGAACTTTAATCAAGGTCGATTTTCCGGCACCGTTGATGCCCAGCAGCGCATGAACTTCGCCCTTGGCCAGCTCGAAATCTGCGTTATCCAGGGCCAGGACACCAGGAAACTTCTTAGTGATGTTGGACATTTTCAGGCTCAGATGCTGCACGACAGGTCTCCGATGGTTTTCGTAAAAAGGGCGGCCGCAAGGCCGCCCATAATGTTTGGCCAAGCCAGGTTGGTCAGAGAACGGGCTTCCAACCGTAAGACTTCGCGACACCGGGGATGTCATAGTTGAAAGCGTCTGCCGGGGATTCGCCCAGAACTTCTGGGGTCACCGCATAGACCGGCGCTATGATGAATCGCGGTACGGTATTTCCGTCGAGATATTCCATCGCATAGTGAACGCTGTTGTAGGACATATAGTAGATGCTTTGAGCCATAGTCAGGCCAAACACGTCACCCGAAGACATGATCGAAAAGGAATACTCACCGCCGTCGATACCAGTTGTGGTGATCTCGCCAGCGCGACCAGCTGCCTTGATGGCCAGCGCGCCTTCCATGGCAGCACCGTCCCAGGCGTTCCAGATACCGTCAAGATTGCCCGCAGGGTTAGCGGTCAGCATGTTTTCGATTGCCTGGCGCGGTGACACGGCACCGGTTGTGTCATAAGACCACTTGGCCACCAGTTCGACTTCGGGATGCTGGCTCAGCTCATAACGGGCGCCTTGGCCACGAAGATCCCAGGCTTCGTTATTGGGTAAGTCAACCATTGCGATCTTGCCCTTGCCGCCGATTTTGTCGATCAGCCAACGCATTGAATAGACGCCCATACCAAAGTCGTTCGAGGTGATCGAAGTGACCGCTGGAACACCCGCAATAATCGCGTCGGCGACAAATACCGGAATGCCCGCGTCAATCGCCCGTTGTACAGCCTGAGTGATGCCCGCCGGATCTGACGGCGTTACAAACAGCGCCTTAGGGTTGGTTTTGATAAACGCGTCAATCTGCTCACTTTGCAGCTTGGGATCATAATTGGCGTTGGAATAGAGAACATCACCGGCGTCAACACCCTTGTCGAGAAACGCTTCTTCGAAACCCACGGTCTGGCGCTGGCCAGACTCGTTTTCCTGCCAGCCAAGTGACACCGCAAACTTACCGTCCGCCAATGCAACCGTGCCCGTCATCGCCAAGCTTGCAGCAACAACGATTCCTTTCAAAACAGTCTTCATAATAGTCCTCCCTTACGCAGAACAACCTGTCTGCAATCTTAGTTTCTACTATCCGGACGCCAGTTCTTGCGACGATCGCCCAATTTCCTCTTCATTGAGACAAGTCAGTCGAATCTATCCAGACTCAGCATCTAAATTATGAATTGCATACAATATCTTGAAAATCAATCCACAACGTTCAATGAAATATGTTGGAGGATTTTCGCTATGAGGTGAATATTTTAACGCTCTATTTCAACACTTTAGATGCTCTCATACCAATAGTACAAATTTGTAGCACATGTAATTTGGAAGAATTTATCAAAATTGCATGCCGCATTTCAGAATGTGATGTTGTACATTGACTGTCTCCACACTGAACCGGTAATGCTAAAGATGGAGAAACCGAAACCTAAGCCTGAACCGCCCCGAAAACGGGGAGCGCACGGACGCAAAATATGGAGGAACCAATGCCGCAAGAGAACACAAAGCGCATTTCCGGCGCGGAAGTTTATTCAAAGATCCGCGAGATGGCGATCGATTATGACTTCGTCCCCGGGCAGACAATCAAAGAGTCTCAACTGGCAGAAAAGATGAACGTAAGTCGCACACCTGTTCGAGAAGCCCTTAATCGCCTGGTCACAGAGGGACTGATAACTTTTCAGAAGAACCGAGGATTTTTTTGCCGAACAATAACTGCTAATGAGTTGTTTTTTCAGGCTGAAACACGCTTAGGGTTGGAGTTGGTGGCTGTTGAACTTGCCGTCAAGCGCGCCGACGATCAGGCACTGCGTGCTATCAGCGCGTTCTGGAAGCGAGTCGAAAAACGAGCGCCCAAGACCAATTCCCTAACCATGGCAAGACATGATGAGCGCTTTCACGAGATGATCGCAGAGGCATCCGGCAATCCTATCCTGGTCGACATGCTGAGTAATATCAGTGCGCGCATCCGCTTTGTCAGGCGGATTGAGGTCAAGCACGCGGTACGAGCCGGGGCCAACTTCAAACACCACACCACAATTGCCGACGCAATGCTGCGCCGAGACGCCGCCGCCGCCAAAGCCACCCTGATAGAACATCTCACTTTTACCGAGGCGGATTCCATCGAAGTCCTCAAGCTTGGTCTCGAAAAAATTCTCAACACCAACCTGTCTTGAAGTAAAAATTTTTGTAGACAGGCAGTCCATATTCAGAAATTTCTTCCGCAGAAAACTGCCAAGTATATTCTCATGTCATTTTCATATCTTTCGTATCCCATTGTTTTTATAAGGTAAAATGTATCGCTTTGTTCGAATTTTTGAATTCTGAGTTTTCGAGCTTGCGATGCTTGCCATTCTAAAAGAATCGTATACAATTTCCAAAAAAATCACCAGGAGATACGAATGAGCCATATGGATACAACCCTGCGTGACGTCAGCCTGTCGGATAAATATGATCTGGACAAAGCGAATGTTTATGCCACCGGCACACAGGTGCTGGTCCGGCTATGTCTAGCGCAATCGGCGCTGGACGAGACTCGGGGCAAAGACACTGCGGGTTATGTTACTGGTTATCGCGGCTCGCCGCTGGGGGCAGTAGATGCGCAATTTGGTCTGGCTAAGAACGTCCTTGAATCGGCGGGAGTGGTTTATGAACCGGGTCTGAACGAGGATCTGGCTGCCACCGCGCTCTGGGGCACGCAGCAGGCCGAACTACGCGGCGATGGCAAGTATGACGGAGTTTTTGGCCTGTGGTATGGCAAGGGGCCAGGCGTCGACCGGACCGGCGATGCTTTTCGCCACGCCAACTTATCCGGTACTTCGCCATTTGGCGGCGTGCTGGCGGTGTTTGGCGACGACCACACCTGTGAATCCTCGACCACTTCGCATCAAAGCGAATTTGCCTTTGTTGATGCAATGATACCGGTGCTGAACCCGGCCAATATTCAGGAATTGTTCGATTATGGCCTGCATGGCTGGGCCCTGTCGCGCTTTGCGGGCGTTTGGACGGCTCTGAAATGCGTCAAGGATAATGTTGAATCCACCGCTTCTGTCAATGTTGACACCGATGCCGTGCCGATCATCTTGCCAGAACTGGACAACATGCCCCAAGGCGGATTATCGATCCGCCGGGTCGACACGCCTCAAGAGCAAGAGGCACGCCTGCACCAACACAAGATCCGCGCGGTGCTGGAGTATACCCGCGCAAACGGGCTGAACCGGACCACGTTGCCAAAGTCTGACGACAGCCGTATCGGCATTGTTACCACGGGCAAGTCCTATTCCGACACGGTTCAGGCATTGGCGGAGCTAGGGGTTGATGAACAGATCGCAACAAAGCTCGGGCTAACGCTATTCAAGGTGGCCATGCCCTGGCCGCTGGAGCCTACCGGCGTTCGAGATTTTGCGGCCGGACTAGAGCAGATCATCGTCATCGAGGAAAAACGCGGCCTGATCGAGGATCAGCTGCGCAGTGTGTTGTTCAATGAACCCACCCGCCCCGTTGTGGTTGGCAAGCACGACGAGGAGGACAATGTTCTGTTTCCATCCGAAGGGGCGCTTGAGCCGGTGATGATCGCCGACATTCTGGCCCGGCGGCTGGCTGCATTGTGTCCGGCCAATGAGCAGACCCTGTCTACCGCGATGGCCCGCATCGCCGTGGTTCGCGACGCGGTGCTGAACATCACCCAGGATCGCCGCACGCCCTACTTCTGTGCCGGCTGCCCGCATTCGACCTCGACCAAACTGCCCGAGGGCAAGCGTGGCTATGCCGGGATCGGATGCCACTGGATGTCGCAATTCATGAACCGCGGTGTCGATGGCTATACCCATATGGGAGGAGAGGGCGCCAACTGGATCGGCGAATCAAAATTCTCGACCAACCCGCATATGTTCCAGAATGTCGGCGATGGCACCTATAACCACTCCGGCATCATGGCGATACGGGCTGCGGCCAAGACCGATACCAACATTACTTTCAAGATCCTTAACAATGACGCGGTGGCGCTAACTGGCGGCCAGCAGCTTGAAGGTGATCTGAACTCGGCCATCATCGCCCGCGAAGTGATCGCGGCGGGGGCCAAAAAGACAGTGCTGGTCACGGATGACCCGGCCCGCCATGTTGGCGAATTGAAGCCGCCAGCAGGCGTCGAAATCCTGCACCGCGATCAGCTAATCGCGGTGCAAAAACGGTTAGCTGAGATCCCCGGTGTGACGGTGCTGATTTATGAACAGACCTGTGCTGCCGAATTACGCCGTCGCCGCAAGCGCAAGTCTATCCCGGACCCAGCACGCCGGGTGTTCATCAACTCCGACATTTGCGAAGGATGCGGTGATTGCAGCATCCAGTCCAACTGTGTCGCGATCCTGCCGAAAGAGACCGAGGACGGCCGCAAGCGCCAGATCGACCAATCCGCCTGCAACAAGGATTTCTCCTGCCTAAAGGGCTTTTGCCCCAGCTTTGTTACGGTTGAGGGCGGCCAGCTGAGAAAGCCAAAACCCAAGACTCCCGACGCAGGTACGCTGCCGAATCCGGTCAAGACCCCTGATCTGGCCAAGCCATATTCGATGGTGATCACCGGCATTGGCGGCACCGGCGTTGTCACCATTGGCGCGATCCTTGGAATGGCCGCGCATCTCGAGGGCAAAGGTTGCGGTATCATCGACATGGCCGGGTTGGCGCAAAAGGGTGGCGCCGTGGCCAGCCATATCAAATTTGCCGCCAGACCGGCGGATATTTCCACCATCCGGGTGTCCTCAGGCGGCGCTGATTTGATCCTGGCCTGTGACACGCTGGTGTTGGCAGATCCGGCGGTCAGCAAGACCCTGCGCAACGGCCATACCATCTTTATCGCTAATACGCATGAAACCATGACCGGGGCCTTTATACACAACCGCGATTTTCGCCTGCCAACGGCGAATTTGGTGGAAACTCTGCAGGCGCAGGCCGGGGTCGAAAACAGCAGTCTGATCGACGCCACGGCGCTGGCCACGGCGCTGATGGGCAATACCATCGCCGCCAACATGTTTCTGCTCGGTTTTGCCTATCAATCTGGCCATATCCCGCTTTCTGCAAAGGCCATATCCAAAGCCATTGTCCTGAATGGCACCGCTGTTGCGATGAACCAATCAGCATTTGACTGGGGTCGAGTTCAGGCGATTGATCCCGCCAAGGTCTCGGCCGAGGCCGGTCTTAATGGCCAGCGCAGCGAACCGGTTCCGCCGTCCCTGGATCAACAGATACAAAGGCGTGCCGCCATCTTGAGCCGTTATCAGGATGCCGCCTATGCCAAGCGCTATGTCGATTTGGTCGAACGCATCCGGACCAGCGAAACACGCCTTGCAGGAGCGGCAGGTCTTCTTAGCGAGACCGTGGCGCTGACCGCCTATCGGTTGATGGCCTATAAGGATGAATACGAGGTTGCCCGCCTGCACTGTGACGGCACGTTTGCCGCTGAGATAGCCCGCACTTTTGAAGGCGAGTATCAGCTGAAATACCATCTGGCACCGCCGATGCTGTCGCGCATTAACAAAGACACCGGGCGCCCGGAAAAACAAGAATTTGGTCGTTGGATCCTGCCCGCCATGCGATTGCTGGCACCTCTCAAAGTGCTGCGTGGAACCAAGTTCGACATTTTTGGCAAAACCGAAGAACGCAAACGCGAACGGGCAATGGTGACAGAGTTCGAGGTGCTAATGACCGAAGTTGCCTCCAACCTGACCGCTGCCAATCTGACCGCCGCCATCGCCCTGGCCACCCTGCCGCAGGAAATTCGCGGCTTTGGTCCGGTCAAGATGCAGGCGTTTGAAACATACGACACTGCGCTGATCGCTGCCCGGCACGCCTTTGCCGACGCGTCCACCAACAACCGCTCTGCGGCCTGAGAAAGCTATCCAATGACTGATTTTCTGACTGCAAAAAACTATGTGAACGGCGAATTTCGGACCGCCGACAGCCAACTTGACGTGGAAAACCCCGCTACTGAACAGGTGATCGGCACCGTACCCCAAGGATCGATCGGTGATGTGGAAGATGCCGTCGTGGCAGCCAAAGCGGCACAGGTCAGCTGGGCGGAAAAGACCGCGCCCGAGCGTGCCAAATACCTGCGCGAGATTGCCGCCAGACTGCGGGATCAGTCAGAACTATTTGCCCGTTGCCTGTCGCGCGAGCAGGGCAAGACGCTGGAACTGGCACGCGGTGAAGTGGAGTCTACCTGGCAGTATTTCGAATACACCGCCGAATGGGCCCGCCGTTTGGAGGGCGAGATAATCACCAGCGACCGGCCGGGTGAACAAATATTCCTGTTCCGTAAGCCGATTGGCGTGGTAGCTGGAATCCTGCCATGGAACTTTCCGCTATTTCTGATCGCCCGGAAGATGGCACCTGCTTTGCTGACCGGCAACACGATTGTGTTCAAGTCCAGCAGCGAAACGCCGCTGAACGCCTATCTCTTTGCCAGGCTGGTAGATGAAACCAGCCTGCCCAAGGGCGTGTTTGGGCTAGTTGCCGGGCGCGGTTCGACTGTTGGCAGCGCCCTGTCGCGACACAAGGGCGTTGGCCTGATCAGCGTTACTGGCTCGGTTTCTACTGGGGCGCAGATCATGGCCGATGCAGCGACAAACATCACCAAGGTCAATCTTGAACTTGGCGGCAACGCGCCAGTGATCGTTATGGATGACGCCGATCTGGATGTGGCCGTCGAGTCCGTTGTCGCCTCGCGGATAATCAATACGGGACAAGTCTGCAACTGCGCTGAACGGGTTTATGTGCAGGACGGTATTGCCGAGGCATTTTTAGACCGGCTGACAGACCGGATGCAGGCGGTTCAGTTTGGCGACCCAATCGCCAGCGCCGAGGCGGGCGTTGCGCTTGATATGGGGCCAATGGTGAACCGCGCCGGGGTAGACGGCGTTTCGCGAATGGTTGAGGAGGCAAAGGCCGCTGGCGCCGAAGTGCTCTGTGGTGGCCACGAGATCGACGGCACCGGACATCACTATCTGCCGACAGTACTAGCCAATTGCACAGATGACATGTCGGTGATGCGCGACGAGATTTTTGGCCCTGTCCTGCCAGTGCGCCGCATCGCGGATCTGGACGAGGCTATCGCGCTGGCCAATGACAGCGACCTTGGCCTGACCTCGTCGATCTTTTCGACGAACCTGAACACGGTGATGAAAGCCTGCGACAAGCTCAGCTTTGGTGAGACTTACGTGAACCGGGAACACATGGAAGCGTTTCAGGGCCATCATGCCGGAGTGCGCCAATCCGGCATTGGCGGCGCCGATGGGAAACACGGGATCTACGATTTCACGCACACCCATGTCGTCTACATGCAGCGGCACTGATCAGGGCGGGTAAACCTTATGAACAAGATCGACGCACATCACCATTGCTGGTCCATTTCACGACAGGACTACCACTGGATTGGAGCCGACCATGCGACCTGGGCGCGCGATTATCTTCCGCGCCATCTTGATCCGGCGCGCCGGGCGGCGGGGGTCGACAAGACCATCCTGGTTCAGGCTGCCTGGACTCTGGCGGAAACTAATTACCTTCTGGGGTTGGCGGATGCGACCGACTGGATCGCCGGGGTGATCGGCTGGGTCGATTTCGAGGATCCGAACCAACGCGAGCAGATCGCCCGTTTTGCCAATCATCCTAAGTTTCTGGGTTTGCGCCCGATGGTGCAGGAAATCCCGCAGGACAACTGGGTGCTGCGAGACGATCTGACATGGGCGTTCGAGGCTATCCAGCACTTTGATCTGGTGTTCGAAGCGCTGGGGTTTGCCCGCCACGCTGGTACGTTTGGCAAGCTGTTCAACCGCCACCCCGACATGCGCACGGTGATCGATCATGGCATGAAACCGCAGATCGCCGCCGGGAAATTTGACGATTGGGCTGCTGAGATGCGCGACGTCGCTAGCCAGAGCAATGTCCATTGCAAACTGTCTGGCCTGCTGACCGAGGCAGGCCCCGATTCTGATGCCGATCAATTGCGCCCCTATGTGGATCACCTCCTGGATATCTTCGGCCCTGACCGGCTGATGTGGGGGTCGGACTGGCCGGTGCTCAATATTGCCGGAACTTACGCACAATGGGTAGCGATCACCGAAATTCTGCTAACCGGGCTCAACCCGGTCGAACAACAGGCAATCTGGTCCGGAACCGCCACCAAATTCTATCGTCTGGAGGCTTGATGATGTTTGACGTCGGCAACAAACACGTTCTGATCACCGGTGCAACCAGCGGGCTGGGTGCGCATTTCGCCAGGTTTTTCGGCGAAAAGGGCGCACGGGTCACACTGACGGGACGGCGGCAGCCCCTGCTTGACGCGCTGGTAAAAGAGTTGGATCGGGACGGTATCAGCGCCGTCGCCGCGCAGATGGACGTAACTATGGACAGCAGCGTTGCGGCTGCATTCGACGTTGCCGAGGCACGGTTCGGCTGCGCGGATGTGGTGATCAACAATGCTGGTGTCACCGGCAGTGGCCGCGCTGAAATGATTACGCCGGAAACATGGAACACCACCATCGACACCAACCTGCGCGGCGTTTGGCTGGTGTCCTGCGAAGCGGCGCGGCGGATGATGGCCAAAGAGAGAGCCGGGTCGATCATCAACATCGCCTCGATTCTGGGCCTGCGGGTGGCCGGCGGCGTTGCACCATATGCGATATCCAAGGCCGGCGTAGTACAGATGACTCGGCAACTGGCACTGGAATGGGCGCGGCACAATATCCGCGTCAACGCGCTGGCGCCGGGGTATTTTGAGACTGATCTCAACCAGGAGTTTTTTTCCAGCAACGCCGGGCAGGCACTGATCAGTCGGGTGCCGATGCGACGTTTGGGTCAACTGGACGAACTGGACGGACCGGTATTGTTGCTGGCCTCACAGGCGTCGCGATTCATGACCGGGGCAACAATTGAAATTGACGGCGGCCATTTGGTGTCGGGTCTTTAACACAGGAAAATGAGCATGGATTTCACACTCTCTCCACAAATAGAAAACTACCGCACCCGAGTCCGCACTTTTGTCGATCACCACGTTCTGCCGCTGGAAAGCGATCCCGCGTCGTTTGACCCGCATGAAAACATCCGCGAGGGTCTGTTGGCCGAGATTCGCACGCAGGCCCGTGCCCAGGGATTGTGGGCCTTCCAGATGCCCAGGTCACGCGGTGGCCAGGAGATTAGCGTCGTGGGTATGGCAGCTCTTTATGAGGAAATGAACCGCTCAATCTTTGGCCCAGCCTGTTTCAATTCGGCGGCCCCGGATGACGGCAACATGATCCTTTTGAACAAGGTTGCCACCGAGGAACAGAAAGACCGCTGGCTGCAACCGATCATCGACGGCAAGGTTCGGTCGGCTTTTGTCATGACCGAACCGCATCCAGGTTCAGGTTCGGACCCGTCTGGTATGATGATGACAAAAGCCACCCGCAAAGGCGACAAGTGGATCATCAGAGGCCGCAAATGGTTCATCACCGGGGCTGAAGGCGCGAAGCATTTCATATTGATCGCACGCACGTCGGACGACCCGCGCAAAGGGCTTTCGGCCTTTCTTTACCACGCGGATCAACCCGGCTGGCGCATCGAACGGCGCATTCCGATCATGGGCCCCGAGGAACATGGCGGGCATTGCGAGATCGAATATGACGGGCTTGAGATCGACGATTCCAACCGCCTGATGGAGATTGGCGATGGGCTGAAGGCCACTCAGATCCGCTTGGGTACCGCGAGGCTGACGCACTGCATGCGCTGGCTGGGCCTGTCAAAACGCTCGATGGAGATAGCGCGAGAGTATATCCGGACCCGCGAGGCGTTTGGCAGTTTACTGGGCGAGCGCGAGAGCATTCAGCACGCCATGGGAAAGATTGCCATGGACATCCAGGTCGGCCGACTCTTGGTAATGAACGCCGCCTGGAAGCTCGATCAGGGCGATTTCGCCCGCAAAGAGGTTTCGATGGCCAAAATTGCGGTGGCAGATACGCTGCATAACGCGGTGGATACAGCGATCCAACTGAACGGTGCGCGCGGCTATTCCAAGGACACAGTTCTGGAATGGATCTATCGCTATGCCCGGCAGGCGCGGCTGGTCGATGGGGCTAGCGAAGTGCACAAAATGGTCCTGTCAGGGTTCTATGACCGTGAAGGCAGCGATTTCTGGTCCTGGGGGCCCTGAACATGGACATCGCAACACAGCAAAAGATCGCCGATGCCCTTGCGGCGCGGACCGGCGCGCAATCGGCGCGGGTGCTGGAGTGCCGACTGCTGACAGGCGGCGCCATCCAGCAGAACTGGTTATTTGATCTCGATTTTACCGGGGGCAGCCATGCAGGCCGACTGAACACCGTGTTACGCACTAATTCCGCTTCAGTTCTGGATGTCAGCCTGTCCAGGGCGCAGGAATTTAGTCTGTTCCAGATCGCCTGGGAGGCTGGGATCAAAGTGCCCGAGCCCCTGTGGTTTCTTGACAGCGGTACGGCCATGGAACGGCCGCTGTTTGTGATGCGGCGGCTGGTGGGCACCGCTGCCGGACACCGGCTGGTGCGGGCGTTGCCGCAGGGTTCACCATCTCTGGCAAGGGATCTGGGTGCTGAGTTGGCCCGCATCCATTCTGTCCGTCCACCGGTTGTGGCATTGGGGTTCCTGCTCGAGCCGGGCGCTGCCCCAGCGCTGGATGAGGTGCGGGCGCTACGTGCAGCGCTGGACGCGATTAGGGCGCCACAGCCAGTGGTAGAATGGGGTATCAGATGGCTTGAGATTAACGCTCCTGGGACCGAGACAATTGTACTGTGCCACAATGATTACCGCACCGGCAACTATATGGTCGATGGCGAGATCCTGACCGGAATTCTGGACTGGGAATTTGCCGCCTGGGGCGATCCGATGCAGGACATCGGCTGGTTCACCGCCCGCTGCTGGCGGTTTGGCTCGGATGCGCGCGTGGCCGGGGGCATCGGCGCACTGGGCGATTTCATGACAGGATATGTCGACGTCAGTGGCCAATCGCCCGATCTGGCCAACCTTCGGTATTGGCAGGTGATGGCCACCCTGCGATGGGCGGTGATCGCGCTGGCGCAGGGTGAACGCCACCTGAGTGGCACCGAACCATCTCTGGAACTGGCCCTAACCCGCCAGATTGTGCCCGAACTGGAGCATGACATTCTGACTCTGACCCAAGAGGTGCCCCATGCGCGATCAGCCTGACGGAGCCGACTTGCTGCATATCGCCCGCGCCGAATTCTTGCGTGAAGTGCAACCGATCCTGCCCGAAGACCTAAAATACAAGGCGCTGATGATTGCCAACGCAATGGCCATTGCGCAGCGCCAGTTTCACGGTTCCAGCGAAATGTCAGCAATCGAAGTCCGCCAAATTACCGCTCTGCTCACCGATACGCCTGACGATGTGCACGCGACTTTGTGCCAGAAGATTCGAGAAGGAATCTTTGATCCGGGATCAGACAATCACTGCCAGATGCTTGACGTCTTAACCTCGATAACCCTGTCCAGGCTGGCCGAAAGCAACCCCAAATTTTTGGAAAAGCATGCTGATACCCTGCCAAATGGAGCCATCCCAACATGACGACAGACATTTTCATCCTATCCGCAGTACGCACCGCAATCGGTACATTCGGGGGAGCGCTGGCTGGTATTGCGCCGACCGAGCTGGCGGCCAAAGTGACCGCCGAAGCCATTGAACGGTCAGGGTTCTCTGCCAGAGAGGTTGAAAATTCGGTCTTTGGAAACGTGATCCACACCGAGCCCCAGGATATGTATCTATCCCGCGTGGCCGCTATTGCTGCAGGTATCCCTGAAACCGCCCCGGCACTGACCCTGAACCGCCTGTGCGGCAGCGGTCTTCAGGCCGTGGTGACTGCTTCCGACGGTATCGCACTAGGCCATGTGGGCCTGTCTGTCGCGGGCGGCGCCGAAAATATGAGTCGCGCAGGGCACTTGCTGTCATCCGCCCGGTTTGGGCAAAAAATGGGTGACGTACGGGCTACGGACATGATAGCAGGGGCTCTGACCGATCCGTTTGGCAACGGTCATATGGGCGTCACCGCCGAAAACATTGCCCAGGAATGCGGCATCTCACGGTCCGAGCAGGACGCCGCCGCCCTGGCTTCCCACCGTCGCGCCGCGTCAGCGATCACCAACGGATATTTCGCGGAACAAATCCTGCCCCTTGAGATCCGCCAGGGTCGAAAAACAATCACATTCGATACTGATGAGCATTTGCGCATGAACGCCCAGATCGAGGATTTCGAGAACCTGCGCCCTGTGTTTCAGAAAGACGGCAGCGTTACCGCCGGAAATGCCTCGGGGATCAATGACGGCGCCGCCGCGCTGGTTCTGGCCAGTGGCGAAAAAATCTGTAACAGCAGCGCCGCGCCCTTGGCGCGTATCGTGTCTTACGGTCTGGGTGGGGTGGCACCCCGGGTGATGGGGCTGGGGCCGGTGCCGGCAGTGAAACAGGCCATCGCCCGCGCCGGGCTGAGCCTTGATCAGATTGATGTGATCGAATCCAACGAGGCTTTCGCCGCCCAAGCCTGCGCTGTCAGCAAAGACCTGGGGTTCGACCCGGACCGGGTCAACCCCAATGGTGGTGCCATCGCCCTTGGCCATCCGATCGGGGCCTCGGGCGCCATTATTTTGACCAAACTTGTTCACGAACTGAAACGCCAAAATGGCCGGTACGGGCTGGCCACCATGTGTATTGGTGGCGGTCAGGGCATCGCCATGATCGTCGAAAACGCCAGCTAAAACCTGAAAGGAAGATCATGCAGATCAGCTCACCCTCTTTCGTCCGCCTCAACCAGGCCGATAATGTGGTTATTGCTACCCAGGCGCTAGCGCCCGGAATGGATCTGGACGGGATTGCCGTCCAAAACCCGGTGCCCTCGGGGCACAAATTGGCGACTTGCGCCATCTCCAAAGGTGACGCGGTGCGCAAATACGGGCAAGTCATCGGCTTTGCCAGCGCTGATATTGCACCCGGATCACATGTACACAGCCACAATCTGGAATTCAGTGCGGTCGATCTGGACTATCGCATCGGGGTTGATGCCAATCCCGTCGATTATATGCCCGAAGATCAGCGCGCCACCTTCCAGGGCTATCACCGCGCAAACGGCAAGGTTGGCACCCGCAACTTCATCGCTGTGCTGACCTCGGTCAATTGTTCCGCCACCGCCGCCCATATGATCGCGCAAGGCATCTCGGACGCAGAGCTGGCAAAATTTGAAAATGTCGACGGTGTTGCGGCCTTCTCTCATGGCACGGGCTGCGGGATGGCCACCAACAGTGAGGGCTTTGGCAATCTGCAGCGGGTGCTCTGGGGCTATGCGCGCAACCCGAATGTGGGCGGTGTTCTGTTTGTCGGCCTCGGTTGTGAGGTCAACCAGATCGATTTCCTGCTTGAGGCTTATGGGCTGAAACAGGGGCCCAGAGTGCGCAGCATGAACATTCAGACCATGGGCGGGCTCCGACAAACCGTCGAGGCCGGGATTGCCCAGGTGCGCGAAATGCTGCCAGTCGTTAACGCCGACCAACGCACCCCGGCACCAGCCTCAGAGCTGACGCTGGCGCTGCAATGCGGTGGCTCGGATGGCTGGTCGGGGGTGACTGCCAACCCAGCGCTAGGATACGCATCGGATCTGTTGGTGCGCCAAGGTGGCACCGCAGTGCTGGCCGAGACCCCCGAGATTTACGGTGCACAGCATCTGCTGACCTGCCGTGCCTCTGACGAAAAAACTGCGCAGGATCTGCTCGACCGGATTAGCTGGTGGGAACACTACACCAAGATCAACGACGGCTCGATGGACAACAACCCAAGCCCGGGCAACAAGCGCGGTGGGTTGACCACAATTCTGGAAAAATCGCTGGGCGCGGTGGCCAAAGGCGGCACCACACCGTTCAACGGTTTTTACAAATACGGGGAAGTGATCGACCGTAAGGGGTTTGTTTTCATGGACAGCCCCGGCTACGACCCCGCCTCGATTACCGGCGAAATCGCCTCGGGCTGCAACATAGTGGTGTTCACGACCGGGCTCGGCTCGGTCTTTGGTTCCAAACCAGCGCCGACTGTCAAAGTCGGCTCAAACTCTGCCCTGTTCGTCCGGATGCCGGAAGACATCGACATCAACGCCGGATCCATTGTCAGCGACAACAGGACTGTGGAAGCCGTCGGTCGGGAAATTTTCGATTACATTTTGGAAGTCGCTTCAGGAAAACAAAGCAAATCCGAGTCGCAGGGGTTGGGCGATTTCGAGTTCGTCCCCTGGCAAATAGGTGCCGTCATGTAACCGCCGCGAGGCACCCGCCCAGCGAGATTCTGTTCCAAAATAACAGCGGGCCACCCCACCATGCACTGACAAGCTCCAATGTCGGGGGGGCCTCGCTCTCAGTTCCATCAAGACCTGTCTGACGTCAGCGCCTATGTGTCCAAATAGCGGTATTTGATAAGAGAGTGTTTCTGGCTCATCGTAACCACTGAGGAGTATCCGTCTTGGTCAAGTTCCCTTTTCAGTCCACTTCCGCTGATCCCGCAGTAAAGCATTTGCGAGAACAAGCAGCTTGCGCATGATCGCTGTAATGGCGATCTTTTTCTCTTTCCCTGCGGAGACAAGTGGATCGTGCTTGGCTTTCACATCCGGATTAAACCGGATCGCGACCAACGCTGGCATGAAGATGGAATTCAGCAAGTTTGGACGCCCACCCTGTATCCGCGCCTTTCCTTGCCATTTCCCGTAGCTTTGCGACATTCATTGACCGGCAACACATGCTTGCATGTGTGAGAGGGGGGGCAAGTCCTGCAAGGCTGGCAACCTGCTTGTTATTGAGAGAGCCAATTTCCGGTAAATCAACAAGGATCATGAGCGCTGTGATCAATCCAATCCCAGGAATACTGAACAGAATGTCCAGTCGTTCGCTCATGTACTGATCCTAGCGTGCCAATTCCAGCATTGTGGCATCAATCTTTGAGATATCACTTTCAATGTGGCGCAGGCGCTTTTCGAGTAGCCGCCTTGCAAGCGCAATAGAGGCAGTGGCATAGCGTGCTTTGGCTGCAGTACGGTCTTTGATGAGCGCCCGACGCGCGGCCAACAACTCCCTTATATCATATAGGTTTTCTGCGCTGATAGGCTTTGGCACCAGTTGCAGGGCTGCGCCCATCTTTGCCAGCACCTCGCAGTCAACACGATCTGTTTTCGCCAATTTTCCGCTGGCCTGGGCAAATCTGCGGGCCTGCTTTGGGTTCACTTTGACGAACGGGATAGATTTGACGCCAAGCACCTGCTCCAACTGGCGGTGATACGCACCCGTCACCTCGAATATGATCAGCTGTGTCGGTTGCATTCCAATCCATCTGAACAGTTTTGCATATCCTCTTTTGCCATTGGGAACCTGCATATGTTGTCCGTCCGTCAAACGATAAACATCAAGCGTGTCTTTGGAAATGTCGATGCCGATGGTATTATCCATATGTCTTTTCCACCTTGTCTTTTCATACGGGTCGCAAGCCCAAGTATCCGTTCAGGTCATCAGAAAAGACGCGGGCGACCTTAGTCCTCCACGGTCCATCACGACCAAGAGGGAAACGATCCGACCCTCGCCGTCTCCCGGCGTAAATGCCGTGCCGGGATACGGCTCCTGTATCGCACAAGAGCCACATTCAGGAGACAAGTGGGACATGAGACAGACAACTGGAACACGTAGAAGCCCTAGCGAGAAGATCAGGATCGTCCTGGACGGGCTGCGCGGCGGCACAGCTCTGCAGAGCTGTGCCGCCGCGACGGGTTTGCTCAAGGCGTTTACTACAAATGGTCAAAGGACTTCATGGAAGCCGGGAAGAAGCGGTTGGCGGGCGACACAGCCCGCGCGGCAACGACGGACTTTATCGCGAGTTGATGTGTGAGCTCTCGGCGAAGCGCAATTTCTGTGTGGTCAGTTTATCTGGATGAAGACGCCGTCTTCGGTCGCTGCCAATATCAGCGCACGGTATTTTTGGAGCACATCCTCGTCTGCTATTCTCATCTGCACCCGTCCCCCAGGTCTCGCCCATTTTATCGGCTTATTCGACCTGTTGGCCTTACCAGAAAAATCCTTGAATATAGACAGATATCGGTACTGACGGGATATTTTTACCAAATGTGCAATTGTTTCATCATTCGCTGTAACAACAACCCCAGTTGAACCCGAAACACGTTAGCGGCAAGGGGTGGAAACCTGTTGCTTTGCAGGCGCGTCATAGAAACCTAACTACGCCCCACTAAAACTGGTCAGGCGGGCGCTTTCGCACGGACAGTCCCCGCTGGCGCGCAGCGATATAACAACAACAACCCTAACATCACACAAAATTATAAGCGCGATTATCATCATCGGTCAGATAATCCTTGTCGATGGTTCCACCGGCTTGGATGAAATGTATGATGTTCATGATACCATTCCTGATCAAATGCCCCCATTAGCTTACGAAAAAATACCGCAAACTCCACCTGCAAAGGCCATGATAATTTGACAGACGCTCT
>JABSSD010000090.1 GCA_013214575.1 Paracoccaceae bacterium | reverse complement strand
GACGGTAAAGACGACATTCGCGCCGGTGATGGCAACAATACAATCGAGATCGAAGCCGGTTCCAATCGCATTACGGTCGGCGACGGTTTCAACAACATTGAAACGGGCGATGGTGCCGACACCATTCGAGCAGGCAAAAGTGACAACCGGATCAATGCTGGGGATGGCAAAAACTCCATTACCGTGGGCGATGGATACAACGAGATCGAAACGGGCAGTGGCGATTACAGAATTACGGCCGGGGATGGCCAGTGCTGCACATCGCCTTGAAGGTCCGCTCTTGCGGCGATAGGTTTCGGTGCCAGGTCCGCTTAGGGCTGGAAGCTGCCGTTAGACGGGTTTGTCACGAACGGCAGGTCAGGGCCGAAAGCACCCTAAGAGCTAGGCCGAAGCAAGGTCTGTATAGCCCAGATTGTGTCCAGGTGAACGTTGGTCGCTGTGATAGTTTTGACGGGGAGTGATGTAAAATCCACCTTTTGTGAATTTGTCTTGTTGTTATCCACAAAAAGTGGATACATTATCGTTTCGAGGAAACGGGAGATGAAGCCATGACAGCATCAGAGAAAACACGCATTCTGACACATCAGCAGATCGCCTCTGCGCGGGAAATTCTGACCAACCCCGATCAATTTTACGATATCCCATCGCTTTTTCAGACGTCTTGGGAAATCCTGAAAGCAGAACGTGGCCAGGCGGTTGATTTCGAACGCATCCGCCCCCCTGCGCACCAGTCAGAGACCACCAACGGCATCATAGCCCGTGTGCGCAGCTACGCTCGCACCAAAGGCTACGCGCTGAGCCCCGAACACTCCCTGCAGGACACAGCCAACGGCTATGTGGTCGAGGTGCCGGGCGGCAAGATCACTGCGCCCTCAGTCCAGCGGTTCAACTCTGGCGCCACCGGTCAGGATCTACGCGACCCGCTGGCGACGATCACGGCAAACAGCTGGATCAAGAAGCCGGGCGGCGCGGCGCCATTGGGTATCATCGCCCCACATCTATTGAGTCTGAAAAATTCAGCCCGCCGCTCTTGCTCGATCGAAAACCCGCACCCAACCGTTCTAGCCGGTGGTGGCCATTCGGCGCTTATCTCGCCAGTCCTGATGAATGTGGCAAACAGCAAAACCACCGGCAGAGGGCCCAACGTCTGGGATACACAGGAACCGGCCCGGACAATCACCAGCGCCAGCGGCCTGAGCATCATCGCCCCGGTACTGACCTACGCCCAACAGGGTGGCCGATCGCGCGACATTATTGGGCCCCACCATACGATTACCGCCAGCAACAAAGATCAGAACGCGGTAATCGCCCCCTATCTGGCGCAGCACAACAAAGCCCGAGCCGGGCACAACCCGGGCCGCGCTATCAACGCACCCATTTCCACCCTCACCGCCACAGGATCGCAGCAAAGCGTGATTGCTCCATTGATCGCCCGGCACTTTGGCCAGAGCACCGGCCACGCAATCAGCGATCCGCTTGGCACAGTGACGGCAGGCGGCGGAGGTAAGTCTGGATTGATCGCGCCATGGATTGCCAAATACTATGGCACTGGCGACGGGGCCCGCAGCGACGAACCTCTGCACACGGTCACAGTCAAGGACCGCATGGGTCACATGCAAGCCGAGCTGGCAGCGCCGGAGTTCTCGGGCGAACATCACGACCGGGCCCGCGAAGTGGCCGAGTTCCTGCGCAGCCAAGGCGTCTGGGATGGGGGAGAGTTTGTCACTGTCACCATCAAGGCCACCGCATACGTGGTGGTCGACATCGGTATGCGGATGCTGACCCCGCGCGAGCTATTCAACGCCCAAGGGTTTCCGTCTGACTACGTGATCGAAGGTGTCTGGCACCAGGACGGCGAAGACTGGACGTTCAAACCCTTCACCAAGCACCAGCAGGTTAGCTGCGTCGGCAACAGTGTCTGCCCTGGCATTGCCCGCGCACTGGCGGCTGCCAACTGCGCCCACCTGGTCGCCGACACCCACCCCGAACAGAAAGAGGCCTGCAATGGCTGACCGCCCTATACTTTTCAGCGCACCGATGGTTCAGGCCATCCTGCGGGAGATCCAGAGCCCCGGTGCAGGGAAGACCCAAACACGCCGGGTCATGAAACCGCAGCCAGATACGTTCCAGATCGAGCACGAAGACGTCAAGCGCGAGTGCTTTGTTGATACGATCCAAGTTAAAGGCCGCGACCACCTCAACATCACGATGGGCAGCAACGGTTGCGGAGTAATCCCTGACTACAAAGTGCCCTACGCTCCCGGTGACCGTCTCTGGATGCGTGAAGCGTGGTGCTTATGCGGACAAATGAACAAGCTTCCCCCACGCGAAGTCAGCCAATACGAGCCGGTCGGATATCTGGCTGATGGCAACATTAGAGTAATGTCGTGCGAGATGATGACTAGGGGCAGAACTCGCGCCTCCATGCACATGCCACGCTGGGCCTCTCGCCTGACACTAAATGTGACCGAGGTGCGGGTGCAGCGATTGCAGGACATCAGCGAAGCGGATGCGGTCGCTGAAGGCATCACTCAGACCGAGCCGGGCTTGTTCGACTATCACAAACACGCTGAAATCAGGTTCACGTCCGCCAAGGCAGCCCTCAAAGACCTCTGGGACAGCATCAACGGCAAGCCCCGCACACCAGACGGCCCGGATATAAGCTGGGCGGCGAACCCCTGGGTGGTGGCCGTCAGATTCCGCCCGCACCTCTGCAATATCGATCAAATGAGCGACGCAGCATGACTGACCCAACCAACACCCCCGAAGGTCTCCGCGCCCTATCGGAGGGTGAGTGATGGGAGCACCACGGCTGTACGTGAAGGAAGTGGAAGTCGCTAGGTTGCTCGGGCACAATGTGACATGGCTCCGGTCAAATTCAACTGACCTGGAACGCCAGTACGGATTACCCAAAATTGACCCAGCGATCGGTCTCCGCCATCTTGAGGCTATTGAGGAATGGGCGCGTCAAAGGAATTTAACAACAATGACGGCGCGCTCTGAACGATTGAAGGAAACCAACCAGGAGGACCACAATGCATTTTGATCAATCATTATGGAACGATAGCGAGCCGCTTTATGCGCCGTGCATGAAACACCGGAAAGGCCGAGGTCAGTATTTTTGGAGACCTCCAAAAAAATATCTGGACGCCGGTTACGCCATCAAAACCTACACTCTATTGGGCCGCGAGGGTGATGGTCAGGACCTCGAGCGGGCCAGGCAATGCCGCGCCCTCACACGTGAAATGCTCCAGTGGCACGATGGTGTCGCCAATGGAAGGCAGCCCGGCACATGGGGCTGGCTCATTGCTCGGTACAAAAGCGACGAGTTCAGCGACATCCACGGTGTCCGCGCATCGACAAGGCTCCAATACTTGAAAGTCTTGGCAAAAATCGAAGAAGCCATTGCCGATGTCTTGATAGCCGAAACGGATTACATCCGGATCATGGGGTGGAAGAAGTCCATGGCAGACAACGGGCGGTCCACTCACTACATCAAAAAGTGGTTCACGCATTGGGGGCTGGCTCTCTCGCACGGCATCAAGATCGGCGTTAGAGAGTGCCGGGGCATCAAGGCCATCCGAGAAGAAATGCGGATTAAGACACCAGCTAGGCGCAGCACATTTATCACCCGGCCACACGTCGAAGCAATCGTTGCAGAAGCGGATAAAAGGAAACTGCCGAACATCGCCCTAGCCGTGCTTATTCGTTTCGAGTTCATGCTTCGCGGAGTAGATGTCTACGGTCAGTGGGAGCCCTCAGAAGGAAGAGAGGGAGGTATCCAGACGGACGGTCAGATCTGGGTGGATGGACTTACCTGGGACATGTTTGATTCTGACCTGACCACATTCTCAAAGGTGATCAGCAAAACACGAGACAGCATGCCAGATCCTTACTCCTTTGATCTAACCAACACGCCTGACATCCGTCGGCGCTTATCGGAGATCCCTAGGGATCAGAGAGCTGGGCCGGTGATTGTACTCAAAAATGGTCGACCACCAAAAAATCACGTGATCACCCGAACGTTCAAGGCCATCGTGCGTGACCTCGGGCTTCCTGAAGAACTGCAGATTCGGGACACGCGGTCAGGCGGTATCACAGAGGCGAAAACTCTGGTCGATCCATATACCTTGCAACATGCAGCTCAACACACTCAGGGGACAACAACAGACATTTATGCCCGTGATCGTTCAGGCGCTGCAAACAACGTCGTTCGGCTCAGATCTAAGCGATAAGAACGCAACGAGTACCATGTGAGTACCATGTGAGTACCACCCCAAAAGAAAAAACAGAGAGCAGCTTCCGCCAACTCCCTGTTTTTACTGTGGTACCCAAGGCCGGACTCGAACCGGCACATCCGTTAGGACGGGGGATTTTGAATCCCCTGCGTCTACCATTCCGCCACTTGGGCCTCGACGCACTCTCTATCCAAGCCAGCAGCAGAGGTCCAGAGATAAAACCCCATCGAAGCACAACAATTTGACAGTTTTCCTGCCGCCCTTGTTGACCTGCCCCTGCCCGCGGTGTTCAACCTTTTGTACCCGGCAACAGGACATCTATTCACATGCTGCGCAGAACCTATAACTGGACGATGGCTTTGGCCGATCACCCACATGCCCTCTGGTGGTTGGCGGCGGTGGCTTTCATTGAGAGTTCGGTGTTCCCGATCCCGCCAGATGTTCTGATGATCCCGATGATTCTGGCCCGCCCGTCACGCGCCTGGCTGATTGCGCTGATCGCCCTTGTTGCCTCGGTTCTGGGCGGATTGCTGGGCTATGGCATCGGCGCCTTCTTCTACGAAAGTCTCGGCCAGCCCATTCTGGAGGCGATGGGAAAAGCCGACGCGATGGAGACCTTTCGAACCAAGTTCAACGATTTTGGCTTTTGGGCAGTGCTGGGCGCTGGCGTCACCCCGTTCCCCTTCAAGGTGATCACCATCATGTCCGGCTGGACCAGCATGCCACTGGGCACCTTTGTGGCGACGGCGATACTGGCGCGGGCAATGCGGTTTTTCCTTGTTGCTGCACTGCTTTGGAAGTTCGGCACACCAATTCGTGACTTCATTGAAAACCGTTTGGGGCTTGTCTTTACGGTCTTTGTCGTGCTGCTGTTCGGTGGATTTTTTGCACTTAGGTATCTCTGACCCATGCGTCGTTTATTAATTCTTGCCGCTGCCGGCGGCTCTGCAGCCCTGCTTTTGGGCGCCCTTGGTTTTCAGTACATCGGTGACATGCCGCCCTGCAAACTGTGTTACTGGCAACGCTATCCCCATGTCGCCGCCGCCGGAATCGGTGTGCTGGCGCTGCTGATCCCCGGCGCCATATTGCCCTATCTGGGGGCGCTGGCGGCGCTGGCAACAGCGGCTATTGGCCTCTACCATTCCGGCGTCGAGCGGAGCTGGTGGGAAGGCCCCACCACCTGCACCTCGGGCCCGATCGCAAACCTGACGCCCGAGCAGTTGATGCAACAGATCATGGGGGCGCCGCTGGTGCGCTGTGACGAGGTCCCCTGGGAGATGTTCAGCCTGTCGATGGCCTCATGGAATGCCATCGCATCACTGGTGCTGGTTGGCCTCTGGATTGCAGCGGCAAACAGCCGCCGCTGAACTTACCAGACCTGAGCCCCTGTCAAAGCGGTCTCAGGTCTCTTTCTTGGTTGACAGCAGCAGATTGGTCTCGCTGCTGACGATGCCGTCAAAGGTCCGGATTTTGGCCAGTGCGATGTCCAGTGTTTCCAGTGTTTCGGTGCCCAGTTCGACGATCAGATCCCAACGGCCATTGGTGGAATGGATGGCCCGCACTTCGGGAATGCCCTGCAATTGACGGGTAATCCGATTGGCCCCGCGCCCCTCGATGCCGATCAGCATCAGCCCGCGCACCGGATCGCGCAGCACGTCCTCTTTGACCACCACAGTGAACCCCAGAATGTCGCCGCGGCTCTGCAGCCGTTCAATCCGCGCCCGCACCGTGGTCCGCGACAGGCTCAGCTGCAACGCCAGATCCGACAGCGACGCGCGCGCATCATGGCGCAGCGCCGACACCAGACGCTCATCCGTTTTGTCCATAAATATTTCCACTTCGACTATTCACCGCCCCTTATGTGCAAATTTACCGCTGGCTTCCACCACAAAACGGAGATTTGTTGGGGCCAATCAAAGACAAAGCCAAGGAGGCTATTCTCGTGACCCCGCAAACCTGTATCCTTATCGGCGCCCCCGTCGACAGCGGCAAACGCCGGGCTGGCTGCCTGATGGGGCCGGATGCCCTGCGCACGGCCGGACTGGCCTCGGCCTTGACCGGACTGGGTCTTCAGGTCGAGGATTACGGCAACCTTTCGCCTGCCCCGCATGAGCCGGACGGTGCCGAAGGGCCGCTGTTTGCCCCCAATGAAACGATCGGCTGGACCCAGAAACTGGCCGAGACCGCCGAACAGGCGATGGATTGTGGCCTGCCGATTTTCCTGGGAGGCGATCACTCGCTGTCGCTGGGATCAGTTGTCGGAGTGGCCAATTACGCCGCCAGCAAGGGACGGCCTCAGTTCGTATTGTGGCTCGACGCGCATACCGATTTTCACACCCCCCGCACCACCGACAGCGGCAATCTGCACGGCACCCCGGTGGGGTATTTCACCGGCCGTGCCGATTTTGACGGCTTCCCCCCGGTGCCAAACCCGGTGCCGCAAGAGAATGTCTGCATGATCGGGCTACGCTCGGTCGACACCCCGGAACGCCTGGCGCTTGAGGCCAGCTCGATCCGCCGCTTTGACATGCGCCAAATTGACGAAGGCGGCATTGCCGGGCCACTGTCCGCGTTTCTCGAGCAGGTTGCCCGTCACAATGGCATGTTGCACGTGTCGCTGGACGTTGATTTCCTCGACCCCTCGGTGGCGCCAGCTGTTGGCACCACGGTGCCCGGCGGCGCCACCGTCCGCGAGGCCCATCTGGTTTGCGAAATGCTACATGATTCCGGCCTGATGACCTCGCTTGATCTGGTCGAGCTGAACCCCTTTCTGGATGAACGCGGGCGCACCGCACATCTGATGGTCGACCTCTGCGCCTCGGCGCTTGGTCGCCGCGTATTTGACCGACCGACCCGGAGCTACCAATGACCAAACACACCCAACCCTCGGCAAAGGCCCTTGTCCCTTTTGTCAGCGTCGACAACATGATGCGGCTCATTCATCATGTCGGACTCGAGCAAATGCTGTGCGATCTGGCAGGCTACGTTGAAGACGACTTTAAGCGCTGGGAGCTGTTCGACAAGACCCCGCGGGTGGCCAGCCACTCAGATGTTGGGGTGATCGAACTGATGCCCACCTCGGATGGCGAATCTTATGGCTTCAAATATGTCAACGGCCACCCCAAGAACACCTCGGAGGGGCTGCAAACCGTTACCGCCTTTGGGCTGCTGGCGGATGTCTACACCGGCTACCCGGTGCTGCTGACAGAGATGACAATCCTGACCGCCCTGCGCACCGCCGCCACCTCGGCTATGGTGGCCAAATATCTGGCCCCCAAAGGCGCCACCACCATGGCAATGATCGGCAATGGCGCTCAGTCTGAATTCCAAAGTCTGGCGATGAAGGCGATCTGTGGCATCACGTCGGTGCGGCTGTATGACAAGGATGCCGCTGCAACCGCCAAATGTGCCGCCAATCTGGCGGGCACCGGTTTGAACGTAGTAATCTGCACCAGCCCGGAACAGGCAATTGAGGGCGCCCAAATCCTCACCACCTGCACCGCTGACAAACAAAGCGCCACTATCCTTAGCGACAACATGGTTGGCGCCGGCGTCCACATCAACGCCATCGGCGGCGATTGTCCCGGCAAGACCGAACTGGCAGCCGGCATTCTGTCGCGCTCCGATGTCTTTGTCGAATTCCCGCCCCAGACCCGCGTTGAGGGCGAAATTCAGCAGATGCCCGAGGATTTCCCAGTCACTGAAATATGGCAGGTGATAACCGGTGCCAAAACCGGCCGCAGCAGCGCCGAGCAGATTACCCTGTTCGACAGCGTTGGTTTTGCCATCGAGGATTTCTCGGCGCTGCGCTATGTCCGCGATCAGATCAAGGGCAGCGATTTCTTCTTTGAGCTGGATATGCTGGCCGACCCGGATGACCCGCGCGACCTGTTTGGCATGGTCCAGCGCGCCGCCTCTTAAATACCACAGCCCGGCGCATCTGTCGCCGGGCTGCCCAATATGATTTAGCTCCGGCTGCGTTTCTCAAACCGCGGCAACATCGCCGAGAAATCCTTCCCCTGGCCGTCCTCATTCTCCACAAACTGGGCATAAAGCGCCTGTGCCAGCTGGCCCATCGGCGTATCCGCATCGGCGCTCTCAGCCGCCTGTTGTGACAGCCGCAGGTCCTTCAGCATCAGCTCCGCCGCAAACCCTGGCTGGTAGCCGTTATCCGCTGGCGACCGCGGGCCAACACCGGGTGCCGGACAATAGGCGTTCATGCTCCAGCTGTAACCGGACGAGGTCGACACCACGTCAAACATCTTTTGGCGGTCCAGCCCCAGTTTATCGGCCAGCGCAAAGGCCTCGCAGGTGGCGAGCATGGTAACGCCAAGGATCATATTGTTGCAAATCTTGGCCGATTGACCGGCCCCGGCCGCGCCACAATGCACCGCCTTCTGGCCCATCACGCCGAACAGCGGATCGGCCTTGGCAAAGGCCTCGGCACTGCCGCCGGCCATAAAGGTCAGGGTGCCGCCGGCCGCGCCGCCAACCCCGCCTGACACTGGCGCATCCACAAACAACAGCCCGTTATCTGCCGCCTGCCCGGCCACCACACGGGCCGAATCGACATCAACCGTCGAGCAATCCACCAGAACCGCGCCCGCAGCCATCACCGGGATCACCTGATCAGCCACCGCCCGCAGGATCTGGCCGTTGGGCAGCATGGTGATCACCACCTCAGCCCCGGCCGCCGCCTCAGCCCCCGAGCCCACCATCGTGACGCCGTCAATCGCCACATCTGCCATATCAAAGCCAGTAACCTGATGGCCCGCCTTGGCCAGATTGGCCGCCATCGGGCCGCCCATGTTGCCTAGGCCAATAAATCCGATCTTCATGGGTTATTCCTCCTCAAAAGTAAGTGCATCGCCGCGCAGCGGCATCAGCATCTGGCTGACGGCGCTGGTGGGCACGTTCATATCCGCATATTTCCACTGCGGATTACGATCCTTGTCGATGATCAGGGCTCGAATGCCTTCCAGAAAATTCGCATTTTCCATGGCGCGATGGGTAAACCGATACTCCATCTCCAAGGCCCGGCGCAGCGTCAGCATAGACCCCCGCAACCGGTGCAGCATTTCTACCGTACAGGCCATCGACAGCGGCGAATTGCGGCCCATGGATTTGAGCGTGGCAGCGGCGAAATCGCTATCCTCCCCGCGCAGGCTAGTCAGAATATCACCCAGCGTTTCTCCGCCAAAGTGACGATCAATAGCCCCCAAAAGGTCGCGCAGCTTGCCGGGCTCAGGCGTGCCAGAGGCCGCTTGCAGGCATATGGGATCCCCCTCAGCCTCCAATGCGGCGATCAATCCGGGCCATTCGCTCTGCGCTATGTAAAGATCGGCAAACCCCGCCAGGATCGCATCATCAGCGCCCATGCGGCTGTTGGTTACGCCTAGGTATTCGCCCAGCCGTCCCGGTGCCAGCGCCAGCAATAGGGTGCCGCCCACATCCGGCACCAAGCCGATTGCCACCTCTGGCATCGAAATCTGGCTGCTCTCGCCGACAATGCGCTGGGTGCCGTGGCAGCCGATGCCAACCCCGCCGCCCATGGTAAAGCCCTGCAAAAAGCTGACCACCGGCTTGCTGTATTCAAAAATTCTGGCGTTCATCCGGTATTCGTCGCGCCAGAACTTGCGACCAAATTCATAGTCGCAACTGCGGCCGGTGCGATACATTTCGGCAATGTCGCCACCGGCGCAGAACGCCTTGTCACCCTCGGCATCCAGCACAACCACCTGAACCCGGTCATCGCTGGCCCATGCCACCAGTGCGGCGTCAATCGCCATGCACATATCATAGGTCAGCGCGTTCAGAGCCTCAGGTCTGGTCAGGGTAATACGGCCCGCCTTGCCCGAGATGCGGATATTGATGTCACTCATATATTTGGGTCCCTAGTGATTTTCGGCCAGCAGGTGGCGCGCAACGATCACCCGCATGATTTCATTGGTGCCCTCAAGGATCTGATGCACCCGCAGATCACGGACGATTTTCTCGACGCCATAATCCGCCAGATAGCCATAACCACCGTGCAGCTGCAAACAGCCATTGGCCACCTCAAAACCCACGTCGGTGACCATCAGCTTGGCCATAGCGCAGAATTTGCTGGCATCCGGCGCGCCGGTATCCAGCTTCCAGGCCGCCTGCCGCAAAAAGATCCGCGAGGCCTGCAATTTGGTTTCAAATTCAGCCAGCCGGAACTGCAACCCCTGGAACTGGTCGATGCTTTTGCCAAATGCCTTGCGTTCGGACATATATTTCAACGTCAGGTTCAGCGCCTGCTGGGCGCCACCAAGGGCACCGGCCGAGATGTTCAGCCTTCCACCATCCAACCCCGCCATGGCATAAGAGAACCCCTTCCCCTCAACCCCGATCAGATTGTCGGCTGGGATTTTGCAATCATCAAATTGCACCTGGGTGGTTGGTTGCGCCTTCCAGCCCATCTTGGCCTCAAGCGCGCCAAACGACAGCCCAACGGCGCCGGCCTCAACCATAACGGCCGAGATCCCCTTGGGGCCATCCTCGCCACTGCGCACCATGCATAGATAGGCATCGGAATAGCCGCCGCCGGAAATGAAAGCCTTGGTTCCGTTCAGGGTATAGCCGGTGCTGGTTTTCTCAGCCCGTGTCCTCAGCGCCGCTGCGTCAGATCCCGATCCCGGTTCGGTCAGACAGTAGGAGAACACCTTGGACATCGAACACAGGTCCGGCAGCCATTTCTGCTTGGTCTCTTGTGAGCCAAACTTGTCGATCATGCCACCGCACATATTGTGGATCGACAAGAACGACCCCACGGCGGGGCAGGCCATCGCCAAGGCCTCGAACACCAGCGTCGCATCCAGCCGCGACAGACCAGATCCACCATATTCATCAGAAACATAGAGCCCGCCAAACCCCAGCTCTCCGATCTGCGGCCACAAGGCCTTGGGCATGGTCCCCTCAGCTTCCCATTGCTGGGCGTGCGGGGCAATCTGCTCTTGTCCAAATGCAAAGGCCATGTCGAAAATGGCGATCTGTTCCTCGGTTGGTGCAAAATCCATCTCGGGACCTCCAGTTGATCTGATTGCAGATATTATAGTGCCTGCGGGCGGGAATTGAACAACTGTTTATTTCCTAATCTTTGCAGGAATCTTTCAACGGCGCAGGTCGAACCCGCAGGCTGTTTGTTGTTGTTGTTCTACAGAGATACCAGCAGTAACCGGAAGAGCCCGGATGTTGTCCTACAGAGATACCTGCAGTAACCGGAAGTGCCCGGAGGATCCCGGAAGAACCCGGATAGGATCATGTAAAATAGGGGTTTCGTGAAGTTTGAACCCATTTTGAAGCGCACGCACGAATGTCTTTCATAAAGGCTTAAAACAGGCTTCAAAGGCAATCCTGGCGATTTTGGAATGGGACGTTTGCAAACTTTGCAAAGCGACGCTAAGCCCTTAAAAATATGGCCCATGCAGGGATTTCATCCAAGGCGACGCACGAATTTGGCAAGGACAAAAAGCTCCGAACTTGAAAGAGCCGATTAAAGTTCGCGGCGCTCTTTCAAGATAGCAGTTATGCCATATTTTTCAATTGGATAGATGATTTAGGCGAGGACGGCATAGCGCTGGAACCTGAAAGCGATTTTTGCGGTTCGGATCACTTTTGCAGAGCAGTATCACCGCTCAAACGGGCCTTGTCAGCGTCGTCTTGCCCGCCTTATTGGCCGCTCGTTTGCTACTTTTCAATTGAGACAGAATTTCCTGACCACACGACGCGCCCTAAAATCTCGACAGTTCCTCGCTGGGGTTTTGGGATCAAAACAGATTCTGAATTGTCGCTATCTCCGGTGATCAATAGGGTTTCACCTATCAGTTCGAGGCGGCGCACCTGAACGCTGCCGCCCTTGCGGATTGCATAAATCCCCTTGCCCTCAATCTTGCGCTTGCCCAGATCCACCAATGTGACCGCCCCCTTGGGGATTGCGGGCGACATGTGGTCATCCGCCATTCCGACCAGTGCCACCTGGTCAAACTTGAGGCCATGGGTCGACAGCCAATCGTCGGAAAATCCCATTGCCACTGGAAAATCTTTACCGGACCGCCCCGCATCAAGCAGTGAAACAGGCACCAGCCCGTCCTGCCGGGCATCACTGCCTTTGCGCGGATCGTGGACATATTCGACATCCACACCCTTTTTTCCGAACTGCCCGCGATAAACGCCAATGATCGGGTGCATGGCGGCAAGACCCGCCAACGGACGCTCTTCGTCAAATGAGTTTTGAACACCATTCAAAGGTGGCAGCCAGCCACGTAAGTATGCGCGATCTGCGGTCAACCTCGTCAATCTCTTGATTGCGACGCGCCCGTCCGACGACGCCTCTTTCATCCAGACACGATCCCCGACACGCGGAGCGCGACCAGGTGAGGTGATACAGAAGTCCCCTGCCCTGATCCCCTCCTGCACCATCGAAGTGCCGGTGGTTGAGACCCAGAACGCAGAATCGTCTGCCACCCAGGTTGGTCGCGAAATCGGTTCCCGCTGGATGTTGTCATCCGCCCAGCCTTGCGTGCTGCAGGTCGCCATGCCGTGATGAGGAAGCGTTTGATTCTTAGACGAGTTCAATGAGGCAGGGTCACTAATGCTGCCAAATTTCTTATTGCTTGGAAGATCGATTCCCAAGAAATCAAACAACGTGACTATTCGGTCATAGCTAGGAATTCTGCCCGCTCGGATATCTCGAATGAGACCATCATGGCCAACGACTTCAATAGATACTGCACGCGCAGAAATACCCTGCACTTCAAGAGCGCGGTTCACCAATTCGGACAGTTCAGAACTGATCACTTTGCTTTGTTCGGCGGTTAACATTGAACCTGTATGCCTCAAAAAATCAGATAAATAAATCTTGTAACGACCAGTAAGACACATAAATCTTGACCATGTAAGATTTATTTGCCTTATATGGTCTCATGACAAAAACGAGCACACTTCAAATCACCCGCCTCGGAGAGGCCTTTGCAGGGCACAAAAATGTGTCTCACTGGCGCGTATCCTTCCTTCTCCGCGGAAATGGAAAATTCCTAAACAACCTTAATGCCGGAGCATCATGCACAGTTAAAACCCATGAAAAATGTATGAAATGGTTCCATGAAAACTGGCCAATCGACCTTGAATGGCCCTCAGACATTACCCGTCCGAGCACCCCCAGCGAGGACGCCGCATGAGTGCCCTCGCCCGTCATAACCGCCACCCGAAGCCTCTGACGGCCGCAAGCCGCGCTTCGGGCACCTGCTCCGGGGAGGGTGTGCATCGGGGGATGCTCCCACTCACCCCGGAGTCTTTTACACCCATGCCACCACTCACGGCATCCGCCCCCGGTCCGTCTCGATTTCGGGATGTAGTCCGGGGGCATTCCAAGCGCCCTCGCCTGGCTGCCCTCCTGTTTTGGGCAGGCGAAGTCATCGCGGCCTTGAGCCTCTTCATCATCCTTTTCGGATGCCTATTTTTAGCGGAAATTTTGAGATGAATGTGAAGCCCGCCCCGACCTAATTGCCCGCTAATCACAGTAAATCAGAACAGGAGTATCCCCCCATGCGCGCCCCAAATTGGCAGAAAATCGACACGCTTCCCGTTTCAGTGATCCAGGTAGAAGCGCGCCTTCGCACCGCATCGCCGACGGCGGTCGCCAGTATCGTGTCCTCTATCCAGGAGGTTGGGAGCATCTTGCAGCCGTTGTTAGTCCGCAAGGTAAAGGACGGCTAACCGCTAAACGCCGCCTTGAAGACGAAGTGCCACGCGTAACGCGGGTCTTTGCCCGTGAAGGTGTTTCTGGCCTGATGCGTTGCTTTCCATCGCAGATCCGCGACCGCTCAACATTGAGCGCGCTAGAGGGGGTGAATGCCGATTGTCACAAGATAGACGTCTTTGTGCGCTGGCTGGACGGCCGGGTTATCCGCCCGCAAATCGTCGGGTTTCAGGACCTGTATTCGGGCAAGATCCTTTCCTGGCGTGTCGATAATGATCCCAACAAAGTCATGGTCATGGCTGCCTTTGGCGAGATGGTCGAAACCTGGGGCATCCCAAAACACTGCCTGTTTGATAATGGCCATGAGTTTGCCAACAAATGGCTGACTGCGGGCACCAAAACCCGGTTCCGCTTCAAAGTCCTCGACGATGATCCACTGGGGGTTTTGCCTTTGATGGGCATTCAGGTGCATTGGGCAACGCCCGCACATGGGCAGGCCAAACCGGTTGAGCGGGCGTTTCGAGATTTCGCCAGCGACATTGCAAAACACCCAAGGTTTCACGGGGCATATGTGGGCAACCGCCCTGATGCCAAGCCCGAGAATTACGGCAACCGCGCCATTCCATTGGACGAGTTTATCGAAGTTTTGACCGAAGGCGTGGCTGAACATAATGCCCGTCAGGGGCGTCTGTCGCCGACGGCCAAAGGGCGTAGTTTCGACGAGACTTTTGCAGAAAGCTACGCTGTCGCCCCCATCCGTAAAGCAACCGAGGAGCAACGCCGCCTGTGGATGATGGGTCAGCAAATCGGCAAACTGCACAAGAAGAATGGCACCCTCAAACTCTACGGCAATGAATATCATTCCGCGTGGATGAGCCAGCGCGCCGATCAAAGGGTTGTGGCCCGATTTGACCCCGAAAATTTGCATACCGGCGTTTATATTTATGACACCGACGGCGTATTTTTGGGCTTTGCAGATTGCCGCCAGAAAGTTGGCTTCTTTGACCTGGTTGGCGCCCGCCATGAGGCCAAGCGCAAAGCGGGCATCAAGCGGGCTGAAAAGGCGCTTCTCAAAGCCCACCGCCCCCTGACGATTGAAGAGATCGCTGCAGATATGACCACGGATACGCCCGAACCGCAGCAGGTTTCCGCCAAGGTGGTTTCCTATGACTTTGGCAAACGCAAAACCATGCCCGTTGTTCGGCCCCGGTACGAAACGGTGCAGGACGTGGAACTGGATGCTGAGCGCGAAGCGTTGATCCTGACCATGCACAAACAACCGGACACTACGCCTGATCTTCAGGACAGCCCGGATCACTTCCGCCCCTCAAGCAATCCAGACCAGCGGTTCGCACAGGCCCAGGCCATTTTGACCCGCTCTGATGCCGGGGAAATCATTGGTCACGATGAGGCGGAATGGGTCGGAAACTACACCCAGAGCGGTGAGTGGGACACCCATCTGTCAATGCGCGAACACTTCAATCTGGGCGACGCAGGTTAGCGTTCAAATAAAAATGCCGCCGCCAGGATGAGACCCACGGCGACGGCAATAACAAGCAGGAGATTACATGTCACAGAACATGCAAACAGGCAATCTGATACAACCCCTCAGGAACGTGGCAGCGCTCGTCAAGCTGAACAATGACATCAGCAAGCGACAAGAAGGTCTGCCAGGGATGGGGGTGTTTTCCGGCTATCCCGGCTACGGAAAAACCTTTGCGGCGCAACATTGTGCTGCGGCCCTGGGGGCGGTTCACATCTCTTTGCTCAAGTCCTGGACCGCCAAGTTTTTCCTCGAACAACTGTTGATCGAGCTGAACGTGACGCCAAAGGGATCGCTTGCCAAGCTCGAGCAAATGGCCTGTGAGAAGCTGCTGAGGACACAGCGAACGGTGCTGGTGGATGAAGCTGATTTCGCCGTTTCCAAAGGATATATCGAAATCATCAGGGACCTGCACGACGTGTCCGCCGTGCCCGTCATTTTGATCGGTATGGAAGAATTGCCGCAGCGGCTGACCCAGTGGGAGCAGGTCGACAGCCGCGTTGCCGCCTATGTTCAGGCCCTCCCTGCGGATCTGCGAGATGGGCAATTACTGGCCAGTGTTTACGCCTCCGGCATCGAAATCGACAAGGCACTATTGGCGCATGTCATTGATCGCAACACCGGCAGCGCCCGCATGATTGCCAAGGATCTGGACCAGATCAAAAAGCACTGCCTGCTCAACAATCTCAAAAATATGACCCGTAAAGAATGGGGCAAAACCCCGTTTCAGGGGCGCAGTGCCCCCACGGTAAGAAAAGGACTTTTGTTTTGACCGAGTTGCAAAACCTCCCCCAAAAGGAGCAGGAAATCTGGAATTTCCTGCAGTCTCGAACCGTTGTCACCCGGAGCGATGTCACTTTGAACTGCACCAGTCCCAAGCGGATCGTGGATCAGTTTCTGGATCATCTTATTGATGGCAAAAAGCTGACTGTCATTGGCCGCCTGGGAAACACGCGCCTGATGACGGTGCAGTCTCCAAAACAAGCCCAACGCGTGTTGGAAGCGACCAAACCTGAGGATCAGCTCGCCCTTTGGACATTCATTCGCTCTCAAGACAGTTTCATCCGCAGCGATCTGTTTAAGATTGAGGGCGTCAGTAAAATTGCTGCACTGCGGTTTTTCAAAACGCTCAACGAAGCCGGTCTGATCCGCAGTGTCGGAAAAGCCGGAACCACGCCGCAATACTCGATTTTGAGTGATGCCGAGCTGGATCAAAAGGAAAAAACCCAACGGTTGAGCAAAGAAGGCCGGATCTGGTGTGCCATCAGGATTGCGCGCAGGTTCAGCCCTCTCGATCTTCAACTCTCACTGGGCCAAGGCTCTGATGCCATCTCTCTGCAGGACATTCAGCGGTATTGTTCAATGCTGGCGCGCGCCGGTTATCTGAGCGTTCTGAGAAAGGCACGGCCAGATAAATATTACGCTCATTACCAACTGACCAATAACTCGGGGCCAAAGCCACCGCTCGAGAAGCGGGTCACGGTTGTCATCGACACCAACGAAGAGCGTATCGTTTACGCGCCCGGAGGCTTGCTGTGAGCCATCGCCTCGACATTGCGCGCAAAAACTGGGGCGACGTGCCCAAATGGATCACCGCACTCATTCGGGCATGTGATGCAACGTCTCAGAACAAGGTTGCCAAGCGCTTGGGCATAACCGCCTCTACCGTCAGCCAGGCGATCAGCAACAGCTACCAGGGCCGCATGGATCGGCTCGAAGTGCGGGTGCGCTCCGTCTACATCGACGCTGACGTCACCTGCCCGGCCATCGGCATAATTTCCGCAGAAACCTGCATGGGCTGGCGCGACGTCTCCGGCACCCTTCTCTCCACCAGCCCCAACCGGGCCCGCATGTTCCGAGCCTGCGGGCGATGCCCACACAACATGGCGAGGTCCAGCGAGGCGCCGGAAATACCAGTCCAGAATACCGGCGCCGAACTCATCTTTAAATCGCGGAGGTTTGTCGATGCACAGTCTTGAACGAAGCCCGCAGGAGCTGCGCAGCCTGCTGTCGCGAAACCTTCGTGCCCTCACCCAGGACCGGGTGATATCCAGGATCTGCCAGAAAGCCAAAATCCACCGGACCCAGTTCAACCGTTTCCTGTCGGGTGAGAGCTTTCCGCGCCCCGATGTTCTGGACCGGATCTGCCGCTATTTTGAGGTCGACGCCAACATCCTGCTGCGGCCCTTGGGCGAGGTGCCAGAGACGCCCGAACGCATCGCGCTGCGCCATGCCATCGAGGCGGGCCGGTTCGACTGCGCCGGAGATATGGCGCTGTCGCTGATGGCGGTGCGTGCCTTTCCAAAAACCGACACCGCCCGCTGCATTCTTGCCCAATGTGCCGGAACGCTCAGCCCTGCCGAGTTCCAGATGCTGGCCCAGGAAGCGGGCTTTGCTGGCCTGCAGCCGGACCCGACCGCAATCCTGTCCCCTATTGATGAAACCCCAAAACCGGAGCCACTCCATTGACCAATCAACCCTCAAGCCAGTTCGAACCCGCACCGATCCCTGACGGTCGCGTCATCGCAAACGGCAACACCTACATGACCGATGCCAAGGGCGGTCTCATTCCGATTGACCTGGTCAAAGTCCAGGACCAGCTCCAGGACGAAACCGTGCGCAAGATCATCGGCCATGCTCTGGCTCTCAGTGGCCAAACGACCCGGTTCAAAGCGCATACATTTGAGGACATTGGCGATTTTGAAGCCATCCTTGAGCAAGAGTACGGCGGCAAAATAGGCGGTAAGCGCGGCAACAAAACCCTGATGAGCTTTGACGGCCTTTTCCGGATCCAGGTTGCCGTTGCTGACCAGATTGATTTTGGCCCCGAGTTGCAGATCGCAAAGGGCATACTGGACGAGTTGATGACGGAATGGGCCGCCAACGCCCGGCCAGAGGTTCAAGCGATCATCACCAACGCCTTCAACACCGACAAAGAAGGTCAGATCAATCGCGCTGAAATCTTCAAACTGCTGCGTCTGGACATAGAGGACGAACGCTGGCAGTGCGCCATGAGGGCCATCCGCGACGCCATCCGCGTGATCGGCCAGGCCACCTATGTGCGCTGCTACCAGCGCCCGGCACCGGATGCCAAGTGGCAGCACATCACTATTGATCTGGCCAAAGCCTGATGACCCGCGCCCTGCAACAAAAGATCCACGTCGGTTGCCGCCAGCTTGGCCTGGACAGTGACGCGCGCCGTGCCCTGCAACTTGTCGAGACCGGCAAGGCCTCGATGAGGGATATGGACGACGCAGATCTTTTGAGGGTGATTAAACGGCTCAAAAAGGACGGCTTTAAGACCTCTTCAAAGGGCACCACCAAAAAGCACAAAGCCGCCACCCGCCCAGATTTGCGCCTGATCCATGTGCTGTGGACCAAGCTGGGCGAGGCAGGCGCGTTGCGCGATCCCAGCCGCGCCGGGCTCAACAAATTCATACAAGCCCGGTTTGGCGGCACTTGGGGCTCGGTCCCGGCTGACGTCGACATGCTGCGCCAATGGCCCCAGATCGACGCCGTTATCCAGGCCCTCAAAAGCTGGGGCGCGCGGGCTGACATCGACTTTGACTGGTCGGAGCACAGCGCATGAAAAAGCCCCGCCACCGCGTTTCTGACCATGCCGTCCTGCGCTACATGCAGCGGGTTCAAGGCGTCGACATTGAGGCGTTGCGGCGCAGGATCGGCCATATTGTCGACCGGCACCGGGACCACGATGGCACCAGTGGGGTGGTTTCTGGTGGCTTTGTCTACAAGCTCCAGGGCGGTGTGGTGGCCACCATCATTCCAGCTTCCCGCCGAAACCGCAGATCCGGTCGTAAAGGTGGAAACGGGCCGCGCAATGACCACTCCTGACCGGCCATACCCAAAGCCAACCGCCCAGGTCGAACCCTATTTTGAGGTCCTTGGCCTGGATGATACCCTGCGCTTTATTGAAGAGTTTGGCGGCACCGAAATCTATATCGCGAGGAATCCCAGAACCCGGTCCAGCGTCGTCGCATTGCTAGGCTTTGACAAGGCAAACGCGCTGACCAGCATTTCTCACCGCTTGCAACCTCGTGTCCCTCTGGCCAAAAAATGGCGGGCACGCGTATAAAGCCCAGGGTCTGGCAACGGTTGAGATCGCCCGCAAACTTGGCGTTACCGATGTGGCCGTGCGGAATTGGCTCAGGGGTAGTGAAGTTCAAGAGTCCGACAAGCGAGAGAGCATCCATTTGCCGCCTTTGCCTCTCTTTCCTGACCTCTAGGGTTCAATCCAAATTATTTTCAATCTAGAAGTGGCGGTCTTGATCCGTTGGTGGCGAGTTGTTCAGTTGCAGCATTATTCACTAAGGGCGGAAAGCCGTTCGCTGCGGCTAGCACTAATTACTGCTGAGCGGGGCGGTTTCAACGGGTCAACGCAACACTTTAGTCTTTAACCAAAGATGGAGTGTAAGGCATGAAGTATCGTCGCCGAGTATTTTTCACGGATAATCAGAAGTCAGAGATATGGGATCGATGGCAGCGCGGAGAGTCGATGAGTTCGATTGGACGTGGTTTTGATCGCGCATCATCGTCGATTTATCCCCTCCTTGCGCGCACTAGCGTTTCAAAAAATAGGGGGATTATCCAACGTCTCACCACTAAGCTGATGCTGCAAACAGATATAAACTCATCGACTACTGCCATGCTTCCAGCCTAAATTAGTCAGTGGTAGCAAAATCTGGTCGGCAAGTTCTCGATTTTGATAAATCCCATAAAACATCACATCCAGTCTTGCATTTGGCCAAGCCTCGTTCATCTGATTTAGCTTCTCTTTGGCTTCGTTGATCCGTCCAAGATTTTGTAACGCAGCGGCTTGATAGGCTAGCGACGGTGCGCTAATTGGATCGCCAAATTGGGCAGCGGCGTCGAACGCCCTCAGCGTGTCGGAAAAATTGCCCAGATGATAATTCGCTGCGCCATAGATGTTTCGATTTGCAAACCGTTGATTGCTCAAACCCTGAAGATGATCTCTGTTTGCGGCAACGATAGCATCTTCAAATCGTCCGGAAAACAATGATATCGCGCCATGGAAATCAAGTACGTGCCCATCGTTTGGGTCGAGCTCCGTTGCCCGGGAAGAAAGTTCAAACGCCCTGTCGTAATCGCCGGTTGCGACCTGGAGCCACGCATTTGCTGACTGTGTCCAAGCATCGGTAGGATCGATTCTGAGCGCTTTTTGGATCAACAAATCTGCTTCTGCCAAAGCGTCTTGCTTTACTTTTCCCGGAGGGGAAATAATCGCAAATGTTGCTAATGTTTGTGCGGCTCCAGCATATCCACCAGAATATTCCGGATCCAGCGCTATAACCTGTCGAAAAACGGAGTAAACTAGCTTCTGTCGCGGAACATCAAAGATAGGAAATATCATTTCCCGGGCTTGATTGGCGAGATTGGCTGCCTGAAGTGTAACTGGTGACTGTTCAAGGAGCACTTGTCGCACAGCTTGCTCTTGCGGGTCGACACCGAGAACAACTGGCAGTTTCGGATGGCTAGTTGACCCGTTCTTGCCAATTAACTCAATAGCGATCACAGCGGCAGCAGCACCGAGAGAAAACGTTAGAGCAAGAGGTATCAAAGAATTTGTTTTCGCGCGACGATTTGCATTTGAACTTTCAATGATATCGCCGGTACTATTGCTCGGATCAGATGCTTCCAAGATCGAAAACGAAGCGGCATATGCGCCTTTGGGTACGTCAATTTTAACGGCGCCATCGGCACCTTCTTTTTCATAGTACCGATGAAGCCGTCGTCTTAGTCTTCCGACTTCGACCCTAACTGTTGAGATATCCTCATTCTGCTTGGGGTCGGTTCCAAAAATATCATGGCTTATGTTCTTTCCGAGAAGGTTTTCTTTCCTTCCGGCGACAGTCTCAGACACGATATGCTTCAGCAAAATTTGCAGCCGCTCCGCGCCCAAAAATCCTTCGCTTGCACAGATTCGGTCCAGTTCGAAGTAGATTTCCTCAGGCGAGAGTTGCGATCTTGGCACGGCACAATTCCGAATACTGTTTAAAATCAAAGTGTAAAGCCTATTTGCGACTGTTTACAACTGTTTACAACTGTTGCTCACCTTACCGCACTGCACAATCCAGTTCAAATGGCAGGGCACTTCGATGGCTTGGGAATGTGCTTGTGGTCGAAAATAGTGAATATTTGGAATTGGCTATACGTTATTTTCCAAACGACGCAGAGAGCGTCCGATATCTTTGGACCGAACCTGATTTCAGGGAACTATGTGAGCACTACGCATTGGTTCTTCAAATAGAGGCCACTTCCAGCGACTCAAAACGACTTGCACATGCAGCGGAGATGCGACGTGATCTCGAAATCGAGTTCACTGAATTTTTCCACTCCCCAAAAAACCGAAATACCAATGGAGAGTAATATGGAAACCCTATTAAACAACGGACCTCCCGGTGGACGAAAGTTAGTTTCGTCTGTGATGGCATGCCTACTCGCCTTCACCCCGTTCGTGGCAACCGGCGTCGCTGCCCAAGCCTCTGAACAAATGGAATTATCACCAGTCAAAGCCTTGTCTGTACGTGATACCTACTATCCGGGAACTGAAGATATTAGACCCGACGAGATGCGCGTGATCGCGTGCGGGACAGGAATGCCCAATGCCCGTCCTAAACAGGCGGCAGCTTGTTTCCTTGTGGAACTGGGCAATGGTGACAAGTTCATCTTCGACATCGGTAGCGGCTCAGCAGAGCGCCTGAGCGGACTTGCGATTCCTTATGACTATCTGGACAAACTGTTCATCGGCCACCTGCATTCTGACCACGTTGGCGACTTTGACGCCCTCTGGATCGGCGGTGTGATTGGTAACCGCCAACGTCCGCTTAGGGTCTGGGGACCGAGTGGTGCCGAAGAGAAGTATGGCACCAGATGGTTCCTCGAAAACATCGCGGAGGCTTACGCATGGGACTACGGTTCGCGCCAAGGTAACGTCAACACTGTTGGTTTTGAGATGGAGATTCACGAATTCGACTACAAAGGAGTTGGCCAAGTTGTTTTTGATGAAAACGACGTCGTCATCAAATCATACCCGGCAATACACGCCATCGACGGTCCGGTTAGTTATACTCTGGAGTGGAACGACTTGTTGTTCGCCTTCTCAAGCGACACCGCTCCGAACAAGTGGTGGATCGAAGCGACAAAAGGCGCGGATTTTTCTATCCACGAGTCCTTCTCATCTCCTACAACGCTGATCGAAAAGCAGAAGTGGCCCGTTGCGGACGCCCTCAACGTTGGCACACAGGTTCACACGTCACCTTCCCAGTTTGGTAAGGTAATGGATGAAACCCGTCCTCGCATGGCAGTCGCCTACCACTTTTTCAACGACTTCGACACTGCGCCGCTGGTCGAAAGAGAGATTCGCAAGACCTACGATGGTCCGCTGTCGCTCTCGGTTGACTACATGGTCTGGAACATCACCAAAGAAGAAATCCGGACCCGAATGGCCGTGATCAGTCACGAAGTTTGGCCATTGCCTTCGGTAACCGAAAAATTACCGGCCGACCCGGCCGACCGCATTGGGTTCAGCGATTTCATTATTTCAGGCGCGGAGAAATTCCCGGAGGTTCTCCGCGAGATCTATGCTGACATCAACGAAACGTATGGCACTGACTTCAAGCCGGAAGACCATCACGGCCCTATTGACTAAAACCGCAAGTATTAGCGTAGCAAGAAATGGTTCGGCCACTCGCTTTGAGTGGAATGTGGCCGAACCTAATTGGCAAGAATGTGAACCGACGATCCTTATCCAAAAAGATAGCCAAACACGTTTCCCAGTATCAACGACAAGGAACCGGTCTTGACCCGGCATGGAGCAGGCAATGCACTCAATTTATTTTCCCATTGACCCCAGGCCATTGTACCGAGGTTTCTCGTGGCGGACGTTTGCCGTCTTAGTGGCATTTCTTTTGGTGAACACTGCGGTTCGCGCCGACTACCTGAACACGAACGGATCGGAATCGGCGCCGAATTTCGTTGAGATCCGGGTTCTCGAAGACCGGGTTCGCATTAGTGTGGAAATTGACCTTGGCGAGTATTCAAAGTTTTTCGATACCGAAGCCAGCAAGGAAGCCTCGTCTCGAAGTGACGTGCTCGATGTGGTCGGATCCACGCGGAACTTCAATGTTCTGGATGCGGATGGAAAGAAACTAGAACCCAAGGTAACTGCCATAGAAATCCGCTCCCGAATGGAACGTCCGGCGCCGACCAGGCCAGTGGGGATGCCTCCACCACCAAATTTTGGCCCTCTTAGCCCGGACGTCATTTTTTTAGAAATTGACTACCCGTTTGTCGGGCAACCAGATGAACTGACATTTGTTCCGCCCACTACCCCGGCTGATAGGGTTGTGGCCGCCATCGGTTTTTTGTCGTGGCACGGTAGTGTTGCGATCACCAATTATCGATTTTTCTCGGCGCCGGAAACCCTGAAGCTCAATTGGGAAGATCCATGGTACTCGGCCTATTCCAACAAAAATCTTCGGAGGCACAATTATTCCCCAGTGAGTTCTTTCCTTTCAATGGAGGCTCGGGAAACACGCCACGAAGTGATATTTCGGCTTGCGGATCTGGAATCTTGGGTTGACTTAGAACTCGGCGACAAGACCCGGCTCAGTGTCAAAGACATCGAAACTGTGAAAGCCAAGGCCGCAGCGTTTCTACGCGAAAGCAACCCGGTTACCATTGACGGGGTTAAGGTGGCTCCACACAAAATACGGATCATTCAGCTATCGTTAGGTCTCAAGGGTTGGAACATGCTGGACACGGCAAAGGCGATCGACCGCGATGCGGCGTTTTTCGGCGCGATCCTATCTTATCCTCAGGACGACCTTCCGGGCCGCGTCGAGGTGAAATTGGACGTATTTTCAGAGAAAGGCTCTATGATACCTGTGGTCGAAACCGATCCAGTGGGCAGCGCACTGGACGCGGCCACTGTTGATAGCCCGGTTGTCGGTTGGAAAAACTCTCTGAAGAAATGGATCAATCCAAAAGTCAGTGAAGTCGAAGGGATCGTTAACGCCAACTTTGCCGTGCCTGTCCTGTCGATCCTGTTTTTACTAATGGGTGTTGTCGCCTCCGCGAAGGCCTTCAGATCAGGACCAGGCCGTCGCTTTGCCTGGGGACTTCCGTCGTTGGTTCTTTTTGCACTAGCTTATCCTGCAACTAGTGTATCGTATTCGGTTTCTTTTCCGGGTTCAGCGAAGTTGGATATGATCACAGCTGAAAAGATTGTATCTCAGGTGGTGCACAACATGGCAGTCTCTCAGCTCGAGGTATTACCAGAACGATTTATTGCATCCTTGGGGCTTTATGTCGCCATGGAAGACGTCGAAGAGGTAGGTGCCGAGATCCGGCGCGGCCTGTCAGTTAATCTGCCCTCGGGTGCGCTCGCCCAAACGGATTCCATCCAAGAAATCAAGATTGAGGAAGTCTCGGCGACTGGTACGAGAAATGAAAGCCGCTTGCTCGCTAGTTGGACGACGCATGTCAGTGGCGGTCATTGGGGTCATCAGCATTTGCGGGCCATCGAATACCGGGCACTGCTGGATGTTGTACTTCGAGAGGGTTCCTGGAAACTTACTGGCCTGACGATTCTCGAAGGAAGAACACCTGACAAGCCTTCAGCTGCGAATTCAAACTCATGAAATGCGCTCTGGTTATTCTGGCGCTCATCATAGGTCTGCACAGTGTGGCAGCACAGGCGCATTTCAAACTTAACCAAAACATCCGCATTCACCACATCGTGCATACGTCCGAGGGGCTTGAAGTCTACCTGCGTACACCAATGTCCTATCTGGTGGCCGGTCTGGTTGGACCGCCGAACGCGTCCGGCTTACCTGAGCCCTCACCCTTCACCACAAACCGGATAGAAGACGGTGCATTGATGCACTATGTTTCGGTTGATGCTCTTCATGACGATCCTGACGGCCTTGGCCGGATCGCGGCAAAAGCGTTGCGGATCGAAACCGACGACAGAATACTGTCCCCTTCAGTCATCAACGTCCGTGCCCACCTGATCGGCAGCGAGCCCGGGTTTGCGACTCGTAATGAGGCAAAGATGGCCCTTACAGAAAGTGATATATTCCCAAAAGATACCGGCGAAACATACGTTGGTGACGTAATGGTGGACATCCACCTGCATTATGAGGCCGGTCCCGTTGGCACCTATTCAATCTCGAATGCTGCGAACCCCGGCCTTCCCGGGCAGGAACTGACCGCCAATCTCATTCTCGACTACAGTAACCAGGGTATCACGACTTACCGCGTGAGTGGGCTCATGCAAGAGCCAGTCGAAATATCAGGATCCGTCACTGCAGCAGCGTCAACGTTCATAACCGAGGGAATCCGGCACATTCTTGGAGGTCTCGATCATGTTTTGTTCGTATTATGCATGATCATCGGCGCCTACGGCCTGCACAGTCTTTTGGGACGAGTAACCGGGTTCACGATTGGCCACACGATTACGCTAATATTGGGTTTCTTCGGTGTCGCGCCGAGCGGTGCATGGTTTATCCCAACCGTAGAAATAGCGATTGCGCTATCAATCATCTTCGCCGCGGCAATGGCGGTCTTCCGTCCGGCGAACCGACGGGGGAGTGACCTGCCTGCCATCGCTGTCACTTCGGGAATCGGGCTTCTGCACGGCTTCGGCTTTTCCTTCATGCTGCACCAAATACTGAGGATCGACGCACCGAACGTCTGGCAAAGCTTGCTGGCATTCAACATCGGCGTCGAGATCGGTCAGCTGGTGATTGTACTGCTCGTTTGGCCAGTCGTTGTTATTTTCAAACGCTTTCGGGAGCCTATTTGGACTATGGCAAGAACTGGCATTGCTCTCGTGGCTTCGGTTGTGGCTGTGTTTTGGATCTACGAAAGAGTACGTTCCATTGGGCTGGAGGTTGTTCAAAACGACGCGCCTCGGCTCGTTCAGACAAATGTTTCCAGTATTACAAACCAGGCCAAAGCCACGACGGTGAGCTCCGAGGACGAACGCGTGCAGGTTTAGGATTGAACATAGAAAACACCTCTATTCCGCTTGCTCGATTCCACCATTCATCTGAATTGCTTGAGAACTCACAATAATTTGGCTGGGCTCGCCTGCAACCAAATTCGATTGGCTTAGCAGCCGTTCAGAGGTTCGATAATTTTTCGCACTAGCCCAGGGATTTGATTGTTTTGAACCATGGCAAAGTACCAGCGACCACTGGTGATAGATGGTCATTCTGAGCCCGTATACGCTCACTACCAGCAATCTTTCGCATTGCGATCTCCGGCGTTGCAATGTCAGAACTGGCGAATTCCGAGCGCTTGTCTCGCTCTCGTAGCAAGTTTCCGCTTTTCGCCGCCCCCTACAAACTCCTGCGCTTGCAGCATCAGCGACTAGGGGCTCTGGCCAGCCATTCGCTGCGGACCATTCGAAAGTCCGGTTAGGGCCGTTCGCCCCAGTTGGCTTAATCCAGCAGCCTCCCCAAACCACCATCCACCTGCCTCCCACAACCTGTTGCGGGTGTTTCTGCCCGCCCTAAATCGGCCAATGTGTACCTGTGATCAGGTTGCATAAGGGGTCGAGCGGTGAAGTCAGTTCAGCAAATCTCAGAAGACATTGTCGCGCGCGAGGGCGGATATGTGAACGACGCCGACGATCCTGGCGGCGCCACCAAATTTGGCGTGACGATCCACACCATGCGGCGCCTGGGTCTCGATCTGGACCATGACGGCGATGTGGACGCCTCGGATGTGCGCCTCATGACCCGGTCCCAGGCGGTTGATATTTTCATCCAGCACTATTTCCAGAAGCCGCGCATAAGCCTGTTGCCTGTCGCGCTGCAGTCCTCAGTTTTCGACATGTATGTCAACGCTGGTGGCAATGCGGTGAAGATCCTGCAGCGGTTGCTTGGCGAGTTTCAGGAGCCGGTGACCGTGGACGGATCACTCGGGGCGAAGACCGCCGCCGCTGTCCACCGGGCCTTTAAGAAAGCCGGGTCGTTTTTTGTGGATGCCTATGGCATTGCCCGCCGCAATTACTACTTTCGCCTGGCTGACCGGCGCACAGCGTCGCGCAAATACGCCCGCACCAGGGCGGGCGGCAAAGGCGGCTGGATCAAGCGGGCCGAGGAGTTCATCGCTCCGCAATTCCACATGACAGATCAAGACTTTTCCAAACGTGTGGGGGGCTGGGCATGAACTTGCTGAGAACGATATTTGGCGGCGGCCGCAATGTGATCGCCGAGACCGCCGGGGTGTTCATGGAGAACACCGAGGCAGGCGCACAACGCCGCGCCGATTATGCGCAGTCGGCATTGGGCCAATTCGGAGCTGAGTTCCAGGTGTCGCGCAAGGGTCACTTTGATCGCTTTATGGACGGGCTGAACCGCCTGCCCCGGCCGCTGATTGTGATCGCCATCTTTTCGCTGTTTGCCTCGTCCATGTTCGACCCGCTTTGGTTTGCCGAGCGGATGCAGGGGCTGACGCTGGTGCCGGATCCACTGTGGTGGCTGGCCGGGACCATTGTCGCCTTCTATTTTGGCGGGCGCTTCCAGATGAAGTCGCAAGAGTTCAGCCAGGCCATCGCGCAAAGCACCGCCCGGTTGCCGCAGGTGCTTGAAAATATCACCCAAATTCGTGCCCTTCAACATGACACGCCCGGCGCGGCCGAAACCGGTACCGACACCGCGCTGTCCCAGGTGGCCATTGAGCCGTCAGACAACGAGGCCGTGCGCGCCTGGCATGAGGGCAGCAAGTGACTTTGGACCCCGAACTGGCCCTGAAAATATTGGGATTGGCCATTCCCCTGGGCGGCATCCTTTACACGTGGTTCGCCACCAGGCGCAAAGATGTGGACAGCGATTTCAAGGCCGTCGCTGCCCGCCTGGACGTAGGCTCCAAACGCATGGACGCGCTGGAGCTGAGAGCTCAGGCTACGGAACTTGCCCTGGGCAATATGCCAAACAAGGACGACATGCACAGCCTGCAGCTCATGCTCTCAGAAATGGGCGGTGACATGAAAGCCCTGCGCGCCACCATGCGATCCGTCGCCGAAAGCCAAAGCAGGCTGGAAATTGTCACCACACGCCACGAAGATTATCTGCGGGAAACCAAATGAGCTATTCAGACACAGTGCGCCAACATGCGCGGATTGCCATTCTCCGCTTTCTGGAAGATGCGCCGCGCTACACCTCAAATGTGTCCATGCTGGCCTCGCAACTGCCTCTTATCGGAATTGCCTTTACCCGCGCCCAGGTGGTGACCGAGCTGGCCTGGCTCAAAGAACAAGGCCTGGTCGAAACCGAGGAGACCGGCGCGTTCATCGTTGCCACCGCAACCACACGCGGGGTTGAAATCGCCCAGGGCATAGCCCGCCATCCCGAAATCCAGCGCCCCAAGCCGGGGGCGTAATCATGCCACCGTCCAAGAAAATGGATCTGATCCCAGCCGAGTTGCGCCAACGCCTGGCGCAACTGCTGCAGGACCGGGGTTTCGGCGACATCATGGAAATCACCGAGGAGCTGAATTCCTGGTTGGATGAACGCGGCGAAGAAATCCGCATCGGCAAAACCGCTGTCGGCGAGTTCTCCAAGCTGCTGAAATCCCAACGCGACGCCTTTGCCATGGCCGAAACCTTGCTGTCCGATCTGGACATCGAGGGCGAAAGCAACATGCACAAGGTGCTGATGCAGATGATTGCAACAGCCGCCTTCCAGATGATGCAGGGCATGTCTGACAAGGACCAAGACTTCGACCCCAAGGGCTTGGCCAGCCTGTCCCGCATGCTCAAGGACCTGATGCAATCGGCTGGGATGCGCGAAAAGCTGCGCGAGGACGAGCGCAACCGGGTGGCGCAAAAGGCCCGCGAAGACGCCGTTGATGACATTGAAAAAGCTGCCACCCAGCTGGGCATGACCAAAGAAACCGTCCAGGGCATCCGCGAACAGGTTCTGTTTGGGGGTAAACGATGAGCTCTGACACCCTCACAGACCAGGACTGGGAGAGCTTGCGCGCTGAAAGCCGCCAGGCGCTTCCAGAGGTCATTGCGGATGACGTCGACCTGCCAGCGGTGCTGCTACCCTATCAGGTCGAGCTGCTGCAAACGACCGCCGCTTATCCTTTTGTGGTCTGCGAGAAGTCACGCCGAATTGGCATGACCTGGGCAGTGGCAGCGGATGCGGTGCTGACTTCTGGTGCCTCCAAGCCCGCTGGCGGCATGGACACTCTCTATATAGGCTTCAATCTCGACATGGCGCGCGAGTTCATCGACACCGCCGCCATGTGGGCCAAGGCCTTCATTCCGGCCGCCAGCGCGGTGCAGGAGTTCCTGTTCAAGGATCAGCGTAACGGCGAAGAAGACCGCGACATTCTCGCGTTTCGGATCAAGTTTGCCTCTGGCTTTGAAATCGTCGCGCTGACCAGCAAGCCGCGCTCGCTGCGGGGCCGTCAGGGCTATGTGATCTTTGACGAAGCCGCCTTCCACGAAGAGCTGGATGAGATGCTAAAAGCCGCCAATGCGCTGCTGATGTGGGGCGGCAAGGTGCTGGTGATTTCCACCCATGACGGCGATGCCAACCCGTTCAATGTGCTGGTGCGCCAGGTCCAGGCTGGTGAGCGTGGTGAGAATGCCAAAGTGTTGCGGGTCGATTTCAACGACGCCATCGCGGCGGGGCTTTATGAGCGCATCGCCCTGGTCACCGGCGAAGCTGATACGCTCAAAGCCAAGAAAGCCTGGACGGACAATATCCATGCGATCTATGGCGACGACGCCGACGAAGAGCTGCACTGCCTTCCCAAGGCGGGCACCGGGGCCTGGCTGAACGCACCGCTGATCGAGGCGCGCATGACCGCCGATGCCCCGGTCCTGACCTTGGAATTGCCCGACGGTTATCTGCAGTTGCCCGAAGACCGGCGGCGAGACATGCTGCGCGACTTCATGCTGGATCTGGAAACGGTGCTCTCGGGCCTCGATCAAAAGCCCCATTACGCCTTGGGATTTGACTTTGCCCGCGTCGCGGATCTGTCCGTGCTCAGCCTGCTGGCCATTGAGAAGAACTTGAATCGCCGTGAGGCCCTGTCGATTGAAATGCGCAACGTGCCCGGCGACGAGCAAAAGGCCATCGTCGAAGAGGTCATGAGCGCAGTGCGCGAACGCCTGGTCGGCGCCGCCTTTGATGCCACCGGCATGGGCTGGACCGTGGCCGAAGACATGGGCCGCAAATTCGGCCTGCGCGAAAGCATCGACACCCCTGGCCTGGTCTGGGCCATCAAGTTTAGCCAGGACTGGTACCGGCTGGAAATGCCGCCCCTTAAAACAGCCTTTGAAGACGCCACAATCTCCATCGGCAAGAGTGACGACCACCTCTCAGACTTGCGCTCGGTGAAGAAGATCCGCGGTATTCCGCGTGTACCCGATGTGCGCGAGGCGGATGCCAAGGGCAAGAAGCGGCACGGCGACTATGCCATTGCCCTGGCGCTGGCGCATTTTGCATCGCGCCAGCGCTGGGTGGAAATCGACTACACGCCCGTTGGCGACCCGCGCCGGGAAAGCCTGACCGGATCATCGGGCGGCGAATGGGGCACCATGTCCGAAGGCAGCGACTGGTGGCGCTCACCGCTGGGTGCTGGATTAAGAGGGGGGATCTGATGACCCAAAGACTGCAAAAAGTTCTCGGCCCCAATGGCCGTCCCATTGAGCGCGCATCGCTTACAGAGGAAATCGCCGCCCCGACTTTTGGCGGCGTGCGCTCCCCCATAGCCGGCTACCCTGCTGACGGGTTAAACCCACTCCGACTGGCGCAGATATTACGGGGCGCGGATCACGGCGACCCCGTGCAATATCTGGAGCTGGCCGAAGCCATTGAAGAGCGAGATTCGCATTACGTCGGTGTGCTGGGCACCCGCAAACGCCAGGTCAGCCAGCTCGACATCACAGTCGAGGACGGCGACGACAGCCCCATCGGCGTCGAGATGGCCGAGCGGGTCCGCAAGTGGTTGAAGCGCGGCGAGCTGACCGGAGAGCTGTTCCATATTCTGGATGCTGTGGGCAAAGGCTATTCCTTCACCGAGATCATCTGGGAGCGCTCCGAAGGGCAATGGCAGCCGCGTGAGCTGAAGCGCCGCGACCCCCGTTGGTTCAGGTTTGAGCGGCATGACCTGGAAACCCCGCTCATGCTGAACAATATCGGCCAGGAGGTCCCCCTGCCCGCCTTCAAGTTTATCCATGCCCGTATGCAGGCAAAGTCTGGTCTGGCCCTGCGATCCGGTATCGCGCGGGTGGCGGCCTGGACCTGGATGTTCAAAGCCTTCACTCAACGGGATTGGTCGATCTTCAGTCAAACTTACGGCCAACCGTTGCGGATCGGCAAATATGGCCCCGGAACATCTGAGAAAGACCGCAACAAGCTGTTTCAGGCGGTGGCCAATATCGCCGGGGACTGCGCCGCCATCATTCCCGAAAGCATGATGATTGAATTTGTCACGGCGCAGAACATGGGCTCGTCCACCGAGCATTATGAAAAGCGCTGTGACTGGCTGGACCGGCAAACCTCCAAGCTGGTGCTGGGTCAGACAGCCACCACCGATGCCGTCACCGGCGGCTTGGGATCGGGCAAAGAGCACCGAGAGGTCCAGGAGGACATCGAGACCGCAGACGCTCAGGACCTAGGGGCGATCCTGAACCGCGATCTGATCATTCCCTGGATGCAGTTTGAGTTCGGGCCGCAAAAGATCTATCCGCGACTGGTGATCGCCCGTCCCGAAGCCGAAGACCTGAAAGCCTGGACAGATGCGGCCGTGCCCTGGGTGCAGGTCGGTCTTGAAGTTGACCAGGCCGAAGTGCGCGAGAAGCTGGGCCTGAGTGCCCCCAAGGCTGGAGCCCCGATTTTGGGTAAAACCGCGCCAACGCTCCCAAATCCGCGAGTGGCAGGGAGCAACGGCAACCAGAACCCCACTGAGACTGAATTTGAATACCGGTTAAAGGGTCCCAACGGAAAATTACAGGGGGATGCCGCGCTTCAGGCCCAAGAGGCCTCAGTGGGCCGCTTTGGCGATATTGAAGCCGCAGCCCTTTTGGCGGATCAATTGGGCCAAGCCGCGACCCCGGCCGTGGATCGCATGGTGTCGACAATTGAGGCCATGATGGCGGCCTCCGGATCACTGGAAGAACTCCGCGAACATCTATTGGGTGGCTTTCCCGACCTGCCCTCCGGTGACCTGGCCAAAATCATGGGCGAGGCCATTGCCGCTTCCCTGGCCGGGGGTCGCGCCATGATGACAGACGCCGCAGATGACTGACCCCATCGGAGCCATTTTCCGCAAACCCTTTGCGCAGCAGGTTGCGGCGTTTCGGCTGCGCCTGGGTGATCTGGTGCCCAGCTCGGCCTGGAATGACCTGGCAGGAAATGCCCACGACCGGGGTTTCATGGTGGCCGGAGCCGTAAAGGCGGATCTGCTGGCCGATCTGGCGGCGGCGGTAGATCGGTCCATCACCGAGGGCACCGGGTTTGAGGCGTTCAAAGGTGATTTCAGGAGCATTGTTGCCAAGCGCGGCTGGACCGGCTGGACTGGCGAGGACACCAAGGCCGGTCAGGCCTGGCGGATGCGGACCATCTATCACACCAATATGCGGACATCTTATATGGCCGGTCGCCTTGCTCAGTTGCGCAAGGGCAATTTTGCCTTTTGGATCTATCGCCACGGTGGGTCAGCTGAGCCGCGTCTGCAGCACTTGGCCTGGGACGGGTTGGTGCTGCCCTCGGATCATCCGTTCTGGCTGCAGCATTCTCCGCCCAACGGGTTTGGCTGCAATTGCCGGATCTTTGGGGCCCGCACTATGGCCGGAGCCAAGCGGCGCGGCGGCGATCCCAGCAAAACGCTGCAGGACGGCTGGGACCAGGTGAACCCCAATACTGGACGGCTGGACGGTATCGGCGACGGCTGGGACCATTCCCTGGGTGGAACCGTCACCGACCTGGTGCAGGTCCTGGCAGGCAAAACCGTCAACTGGCCCTATGCAATCTCCCGCGCCTTTATGGAAGATCTGCCGACCTCGGCCCAGGACGCTCATTCCACCGCCTACCGCAACTTGCCTTCGCTGATGGACGATCTGCGCCGCTATGCGGGTGCTGTCGCCGATGGCCACACCGTCGCGCCGATCCGCACAATGGGCCGGTTAAGCCAGACGCACCGCCAACGCATTGCCAAGCTGTCAGGGCAGGATCTGGACGACTACCACTTTACTCTGGACGCACCCGCTGTGCGTCATGTTCTGGCCCAGTCTAGTGGCGCGTCTGACCGGTTCCCAATCAATCAGGAAAACCTTGCCCTACTGCCCCGCATTCTGGACCGCCCCGACAGTGTCGAGGCCGACGGTACGTCACAGGCAGGCTATCCAATTGTCCGCTTCACCAGACGGTTCGGCGCGCAGACCTACACAGTGGTTTTGGAAATCCGAGGCAAGAAGCGGCGCATGTTGGCGGTGCAAAGCATGTGGGGGAGAACCACTCCCGCTGGATCCCCGACCTGAACGCCAAGCCCGTTTTGCCCAATGCTGCCGTCGCAGAAATTCGTCACTATGGGCGGGTTCCGGACCTTCGCTGCGGTCAACTCCAACGGCGGCTAAGCGCAGTTAGTGTACTTTGCAAAGTCTGGCCGCAGCTCCCCCTGAGAGGACGTGAACGGCCCAGACCCATCCTTGACGCCAAGACCCGGAGTCGCAGTGCAGCTTTCGCTTTGCAGTCATTCATATACAGCGCAGCATTTGAACCATCGTGATGACCGCAGTGCGGACGAGGGAGCCACCCTGTAGAGCAGCACCGACCACCGCTGGTAGCCCAGGCAATCGCGGCGCTGAGATATCTTTCAGGTTGAAGGTGCCTAGCCAATTGCCTAATTTGCACTGAACGCTAACCAGCCTGACATATGCGCTAAGATTGGCAGGTTGAAGGACAAAGGAAAATCCATGAAAGCTGCTGTCGTAGTAGGAGCCGGCGGTTCCGGCCAACTTGAGCTACACGAACTTCCCGATCCGCAGATCACCGACCCGCACCATATCCGCATCCGCGTCAGGGCAGCAGGAATCAACCCCGTGGACTGGAAATGTCGTGAGGCGGGCGGATTTGGTCCGGATGCCGTTCCATTCATCCCCGGCTGTGACGGAGCTGGCGTAGTGGAATCGATCGGTGCGAATGTCAAACGCTTCAAAGTCGATGACGAAGTTTACTGGATGGAAGGCGGCATCGGCACCGGCGAGCCGGGCAATTGCGCGGAATTGGCGGTTTTGCACGAGGACTATGTCTCGGAAAAACCAAACTCGCTGACAATGGAAGCCGCTTCTACTGTGCCGCTGGCCTACCTGACAGCCTATGAGGCTCTTACTAAGCATTCAGGCGTTACCCGCGGACAAAAAGTGCTTGTCCATGCTGGCGTTGGCGGTGTGGGATATTTAGGAGTGCAGATTGCCAAGCATCTAGGCGCCGAAGTCTACACTACCATAAGCAGCCCGGAAAAAGCACAGTTGGCCAAGACCTTCGGGGCTGACCACTGTATCAATTACCGGGAAGTGGATTTTGCCGAGGAAGTGCTCAAATTGACGGGCGGTGTTGGGGTGAATGCGGTTTTTGACACCATCGGAGGGCCAGTCTTCGCCGCTTCCTTTCCCTGCACAGCAGTTTATGGCAACGTCACCACTTTGGACGAAATCCCGTGCACACAAGAGCAAATCGAATTGGCCAAACTGCGCAATCTCGGTTTAAATTTCGAGCTGGTTCTGACGCCAATGTTGCTAAAGATGCACGAGGCCCGTCGGTGGCAAACTGGCATCTTGTCGGAGGCTGCAAAATTAATTGATGCGGGCACAATCAAAATTCACAACGAACACGTTTTCGAATTGGACAACTTGGCCAGGGCCCACGACCTGATCCAAGAAGGTCATGTCAGTGGTAAAATCTCCATCCGGATTTGACCAACGATGAGACTCTTATCAAAGTGTAGAATACTACAACACAGAGTGGAAAGTGCCGTACCCAGACTCGAATTGTTCGGTGGTACATAGGCGCTGCTATCGGCTTTTTACTCACGAGCCTAGATGCCCGCATAGGTACTCATCGGACGTCCTAGTTCGCTCAGCTGATGTCTGCAAAGGGCTCTAACCGGACCGCCGCAACGCAGAAAGAAAATGCATTGTGGCTGTCCGCTGGAGGTCCGCTTCTGAAGTTTGCGCCCATAGGCTCGCGATTGCAGCGAATGTCGGCTCACCGCCCATACTACAAGGGCCAGGTTTCAGGCATATTATGCGAATGAATGTCGAGTTTGGGCTGGGAGCCGCCGTTAGACGGGTTTGTCACGAACGGCAGGTCAGGGCCGTTAGTGACCGCGAGGGGAGAGCGAAGTGGCCTGATTGCTGCACCCTGCACATTTGGTCACTAAGGGCGGTGAGCCGACCTTCGCTGCTCTTTGCACTAATGCCCGCTGTGCGGACAAAGCGACCAATTGTGTAGGGGTTAGCCTTTGGACATTTCCTGCAGAACGGTCATTGCTTCATTCTCACGACCGTCCGGAACAAAAAGATGATCGTGGAAGAAGCCCGACACGGGATTCACTCCCATATCATGTTTCGCAAGTTCTGATGCGATCCGAGCCATAAATCCCACCGCTTCCAACGAAGAATGAATATTCAGCGTAATCATGCGGCAAGGAAATTCATATGGTAACGAATGCGCTTCTGCGTCTGATTTCAGCATGATAAGGGTTGTACCTTCTACTTCCTCGAAGACCATGCGAGGCGCAATATTCTTAGGTACCTGGCCGGATTGGACTGTCACGAAAACGAACACCCCTTCGATGAGAACAGTCGAGAGCGATCGTATCAACTCATCCAAGTCTGTCTCACCAGCCATATTTTCTCCAACTTTTCAATTTACCTGCTCCTCGTAATATGTTGCCAGAAACGCGGTATGTCGAGTTGGAAGTTTAGAAGGCAAACGTCCGACGCTTTGGGCTCGGGCCAGCCATTCGCTGCGCCGTCCACGAAGGTCGACTGATGGCCGTTTGCGCCAGTTGGGACAACAACAGTCAATTGCCAAATAGTCCGCAACCTGATCGCTGGTGGTCAACTCAGCGAATGGCTGCTGCCTTTGGTCATAACACTTTGCCGTGATTCTCATATTGGCTACTATCGGTCTGATCACCCGCAACAAACGCAAAGGTAATACCTCAATGGCAGCCATCGTTTACAACACTGACACCCTGGATCCGGCCCTGGCTGCGGTGGCTGCGGCCATCAAAGACATGTCGCCAGTGATGGAAGCCATTGGCGAGCTACTGCTGGTCTCAGCCCAGGATCGAATGCGCGACGGGGAACAACCCGATGGCTCTCCTTTTGCGCCCCGGTCTCAAACCACCCTGGATCGTTATGCCAAACTAGGCCTGACATTTGGTGCACCGCTGAATGTCTCCGGCGATATGCGCAACACGCTGTTTTATGATGCCGCACCTGACAGCGTTGAATACGGCTCAAACGCCATTCAAGCTGCGGTGATGCAGTTTGGTGCGGCCAAGGGGGCCTTTGGTAAGGCTTCAAATGGGGCTTCAATCCCCTGGGGGCAAATCCCGGCGCGCCCCTTCATCGGCCTGTCTGATGACGACCAGACCAATATCGTGGCCGAGCTGAGCGAATGGCTCGAAGAGGCCGCTAACAGCCGGGATTGACCGGCGCGCAAAACCCCGCCAACCTGGTCAAGCTCTCATGAGCCCCCACACCCGCAAGCTGTTGCGGGTGTCTGCATATTAGCTCTGCTGCGAATATGGCGGCATGAGTAATGTTGCACAAACCACATCCCTAGCGCTAAATTCCCAGCTCCTGCCCGATGATAAGGGGCAGGTTCCGGACTGGGTGCATCTGCTGCCCACCAGCGACGGCATGGTGCAAACCAATGATGCGCGGGGTCCCTACCATGTAAGTGACGCGACCCAGATCATTGCAGCCAGTTTTGCAGAGGCTGACCGGCTGCCCATCGACGAAAATCACGCCACCGACCTTGCCGCGCCAAAAGGGCTGCCTGCCCCGGCGCATGGCTGGATCGTCTCAATGCAGGCCCGCGCCGATGGGATCTGGGGCAAGGTCGAATGGTCTGATCAGGGCCGTGCCCTGCTGGCCGCGCGCGCCTACCGCAACCTGTCCCCGGTGATTGCCGTGCCTTTGAACGGGTCCAAAGCCGTTCTCAGCATTTTGCGGGCCAGCCTTGTTAATCGTCCAAATTTTCGCGGGCTTGCCTCGCTCAACCAGGAGACCGACGACATGTCGTTTCAGAAAACCATGGCCGGGGTGCTGGGGCTTAGCGCCGATGCCTCGGAAGCCGATATTTCCACCGCGCTGACCGCCTTAAAGGACAACGGCGCAACCGCAACAACCGAGCTGCAATCGCAACTTGGCGAGATCGGCACCGCCCTGGGCGTCGCCGACGGTGGCGATGTGCTGGCTGCAGCCAAGGTCGCCAAAGCCGGACTGGGAGGTGAAACTGCCCTGCAGGCCTCGGTCACCGAGCTGCAGGCGGCAAACACCACCCTGCAAACCAGTCTCAACGCGCTGACCACCGACCGCGCTTTGGATAAGGCCACCGCCTTTGTCACCGGAGAGATGGAAAAGGGCCGGATGATCCCTGGCCCGATGAAAGACCATTACATTTCCATGCACCAGCAAGACCCGGCGCGGGTCGAAAAGGAAATCAATGCGCTCCCCAAAATGAGCGGTGCCATCATTCCTGATGTTCCCCCGGAGCATGGCGGGGCTATCGCGCTGAACGCCACCGAGCTGGCCTCTAAGGCGACCGTCTATCAGGCCGAGCAGGCCGCAGCCGGGAATGAAATCAGCATGTCCGCCGCCGTGCATGCCGTCCAGGAGGACCGCAAATGATCCCGACATTCATTCGCGCCTATGAGGCCAGCGCCGCTGTTGCCGGGTATCGCATCACAGTGTAGCGAAACTACCCGAACAGCTGTTCGGTTGAAGAAGGTTTCGACCCTCGCCTCAGGACTCTTGCCGCACCAGGGCTCGATCACCGCTTCAATGGGTCGCGTTGCAGCATCGGAACCTGCCAATAAATGTCCG
>JABSSD010000009.1 GCA_013214575.1 Paracoccaceae bacterium | reverse complement strand
TGGACGGCGGCTCCTGGGCTCAGGCGCGGCAAAATGAAGGACCTTTTCAAGGGCTGGAAGAGGGCCGGACGAGCAGGCAGCAATCCACCCCCGAGAGGATTGAAACGAAGATCGAAATCTCTCGCATCGAAGATTCCGGCGAGACGTTTGTGCAGGTAACCTTTTACAACAGCCATGGGCGCGCGCAGTATCTGAACATGCTACCAGAGGATGCCGTCGGTATGGCGTCTGACCTGCGCGGTGTTGCGTTGGGCGAGAAATCCATTTATGGAGCGACCCGCTCTCGCTAGGCTCGGGGCGACTTGGACGTAGGCCGCTCTCATCACCCACGGAACAGGCGATTTCTCGCGCCTATTTTCACAATACCTTGTCGCTAGCCAGATTGCAGATACAATATGTTGCGATCGTGTGGGCGACTCTGTGCATGGCCGGTGGATAGCTGAATATTCCAGATGAAACTTTCAACAAGGGATTGGTTCATTGCGATGACAATGAGCGACCACTTTATAGTCGTATCAAGCCTTGAGAGACTTTCTTGTGAAGACTTGGATAATTTGAAATTCGAGCTTGAAGATATGTTCGCCGAGACTGAGATCCAGAAAGCCTCTGGTTCGGAACTCGGTTACACCAAGAAAGAAATCGAAGTGTCTATCGAGGGCTATGTGAGAATAGACTCGAAACAGAAGGGTCGGGGATGGTGGTATCGTTCCAAGCTAAGATCAAAACTTACTATGAAGCTGCTCTGAGTCCAGAAAAGGAGGGTTCTTGGAGGCGCTGCGTGGTGCAAATCAGGAGCCTCGGTGAATGGAATAAGGGCAGGGATCAAATCCCGCCCTTTTCTACGCTTTGATCCAACTAGGATTATTCAGCGTTCCAACCCATTTTGAAAAGAAACAGAAGTTCCACGATTTGTAATCAGTAGGTCCGCGGTTCGAGTCCGTGTGGGGGCACCACTTCATAATTCAGGGTTATCCAATGACATCCGATTTAGCCTTGTTTATATGGTCTTTATCGAGATCGTTTGTCCAGTACTGTTTGGTGAGGTCCAGCAGCATACCCCCGGATTGGGGGTATTATTGGGGGTACGATGAAAACTGGAAAAACTGCGTACCCCTACCATGCCCCTAAGTGACATCAAGATTCGAAATTTAAAATCAGGTGATAAGGCCTACAAGGTCAGTGACTTTGAGGGGCTGTTCATTTTGGTGAAAGTCAGCGGCGCGAAGTCATGGCGTTTCAAGTATCGGATTGATGGAAAAGAGCGACTGTTGGTGATTGGCGATTATCCCGCCGTTACCAACCCAATGACGACACAGCGCTATGCTCATTTGGCGGACGACCCCTTGCGTGACGCGGCGGAAGTGATGGCTGGAAAATGAGGATGCAATAATCTTCAGGCTCATAACCTGAAGGTCGTAGGTTCAAATCCTACTCCCTCAACCAATATATCACAGACAGAACAATACGTTACCAGCCACCTTCGGGTGGCTTTTTGCGTTTGTGTACAGGCGCTGGAAGCACTGTGGAAGCAAGCGAGGTATTTGGGATTGTGGCATTTCTGCAACGCTTCCGATCCTGCGGGAGAGCTAACTATCAGGACACCTCCAGAACGTAGGGCGAAACATCCGGCCAGTTTCAGGAACCGAGGGTGAACTAAGGAGCGATATTCTGTTGGGTTCTGCGACAGCAAAGAACGACATATTAGGTGGATGAACGGTTAGTTTCCCATGACCAGTTAATTTTAAATTTGACTACGTGATTGCGCTCAACATATCGCAGCAATTGCTGTCTTGCAGTACCTGCAGAATGACGGCACCTTACCTTTGACAGATAACGGGACGGTTTAATGCCAATGAAAAATGAAGGCCGCTGGATGTTGGTTGAACAAATTAAGTGTCATTTGAAAATCCAGCAATCTACCAAACTTGCTTTTTTGATGATCGCTGTTTTGTGGGGGCTATCTCCGGCCCTTGGTATGGCGAGTGAAACCCGTGCATCTATTCTAGGCCAATGTGACACGCTCGCCGCCAACCCGCTTAACCCCGATAACCCGGCTGGAGTTTCAGGTGTCAAATTTTCGGAGATTAATGCACGCCAAGCCATCCCAGCATGCAAGAGAGCCTCGCTGAAATACCCGAACGAACCGCGGATGCACTTCCAATTGGGTCGCGCACTGGATGCCGTTGGGCAAAAGAAAATGGCGCTGCGAGAGTACTTCAAGGCAGCGAACATGGGCTATCGCGCTGCCTTGTTCAATCTTGGTACCATTTACCGCGATAGAAAGAACTCTCCTGACCGGAGTAAGGACGCCGCCAGCCTGTTTCGGGCTGCAGCTATCCAGGGTTATGCGCCTGCACAGTTCAATTTGGGTCTGATATACGAAAAGGGTCGCGGCTTGCCACAAAGTGATACTGAGGCCGTGTACTGGTATCAGCTTTCGGCAGATCAAGAATATCGAAACGGCGAATTCAACCTTGGCTGGATGTACGAAAAAGGTAGGGGTGTTCCGCAAAGTTACCAGCGGGCGGCCGAGATGTATTCAAATGCCTCGCACAGAGGGCATGCCTCTGCGATGTATCGGTTGGGGACATTGTACGAAGATGGATTGGGAGTCTCCCAGGACAGTAACGAAGCCCTCACCCAGTATTTCAAGGCCTCAAACAAGGGCGAGGTTCGGGCATTGACGGCTGCCGGTCGAATGTATCGCGATGGTCGTGGCGTCAATAAGGATGTGATGGAAGCAGCAATCCTGTTTCGAACTGCGGCGGCGCGGGGGGACAGGCAGGCCAAGGATCTCATGGGAAAACTATTTGCGAACAAGGATATCGCGCGAGAGCTACAACGGCAGTTGAAAAGTCAGGGTTTCTATAGTGGTCCCATTGATGGGGCCTTTGGGCAGGGCAGCCAAGCTGCTTTGGGAGGTTCCTGCCAATGTGGTTGAACCTGTTGTCTCACTGCGTACCGGGCGTGATTGCATCCAGCGCCTTTCAGATCGTCAAACGTTTCCAGCAGGCCGCCTACCTTTCTCTCGCATTGTGGAGTGTGGCAGGCAGCAGCGCTGCGCAGCAAGATCCCGGATGGCGCAAATTCGTTCACGAACTAGGCTGGCAAATTAAGTATCCCGCAGGACTGATGTCAGCAGTCTCTGGATCCAGTGGGCTTGGTAAAACTTACATTGGCCGGGACAATTCCGCTAAGCTAGTCATTTTCAGCGCGGTCAAATCTGCAGCGGACTATCAGGGATTTCAGCAAGATCTGTTACGGGACGTGCAGTATCGCGGTGCCATGCACACACAGGGCGATGGATGGTTTGCACTGGCTGGACAGCGAAACTCGACCAGATACTTTGCCAAGTTTGTTTTTGACAAAAAACGCCATTTTGCGCGTGCTTTTCTATTGGAATATGATCAGAGCCTAAGCTCGACCTATGAACCAATAGCCGCTCAGATGGCCGCCAATTTTACCTATGAAGGGTCCAATTGGGAATCCGAGGAAGACCGGAGGAATCGTGCGAGATCTCGGGTTCAAAAAATTATCGACACCGTGACAGGGCCTCAGAAGACCAAATGGCGGCAGTATCATAACACAGCAGGTGGCTGGAAAGTCAGCTATCCGGCGAACATGCTGTTCACGGACACAGTGCCAAGCACCTCCTCGGTTCGAGTTTTCCGAAGTACCGATGCGCAATCGGTACTGACCATTGCCGGCGGTCCGACGCTGATACACAACGTTCAAGACTACAAGGCGCAGCTTCTTAGCCACGGTCGTTATGAGCAGTTGAAGCGAGGCCAGGTTGGCGCAAACTGGTTCCTGCTCAGCGGCAAACGAGGCGGTAATACGTTCTATGAGAAATACCTGTTCTCGCCTGATATGACCCAGGTGCAATCCATTGCGCTGGAATTCCCGACATCACAGGCGAACGCATTCTCTGATATTGTCAAACGAATGGATGCAGAGTTTTCAACTTACCGCGTCCTCGAACAGCCAGCCGCGGGTGGTCAATTCAGGACGTCGACAGACCGCATCAACGGTGTGACTTTGGACGGTGGGGGCTGGCAGGACAACAACGGCAAGGGCGTCCTGACCCTGACGCTTACCAACAACACTGACGGGGTGCTACAGTCGGTGCAGGTTGATCCATTCCGCTCTGACCTGTGGAAAACCATCAAGCTCGAACCGCCTATTTATCCGGGTGAGAGTGACCAATTTGAAATCGAGGTGATTCTGGCCCCTGACGGGAAGCCCGCTGAGACGTCGCATCGCCCCAAGGATCGCTTGAAGTGGTGGGACAACAACCATCGAAATGTCATTTTGTCGGTTTTTAACCGCGAAGAAGAATTCAAAGAGGAGTTCGGCACATGGCTGTTCGGAAACTGATTGCTGCGGCATTTGCCTTGGCTTGCCCGCTAGGTGCCGCCGCCTTTGAGGGTGAACAGCAGGATTTGAGACTGATTGCAGAAAGCATACACGATGCGTCGATCGCGGTTGATTATGATGTCAAATGGAAGCTCAGTTCCTTGATGGGCGAGCCAACCCGAAACCTGAAAATTCGCTGGCGGTTGCCCAGAACCGCAGCGATACGTCTGCCTAATGACCCCGCCTATGAGGGGGCCCCATCGAATTTTCTGGTCAGGAACCTACCGCCGGACATTCAGGACACCATCCGACTGTATGATGTAAATGTCCCGATCGGATTCACGGGGCATGAATCTGGGTATGATTGCTCTTCGCTTTACGCCATCAATGTGGTCGCCCAGGGTTACGTGACATTTGACGCAGGTGCGCCAGCCAAACCGGGTGACAAATGGAGCTACAACGTTACTGGATCGCCCAATTGGGCAGAGTTCATGACAGACTTTCAGGGCAGGCCATTAACAAAGGACGGTGCGAAATCTGTGATGTCCACGCCAAATCTGTGTGGCGACGTGCAAGACACCCAGGTGACAGGAAAAATCGCCTTGGGCGAAGCGTTGCGCTGGATACACAAGAATTTTGACAAGAGATCCATCGCAGAAATGATCGCGGGATCACTTCGCCAACTGGAAATTCTCAGCGACACTCTCGGGCTACCCATTGAAGGCCCATATTCTGAATTTGGACGTCTGACGTTTGCGCTGAATACCGCCGGAACCGCGACCGAGATTGCGGACATACGGCAACAGGTCGAAGCTGCCTTGAACAAACTCAGAGATGGAATCCCAGCCCGATATGTGCCTGCTGACAAGGCACAAGACTATCAGGCGGAGCGCGACGATATTTCAACGCGAACGGAACAGATCTTGGTCGAGCTGATCCCGGGCGAAAGTGCCTATGATGCCGAGGCTGCCGCCTATCAACAATGGATTCAAGATCGCCCAATTGAAGTTTATAAGCTTGTTTATGATGAAAATGACCAGTTGTGGGTCACGGACATTAACGATGAAAAGTTAGTAGAAGCTGCTGGCACTGAACTTCTCGCTGGACGGTATCTTATCAAAGATAGAATTTCGTGTGAGGAGAGCTCGGTGAGTTTATTCGATCCGATTTCGGATGAACCGGTGAAGATGTTGAACTACTCCTGCTCGAAGGAATGGAACAGTATCGAGTTGAGAGGGCGATACCCCGCTGACGCATCAAGCGAACTGGATCTTTTGGGATATGAACTGGCCATCACCAATTCAGTTCGTACATACAAAGACGAAGGAAATCGCTGCAAGTGGTATCGCGACAAGTATACTGATTACAAAACGGTAACCACATTTGATCTGGATTTCGAGCAAATGACAACGCAATCGATAGTTGAGCAAAGGGTCGAGGGTGGAAGTGAATTTTGCCTGACGAGTTATTGAACTCATTTTGGTGTACAGCTTTGGCATTCCTGTTCCGAATGGAGACAAGTAACATGTGAACTGGCTAATTGTGGGTCGCTCTAGCAAGATTTTGATGCGCATGTCGGCGATGGTCACTGTAGGATAAGATAATAAACGGACGCAGGAACTGACGGATGGCTATGGCGGGGGGTATTTGCGGTGAGCATCAGGCGCATAACCTGAAGATCGTAGGTTCAATTCCTACTCTCGCAACCATAAAAACAAGGCCTCTGAGCGATAATCCGCTCGAGGCCTTTTTCTGTGTGTCCGACAGATGTCCGGTTTGTGATCCATCTTGGTAACTCCCTCTCAATAGTCAGTCCGGACCCACACCACCCTTCTTGACGAGGCTTTGCAAGCAGAGCAGGGGGCTATGGTACATTCAGTCACAGGAAAATTTTGAAATTCCTGGGTGGTTCACTCTGGTTCGAAGATGGACCCTTCCCGAGAAGGCTGGAACGAAACCTTTGCTCCCGCGCCGACTTCTAGCTCGACCTCGACGCTTCTTTTGCCGAGTGTTGGTAAATTTGTTCGGCATGAGCACCCCTCTGGCGGAAACTGAGACTGGTTAAATTCCGTCCTACAGCACCCAGACCCGAGTTCCAATTTGTCCGACCCTTCCCTCAATCGTCATTTTATCACACGGCTCTGGATGCGGGCTTAGGAAGTAATGGAAATAGACCATCTGCGTCCAGGGTTACAGCCTGTCCACTGAGGGCTGACTCTTGCGCTGCCAGCCCCATGGCCACTGCTTTCCAACCGTCACTAAGAGTCACGTCTGGCGCAGGTATTACCCCGCGGACAAGCGCTAAAAATCCCTCATGCTGGTAGAAGGTCGATCCATTGTGATCCCCGGCCTCCAAAAGCGTCGGGTCAACGGGGATTTCACGCTGTTCTGGCCCCTTGGGTGCCCTTGGGCTGATGATCAGTTTTGGGGTCGGGGCCGTACCCAGATGCTCTGGCCAGAAGCGGCCAGGGCCGGGCACCAGGGCCTCAATCTTACCCAGCGGCCCAACGGCAGATACCTCCTCCTGGTACTGCGCACCCTCGGCAAACATGCAGAGCTCCAGCATCGCCCGTGATCCATTGGCGAAATCGACGATCACATAGCCATTGTCCAGGATATCCGGCGTTTCGCCGTCATAGGTTTCGTCCAGATGGTTCACCGACTGGCCTGCCGAGGCCATGATCCGTATGGGTTCAGATTTCAGCACCAGCCGCATCAGGTCAAAGAAGTGGCAGCATTTCTCCACAAAGGTGCCGCCGGTCTTGGCGTTGAAGCGGTTCCAGTCGCCGACCTTCTCGAGGAAAGGAAACCGGTGTTCGCGGATGGTCAGCATTTTGACGCCGCCGGTGACCGCCTCCGCCTCCTTCAGCAGCGCCGCAATTGGCGGCATATAGCGATATTCCATCGCCACCCAGATCGGCGCCGGATAACCCGCCCGGAAACCTTCCAGACGGGCGGCATCTTCGCGATTGGTGAAGAGCGGCTTTTCAACCAGGATCGGCAGCGGGCGGATCGCCTTGATCTGCTGCAACTGGTCCACATGGCAAAAATTGGGGCTGACGATCAGCAGACAATCAAGCTCTGCCACCGCCAGCAGCTCGGGAATTGACGCCACAAACCTAGCCTCAGGGGCCAGAGCGCGGGCCTTGGCGGCCATTTCTGCATCGGGCTCAAAGATTGCCGCGACCCGGGTTTGCGGCAAAAGCGCGATGTTGCGCAGGTGCTCCTGGCCCATCATGCCGCATCCGATGATGCCATAGTTGATCGTATCGGCCATGCCCATTCCTTATTTCAGGCGCTGCACATAGAGCGCTTTTTCAGTGTTAAACCAGGTCCGGGAAAACTCGACAGGGTCAGCTTTATCTGACCAGCTCATCCGTTCAATATATCCAGTGACGGTGCCGGGTCGCAGCACAAAAGTCTCGGGCGACCAGTCGGGTACAGCGCCGATGCCGACACGGTCCTCGGCGCGGGAAATCCAGAACCCCAGTTGCTTCATATAATAGTGGTACAGCGAATCTGATATGGCTTCGGGGCGGACCTCTCCGGCGTCGGAATCAAGCCAGATCTCCTCCACTGCAATGATTGTGTTATTGAGATAGCGCAAACGACGGATGCGGGCGCCACGGCTTGAAGTGCCGAACTGAGGCAGCTCTGCGGGTTTCTCAAGGGCCGCCAAATCCAGAATATCAGCCCGTGGCAACCCGCCGCCAGCCAGCAGTTCCAACCGGAACATGGCATAGACGCTGGCCTCAACATTGCCGTGACGGATATAATTCCCGGACCCCTGAACCCGCTCCAATAACCCTTTGTTTGTTAGTTCCTTCAAAGATTTCCGCAGGGTTCCAACCGATATCTCCAACTCTTTGGCCATCTCTCGTTCAGGCGGCAGTCGCTCGCCGTCTAACAGGCGGCCGGCAGCGATATCGCGGATCAGCAATTCGCTGATCTGGACGTACTTAGGCAGCGCAGTCGCGGTCTGGCTTGTCGAGGACATGGTATGCGTCAGCCTGTCACAGGAAAAATTGATACACCATTGATCTACATCATTGTGGGTGCTACGCAAGATGAAAGTGGAAGTGAGATCAGGAGAGTTTTGATGACCGTCGTTCCAGTGACATCGGCCGATTTGGATGCCGCAGAAGTTTCGTGGTTCGCCGCGCTGTGCTCGGATGATTATCAATTTCTCGGGGTGCCGGATGGCGACCTGCGATCATCCTGGGAGCATTGCTCGGACATCGTGAAAACGGCCGAGATGCAGGGGTTCAATAATATCCTCTGCCCGTCGTCTTATCAGGTGGGCCAGGACACGCTGTCCTTTGTGGCCGGCTGCGCGCCAATTACCGATACGATCAATATGCTGGCGGCAGTGCGCTGCGGCGAGGTGCAGCCGATCATGCTGGCCCGCACTCTGGCCACGCTGGACCACATGCTAAAGGGCCGCCTGACGGTCAATATCATCAGTTCGGATTTCCCCGGCGAAAAGGCCGACAGCGCCTATCGCTACCAGCGTTCGCGCGAAGTGGTGGAAATCCTCAAGCAGGCCTGGACCCGGGACGAGATCAATCATCAGGGTGAGATCTATAATTTTCAGGGCCTGACCACAGACCCGGTGCGCCCCTATCAGACCGGCGGCCCGTTGCTGTATTTTGGCGGCTATTCTCCCTCGGCGCTGGAGCTCTGCGGCGAGCATTGTGATGTCTATCTGATGTGGCCGGAAAAACAGGAAGAACTGGCTGGCCGGATGCGGGCGGTTCACGCTGTTGCCGAGAAGTACAATCGCACTCTGGACTATGGTCTGCGGGTTCACATGATCGTCCGCGACACCGAAAAAGAGGCGCAGGAATACGCCGAATACATCGTCTCGAAACTGGACGATGACTATGGCCGCACCATTCGCGAGCGGGCCCTGGATGCCAGCTCATTGGGGGTCAGCCACCAGTCCAAAAACCGCGATATCGCCGATGAGTACGGCTATATCGAGCCCAACCTGTGGACCGGTGTAGGCCGGGCCCGGTCGGGCTGTGGGGCGGCGCTGGTTGGCTCCACCGATCAGGTGATGTCCAAGATTGAATCCTATCAAAAGATGGGGATGCGGGCCTTTGTCTTCTCGGGCTACCCCCATATCGAAGAGGCCAAGCATTTTGGCGCTCGGATCCTGCCAAACATGAAAACCTGTTCGCTGCCGCATGAATACGGCCGCGTCCCAACTGAGACCCCGGCGACACCGCTGGGCAAGGGAGTGCGTCGCTGATGGAACGTGTCAAATTCACCTCTGATCTGACCTTAAGCCGTCTGGTGTATGGAATGTGGCGGGTAGGCGACGATGCCGATACCTCGCCTTCCCATGTGCAGGCGAAGATCCACGCTTGCCTGGAGCAGGGCATCACCAGCTTTGATCAGGCTGATATCTATGGGGAGTACAGTGCTGAATCGGTGCTGGGAGGTGCCCTGCGCGGCAATCCTGGCCTGCGCAATCAGATGGAAATCATCACCAAATGCGATATCGTTGCGCCCTGCGGGCGGTACTCGGATGTGCCGGTAAAATACTATGATACCTCGCGCGCGCATATCGAAAAATCGGTTGAAAACTCCCTGCGTGACATGGCGATTGATCATGTTGATGTACTGCTGATCCACCGTCCGGATCCCCTCATGGATCACCACGAAACCGGGCGCGCTCTGGATGATTTGGTGGCAAGCGGCAAGGTGCGGGCAGTGGGCGTGTCCAATTTCCGCCCCTGGGATTATGAATTGCTGCAATCGGCAATGACGACGCCACTGGTGACCAATCAGATCGAGGTCAGCCTGGCAGAAATTTCACCCTTCACCAACGGTGATCTCGCGTTTCATCAGCGTCTGGGACATCCCCTGATGGCCTGGTCGCCGCTGGGGGGCGGCGCGTTGATCGGCGCCGATGGTCAGATCGGCAATACAATGGACGCGATTGCCAGTGACAATGGCGTCGATCGCAGTGCGGTGGCCGTGGCCTGGCTGCTGGCGCATCCGGCAAAACTGCTGCCGGTGCTGGGCACCAACAACCTGGAACGCATTGGCCGCATTTCCGATGCGCTGGCGGTCAAGATGGATCGCGTCACCTGGTTCCGCCTTTACCAGGCCGCGCTGGGGCAAGAGGTCGCCTGATGCCGGATGGGGCGATGGATATGCCGGTGTCATTTGCACCCAAAGCAGGCAACGCGCGCCAGTTGCGGGATGCCTTTGGCCGCTTTGCCACCGGTGTCACCGTGGTGACCGCCCCCAGCGAAGACGGGCCGGTTGGAATTGTCGTCAACAGCTTTTCCTCGCTGTCTTTGGACCCGGCGCTGGTGCTTTGGTCGTCGGCCAAAACCTCGCGCCGGTTCCGATACTTTGAGGCGGCGGACCATTTTGCTATTCACGTGCTCAGCGCCGATCAGGCCGAACTGTGCCAGGGCTTTGGCAAAAATGCCCATGCTTTTGACGGAATTCCGCACCAGCTCAACGCACATGTGGTGCCGTTGATCGAAGATTGTCTGGCCCGTTTCGAATGCACAAAAACGGCCGCCTATGACGGCGGGGATCACATGATTGTAGTGGGCCGGGTTGACCAGGCCGAAATGCGCGACGGCGATGCGCTGACCTTCTACGCGGGAAAATTCGGGCAGGCGGCGCAACTTTAGAAAAGAGACCATGGGCAGGGACGCCACATGGGCAGCTTGCGCGCCTCCCGTCCATTTGTTGCGGAGACGTGGGCCCTTGACCAGGGCTAGAAGGTGGCTATGACGCGTGCCGGGCCGCCAGATCCTCCTCGGTGAGTGGGGGCCCCGACAAAAATGGTCGCACCGGCTTCGGGCCCCTGATCGTGGTCGATGACGGCACCCATGCTGGCCAGTGCCATAGCAATGTCAAAGTTCCTCAGCAGTATCATTGGCTGGCAAAAGTTCGGCGGAAGTCGTGGAACGTCCAATCTTGTCCAATGCTTTTTCGAACTTGCACCAGAAACTTGCGGGGATCTTCTAAACTGCCGCTTTTGCTGTTTGAAGCGAATACGTAGCCTGTGGATCCGCCATTGTGGCGCCGCCGGAATATGGCCTTGATTTGTTGGCTTATGGGCAGGGTGTGGTCGCTGCCGTTTTTCGTATCTCGCAGGGTGAAAATACCGGCTATCAGGTCTACATCTTCCCAAAGTAGCGACGCCCCCTCTGAACGGCGCAGTCCGGTTCTCATAAGTAGTTCAGCATAATCCCTGAAAGTCATTGTTTCGAGATTGTCCAATGCATTAAACCATTTAGGTAACATATCGTCGCTTAGGAAGGTTTGGCGGCGCTTGACAAGGTTCCATGCCTTTACGGCCCCGACACGGCTCACGGGGCATTCTGCAAGCACTGGCACACCGTCAGAACCCGCTGTAGCGGCAGCGTTACTGTCCTTACAGAGACTGCTCCGCATCCGTCTGACAGCACCTTTGATAGGCATGCCTCCCCGTTGCAGATGCCTGATCTGCCAGCCGATCTGCGTTACGTGTGAAGATACCGGCAACATGCACTGTTCCCTCTAGCTGCCGCAGGGCTGCCAGATGCGGCTTGGACGCCATCCCCAACCCAACGACGGCAATGGAAATAACAGACTCAGACATGATGTGCCTCGACCAGACCGGCAATGATCCCATTCAACTCGGCGAGACCTTTCAGACGGCCAATCGCCGGATACCCAGGCTGCGCATTGCGCCCCAGATCGTCGAGAATGTCCTGCCCGTGATCCGGCCGGAACGGGATGTCCGCATCTGCACGGCCCTCGGCACGGCGGCGGGTTTCTTCCGACAGGACAGAGGCAATCAGTGCAGGCATGTTGGTGTTGCCTGCGAGATGCTCGGCTTCGTGGAAACTGCCAAATTCGTTTTCGCGCAAGACGTTTCGGAGGTGCAGAAAATGCACCTTCGGACCCAGCGTTTTCATCATCTCAATCGGATCATTTCCCGCCCGCGCGCCCAATGATCCCGAACAAAGTGTCACCCCGTTGGACGGGCTGTCAACGGCGTGTGTCATTTCAATGTAGTCTTCCAGAGTCGAAACGATCCGTGGCAGACCCAATAAGGCCCAAGGTGGGTCGTCGGGATGACAGCACAGCCGGATTCCGAGTTTTTCGGCGCAGGGCACCACTTCGGCAAGGAAATCGGCCAGATGGGCACGCAGACGCGTCTCAGGGATTGCGTCATATCTCGCCAGGTGGGCGCGCAGCCCATCCAAAGTCAGCCCCGGCTGCCCCCCCGGAAGCCCCATTACCAGGTTTTGGACCAATCGGGTACGATCAGCATCCGTCATGGCGGCATGGCGGATTGCAGCGGCTTCCCGCAGCGGCTCGGGGGTGTCGTCAACTGCCCCGGGTCGTTTTAGCACATGCAGGTCAAAGGCCGCAAAATCGGCCGCATCAAAGCGCATTGCGGTGCCGCCGTGATCCAGGCGGTAGGCAACATCGGTTCGGGTCCAGTCAAGCACGGGCATGAAGTTGTAGCAAACCACCCGGATTTCCCTGGCCGCCAGCGCCTGCAAGCTGGCACGCCACATTTTCAGATGGTCTTTCCAGGCTCCGGTCTGCGTTTTGATTGCTTCAGAAACGGGCAGGCTTTCGACCACTTCCCAGTTCAGGCCGGAACGGCTGCCATCACACCGGCGACCAACTTCCTGTTGACGCTTGGCGATCTCTTCCTGTGTCCATTCAGCCCCGGGGGGCAGGTGATGCAGGGCTGTGACCACGCCTCGAACGCCCGCCTGCAGCATCCAATCAATCGGAACCGTGTCCTGTGGTCCGAACCAGCGCCAAGTCGCCCTCATGGTGCCCCCTCCAACAAAGTACGAGCCGGTACCCCTTTGGCACGACCCTCGCGTAGCGTTTCGGCGGCGGGATCATCCGGTGACCGGTCGGCGGCGAATTCCGCGTCAAGCCATGTTTCCCATTCCCGCAGCGCCCGGGCACAGGCCGGGCTGGCATCGCGATCATCCATGGTTCCCAGAATACGGATCGGTAACTTCAGTGACCCGTCCATCGCGATCTGCCGCAGAGAATGGGCCAATGATGGATTTTCAAACCGGCGCAACAGCGCGTCTGCATAGGTGGGCGCCTCGGTCCGAACGGCATCCGGAAGGGTTGCCGCCGCTTCATCCATTACCGCGCGAGCGAGCGATCTCAGGTCGGGGTTGGCCACAGCTTCATGTACAAAGGCCAGTCCCTTGTTCAACCCGGCATAAGCCAGAGTCGAATGAGCGCCATTCAGCATTCTCAATTTACGCAACTCGTGTGGGGCGACATCGTCGACAATCTGTGCGGACGCGGCGGAAAAGTCGGGCATAGGTCCGGCAAAGTTGTCCTCAATGACCCATTCAGTAAAAGCCTCGGTCGCCACCGGTGCATGCAACGGTGCGCCCGCCTCAGCCATCCGCGCACGCAGAGCATCGTCGGTGGCAGGTGTGATCCGATCAACCATGGTCGAGGGGAACGCGTGGCGCGTCACCCTGTCCGCGTCAATTCCAACGGCTTGCGCCAAAGTCAAAAGAGCGGCGCGCAGTTTTTCGCCGTTGGCCGGCAGGTTGTCGCAACTCATTATGGTCAGTGGCGCGGTGCGACGCGCCAGTCCCGCAAGCAGATGCCCCGGCATCGTCACAGGATCGGTTCCGGCACGAAGCGCGGCTATGTCCCCGGCCATCGCAATCAGGTCCAGTGAACCACCAGGTCGCAGGTGATAGCCTTTTTCCGTTACAGTGATCGTGACAAGCGCGGTCTCATCTCGCGCAATCAGCTTGGCCACTGCTCCCGGTGCTTCGAGCGCGACAGTTACACTGTCAATTACGTCTACAATCTCGATCCGCCGCCCATCGGCGTCCGCGATCTCAAGTGCATAGGCATAATTGTCCAGCTTCAGGGCGTCCCGAACACTCGCAGAACGCAGCGACACCCCGTCGATGCGCCACCCTCCGGCCTGCGCGACGTACCAAGCCTGATGCGCGCGATGGAACGCCCCCGTTCCGATATGCACGATCCGGTTCATAGTCGATAAGCCGCCCGCGCGGCCCCCACGGCCAGCCATTCGGCGACCTGCACTGCATCATCCATTCCAAATTTCCTTGCTGCAACCTGTTCCTCAAGGTGTGCGGCGACCGCGCGTCGCCACATATCGTGCCGGGCAGGGATCGACATCAATGCACGGGTGTCATCGTTGAACCCGGCAAGATTCCAATATCCGGCCGTTTCAACGACGCTGTCGAGATACCGCTGAATACCTTTGGGGCTGTCATGAAACCACCACGGTGGGCCAAGGCGCAATGCGGGCCAGTGCCCTGCCATGGGCGCCAGTTCGCGCGAATACACGCTTTCGTCCAACGTGAAGGCAATGATCGTCAGCCTGGGGTCATTTCCCACACGATTCAGCAGAGCATCTGCCCCGCGCACCCAGTTCTGGCGCAGCGGAATGTCGGCCCCTTTGTCCGGGCCAAAACGCTTGGTGAGAGCGAGGTTCGTGCCGCGTGCCGATCCTGCGTGGATTTGCATGACCAACCCATCTTCGACCGACATCTGCGCCATTTCGATCAACATGTGATTGTACAGACGCCGCTTTTCCGCCGTGTCTGCGCGCCCTGTCAAACAGTTATCAAGCAGTTCTTGGGCGGTTTTGTCATCCAGCCATTCGGTTTCAAGGGCTTCGATTGCGTGGTCGGTGGCCGTGGCCCCGTGATTGATGAAATGCTGCCGTCGCGCCGCAAGGGCAGCGCGCCAGCCTGTCATCATGGCGCAGTCCTCGCCCGTCAATTCACCCAGTTGCGCCATCGCCGTGGTCCAGCCAACCGCAGTTGGGTCAAGCAGGGCATCTGGCCGAAATGTTGGCACAATACGTGTTGCGTGGCCTGTTTGGGCAAAAGCCGCATGTGGTGAAAGATCATCAAGCGCAGCATCGGTTGTCGCCAGAACTTCGATGTTAAACCGGGCAAGCAAAGCTGCTGGGCGAAAGTCTGGCTGTCTTAATGCTGCGTCGATCTGGTCATAGATAACGTCGGCCGTGTCAGGTCCAAGCGTCTCCCCAATTGCAAAAACTTCGCGCAGCGTATGCTCCGTCCAGCCGCGCGATGGTGTACCAAGGAACAAGTGCCACCGGTTTGCCAAGTGTCGGAAGATCGCTCTTGGATCACGCCTTTCCGGATCGACGCCGATCCCCAGTTCCTCCAGTGGAACCCCTTGGGAATACAGCATCCGAAACACATAGTGGTCCGGTACAATCAACAGGTCTGCCGGGTCGGAAAAGGCGCGATCCTCTGCAAACCAATCCGGCAAAGTATGACCGTGAGGTGAAAGTATAGGCAGATCGCGAATTGCGTCATACAGCATGATCAATACTCCATCAGGCGCCGAGTGGCGTCAGTTTTGTGCGGGCATAAGGGACATACTGTCCTTACAGAGACTGCTCCGCATCCGTCTGACAGCACCCCCGTGAGGGCTGATGATGGGAGCGTTTTGTATTCGCGAAAAGATCGCCTGTGCAATGCCACGCGTCGTCGGGTCCGGTGGAAAAAGCCTGTCTGGATTGAGGATGGTCAAGGTGTTAGTCCGTTACAAATTGACAGGATCCGGTCCAACGGCAGGGAAATCTGGCTACCGATCCGGTCTGAATGATATATCGCGGTCGCGAGTTCGATTGCGGCGATCCCGTCATCCAAGGTCACCTCGTTGCCGGGGCGTCCGTCCAATGCATCGGCTATGGCAGTACAGAAACCCTCGAAACCTTCGCTGCCATGTTTGATGGACGCAATGATGTCGTTAACTTCGGCTTGTCGAAGCGGGTCGCGAGCCTGAAAGTTCCAGTCAGCTTCGCCCGGTGTGTAAGGGTATTCGTCACTGTTGTCGCTTTCGATTGTCATATCGTCATAGATAAACCGCAGGCGGCTGGTGTTACCGGCAGCCCCCAATGTGATGGATGACGTGGCCGTAGCACCGTTTTTCATGCGCAGGCTGATAGCGGCGCAATCCTCTGTCTCGATCGGGTTCACCAATGTCGCAAGAAACGACGAAACCTGTACAATTGGCCCGAAAGCTGTTGTTAACAAGTCATGGGCATGGATCGCGTGACTTAGAACGGCCCCGCCAAGCTCGTGCTCCCATGTTCCGCGCCATGGAATACCGTAATAATCGCTGCCACGGTTCCAATGGGTTTCAAGCGACGCGACCAGTGGACGCGACAGGAACCCTGCCTGTCGAAGGCGATCCATGCCCTCAAAAGCGCGGCCATAACGGTATTGGAATACCGGAAATATCCTGCCGCTAGAATTGGCTTCTGCTTCGCGCAACATGTCCGCCTCTCTAAGGGAACCGGCGATGGGTTTTTCCAGAATAACATGCTTTCCCAGCGCCAGCGCCTTAAGCGTAATAGGCACGTGAAGGGGGGGGGGTAGGCAAATATCAACGATATCGACAGCGGGATCGTTCAGCACAGCATCCAATTCGCTGCTCGCGCGGGCACCTACCTGACTTGCAAGGCGCTGTGCCCGATCCGTATTCAAATCGCAGATATCGGTAACGGTGAACCTGTCGGTCAGGCGGGCATATGCAGTCAGATGTTTTTCGCCGATTCCGGCACCCAGTATGGCTACATTTCTGGTCATCTAAGAGCTCCCAAACGCGTGGCTTTTGCCTGCGCCGTCAACGCCAGTTCCATTACCTTAAAGCAATGCGCCTGTGTCATTGCAGTTTCCGTGCGGTTGTTTACATCTTCGATCAACAGCTCAAAATACGGTAGCTGCGCGCCGGAAGCATCAATATATTCGCAGCTATCGCCGTTAACCAAAAATATGTGGTCGGTGCCTTCGCGGCCTGCCACATCGACGTATTTACGCAATTCCATATACCCTTCAGTACCAAGAATGGTCAGCCGCCCGTCACCCCATGTCGGCAGCGCGTCCGGTGTGTACCAGTCAACGCGGATATAGCCTTGGCCTTTGTCGGAGCGCAGTGATATTTCGCCGTAATCTTGTAATCCCGGATTATTCGGATTGGCAAAATTGCCTACGCTTGAGGTGACGATTTCGGCATCGGTTGAGCCGGTGAAGAACATAAATTGATCCACCTGATGCGAGGCGATGTCGGTTAGAATACCGCCGTAGGCTTCTTCATTGAAGAACCAGTCAGGGCGTGATGGGCGATTAAGGCGATGCGGGCCCAAACCGACGGTCTGGATAACGCGACCAATCCGGCCTTCTGCAATCAGTTCGGCGGCAAGCGTAACGGCGGGCACTTCAAACCGTTCGGAGAAATCAATCGACCAGATGCGACCAGACTTCGCGACACAGGCCTTGATTGCTTTAAGCTGTTCAAGCGTCGTGCAGCCCGGTTTGTCTGTCATTATGTCTTTGCCGGCGTTCATCGCCTCGATGGCACGATCCGCGCGGCGCGCAGGAATATCGGCAATAAGGATCATGTCGATTTCCGGATCGTCCAGCAGTATTTGCCGGTCGGCAACTCTGGGCACGTCCGGGAAACGCTTCAAAAACCCTTCGGTTGGCTCTGGATCGCCTTCGGTACACCAACCTTTACAGACGCAACCAAGCGCCTGCATTTTTTCAAGCTGACCAAAAATATGTCGATGATCGATGCCAATTACACCGAGTGTGAGCGGTTTCATTTTATTGCCCTTTGATGATAGTGGTTTTTACGCCGTCGCGCGACGATGTTTCTATTGCTGCGATCAGACGATGAACGTCGAGCGCCTGCGATCCGGTGACACGGGGTGGACGCCGGTCGGTGATGGAATTGGCGAAATCCGCGATAAGCGCCTTGTGCCAATCATATGGAAAAGCCATCGGGTCGGCGCCGCCACCAGTGCTGGCTTCTTCACCGAATTTTTCGGTGCGACCATCGCGCCAACTTACGGTCAATACGCCCGACTTCAGGATTGCAGACCCATTTTCACAGTCCAACGTGATGCTTTCGGCATCACCCGGATAGCTGGCGGTGCTGGCAAAAAACGACCCGACCGCGCCGTTTTCGAATTCGAGCACGCCAGCTGCGAAATCTTCAGCTTCCATTTTGTGAAACGGGGTTGTGGCACATAATGCCTGCACGGATGTAACTGGGCTGGTCATCGATAGCATCAAATCCAACGTGTGAATGGCCTGACTGATCAGGACACCGCCACCATCGCGTGCATAACTTCCACGGCCCGGATCGTCGTAATAACTTTGATCACGCCACCACGGGATTTCGGCACGCACAACGCGGATAGAGCCTAGTGATCCGTTAGCAACCAAATTGGTTAAAGCCTCGGATGCCGCGCGAAAACGGTGTTGAAACACGACGCCTAGCGAGACATTGGCGGATGCGCAAAGATTAACGATATCTTCCGCCGCTTTCGGTGTTCGCTCCAGCGGTTTTTCGGTCAAAATATGTTTTCCTGCCTTCGCGAACAGGGAAATCAACTCGGACCGCGCGTTGGGGGGCGTTATCAGCAGCAGTGCATCAACCGTCGGGTCTTTGGCCAGCGCATCGATATCCTCTGCATCCGGAAAGCCGTATGTGGTGCAAAATTCGCTCCGCGCCTCGCTTGAGCGCGCATATACGCCGCGAACATCAATGATATCTTCAAGGTCCATTAGGGCAAGCGCATGCGGTTTCGCCGCCATCCCCAAGCCGACAACTGCCAGCCCAATTCGTTTTGTCATCCGCCAAGCTCGTTTACCAATACCTGCCCATCTGCATCAAACACATGCAGGTTTTCACGTGCGAAATTCAATTCGAGCGATTGGCCTTTGACGAAAGGCAGTTGTCCAGCCTGGTGAATGGTGATTTGTGGCAATCCTTCAACATCACAATAAAGGTAGGTTTCCCCACCGAGTTGTTCGGTGAAAACAACCTCGCAAGTGGTGTCCGGTGTGCCGCCCGTGTTAAGCCGCACATGTTCCGGCCGGATTCCCAAAGTACAACGGGCACCGGCCTCCAGCCCTTCAATGTTACCGACAAAAACGGATAGGTTGGGCGCTGTCAGAGTTAAGCCTTCCGGTCCCTCAACCGCAGTAGCTTCGATCAGGTTCATTCTTGGCGAACCGATGAAACCGGCGACAAATACGTTTTGGGGTTTGTTGTATAAATCGAGCGGCGGGCCGACTTGTTCGATCCGGCCTTTTTGAAGGACGACGATTTTGTCAGCTAGCGTCAATGCTTCGACCTGATCATGGGTCACATATATCATCGTGTCGCCAATTTTCGCGTGCAGGGCCGACAATTCCTTGCGCATTGTCACCCGCAGTTCCGCATCAAGATTTGAAAGGGGCTCGTCAAACAAAAACGCTTTGGGGTCGCGCACAATCGCACGGCCAATAGCAACACGCTGGCGCTGTCCGCCCGACAATGCTTTGGGTTTACGGTCCAGATAATCGGTGATCTGAAGCATTTCGGCGGTATCGCGAACCTTGCGATCAATTTCAGCTTTCGGCAGCTTTGCGTTTTCCAACCCGAACGCCATGTTTTTATACACGCTCATATGCGGGTAAAGAGCATAAGATTGGAAAACCATGGCCAGACCACGTTCTGAGGCGGTGACCCCGTTTACGGTCTCGCCGTCGATTTCGACGGTTCCAGATGTAACATCATCCAGTCCGGCAATGATGCGTAAAAGCGTGGATTTACCGCAACCGGACGGGCCGACGAACACACAGAATTCGCCGGAATTTACTTTTAGGTCAATCCCGTGAATTACTTCGACTTCACCGTAAGACTTGCGAATTTGTTTTAGCTGAATTTCAGTCATCGTAAATGTTCCCGTATTACCTGCTGCGCATTTTAGTGGCGAGTTTCGGATCGGCCTTTTGCATGCGCAAAGGCGGAAGTCCCTTTAGTATCTGGCCAATATCATCCAGCATGGTTTCGCGAATTCTGGCATAGGACGCGTTTAATCCCCCCGCGAGATGGGCGGAAAAAAGTGCATTTGGTGTGGCCCTGTAGGGGCTGTCGGCAGGCACTGGTTCTTCCGGAAAAATGTCGATCGCGGCGCGGAATTCCCCGTTACCAACGAGATCAAGGAAAGCATCAAAATCGACAATTTCCGCCCGCGATGCCAACACTACCGAAGAATCTTTGCGGATCGTTTCAAGCAGTGATCGATCCAGAAATCCCTCGTTTTCAGAAGTCACACCTGCCAGAAGGAACAAGACATCAGAACCACTTATCGCCATTTCAAGCGAGACCGGTTCCAAACCTTCAGCACTCAAATATCCATCAGACAACCAAGGGTCGTGGACCATTATGCGTACACCAAATGGTCGCAAAAGTGGCACAAGTGCACGGCCCAAGTTTCCATATCCAAGCAATGTGACGTCAGCGCCGTAAAGACTTTTGGCGCTGAGGTTTCCGGCTATGCCGTAAGATTCGGCGCCAGACCGGAAAAGTTGGTCAGCACGATGTAGCCCCCGCAGAAGCATGATCGCCTGCCCAAGACAGTATTCAGCCACGGCCGGTGCCATCGCCGGTGCCGCTGACAACACATGAATTCCGCGTGCGTGGCATTCGGCATAGTCGATGTTCGGTTCCCAGTTGGCTTTCACGTTCAGGATCGCCCGCAGGTTTGGGGCGCGGTCAAGCCGTTCTTTTGACATCGCCGTTTGACCCACAATTATGGTCATTTCGGATAGATGTTCTTCGACCAGCGCTTCGGGTGCACGCGAGCCCCAATGCGCCACAACCTTGCCCATCTTCGCAAGCGACGCGGCACTTTCAGGTGTGTAGACCATTGCTTCGTTTCGCGGAAACGGGTCCAAAAATATAAGAGGTTTGTTCATTTCATTCCCGAACTGGCTATACCGGTGGTTATAAATTTCTGAAGGAAGGCAAACACCACAACGACAGGGATCAGGGTTACGACGGTCATGGCCAGAATATAGTGCCACTGCACGTTCAATTCCCCCTGAAACGCGTTCAATCCGACCTGTAACGTGTGGACTTCGGTGCGGGTCAACACGATCAGCGGCCAGAGGAATTCGTTCCAGCGCCACATAATCGAGAATATCGCGAGCACCGCAATCGCCGGCATCGTCAAAGGCATCACGACTTTCGAGTAGATCGACCATTCTGACGCCTTGTCCATGCGCGCGGCTTCGATCAAATCCTTGGGTATCGTCAACATATACTGGCGCAATAGAAACACCCCTGTCGGCGTTGCTGCACCGGGCAAGATCACGGCCCAGAGCGAGTTGATCATCCCCATTTGCGTCACGACCAGATAGACTGGAACCAAAATCACCGTGATCGGGATCATCAATGTACAGATCACGAACAGCATGATCGCGTTTCGTCCACGAAATTCGTATATGCTTAGTGCATAGGCGGCCATTGAATTGATAAGCAGTGTAATGACGGTAGCAACGGTCGTGACAATTATGGAGTTGTTAAGGAATCCCACAAAATTGAACCGTTCAAGCGGGTCGGTATAATTCTCAACCGCCAGCCGGAATTCACGCACTTTTACGCGCTGATCAATGGGGACACTAACAGTCTCGCCCGGATTCTCGGGGTCGACCATCTGGCTAATTATCCCGATCCGCCGCACTTGGGCCAGTTGCTTGATCGTGCCGTCTTCCTTCACTACGTCAAACAACAGCAACGGTTTTTCGTACCCCTCGACCACGACCTCGATCTGGCCGAGGGGTAAGAGAGTGGGTGGAAATTCGATAAGCCCTGCGGGAGTTTTGAACGATGACAGCACCAGCCAGACCACTGGCCCGAACATCAATAGCACGCCTAAAAACAGGTAAGTGTAGGAGAACACGTCAGTCCAGTGCAGGCGGCCACGTCCGCGCCGTGCGGTGATCAGCGATTTGAGAGTGCGGGGTTGTGTTGATGTATCAGCCATTGTCTCGGGCCCTCGTCGCTGCAAGTTGGGTGATTGTCAGCACAAACAGGACCAGACCAAGCACGATTGACGCTGCGGAGGCGAGGCCGAAGTTACGTACTGGTTCTGTGAATCCTGTATTGTAGATGTATTGTACGATGAATTGCGTCGCAGTGCCGGGTCCACCGCCGGTTAGCACGAAGACTTCGTCGAAAATTTGCACGCCTTTGATTAGTGCCAGCACAACCACGACCAACAGGTTAGGCCACAAAAGGGGTAGGGTGATCCGCCAGAACACGCGCTCTTTCGAGGTTCCGTCCATCTCGGCGGCTTCGTATAAATCGGGTGGAATGGCTTGAAGCCCTGCCAGAAGGATTAATGTATAAAAACCCATATGTGCCCAGATGGATACAAATACCGCCCAGAACATCGACCATTCGGGGCTGACAAAAAACAGAATTTTGTCTAACCCCACGGAAACCAAAAAGGCATTCAGAATGCCGTCGCGAAGCAAAATCCATTTCCAGATTAGCGCAACAACCACTGGCGAGAGCAGCACAGGGAAGAAAAACACAGCACGGAAAAAGCCGCGCCCGCGGATTTCGCGGTTAAGAATAAGCGCCGTTATCATTGAAAACAGTACAAGGAATGTCACCTGAAATACGGTGAAAGTCGCGGTGTTATATAAGCCCTTCCAGAAACGGTCTTCGCGACAGGTTATGGGGTCGCCAAAGGTCTCGCAGTCCAGGAGGAAACCATATTGTTCGGTGCCCGTGTATACTCTGTCAGACAAGTAAAGGTCTGTGCCACCGGTAAACGAAAAAGCTAAATTTATGCAAAGGGGGATTACGACAAACAGCCCGAAGAACGCCAAGTTTGGTAACAGGAATATCCACGGCATTCCCCTTACGCCGACGATCCGCTGTATGAAAGATAGGGGGATCTCGAATAAACGGAAAAACTGAAGTACCAGCCATGCCGCAGCGCCCGCAAGGCGATCCGAGATTTTGATCCTGTCTGTCAAATTGGCCATCTAGACGTTCTCCGTTTTAGTGAAGGTTGGGCCGGCCCGAAGTGGGCCGACCCGATAATGCAACTATTAGCGATTAAGTTCCGCTAGCTGATTAGCCACATCTTCTTCCATGCGTGCGTAGGCTTGCTCCAATGTCAGCTCGCCAACGATTGCTTCGTTCAGACGCGAAATCAGGGCATTGAACAACACGCGGTTGTTTTTGTAGCCTTGCAAATCAAATGCAGTCTGCGAGATTGTCGGAACGGCACCCGAGAATGTTTCAAGGGCGTGCTTCGCCCGTGGATCATCCGTTGCAAACTCGACACCGCCCGTTGCCAGACCAAGGTGGCCCGGAATGAACAGGGTCTTGCCATAGAATTCGGCAAGGTTTTCCTCTTGTGCAAGGAAGTCCATCAATTTGCCAACTTCTTCTGGGTGTTTGGTATCCTGCAAAGCTACAAGCGCTGCGCCGCCGGGCATGCCTGTACAAGCTGCGTCGCCACAAGGCGCAGGTACGGCCCACCAGTCAAACGCATCGCCGATTTTGTTTGCAAACTGCGGGATCTGCCAAGAACCGGACATGTAGAACACGACCTGAGCATTGGCGAAATCTTCGTTTGCGCCAAGATACGTTGAACCGGAAACGGAACCCCACAATTCTTTCGACATTGTACCGTCCTGATGCCAGTCATACAGACGTTGAGCCATTTTTTTCAGGCCACCGTCAACCAATGCAGGGTTGCCGTCTGCGTCAAACATCTTGGCGCCCATAGCAATCGCTGGACCCGCAACACGGTGGCCGGAACGGTCCCATGCCATCGGAATTGGAATGTCGAGCTTGTCTGCAACAACAACCACAGCCGTTGCCCAGTCATCCCATGTTGCACCGTCGCCCGGCATTGTTACTTCGGCCTGTTCAAACAACGTTTTGTTAACATATGGACCGGTTACCGTTAGCTGGGTCATGAAACCCGAAATGCGATCGGAATCCGGAGCCAGCCAGTTCAGGAACGGGCCAAAGCTGGTTTCCCAATATTCGGTGTCAGACACATATGGGGACAAGTCGAGATAGTACTCCGACAAGCCACCAAGATCGGTAACACGTGCGATATCAGGGCCAGCGCCAGCAGCTAGCTGAATAGGAAGCGATTCAAGAACCGCCTTGTAAGGCACAACGTCAAGCACAACGGTGATGTCAGGATTATCGGCCTCGAAGCGGTCGAGGATCGTTTGCATCACTTCGCCTTCGCTGCCGTCATTGTACCACATCATCCGTAGCTCGGTCTGCGCGAGGGCAGAGCTAGCCATCAGCGCGGCTGCCACTGAAGTCACTGTCAGCAGTGATTTAAGATTAAGTGTCATTGGTTTCCTCCCAGAAATTTCCGATCTATCCATTAATCTGCCCGTCGGTTTCAGGCAGATCCTTCCCGTGACCTTGTAGGTCCAGTTCCAGAACCGAATTTACATGATCGCGCATCGCGCTGGCCGCCCCCGAAGGGCTGCCAGACCGAATTTCTTTAATTATCTTTAGGTGTTCTTCGAAAGCACGTTGCGACCTCTTTGGGATGCACGCCATCATCGTATAGCGTTGGCGATCGACATGTCCTTTGATCGAATGCGTTATTTTCCAAGCTCGCGGCATATCGGCAAGCCTGGCCAGTTCGGCGTGAAATGCCTCGTCCTGAACAAAGAATGTTGCGTAGTCGTCCAGTTGCGCCGCGCGTTCCTGGACAGCCATTATTGATTCAAGCGAGGTCAAATCCGCTTTGGATTCTGCCAACCGTTGCACCACCGCCACCTCAAGCGCGCCCCGTATAAGGACGGCCTCGTGAAGCTGAGCGTTATCGAATTCCGCAACGATACTTCCGACCTGCGGACGGGTGGTGATCAAACCCTCTGTGGCCAGCTGCTGAAGGGCCACTCGAAGGGGGGTGCGGCTGATCTTTAACTTGCTAGCAAGCGGCGCCTCACTGATCCTCGCGCCCGGTGGAAGGCGGTTATCGACAATTCGTGATCGCAGATAATCGTAAACCTGTGGTGCTATTGAAGCGGTATGATCAATATCGGATGATGGAAGTGGTGTTTTTTTAGTCATCGCACCCCCCTCCTACTCAATCCAGCGACAACGCCTCGAATTTCAGCAAGCCCTTTGAGGCGACCTACAGCTGGATATCCTGGCTGAAAGCCAGATGTCAGATCCGAAAGGATTTCTTGCCCGTGATCGGGGCGCATTGGTATTTCAGCATCGGGGCGATTTTCGCCTCGGCGCCGTGCCTCTTCGTTAAGTATAACTTCTATGACGCCAACCATGTCGACCTGCCCGGCTAAGTGCTCGTCCTCGAAGAATGAGTAGGGTTCCGTTTCACTGTCGCGGGTAATATTACGAAGATGTACAAAGTGGATTTTTGATGCAAAACGACGCGCTATCTCAACACAATCATTGTTTGGTCTAGCTCCCAATGATCCAGTACAAAGCGTCATGCCAATCGATGGGCTGTCGACTACGTCTAATACATGCGCGTAATCTTCAAGCGAGGACATAACGCGTGGAAGTCCGAGCAAGGGAAACGGTGGATCATCTGGATGACAGCACATTCGCAAACCATACTTTTCGGCCGTTCCTACAATTTCGGACAAAAAATCAATATGATTTTGCTGTAATTGGTCAGCGTCAACATCTGCGTAAGCTGAAAGGGCTTCCCGCAACCCTTCCAACGTCCATGATTCAGCGGTCCCCGGCAATCCAGCAACAACGGCGTGTAGTAACGCTGCTTTCCCCGCTTCGGTAATATTTTTAAAATAGTTTGTAGCCGCTTCGATTGTTGCGGCATCATAATCGTCGGTTGCGCCTTGGCGCTTGAGGATGAAACAGTCGAACGAAGCAAATGCAGTAAGATCAAAGCGCATTGCCATGCCACCATTTGGCAAGGGCCAACGCAGGTGCGTCCGCGTCCAGTCTAGGACGGGCATGAAGTTATAACAAACTGAAGATATGCCGGCTTCCGCCAGCGCTTCCAAGGATGCCCGATATGCCTGAATATGGGCGTGATAATCCGCGCCCTTGGTCTTGATGGTTTCGGAGACTGGCAGGCTTTCGACCACTTCCCACGCTAACGCGCCACCGGACCCATCGCGAACTTCTTCCTGCCGAGTTCTAATACCTTCGATCGTCCACGGGACACCTGCGGGAATGTGGTGAAGTGCCGTCACAATACCGCTGGCACCCGCTTGATGCGCGGTTGCCAAACTTACGCGGTCTTTAGGACCAAACCATCGCCAAGTGTTTTTCAAAAACTTCCATCCCATCATTGTGAGTTGGGATACTAGTGTACCAGCTGGCATTTTTTGGCAAATACTTTCCTCGCATTGTCCGAATATTTTGCAATACGACAGTGTTTGGCAGCAGGGGGTAGTCATCGAAAAATCCTTCCCATATCGCATTTGTTGATCTAAAACTGGGCACTGAATAGCCGCGAAACCATTAATTGCCGGAGCAAAAATTGCGCGAGCGCCTTAAACAATTGTTTGAATTCGACGCCCACCCGATCTCTCAGAAACCGGAGGGAACCAAACTAGTTTCCGGATCCTCATTTCAACAATTTACGTTTTCCACGACTTCCGGCGAAGAAATCCGCGCGTTTTATGCCGCGCCGAAAGGCGCAGCTCCGGCACCGGCGATTCTATACATTCACGCGCACGGTGGCCGATACGATATCGGTGCTGATGAACTTCTTAACGGTAGACCCGCATTGCAAAGTCCGCTGGGGCAGGTGCTTCACGACATGGGTTATGCGGTTTTGTGTATCGACTTACCCGGATTTGGCGACCGCGCCGATAAATCGGAAAGCGCACTGGCAAAAGAAGCATTGTGGTATGGAAAATCGTTGGCGGGCCAGATGATGGGGGAACTTAAATCCGCATTTGACTGGCTATCCGCACAGGATGGCGTTGACCCTTCAAAGGTTGGTGTATTCGGAATATCTATGGGCGCGACTTTTGGCTATTGGCTGGCAGCGGTCGAACCGCGTATTGCCGCAGTAGCGCACTTATGCTGTTTCGCGGATTTTGAGGAACTGATCAAAACCGGCGCGCATGATTTGCACGGCATATACCTAACAGTACCGGGCCTGCTAAACGTCGCCTCGAATAGTGAAATCGCCAGTCAAGTCGCGCCGAGACCACAATTCGTGGGCATCGGAGATCAAGACTCTCTTACGCCCCCAAAGGCAGTTGACCCCGCCCTTGATAAACTGCGCGCGGCTTACGAAAACTCCTTGAATCACCTGACAATTCATAGAGAGTCACATGTAGGTCACGAGGAAACCCCCCAAATGCGTAAAGCGGTTCTGAAGTTTTTTAAATTGGAGCTTGGCTAGGGATCTTGCCGGAGGAAACTCGGTTGTGAAGGGCAGGGTGGCGATTTAGCTTCTCGGCATGACCAAACACAACCCATTTCGGTATTTCGAGACCAGTCCCGACATCATCCGCCTTGCAGTAATGTTGTACGTCCGGTTCCCCTTGTCGCTCCGGAATGTGGAGGATTTGCTGCATGAGCGCGGGATCTAAATCAGTCATGAGACTGTGCGATTTTGGTGGAATCGCTTTGGGCCGTTGTTCGCCGCGGAGATCCGAAGAAAACGGGTTCAGCACCTTCGTGCTCACT
>JABSSD010000089.1 GCA_013214575.1 Paracoccaceae bacterium | reverse complement strand
TATTTCGACGAGAACGATGGTGTCTCCAGCTTTGCCGTCTTCGTCGATGGCGTCGAAATCGGCAACTGGTTGTGGGATGAGGAGCTTGGCAGCGCATTCGCCGACAATATGACCGCCACAACCCACACGATTCAAGGTGTAAACATCAATCAAGGTGAGGTGATCGAATTCGTTGGGATGAAGGATGGTGGCGAGCCCCTGCGCTTTGATTTCATCGATTTTGCGCCCACGGGGCCGGTCACGGATACGGCGCCGCCGCAGGTCGAAACCGCTTCCGCACCCGGCATTGGCAATGCGCAGGCTGGCAGCCCATCGGCCGAGATCAGCGTGACCTATTCCGACAATGTCGCGCTGGATGTCTCGTCATTCGACACGGAAGATATCAGAGTGACGGGACCTGGCGGCATTGACGTGGACGTCACAGGCTTCTCCGTCGATACACCGTCGGACGGAACTCCGCGCACCGTCACCTACACGATCGCGGCCCCGGGCGGCACCTGGGATCCCACTGACAATGGCAACTATTCGGTTTCACTCGACGTCCTAGAAGTTTTCGATACCGCATTCAACGAAGCAGAGGGTATCGTCGACCTGGCCTCGTTCACCGTCGCCATTGATGACCAGCCGCCGCCCGCCTTCTTCCGGAAAGAGGCAGAGGATTTCGATATCCTGACCAGCTACACAGTCAAGTCGCTCGCGGTGGCGTCGGGAGACGCTGTGCTCCAAGCCGTTGGTAGCGGAGAAAAGCGGGCGAGCTACATCTTCGACCAACCGACAGGCAACTACGATCTCAAGATCGGCTATTTCGACGAAAACGACGGGGAGGCGAGCTTCCGACTGCTGGTTGATGGCGTCGAGATCGACAGTTTTTTGTGGGACCAGGATCTCGGCAGTCCGCTTGCCATTGCGACAACGGCCACCACCCGTGACGTCCTCGGCGTGTCGCTTCAGACCGGGTCTGTTATCGAAGCGATCGGCCAAAAGGACGGGAGAGAGCCAGCCCGCTTCGACTATATCGACTTTATCGGCAATCGGCCTGTGCTTAATCCATTTCCAACCGTTTTAGAATTGTCGGACTTGAATGGTTCTAACGGTTTCGTCATTTCCGGCCTCAATTCCGGGGATGAGTTCTACCTTGTAGCCAATGCTGGCGACATCAATGGTGACGGGGGCGACGATTTCGTTGTCGGAGCGCCAAGAGCCAGTCCGGACGGAAAACATAATGCCGGTGAAACATACGTTATTTTTGGTACCAACGATGGATTTGAGGCCAGTTTTGACCTTTCCGCTCTCGATGGCACTAATGGCTTTGTAATTAATGGCATCGAGGTTCTTGACGTTTCTGGCGTCTCTGTGAGCGCGGCAGGAGATGTGAATGGTGATGGCATTGGCGATCTGATTATCGGCGCAAATTTTGCCGACCCGGATGGGAACGATGAAGCCGGAGAGACCTATGTCCTATTCGGTTCAGCAGATGGTTTCGATGCAAGTTTTGAATTGGCGAGTCTCGATGGTGACAACGGGTTCGCAATTAATGGTATCGAATCCGGTGACAACGCCGGTCACACTGTGAGCAGTGCTGGCGACATCAATGGAGATGGCATCGATGACATCGCCATTGTGGCCCGTTTCGCCGATTCCAACGGTGTTTCCAATGCCGGAGAAGCCTACGTCGTCTTTGGTACTACCGACGGCTTCGAGCCTACTTTCAACCTGGCTGATCTCAATGGGGAAAATGGGTTCAGCATCAATGGCATTGAAGCGGACAATTTTCTTTTCCGGGTTAGTGATGCTGGCGACATCAATGGAGATGGCATCGATGACCTCCTTGTCAGTTCGAGGCGCGCCGATCCGAACGGCGAAATCGACGCCGGCGAAACCTATGTAATATTCGGTTCAACAGACGGGTTCGATGCAGATTTGTCGCTTGCGAGTCTCGACGGTGGCAACGGGTTTGTGATCGAAGGAATAGATGCCGGTGACTTTTCAGGAATCTCTGTAAGTGGTGTTGGAGATATCAACGGGGACGGTATTGACGACTTGGCAATTGGTGGCTGGGTCGCCGATCCCAACGGTGTTTCGGATGCCGGCGAAACCTATGTAGTCTTTGGTACTACCGGCGGTTTTGACGCAATCCTTGAACTGGCTAACCTCAATGGCGACAATGGGTTCACTGTCAATGGAGTCAACGCGGGTGATATGTCTGGCGTCTCCGTGAGCGGAGTGGGCGACATCAACGGGGATGGCATTGACGACTTGCTTATCGGCGCAAATGGCGCTGCCCCGGACGGGAAAGAACTTGCTGGCGGAAGCTACGTTGTTTTCGGCTCAGAAGACGACTTCGGTGCGAGTTTTGAATTGGCGAGTCTCGATGGCAGAAACGGTTTCGTGATTAACGGGATCAGTGCAGGAGATGGCGCCGGCATCTCAGTCAGTGGGGCGGGCGACATCAACGGGGATGGATACGACGACTTGTTGATCGGAGCGCGGGAGGCTGACCCGAACGGAAATGAACGAGCTGGAGAGGTCTATGTTATCTATGGGCAAGACACATTCTCACCAGCAATAAGCAACGAGGTCCCTTTTGCTGGCACGGACGAATTCTCCTTCATCTAGGTGGATGGATAGTTTTCCGAACATCGGCAAGGCAACACTCGTTGCTCCCCCCATGGAAGCTCCGAGTCTAAATCTGGAAAGCATTCTGGCCTCAGGAATCAAGGAGTTTGCAGGAAACCATATCTGGAACGCATTCAGGCAGCGATCTCGTATTCAAAAAAACCTTAATGCAGGCGTGATGGAAGAAGCGTTCTGGCACGAGATTAGTCAATTACTCGACACATTAGGTGCCGATCCAATTCTCCTTGTAAATGATGCCACTGAGGGCCAAGCGCTACACCAACTCAGGTATGACGCACAAAAATATTTGCCAAAACTGAAAATGGAGTGGGATGATAGTTTTGAGCCGATGGCGCCGTATATATGCACAATTGAAGGTGTGGATGTCTTTTCAGCAGGTTTGAATCCAGGGCACTCGTGGCTGTTCTCCGCTCAGTATCTAAAATTGGTACAATATCCCCGGATCAAAGATTCTGAGAGCTGCCTCGATCTTACATTTGATCCTGGGGAGAATATGAAAGGGACTTTGCATGCACGTTTCCTTCAGCATTTGGAGTGGTCGGATGCCCCGGTTTTCGAACTCAAAACGCCAGTTCTATCTCATGAGGAGACCACTGAGATTGACTGAAGGGCCGACCTGAATTGGCAGATTCCCTCCGAGGGTGATGGTCTTCAGCACTTTGTTGGGAACCGAGTTCCGCAGGCCGAGAATTGGGCAGGCAGGAAGTAGACGGTCAAGCCTTCGATCACATTCTCCTCCAGCCATTCGACGCCGTTTCCGGGCGGTTTCGCCATAGGCTGTCACGAGATCGGCCAGCGCGGTTTTGACCTTGGCCAGCAAGGCTGCATTCCAGACCGCGCACAGCTCAGCACCGATGGGCGTCTGGTATCACTGGTTCTGGTGAGGTGCTGTCGCTGGCGTGTGCAACGTCCTTTGCCGCTGTCGCATCACCACGCGTGTGTTTCCCCGCACCTAGGCAATGAGCATGCTCACCCCAATCACTCGCAGGATGGATCTCACCCGTCTCAGGATTGCGCCAAGGTTTCCCCATGCTTGCAACATGGCCCGCCCGTTCCCATTGGCCCGCTAGGCAAGCTTCACTCTTCCAGCTGCACTCTCGGCCGCACCAGCATAATCGCTGGAGTCCGGTTGCCAGTGACACTTAGCTGAAGCAGGATATTCAACCGTTTTTGAAGCGCTGGCGGAATGTACTTCTTGAAGATGAATCGACGCTATGGGCGAGGTGAGTGTCACCGAAGGCGCGGTTGAGGAGGCCGCCTTCTAGTAGTCCGAAAGTCTAGGCTAGACAGTGCGCGGAGCTCTGTTGGCTCCCTTCGTTTCTCCGGAGGTCACTCCCATTGTGGAGATATCGGTCACCCTAATTCATACAAAAGTCGCACTTGGAGCATGACATAAGTCGCACTTGGAGCATGACATAAGTCGGAGTTAAGCAGAAGTTAGCAGGCGGCTAACAAGCAGGTAATAGTCAGATAATAGTCAGATAATAGTCAGATAATAGTCAGATAATAGTTGACGTATCTGGCCCCTTTATAGGCGTCTACTTTCGTGCAAATGATCAACTTGGTCGCATTTCTGAGCGATCGAGATTTGCCAGTATTGCCGCCACATGGATCGCCTGTTTGCGCTGAGCTTGATCCATTTTTGCAAAGTCAATCCTGACGCATTCAAGTGGTAGATTTACTGCGTGGGCAATATTTGGAAGCGGCAACTAGATTTGAGAAAGTAGAGAAAATGCTTATCTCTCTGCTCGGAGATACACATCGCAGATTGCTCTTTGCGACGTCCTGCATGGAAGATAGGAGATGGAGCTGGTCCGCGTTCGTTCTTCCAGTAACCACCTAGAATGTATGAAATTTATTGAGCTCTATTTGTTTCTAAAATGCCTTTCTCTATACAACGTCACGCGATAGAATAAGAGCATTCTCAACACTTCCACAATCCATCACCCGCAGGCGTTGTTTCGGGGGCAAGTTGCATATTCAGCGGTGCCCATGATCCAAGTGTCAATCTCGCGCACGTCCAGATAGGTTGCACGGCTCAACTTTTGCTTGTGTTAGTGCCCGTCGTTGTGAACGTTTTCAAACGCCGTTCGGCTTAGGCCATAGCGACGTTTCCAGCGCCAATTTTGCTAAAACGCAAAAACTGGTGTGACAGATATACGTCCACACCAAGAACCCGTTCAATGACCCTACCAATATCGCGAAAGCCTCGCCGAAAAATCGGTGGAAATTGTAGGCTCTAAGAGCCGATGCTGGGAACATTGCGGGTGACCGCCGGGGCTAATTTGAAAGCCCGCCCATTGAAATTCTGACGACACAGCACCCGCACATTTCAATCAGATTTAGCGGACCCAGTTTTGGGGTTGGCATGTAAGTCCTCGACCATCTTGCTCTGTGTGCACGGTTCCTCAGGGAAGGCATCACGTATTTGATGCACGCTGAACTTTTGCTTCAGCACTTTGCTCGCGAACTTCGCGAACCTAACTGACTTCGGGCCGACTGGGATTCCCCAGCATTGATACTCCTTAGTTTGAGAATTTTCAAATCCCCCCCCCCTTCTGGCGGGTTTCGATACTGCCTCGAAAAGCACGGCCTTAATAAAGGCTTCCAGGGCCAAACTCTTACCGAAACGATAAGTGATGTCGACATTATCATCGAAGAGGTTCTTCATTTTCCCATCTTCCTCCGTTAACCCATCGTACAACCTGCAGGCGGCCTCGGCTGTAGTGTCGAACGCGTCGCGAAAAATAAATCTTTCTTCTCGGTTAAGCAAAATATTCAGGGCCTCCACCACCGGATGGCCCTTCTCATTCTCAAAGTTACTTTCTTGCGGCAGATACCGCTTGCCTAAGTCATAAATGGCCTTGCAATGCTTCTGCAGTTGCTCCTGGAGTTCTTTCAGCTCCGCGACGGGCACACCTGCATCGTACCAACTTTTCTCGCTGGAATAGGTATTGGCGCACAAGTAGATTTCGTACTTTTCGTCATCCTTGAACTTTTTTTGTGCTGCGGCTTCAATTTCATCCCACGGCATTTCTGGGAAGCTATCATACATGTAATCTATTGAGGCTGAGACACTGGCGCTTCTTGTTTTCTTAGCCATGTTCACATATCCCCAAAGCATCTGCGATTTCCTGACCGATTGCGTTAGCTGCAAGTCGTCGGGGATCATCGGATAGGTGAGCGTATCTGGCTGTTGTCGCCGTTTCACGGTGTCCTAATAGTGCCCCGATGATTGGCAATGACATTCCTGCACGGACCCCGACGCTGGCAAATGAATGACGCAGGTCGTGAAGGCGTACATCGTCAAGGTTTGCCTCGCTTCGGATGATTTGCCAGGCGCCTTTTACGTTAACCATATGGGTGCCCGGTTTTTTCCCGACGATGACGTAGGGGTTGTCGGGACCGTGTTTTATCTCAGAAAGAATCTGAAGGGCGGCAGGAGGAAGGAATATCTCTTTCTCGCCGGTTTTGCTGTCTTCCAGTTCCAGGCAGCTGCGTTCGAAATTCACCTCATTCCAACGCAGCGAAAGAATCTCGCCATGCCTGGCGCCTGTCAAAACCAGAAGACGTATCATTGCCGTGACATACGGTGAAATGGCCCTCTCGAGTTCGTTCCGATCCGCTGCACCAAGTGCGTCGCCAAGCCGGGTCAACTCTTGCTGAGACAAGTATCGTTTGCGTTTTTTCTCTTCAAACCGTTTGATGCCCTTGGCTGGGTGATCATTCGCGCTGATCCACTCTAACTCGTTGGCTGCGACGCTGAACATCTTTGAGAGAAGCGCCAAGACACGGTTTGCTTCGTAAGGCGTACTGGCCAATTTGGCGTGATACGTACGAATTTTCGCGCGATTAATGTCTCTGACAAGTTGATTACCGAAGGTGGGTCGAAGCCGTTTTTCAATCATACGTATGTCATTCGCCACGCTCGAAGGCTTCTTGTGTCGCTTGGCGAAGTCTTCAATGTATGTGTCGAACAAGTCCGACATGGTAGGGTTGTTCCTGAGGGCTTCACGATCGGCAGCAGGGTCGCCCCCTTGTCTAATTATTGCAGACCAGTCCTTGGCGATAGCCCGGGCTTGGTCCGCTGTTATCTGCCCGTAGTCACCAATTTTCGGTTCACGGATTTTGGCACCGCGGCCACCTCCTACTCGATAGCGTAGAAAAAATGCCCTGCGCCCAGTGCTATAAATCCTGACTGAAAATCCAGAGATTTCAGTGTCATACATTTTGCAGGTCTTTTCAGACGATTTCAGGGCATCGACCGTGCGCTTGGAGATTTTCTGGTGGTGTTCCATACTGGCTTCCACATAGCTTCCACATGAAACGAAGCTACACGAAACTTGCCGATATTGATAGTGTGGATAGTGCTGTGTAATATAAGGGTAAATGGGCAAAATGAAGCTAATGGAAGTTAACAGAAATAACAAAACCAGAGATTTGTAATCAGTAGGTCCGCGGTTCGAGTCCGTGTGGGGGCACCATTAAATCAATGACTTAGCGGATATTTGAAAACCTGTTGGATTATGGTTGGATTATGTTTGTTCCCCTAATGATCCAACTTCTAGCGAGCCTGTCTAAGCTGCACCACTTTGTTTGCGCCGTCAGACCGCGCGCGCGCGTAACGATCAGTGGTCGAAACCTCTTTATGCTGGCCTGCGTCCCGTAGTGAAAATGGATCTGCGCCAAGGTTTTTCGCCTCTGTCATGGCTCCAGCACGCAAGTCCATCATCCAAATGTCCTCCGGGATCCCGGACTTTTTGCGCAATCGTGCCCAGGCTTGGGACCATCCACTGACGGTGTAAGGCATGCCGCCGCTCTTCTTTGCGAGAATCACCGGGCCAACCGGATCGGCCGACTGGATCTTGAAAAGGCGGTCACGGATCTCTGGAATTGCGGTAAGGTCGAACACATAAGGTTCAGGCAGAGATTTCCGGGTCTTGGAAATCAATTTGGTCATCCTGGTCAGCTCGATATCGAACATGTCCCAGGTCAGACCGTCTTGCCACCGCTTGCCATTACGGATGATGCCACCCTCGGTTTCGTTTGTGTTCAGCCACTGGCCGCGCACATCCACGGCTCGAAGAGCAAACTCGTACTGGATCATGATTCCCAGAGCGTAGTGATCCATCCCTTCCTGATCAGCGGCTGCGATCACGGCATAGACCTGATCCCGTGTTGGGGAAACTTGCCGCGCGGAGCTGTTTTGGAACCGCATTTCCGACAGGATGTCAGCCACCTCAATTGCCGCTCTGATTTTCAGCACCTTCCCGTATCGTGAAACACGGCGCAGGGTGTTGAAGAAGCGGTGGATGTAAGAGAACGATCGGCCTTTGTCCGTCATGGCCTTTTGGATCGTCTTGATAACCTCATAGGTCATGCCTGCGATCTTTGTGCGGCCAATCACCTCTTCCAGCTTTGCCAACTGCTGAATGTATCCGGCTCGGGTATTTCCCTTCACCTCCTGAAACGGCGAGAATTCGTCCGTCTGGTAACGGGCAATCAGGTACTTCCATGTCTCGGGATCGACCCGGGGCGTATCCTGATCTTCGAACCACCTGACCACTTCCTGTGTCAATTCCCGGCATCGCAGCGCGCGGGCTTTCTGAAACTTGTCTTCTGCGTGGCCCGCGGGCTCGATCTTCACTTTGGTGATGGCATATCCGGCCTTCACGTATTTGGATGGACACTTCCATTGCACATATCTGCGCTCCGGGTTCTTGCCGCTCCAACTTATGCCTGGGGCATAGAGCGGGTCTGAACCGTCCCATAATGCATCCCTAAATCGCATCTAGGTTCACCTCCGTTGTGATTTCAGCGCCGCCGATGTGCAGGATTTGGTCTGACACCTGGCGCCGACGATTTACCCAAGCATCTATATCGGCTTTGACATAGAGATTTGTGATCCGGTCGACCGTGGGGAATCCGTTGGTTTCGAGGATTTCACGCTTCTGCTTGAATCTGCTCAGCGGCCAGCCAATGCGCGCTGCGGCCCATTTGACGGACCCATTCAGGCTGATTTCAGACATTGTTAGATCAGTCATGCCGCCAGCGCCTCCATAGCGTAATCACCCCATTGATCGGCCATCGCTAGTGCAATGCCGGGAAACGTCTTGGAGCGTGTTTTCCACCGGTCAGGACCGGGTGGGGTGCGGTGTATCGCGGACCATTTTTTGTGTTCATCAGTGCCGCGTTGTGGTGGTGTCAGCCGGTTTGTGGGCGTTAACGGTGGCAGGTCGCGTAGATATAGGCCGGTGGCTGTCGTGCTGATCATCTACGGGATCGTTGGCCGGTTGAGAGACCAGGGCATTGATCAATCCAAGCTGCGCAGCTCGGGTGTCGCTGCCTTTCTGGCTGTTGCACTGCCGTTGATCGGCACCTGGGAGGGCCAGCGCAACCATGCCTATCTCGATATGGTTGGGGTGCCGACGATCTGCTTTGGCCACACCAAGGGCGTCCAGCTTGGCGACTATCTGAGTGATACCCAATGCGCGGATCTGTTGGAGGCTGAAGCGCTGGAGTATCGCGAGGGCCTGCACAGCTATTACAGCGCCGCCACCAAGTTGCACCGCCTGCCACCAGAGCGGGACGCCGCCTATGTCAGCCTCGCCTACAATGTCGGGGTGCGCGGGGCAGGGCGCAGCACCGCCACCCGCCGCCTGAACGCGGGTGATATCGCTGGCGGCTGTCAGGCGCTGACCTGGTGGAACAAGGCCGGGGGCCGGGTGGTGCGTGGCCTGGTGCGGCGCCGATCAGATGAATACCGGCTCTGCATGATCGGTCTGGGCTGATGCTGCGCAATCTGCCTGCGGCGGGGCTTGCCTTGGTGTTGGCTGCTGCGGTGACTTGGCTGATCAACTTGGTGCAGGACCGCACCCAACTGCAGGGCGATCTGGCCGCCGCCAAGATCAAGGTGGTCACCGCCCAGGTGGCGGAGCAACAGGCCCTAGAGTCCGCCCGCGTCCACCGCGCCCATCTGGCCCGCGCCGCTGATCAGGCCCGCCAGTTCGACATTATCCGCAACGAATTGCAAGAAATGGAGGGCCGCGATGCGCCTTTATCTCCTTTGCTGCGCGCTACTGCTGAGCGCCTGTGGCCCTGATTCAATTGTTGTCACTGCGCCGCCACTCCAAGTGCCGACAGATCTGTTGCAGGGCTGCGCTGGTTGGACCGGGCCAAGGCCGAGCAATGAAGGGCAATGGGCTGATGCCGCTTGGGCTGAGATGCGCGGGCGGTACTGCGCCAATGGCCGCATCGAAACCATTGCCGAAATCCTAAAATCCAGCGGGCCGCGCTGATCTGTTGGGGGTTAGATGGATTTGGTTTAGAAAAAGGGGCTGGGAAAGAAGTGCCGCTGCTCCTGTTAGTAATTGGTTAAGTGTTCAGCATTATTAACATTCGTTAAGGACGTTGGTGTTTTGGAGGCGGTCATGGAATCGGGAAATTTGCGTGCCCAGAAAAAACTCACCCCTGGTCGCCACTATTATCCATCAACATTCTCCAAGTCCCTATCAGACGATATTGGGAAGTTTGCCCCTAGGTTCCTTGTTTGGTTGTTAAGCGCACTGATTTTGCACATCTTCTTGAATGCTGTTGGATTGTAAAGCCCGCATGTGGGGTAGTTGGACACATCTCCGCAATGTCAGCTAACTGCATTTTCGCGACCTTGGTGCAGAGTGCAGCATCCGACACTAAGGGCGGGAACCGGACTTTTGCTGCAAGTGCGAAAGATCGGAAAGATGCTTGCTTTTCTGCAAACGGACGAACGACGGCTTTGGGATCCATTTGTGGAACGTCAAGAAAGCCCAGTTCAAACGAATAGATCGTAATCGTAAGCTGACACGACCGCCGTTCCGTTGAACACGAAGTAGTCGACGGTTTCAGCAACGTGGGAGGATTCAGCATTGAGACTGGTCTCTTCCTCCACCGAGATGTCAAAACCGTTCGTCGTGCTGCCATTGCCTCTTAACCAAGCAGAATCGCCACCAGAGAAGCTCGCCAGAGAAGCGACGACGTTCGCACCACCGGCAAAGCTGCCCGTCAAAGAGACGGTTGAATTCGTATCCGTAACTCCGGTTGCATGGCCAGCAAGCCAGTCGAGCCCTCCTGAGCTTCCGCTTCCAGGTTCAATCGCAACCCATCCGATGGTTTCGGTGACATGAGCACCGGAATTTAAGGCTTCTTCTTCCTGCATCGTTATCTGGAAGCCATCTGCGTTTGTGCCTGTCTGCCGGGTCGTCACAAAGTCTCCGCCATTGTCCGTCTGAACTTGGCTGAGAAGGACCGGCGCGGTGTCGAATTCGGCGTCGAAAGCAACGGACTCGAAGCCCTGCGAAGAAAGCTGATTGCTCGTCAGTGTCCCGGCCTCAAGCAACGTGCCATTCGGCAGAACCCACGTACCGGCCTCGACGACGAGGTAATGCACAGTCTCTTTGGCGTGTGAACCATCGAGG
>JABSSD010000088.1 GCA_013214575.1 Paracoccaceae bacterium | reverse complement strand
TCCTGCATAGCAAGACATTTTTGATCAGATTGTGCATTTGTCAGAAGCAGTCATGTGTCCGGCCTGTTTGCGCGGTTTTGACCGCTGGCCCTGAAGGGTTCCGCAAACCAAGTCCCTATCAGCAATGCGGGCTATAATGCCCGTGCCATTCGGCGGGGTGTCTTGGTTTTGGCGGCTGACTTTTGCACCATCATTTCGCAGGTCTTGCTATCTCGTGTTCCTCAAATCCTTTCAGGTTGTTCGAGGCATGTACGGCTCGTTCTTTGTCAAAACCGCCCAGACGATCCGTGCTGTTTTGTTCGCCATAGCGACAGTTGCTAACCGCGCAGGCTTACGTTCCAAAAGTGAGGTGAGCCATTTGTTCGCCCGTTCTGGGTGGGATTTCGTCTGCCTTACGAGCGACGTCATTCCCACGACAAGTAATTGGCGCAAATATTGGTCGCCCATTTTGGTGATCCGGCCCAATCGTTCCTTTCCGCCGCTTGATCGGTTGGTCGGCGTCAAACCTAGCCAGGCCGCAAATTCGCGACCATTTTGGAACTGATGCCCGCTACCGATACTCGCAGCAATCGCAGAGGCCGTTACAGGACCAACGCCGGGAATGGTTTGTAAAAGTTTGATCCGGGGATCGCGTTTGGATGCAAGCCTCAGACGCGTTTCATACCAATGCATTTGTCCGTGCAGAACGTCCAACTGCCCGCACAGATTATGAACTACGTCTTGCGCGATCTCGGGGAGTTCCAACTTGGTGCCAGCCAGCACGCCTTGCGAAAAACTGATGATGCGTGCGAGGCCTTTGGCTATGTACACGCCAAACTCTGCCAACATGCTGCGCAAGGCGTTGACCAGCTGCGTACGCTGACGAACCATGAGATTGCGCGCACGATGCAGGGAAAGCAACGCCTGCTGTTCAACCGATTTGGCCTCGACAAAACGCATCGTGGGACGGGTAACTGCTTCGCAGATCGCCTCCGCATCGATAGCGTCTGACTTGCCGCGCTTCACGTATGGTTTGACATACATGGGCGGGATCAACCGAACTTCATGACCCAGCCTGGTCAGCTCACGTGCCCAATAATGACTTGTGCAACAGGCTTCCATGCCAACAAGGCAAGGGTCGAGGCGTGCGAAAAAAGGCAACACCTGAGCTCGCCGCAGAGGCCGGTTGAAAGCGACCTCGTCACTCTCGGTGATCCCGTGAACCTGAAAAATATTCTTGGCCAGATCGATACCGATTGTTGTAACTTGCATGGGGTGGCTCCTCTCAATTGCAGGTTTTGACACACGCAGTATGACGCATCTCGACGTCGGTTGGAGCAAGAGCCATCCATCCCATCAGCAAGGAACACTTGGCGACCAAGGCAGAACATTAGATTGATTGCCGTCGGGCTACACTGGCGGGACAGTCTACTGTTTGCGGCAGAAATGCTGAACGATACCAGACAGTCACTTTCGAACGCTTTTGAAGATGTATCTAAAATGGCCGAACTGGCGCACTGGCCTTGGCCGAGATTCCGCGCAGCCGGTCAAATATCGATGTGCTTGGAGGGTTGAAGTCGCGAATTGAAACAATCCCTAAAACCTGTCCGTCCTCGCAGATCGGCAAATGGCGGAATTTGCCCTTGATCATTATTTGGTACGCCTCGATCGGATTTGCATCCGGCGAAAGCCATTGAGGATTGGGGGTCATAACCTGTTTGACCAGAGTCGTCGCCGATGGACGGTAAACTATAACGCTGCGTTGAATGACATCTCGCTCACTGAATATGCCAACAAGGACACCGTTGTCGTCCACGACAGGAAGGGCCCCGACGTTCGCCGAGGTCATGATAATGCAGGCGGTCCGCACTGTATCATCGGGGGACGTAGTATGCACACGTTGATCGGCGATCATGTCACTAAGTGTTGAAGGCTTCATTGGTTGCGGCCCATTTAATTTGTTCAACTCAGAGCGTCAGGATAGCATGAGAAATGGCCTCTGGTATGATGAAGAACATACTGTTTTAGGCAAATTCATCGCAGGTTCCATTTGGGTGGCAATCCACCTATTTCTAATGGCGTCCTCTAATGAAATTCTGCAAATACCTTCAATATAATGAGGGGTGTGATACCGCTGCCAGCGATATTGTTTCCCTCGGTGTTGTATGTCCAAGCCATTTAGTTGCTTGTTCCAGGGCCTCCTTGTGGGGTCCAAAGATGCACGATCCCAGCCATTCACCTCTGACCCTGCCGGAGTATCCTTTGCTTCAGCCGTTTCTTGGGTTTGATCCGCAGCTTCAACTCTAGTTCGCAATAGATCCTGTACACGCGATTGTGGTTTCGGTCATAAGGCTGAGCACAAGCCGCAGACAGCGATCATTGGGGACGGTGCGGCAAATAGAGGTTTTGTATGGCGGTTTCAACGGGTCGACGCAACACTTTAGTCTTTATGGAAAGATGGAGTGTAAATCATGGCCTATCGCAGCAGACATTTTTTTACAGATAAACAGAAGTCAGAGATCTGGGATCGTTGGCAACGCGGAGAGTCGAT
>JABSSD010000087.1 GCA_013214575.1 Paracoccaceae bacterium | reverse complement strand
TCGACATTCGTGGCGATGGTGAATTTTCGATGCCCCGCCATTTCTGATCCGCGATCCCAAGTCAGGGATTTGTAGAGCTCCTTGGGAAGCTTTCGTGCTTGTTTGATCAGGGCTGTCGTCACGCTCTGGGTGTCCTTGTTCGCGACTTTGGCCAGCATCACAGAACGGGAATGGCGTTCAACCAGCGTCGCGATGTAGCTGTTGCTCGATCCTGCGATCAAATCGCCCTCCCTCCTCTCGGCTGATTGTCGAAGGCGACCGGTTCAGCCTTTGCGCGATTGAACGAAACGACTGCTTTGCGACAAGCCCACGGGAAATCTCCTCCCGTTCAATCAGGCTCAAGGTCCATCGCGGCCGCGTGCGATCAGCGGGCCGGATCCCACCAGTTCGCGCCAAATGAGGGAAAGTCGAAGACGACGCACGATTGAAGTGACGTCCAATCGAACTCATTGACTCACCGCGTTGCCAGCGATCCCACATCTCGGACTTCTGTTTGTCCGTATAAAACGTCCGTGTGCGATACTTCATTCAAAGCACTCCATCTTTCTCAAAAGACTAAAGTGTTGCGACGACCCATTGAAACCACAGGGCAATGGCCTCATTCAGGGATTTCAGCACCATAGAATGCATCAGCCGGATCTCGCCACCCTCACACAGGCAGCGCCTCCATATCATCCGGCAAAGTGCCAACGGGTGAATGGTCATAGGCGATGTTGGTGAGGTCGGAATACAGCGCCCGGCACTCTGGTGTACCCTTCAGGCGCATGTCCGAATTGAGCCAGCGGCGGCGCTCCCAGACCATGAAATAATGGCTGTCCAGCCGGTCATCTGACGTCAGCGGGTAGTCAGGCAGATCGTCGTCATTGGAAGAGGCGCGCGATAGGCTAGAGACAGCGAGCCCAGATCGTTGCAGGCAGCCTCTAGGCCCCCTGCTCCACGGATCGATGCCTGTACAGTTGCCTGTACTGAACCAGACCTTACGTTTCTCATGGCAAAAGTCTCCAGGGGATTTGACGTGCAATCGTGGGGCCGCTGGCCGAGTTTGATTGCAGAAGGCAATGGGCATTTATAGAGAATGCGACACGCAGCAGGGTTGGTCATGCGGCGGCACCTAACACATCAGCCAAATCAGGCCGAAGGTGTCGAACAGCCCTCCAGAGCCTTAGCCAGTTGACAGACTCTCGCGGGACCAACTTTTCGTTTGCCACACTCAATAAGGCCCAAATGGGCGCCAGAAATTGCCGCATCCGCACAAATCTCCTCACGCGACAGATCATTAGATTTGATGTGCTCGATAATATTCATGTTGTTTTTTACACTATATGAAATTTACGGTCGGGCGAAATTTTACATAGTGTTTATGGAAGCAATGCCAGCCCCATCCCATAGAGGTAGTATGAAAAGGGCGCAGGGCCTCAGGTCGACTGCCCGCCCGGACTGTCGACCCATGGGATTGTTGCTGTCCAGATCGAGGGCGACAGCATGGGACCTGCCTATTCGGCCGGGGATCTACTATTTTATACGCGCAACTCAGCTGATGGCGTTCCATCCGAGGTGATTGGAAATCGCTGCGTCTGCGAGGACAAGGACGGCGTGGGGGGGTAAGCAGATCAAACCAGGTGATGAACCCGGCCTGTTCCACCTGGTTTCGTTGAACCCCGGGGCCAACACCATGTGGGATGTGCAATTAAAATGGGCTGCTCGAGTCCGTTTGCACTGGCCTGCAGGTCTGGTAAAGGAAGTTTGAGTTCCGCAGAATAGGATCTAAGGGCTCACGGCCCGCTGGAAACGCATGGCGACCATGTGCAGTAGCTAAGTGCCGCGAACGGCCCGCTGCGGCCATTGGTGCCAAACTCGTCTAATGGCAGCGTCCAGCCCTAAGCGGACCATTTTGGCAGTGTATCCAACGCCGCAGTGCAGCTTTCGCAATGCGGACACTCAGGAACATCGCAGCACTTTTAGGCCCTACCGTTCGCAATGGTTTGTTCTTCAATTTTAGGTTTGGCAGGGTGTGACATGCGGAGAAAGACAGATACAACACGAGGGAAGTGGGGTTTGAAGATTATACAGGAAATGGCGATGAACGGAGTATGAATCAGGTTGATGGGGAGTTGCGGGTTGACTTTGTCGGCGGTGCTGTTGCGCATCGACTCCGGTTTGGAGGGGGACGTGGGCAAGCACTGGCAAAAGCGATGGGGCTGCGCGCTGGTAAAACACCAATGATTGTTGATGCGACGGCTGGTTTAGGCCGTGACTCATTTTTATTGGCGTCGCTCGGAGCGCAGGTCGTAATGATCGAGCGGTCGGACATAATTCATTCATTGTTGGTTGAAGGCATGGATCGAGCCACTAAAGAGGGAGGCGAATTCCGCGAGATTATTGGCCGCATGACTCTCTTGAAGGGAGATGCCAAGGATTTGCTGCCTGAGCTGTCTGGCGAAGCAATTTTGATTGATCCAATGCATCCTCCACGTAAAAACTCGGCGCTGGTGAAGCGCGAGTTACGTCAAGTCCGCGAGATCGTTGGGACGGATGATGACGCGGCTGATCTGGTGCGCGTGGCGCTCAAATATGCGCGCTGTCGAGTGGTTCTGAAATGGCCAGCAAAGGCTGATCCAATCAAAGGAATACAGGCAAGATCCCACCAGATACGCGGAAAATCAACGTGTTACGATGTTTTTATGGTAGGGTGAGGGACACGGCCCAGGTCTCAGACTGTATTGATTATTGAATGCATTTGCAGCGAAGGACTGCTTTCGCCGGCGGTTTCAACGGGTCGACGCGACACTTTAATCTTTTAGGAAAGATGCCGTGAGCACCATGAAGTATCGTCGCCGCATATTTTTACGGATAAGCAGAAGTCGGAGACTTGGGATCGCTGGCAACGCGGAGAGTCGATGAACTCGATCGGGCGCTTGTTTGAGCGATCTTCGTCATCGATTTACCCGCAGTTTGAACCGGTCGGCGTCGACAATCAGTCGCGAAGTCCTACGCAATGGTGGTGCCAAACATTAAATCTGCCGAGAGAGAGACGATCTGCCGAAGCCTGTTTATTCAGGCAGGTGGCGTACTGTCTGACGTCAGCGCTTGTGGGTCCAAATAGCCCTATTTGATAAGAGAGTGTTCTTGGCTCATCGTAACCACTGAGGAGTGGAAGATGAGACAGACAACTGGAACACGCAAAAGCCCTGGCGAGAAGATCGTCAAAGATA
>JABSSD010000086.1 GCA_013214575.1 Paracoccaceae bacterium | reverse complement strand
TTGCTGGATTTGCATTTACTTTGGCTTACCCCCTAGAGGTCAGAACCAGAGAGGCAAAGAGCGCAGAGAAGGCTCAACGGGCGGGGTCTTAGGGCGCTTCAGATCGCAGCCACCTGCGCACGGCCACATCGGTTACGCAGAGTTTGCGAGCGATTTGCACCGTCAGAAGACCTTGGGCTTTGTAAGCGAGGGCGCGCCACTTTTTGGCCAGAGGGACGCGAGGCTGTAACCGGTCAGATATTTCCGTCAATGCCCTGGCCTTGTCATACCCTAGCAGGGCGACCACGCTAGAGCGGGATTGCGGATTGCTCGCAATATAGACTTCGGTGCCGCCGAAGGCCTCTATAAATCTCAGGGTGTCGTCCAGGCCCAGGACCTCGAAGTAGGGTTCGACCTGGGCGGTTGGTTTTGGATGGGGCAGGTGAGAAACGGTCATTTTGCGGCCCCTTGGGAGCGGTTCATCGGCACGGCGATCAAGGGGGAGAGGGGGCGGTCGCCCGGCTCCTCTCCGGTGTCATCGGACCAGATCTGGGCAGTCGGGGAGATGAAGGCGGTGTGTGCGGTTCTACTCATGCAGCCATATATGCAGCCGGGCAAAAACGCAGACACCCACAACTACTTGTGGGTGTGGCGGCCCATGAGGGCTTGATCAGGTTGGCGGGGATTTACGCGCGGGTCAATCCTGACGGGTGGCGGCCTCTTCCAGCCAGTCTTCCAGCTCAGCGACGATATTATCCTGGTCTTCCTCAGACAGGCCGATGAACGGGCGGGCTGGGAGTGTGCCCCAGGGGATTGAAGAGCCGTTTGAAGCCTTGCCAAAAGCCCCCTTGGCTGCGCCGAATTGCATCACGGCGGCCTGAATGGCGTTTGAGCCATATTCGACGCTGTCCTGGTCGGCCTCATAAAACAGTGTGTTGCGCATATCTCCCGAGACAGTCAGCGGCGCGCCAAAGGTCAGCCCCAGTTTGGCATAACGGTCCAGGGTGGATTGCTTGCGCGGAGCAAAAGGCGTGCCGTCGGGTTGCTCGCCGTCGCGCATGCGGTCCTCGGCCGAGACCAGCAGCAACTCGCCAATAGCGTCCATCACCGGGGTCATATCGCTCACAGCCGCCGCAACCGCAGCCAGGGCCGGGTCCAGAGTGTCGGTGTTGTATTTGATGCTGGCCATGGCAATTCCACCTTTGCTGTTGATGCTGGCGTCAGGTCGCCAGACACTTTGGCTGAAGCAGCCGGTATATCCCATTCGTAACCGATACGAACAACACAGCAAATGAGTAACGAGGGTGTGGGTTGAAGCCAGTCGCCACGATGATCACAAATTGCCAGACAGCGGACAATGTCATCACTTATTGTCATTGATCTAGAAGAGCGAACGCTCCTAACCGGCCATTGGTGACAAACACGTCTAACGGCCGCTCCCAGCCCATAGCGGTCCTCGGGTGGAATACCTGCCAAGTCAAAAGCAGACTTTGGTGTCCAACTGCGTGAACAGCATCGATGCGGGACTTTCCCGACATTCGATACTTCGAAACGAACGTCGGGTTTTGCTAGACGAAGCTAATTTCAGGTGCCGTTACCTTACTGATCACTTCGCCAGTATTTACGGCCTCGTAGATTGATCTAGGCGGGCGAGCAGTCTCATCAACGCTACGGCAAACCCAGCTTCTGACTTCCATCGATTTCAATGACTGCGATAACGCTCGATCTGTAATTGTCGGCAATTTTCGTTTGATATCATTGAAGTGACTTGGTGAGTAAAGGGACGTTAGCACCGGTAGTGTCCATGACCGACGGAGCAAGTCGTGATCTTCATCAGCGGAAGCATTTTGAATTTTATTGGCGATTGCAGCGGCAGTACTTCCTAGCGGTGTGAGCCGAAACTCTGGACGCAGTGGATGACCGTAACCGGGATTTCGTTCTACCAGCCCCATCGTGATCAGATGATCCATGCTTTGTACGAAAGCGGTCCTACTCGCGCCAGTTGCCACCAACAAGGGTGCCTGTCGTCCGGCGATACCTGCGTGCAGGTTTGATAGTATAGGTAACGCCCAAGCTCTTGAGGTGATGTTGACAAACGACTTAATGTACATAAAGTATAGTTAATATATTTAAGTCTAAAAGGAAAGACTATGTCTCTTATTTCACTCGATGAAACCATAACTATTTCTCTGTCCGTCAAGGATCGCCACGTAAGTGCTGAGTGGTACGGCAGTATGTTGGGGTTTGAGACCATCTCCCACGCAGACGACGCAGGTTGGTCTGAACTTCAAACGAATACAGTCGGAGTGACCATCGGCCTTGGTGAGCATACCAAGCCCGCACCGGGCAACTGCGTACCCGTTTTTGGGATCGCTGATTTGGACACCGCGAGGCAGAAGTTGGAGCTAGCCAAAGTTAAATTTGACGGTGAAACTGATGTAGTCGAAGGTATGGTCAAAACAGCAACTTTTTATGATCCTGATGGCAACGCCCTCATGCTCGCAGAAGACTTGACGGGCGGATCATGATTAATCGCGCTAGGTTTTTGTCCACATAGCTGACCTTCGACCGTCCCGTAGCCTCCGTCGTTTTGGGCTCGGAGCACGACAATCCTGGGCGTATATCAAAAGCGGGTGACCGAGATGTCCGCGCAACGTTGTACGCAGCCGCCAACGCTTTGCTCATGCGAACGATGGCCGGGTCTCAGATCAAATCGTGGGGCATGCGGCTGATGCGCACAAAAGGGCGTCGTCGCGCCGTTGTTGCGTTTGTCGGGAAAACAATCCCCCGGATTGTTTTCTGATCCTTCGCACCCCGTAAACTCGCCGTCTTGCTGCACCGCATGTGGACAGATGGCACTGAATTCCGTCAGGAACCAGTGGAGGGCACGGCATGATCTAAACGCCTAATACTAAACCTGACGGGGTCGTCCCTCACCGGACGAGGTTCGTGGAAGAAGCCGAAAATGGCTGCTGCGCCACTTGAAGCGCGTCTCTGAGCAAGGCTCTCCACTTCCGATCCGACATATGCTTGCAGCGGTGCCATCATGGCATCAACCAGACTGCGAAGAGAAGCGTGACCCGGATGAGTGACCATGACCC
>JABSSD010000085.1 GCA_013214575.1 Paracoccaceae bacterium | reverse complement strand
GGTATTTGGTCCAACAGGTCAGGCCGAACGGGACTGTCACCGTCGCTGCTGGGAGTGAGCTCCACGGCCCGGATGTCCGAAGTCGCTGTGTCCATGGCCAGATGTACCTTGCGCCACTGGCGGCGACCTTGAACGCCGTGCTTGCGGGCCTGCCATTTGTCATCCGGCAGGCGATTGCAAAGCAATCTGCCGAAAGGGCCCCGTCGCCCAGGAACTTGATGCCGGTGCTGTCCACCAGCAGGTTGAGCGGCCCATCCGAACGGCGGTAGGGGATCTGGACAGCCAAAGTCTTCTGCCTGCGGCATAGGGTCGAATAGTCGGGCACCGGCCAGTCGAGGTTCGCCATCCGCAGCAAGCTGGCCACCATGCCGGTCGTTTGCCGCAGGGGCAGCTTGAACAGAACCTTGATCGTCAGGCAGAACTGGATGGCGGCATCGGAGAAGACTGCAGGCCGACCTGACCGATCCTCATGCGGCGCATGCCAGGTCATCTCCTTATCCAGCCAGATCAACAGAGAGCCCCGCTTCTTCAGGGCCGCATTGTAACTGGACCAGTTCGTCGTGCGGTAGCGGGCGGGTAAGAGCTTCGTCATGCCGCCCCTTTAAGCTCATGGATTCACGTTGTGAATCGCCCGCGGTCTGAGTTGTGCAACAACGCCGGCGATAGGCAAAAACGAACACATCGCAGAGCAACGCAATATCGTTATTCTCAAAACAAACTGATCGTGGCGCCTGGGTCAGGTATCACCGGAACATCCTCGACCAGTCACGTAAGTTCGGCATTCAAACCAAGGGGATCGGGGCAATGTGCACCGGTTCAAGCGCCTCGCAGCAAGTCTTGAACGACGGAGGGCTTTTTGGCGATTAGTGCGAGCAGGACCTGTGCCGGACCTGTAGGGCGCCGACGTCCATGCTCCCAGTTGAGCAAAGTTCCTTTCGCCACGCCGATGCTCTTGGCGAACTCGGCCTGCGACAGGCCAGTTTGCTGTCGCACTCCGGCGACGTCCACACTAGGGAGTTCAACCTCATGCACCTTCGTACCGACCGCATCACCGTTTGCAAAGGCGAGGGCCTCGTCCAGGCCCTTCGTCACGCTTTCAAAGGCACTCATGTTGGGTCTCCATATTTTGCCACAATGGCTTTGCTCATCTCGACGGCTGAAGCTTGCTCCGTCTTCGACAGATTGGCATTCTCATTCTTGGCGAACACTGTGATCAGGAAGATCGGCATATGCGTTCAGCCAAAAACATACATCGTCCTGAAACCGCCACTCTTGCCGCCGCCTTCCCGAGGTATGCGCACTTTGCGCAGGCCACCGCCAAGAGAAACCCCAGCCTTCGGGTTTGCCGCGACAAAGTTTATGGCATCCTCACGTTCTTGATCAGACATGATTGCCCTGGCGCGTTTCTGGAATTCAGGAAGTTCAACTACTGTCTGAAATCGCGTCGTCACCACTCCATATATGCTTCACTGGCTTATGTGTCAATGACGTACAATATCGTTCCAAAGCGTGCAAGTCTTTATCAAGCAAGGTCTCGACGCCACCAGGATGGAAGTCAATATACGTACGCTAGCGGTTTCTGGAGCTGGCCAATCACAACCTGTGGGCGTAAGACGAATGCCTGATATGGTGCAGGTTTCTCGGACGCCTCTCGGGCCGTTTGAGTAATGCGGGGCGTTGCCTGGCGTCGGAGAAGCGCTCAAGCTGCGGATTTCACAATAACCGGACAGGCGTTTCCCTAATTCGCGGACAGCTATTTCAGTAATTACGGGACAGGCGGTCAGACGCGGCTCTGTTGCACAACTCGGCCTGAAGGCGTGCTGCCCCTTTCCCCACACGGACTTATCCTACGGGATGGGTTTGGGGAATGCCAAGCGCGGTGAAGCCGTTGAGCACGGCGGCCCGAACTTGTAGCTCGGTGACCTGACGATTGAACTCCCGCGCCATAATGCCCTCGCCCAGCAATTTGACGCAGTGCATTTTGGTCTCAACGAGGCTTCTGCGATGGTAGCCACTCCATTTTCGCCAAATTGCTCGCCCGAGGAATTTGGTGGCTCTCAGGATTTCATTGCGCGCCTCAGCCCCAGGCGTTGTCCACTGCCCGCCAGTGCTTTGCTTGCAAACCATGACAGGGGGCTTCCATGGTTTGGCATTGCGGCGGGTGGGAATGACGGCATGGGCACCCCGGTCGGCAACGGCGTTATGGCAAGCACGGGTGTCATAGGCACCATCAGCCGTGACCATGCCGATTTCCTGACCTTCAGGAACCTGGTCAAGCAATTCGGGGAGCATGGGGGCGTCACCTACATGGTTACCGGTAACCTCGATAGCCCGGATTTCCAGCGTATCTGCGTCGATCCCCCCTCTCAGCGAATGT
>JABSSD010000084.1 GCA_013214575.1 Paracoccaceae bacterium | reverse complement strand
GTAGCCAAATTTTGATATCCAAGCCATTTGCGCAACACCCGGCAGATGTCATGCTTTGGCAGTGGTTCAACGCTGCAACCACTTTGCGGCGAAAGGCCTCTTGACCTCCTAAAGTCTATGAAATAGGTCCTGAAACTGTAGAGCGGGCGTTGTGTAATGGTAAGACCTCAGCCTTCCAAACAAACGATCGCCATTTCCATGTCGTTTCATGTCATCCCATCCTATTATTTTTATTGACTTAATCTGTCTTTGGCTTTCCAGTTGGTTCGTATTCTTTCCGATTCATACCGACAAAAAGCCGACAAAATGCCAAAGCTGACAGAGACCTATGCAAAGAAAATTCCTCACTCCTCGGAGGGCACGCAGAAGTATTGGGACACCGAGATCAAGGGACTTGTGCTTTTCGTCGGGAAGCAGTCGAAGACCTGGTACTTCCAGAAGGATGTAGGTGGTAAGACAAAGCGTGTGTTGATTGGCCGCTTCCCGGTTATCTCCTCACAGGCGGCCCGACAGACAGCAATGGGCCTAGCTTTGGAAATGGGCCGCGGGGCTGGGAAGATGGCACAGATTGGTGCTCCCCGTCTTGAAACGGCGATGGAAGTTTACTTAGCGCGCCCAAAACTTCGGTCGGAACAATACAGACACGGTGTCCAAACCTATATGGAAAACCAGTTGAAAGACTGGTTGCGAATGCCATTGGACGAGATCAGCAAAGCCATGGTGGTCCGGCGCCATCAGGAGCTTGCCTCAAGCCCATCGACAGCAAACCATGCTCTTCGCTATTTCAGGTCCATCTATAATCATGCGCGTCGAACGTACAATCTGCCTGAATGCCCGACAATGGCGGTAGAGTGGTATGAGGAAAAGCCTGATGGTCGGATCATTGAGGACCTAAGGGAGTGGCGTCAGGCGGTGGCCGGGTTGCAAAATCCGATCCACAAGGTCTTCTATGAGCTCCTCTTGTTTACGGGATTACGGAAAGCGGAAGCGCTAACGCTCCAGTGGAACAGCATATTGGAGGATCGGATTCATCTGCCCATGACCAAGAATGGCAGGAGTTTCGATTTGCCCATTTTGCAAACCCATCACGAGATTTTGGCGCCGTTGCGCCCTCTTAGCCGAAAGTGGGTATTTCCGTCACCTAAATCAGTGACCGGGCACATCACCGGGCCAGAGAAACTCAAGTGGAGCCCACATGCGCACAGACGTACGTTTGCGACCGTGGCGATGGAAGCAGGTGTTCTTGAAGAAATTGTGGGCCGACTGCTCAACCACACCCCACTGTCGATCACAGGTCAGCGGTACACCAAGCCGTCTTTGGATGCTCTGAGGCCATCTGTAGACGTTGTGTGCACTGAACTCGAAAAACGCCTTTCATTTTCTAAAACCGAGTAGCGCATGGACCCCATTCTAGAAAAACACGTAATCGAAACGACGCGTGATCACATTATTAGAGACATAGATAGCGGTTTTCTTAAAGCCAGGTCTGGATACGTGAAGGCTTGGTACAAATATGAACTTCGGTATTCATCGAGACACGATCTGTACCCGACAATTCGCGCTGAACACATCGATGGTCTCTGTGCTGAAGCGAGAAAGGACGAAGAGGTATTCGAAATCGTCAAATTCTTCGCTGGAAAGAGGATTGCGCAAGGAGGAAACATTCCACCTCCGATGACTGAGTTGATCAGCGATTTTCTTTTGGGAGCATTTGCACCTATTGGTCCGGGCTCCGGCAGGCGCAAAAATTGGGGACGGGACATCATTATCTTGATGGCCATGAAGGAAGTTCTACGATCCCACGATATTCACGCGACGCATCGGCGTATCCTGACCTCCGACCCAGACAGAAGAAGAAAATTCAGGAAATCTGCCAGCGAAATTGTTCAGAACGCTTTGGGCAAGACCGCTATCGGAATAATCGATGTGCACCGAATTCACAAAATCTGGGAGAGCAAGGCAAAGCGAGCAGAGCTTGAGATCTTCTGGAATCTGCGGATCTCAGCCAGTTGGGACGATGAGCCTGGGACAGTTCTAATTTAGCGTCCCCCATAAAACCTTTTATCAGGGGGACGGTTCGCGTCAATCATATGAAATCAAGGGCAAACATAGTCCAAGATATGAGGTGACATGATGCGTAAGTGCAAAGCAAACTCTTCTGGGGAAAGCGCCGATAGACAGAAGCAAGCCCCAGAATATTTTCGGCCTTTAGCCGCTTCTCAGTATACAGGTGTTTCCGAGTCCACGCTTGCGAAATTGCGTATGCGCTGCAATCGGCCGGATGGGCCCAAGTTCGCAAAAATGAACGGCTGCGTGATCTACCGACGTGTTGATCTCGACGAGTGGATCGAACGTCACGCTGTCTTCCTCGACGGCTAAATAGCCCCCAACAATCCGGAAGAACCGCCGTTGCACCCAGGCTTTCGCTTAGAGCGCGAGCAGGAAAACTGCGACTTGTTTTCTGGGATGTCCGATTTGGCAGCCCATATGAGCAAGCCACTCAAAAATCTGGCCTGCGGCAGTGTGAGCTGCCGAGTTCGACAGACACAGACCCCGTGCTGCGGGGGTTCCGCGGCTTTGAAAAAATGCAAAAAGCAAGGAGAATACTATGACTATTATTCAAAGAGAATATCCTGGACGGCTCCCCTATGGTTTTTGGTTCGATAAGAGGAACCGCACAGAACACATCTTTGATAGGGGATACAACGGTATGGCAAGCCGATCTGTTGATGAACCCTGGAAGGTCATCGTTCATCAACAGCGGCACTACATTGGAGGCCACAGTGAAGCTTGGTTCTATTCCGATGCAACTTGTCCCCAGCGATCGCAAGCAGCGCTCAAGCGTGCGGAGCGAGTGCTCAGCAGGTTTTTGCTTGGCCATGATGTTCGCGCGTTCCTCCAAGACCAGGCTCGCAAGCCGCAGACTGGGGGGAAGTACTTACCGAGTTACCTCCGACCGCTTGATCCTAGAGTTAGTCTGATTGCGGTCGAGGAAAAAACTCACCCCATCTGAGCGCTCTAGATAGTCTTGTTACAGTCGATCAGATGAAATTAACGGCTTCGTACGGACAAATTAAAGCAATCAGAAACAAAGAAATCTGTGATGATGGCGGGCTGCTGAAAGCCCGTTGTCTTCAACGCCGGAGAAGGTCGATTTCAGGCGGAGGTTAGCCCCCATAGTCAAGGCTTTGTGTCGCAAACGAAACCATCTGGGTTTGTGAGGCACTCGTCGTCGCCCGAAAACGGCTAGGCCAGCTCCCGCTTATTGACCCGAAGTCCAACTATTGCCGTTTGGATCAAGGTCCCAGAAAATCGCTACTTTTCGCCACCCGCCGAACCACGCTTCCTTGGTGGTCAAGCATTTGGAATATATTTATGAGCAGACAATCACGAAAACAATCTAAGCGTAGTACTTCAAACCTGGCTGCAGCTCTGAGTGCGGCTGAAGCAGGCTGCCCCGTATTTCCCTGCTATCCAAAAGACAAAAGTCCATATGTAAAGTGGAAAACAGCAGCGACAATGGATCAGGATAAAATCGTTCGGCTTTGGGATAAATTCGCCGATGCGATTCCGGGTATGAAGACCGGAGTTGCGAGCGGTTTCGCTGTAATTGATCTGGACGTTAAAAATGGAAAAAACGGCATTGAAGAGTTCGAAAGGCTCGGCTTGAAATTGGACGACGCTGGCGCCGTCGTCAGAACGGCTGGCGGCGGTCTCCATCTCTACTATTTACACGTAGATGGCGTCCGAAACTCGCAAGATAAGATTGCCCCTGGAATCGACGTGCGTGGCGAAGGTGGTTACGTTTTTGCACCCGGGGCCATAAGCGATATTGGCGCGTATGAGCTCATAGACAGTGATCTGGATATTGTCAGGCTGCTGTGTTCGGAGTTGCCTGAAATTTTTCTTCCAACTACCAAAGCTGTTCCCCAATGCAGATCGGGTTTGACTACCAAGGATCCCAAAGAAATCAGTCTCGCATTATCTTATATTCCAAATGACCAAAACTACGACAAATGGATGCGGATCATAATCGCATGCAAAGAGGGGTTAAATGGTTCGGAGGAAGGGCTGCAGGTCGTGCAGGAGTGGTGTGCGGACTATCCTGGCTATGATCCCGCGGAGGTAGAAAAGATGTGGACATCTATCGACGCAAATATGGAGGGTGGCATTACAGTTGCCACACTATTTTCTGAAGCTGAAAAACACGGCTGGCATGGCGATATCGACGACGCCTTCGACGATGACACCGAAGAACTTGAGGATGAGCCTGATGCTGGCCGTACATCCGTACACAAGAGCATCCAGGAATTGAACGACCGTTACGCATTGGTGCGGATGGGGAGCAAGATGATGATCGCGGAATTCAAAAGAAATGGCCACATTGATTTTCTTGTTACGGGTTCGTTTCGGGAGCTCTACTCAAATCGCAAACATGGGGATTATACGCTGGGGACTGCCTGGATCATGCACTCCAAACGGCGGACCTACGAGGGGGGGTTAGTGTTCAGGCCAGATGGGAATGTTCCGTCAGATACACTCAACTTATGGACCGGCTGGGATGTTGAGCCCGACGCATCAGCTGACTGTTCACTCATTATCAATTACATTTTGGATGTCGTTGCCGCCGGGAATAAGGAACACGCAGACTACATTTTCTCCTGGCTCGCCGATATTATCCAGAATCCCGGGAAGAAGCCAGGTGTTGCGCTGGTGCTGAAGGGAATGAAGGGCGTTGGCAAAGATACCTTGGCGGAAATCATGAAGATGATCATTGGTCGTCAGCATTGTGCACATGTCCCGGCAACTGAGCGCCTGACTGGCCGATTTAACTCTGCTTTTGCCACGGCGATACTCATCCACGTAGAGGAGGCGATCTGGGGTGGGCAGCGGGAGTCCAAAGGTGTTGTGCAATCTCTGATTACGTCGCCGGAGATGCCGTTAGAAAGAAAGAATGTGGATACGGTTCAGGTCGACAGTTTCTGTCGCCTTCTCTTTACGACGAATGAATCCTGGGCTGTTCCTGCGACTGCAGACGAACGCAGATATGCGGTTTTTGAAGTTTCGTCGTGCCATCGCAATGATCGTAAATACTTTGGACCCCTCTATGATCAAATCGGAAACGGCGGCTTGAATGGGTTTCTCGCGTTCCTGGAAAACTGGAAAACGCCAGCGGGTATTGAAATTCGCGACCCGCCTCAGACGAGGGGGCTGATGGAGCAGAAGCTCTCTGGTCTACGCGGCACCGATCGCTGGTGGTATGAAGTCCTTTGCGAAGGCGAGTTACCGTTCAGCGAAGCCGATTTCGGGGATGAACATTGGGAGGCTGCGACACAGGTTGTCCGCAGAGATGACCTTCGTCAGGCCTACGAAGGTTGGATGCAACATCGTCGTTACCAGGGAGAAATCAAAGGACCGGCTGAGTTCGGCGAAACACTAAAAACTTTGTGTGCTGGGGTTTCCTCTTATCGACCAAGCGAAGATGGCAAGCGTCCATGGAAATACCGCTTTCCGGAACTTGAAGAATGCCGTTCAGCCTTCCTTTCTGCCATGGGGGGCAACGAGGAGGAAATTTTCTGGAGTAGCTAGGTCCAGACAATTGATCTCGCGTCCAAGGCGGCGTCCAATTCAACTTTGAACAAGGGGCCTAGATTTGTTGGTTCGTCCAAGCAGTCCAATCAGTCTATGCACATATTGTTATCGTCCATCTCTCTGGGGACTAGATCATTCCGCATTCGTAGCTGGAGCTCGCACGCTCTCTGATCCCCGCTCAGGTGAGTTTGTAGATTCGGTGTGTAGACAGCCCGGACTGGTTGGACATCTGTTGTATTTCAAAGGCTTATCAACGTTTTTGCTTGGACGCCGAACCGGACATGGTCCAAGGAAAACAGCGTTCGAACGCGTGTCCCATAGAGTTTTCCAAAAACCGTTGAATAACGCGCTCCACGCACCCCCGGTAGATGCAGAAATTGACAGATGGGACCCAATATCTCCTTGACTGTTCAACCATGCATGCGCCGCTAGAATGTCCTGCCACCGGCCAGGCAAGGTTCGACATTCGCAGCAAGCTGGCCACCATGCCGGTCGTTAAAAGGTCGTGAAGGTGTCCGGCGATGTCGAGATGGCTCATCCCAAGCCCGAACATCGAGATGATCTTGCGCTCGATTTCATCGCTCATAGGAGTCTGGTATTTCGTCACCAGTTGCGGGCGCAAACCATTACGCGAAACACTCTACATGCCAGCCTTGGTCGCCTTGGTCGCCTTGGTCGCCTTGGTCGCCTTGGTCGCCTTGGTCGCCTTGGTCGCCTTGGTCGCCTTGGTCGCACTGATGCGAAAGCTGATCATCCTGGTCAATACTTTGATCCGAGAAGATCGAATATGGGAGAAAAATAGAGCTAGATTAAGACGGGTACTACCAAGCGAGGGATTGATATCAGTCACGAAGCGGTCCGTTTCTGGTGGAATAATACCAATCCGCCCGATCATTGACCTGTGTCAGCCCAATTTCGAGTTGCGACTGATCCGTAATATCCGGCATCCGTTTCCGACCTCTCCGTCGATGTCGAGGTGGGTTAGTAGGGCATCGATCAAAGCAAAGGGAAGGCCCTCGCCGCTCTCAGCGCCCGGCCCCGCCGAATACGGGGCTTCAGCCATCTTCAATGTGCGTCTTCATCCGTGAAAATAGATCGTGCATCAGCAGGTCTTTCCCGGTTTTGTCGGCAAGTAGCCTCTCCAGCATCTGGTGGGCCCAGCCAAGTTTGCCCGCATATTGGGCTGAATGATGCAGATGCGACATTGCGGCCTCTGCATCCCTCGGGCTTGGTTCATAGCCGCGGCCTGCGAGATAGTGCTCAATGGCTTGAAGGGCCACATTCGCGGCAAACGTCGGGTCACGATCCCGGAAATCCCGCGCGGCTCGAACCAACGTGGCCGGTTCCACATTCAGATCGGCAGCGCATTGTAGCGCAATGTCAAAACACCCGGCGTCTTTCGCAGCTGCAAACCATTTTCCCCGGTTTCCATGCATCTCAATGAGGTCGACGAGGATCTCCCTTGGGTCGCGCTCCGGATAGCGTTTGACCAGATCGCGCCAAATCGCGACATAGGTCGAGCCGCGCCCGCCTGACAATCTGTACCGGGCATAGGCTTCGTCGCGTCGACCAAGGAGGAATAGAACATTTTCGCAAAAGCGGCCAATCTCGCTCTGATTGTACCCTTGTCGTTCCAGCGCAAGCCGCTCCTCGGCGAAAACAAGCGCTTCCTCTAGCCGTCCCTGCCTTACAAGAGCTTCCGCCCCGAAACGGTCATCGCTCCACATGCGGTTCTGGCGCAAATCAAGCAACGCAAAGAGTTCATCTGTTCGTCCAGCCTCGAGTAGGCAGGACAGACAGAGAGTGTCGGTCGCGACAAATCCGAAGGCGGTTCTGTCTGACCACGCCATGCGGATCATATCGATGTCCCTGTCCGCATAAGTTGAGGTCAATCCTGGATAGACGGCAATCTCTCCGAAGCGTTCAGAAATCGGAAACAGGTATTGAACGCCATCCTCATTGATTGCGTCGTAGACTCGCTCCAGCCATTCTGCCCGAATTTCCTCGTCTGCCGGTGCTGCTATCAGGATCGGGATCAGACTCTCAAGTGTTCGGTTGACTGCACTACCCAGCGCACCTGTTGACGTGTCGATCTGCTCGAAGGCTGGCCAGATGCGTTCTGCAAGACTGACAACCCCTTCTCCTGCGGCAACCGGGTCGCGTCTGCGAACAGCCTTGATTTCGGAAACCGCACCCTTGAGACGCGCGATGGCCTTTTGTGACCCGCGCCATCCATAGCTGCGGGCCCGCATACCGGCCTTGAACGCCCACCTGTTCCTTGCCGCCTTCGCCATCAGATCGGGTTTACTTTCCTCCCAGGTTCAGCGCGCAATCTGGCGCTGCTCGAGATTGTCATCATTGCCATCAGATTTCATGACATCAGAGATCAAATGGTCAACCATTTCGGCGAAATAAGTGGTCAATTCCTGATGCAAGGTATGGAACTCGGCAGCAACTGTGCGCTCGAACTCCGACTTCCTGATCCGAACCATGACTGTCGTGCGCCGTTGCCGACGATATCGGAATGGTTTCACATCATGTTTACGGCAGATCGCGACGAACAGGCGGACCGACCAGATATCTGGCAGTGAATATTTCACCTCGGTTTCAGCTTCGCCCTCCTTTTCGAGCCGCGCCTGCATCCGCTCCAAAGCGGCCCCTGCGGCTGCCCGCTCACCGGCCGTCGCACCCCGGGCGAATAGCGCCTCAAGTTTGGTCAGTCGTTCTCTTATGTCCTGAAACTCGCCCATAGGTTCTGAAGCTCTCCATCTCTCGTTCTCGCGAAAAAGACATTGTTGGAGCTGCAGGGTCAAGCAAACTAACAGGCATTTGCGCGGAGGCGTTCGCCTGCCCACTGAATCATGGTTGCCACGGGCAGCGGAAAGCCGTCCGGCAATCCGGCCCCGGCAACGGATTGCTCCTAGCTTTGGCCACCCAGATCACGGGCACAGGCAGCTCCAAGAACGAGAGGACCCCACACGGCATGCGGAAAGGGAGAGCTGTCATCAGTGGCAGCCGCCAAGTCAACCGGACTTAGAATCTTCCAAGACGTCGAAGTCGCGCGAATCGGCTATTTCCAAATAGTTTCCAAGAATTGCGCGGAAACCACGTGCGCGCGCTCGGCGTCATCAACCAATCCCAGATAGCCGAAAAACCCGTGGATCATGCCCCTGAACTCGACATGTTCGACAAACACATCTGCGGCCTTCAACTGCGCTGCATAATCGCGGCCCTCCTCGCGCAGCACATCACATTCGGCGGTCAGGATCAGCGCGGGCGGCAGGTCGGTGTGCGAAGCTGCATTGTGCGGAGTTGCTCGCCAATCGCCCCGTAGTTCAGGGTCCGGAAGATATCGTTCCATGAACCAGCTCACAGTGTCGGCTTCGAGAATCCCGTATCCTTTTCCATAGCGCGCGTAGGTCGGCGTGCCGCCACGATAGTCGATAACCGGGTAGATCAGGACCTGTGCGGAAATAGCAAAGGCCGCATTGTCGCGTGCCATCAAAGCGACCACAGCGGCCAGATTGCCACCGGCACTGTCACCGCAGACTGCTAGTCGGGCAGGATCGATGCGCAGGGCGTCCGCGTGATCAGCAACCCAGTGCGCCGCATCATACGCATCCTCAACAGCGGCGGGAAACGGATGCTCTGGCCCCATTCTGTAATCGACCGAAACCAGAGTGCAGCCGGTAGTGCGGGCCAAAAACCGGGCTGCTGTATCGTGCGTTTCGAGGCTGCCGAAAACATGGCCCCCGCCATGATAGAAGACTATGACTGGTGCCCGAACCTCGGTGGATGTTCTGTAAATGCGAACAGGCACATGCCCGTAGCCAGGTCCGGTCGAGGTATTTTCGACTTTGAGAACATCGGGGGGCGGATAGTCTTCGCGTCTGGCAGCGGACATATTTTCGAACAAAGTTCTGGCGGCCTGAGTCGAAAGATTCCGTACTTTTGGAATGCCCAGTTCGACGGTTCGGTCGATTATGGCCTGTATCTGCGGGTGAACGTCATCAGGCATACTCTTTTCGCTTTCTGTTCTCAGTTTGGGAAATCTAATTGCACGGCGGTGGCTTAAGCAAGTTGATTATATGCGCCAGCCAGGAGGGGCGAGCGATGGCCAGACTGGTAAACCAAAAACGCCCGGAACCGGCGTCCATAGAATAGCGTCGCTATTTGACAGTCTAATGCGCGGACTGGGCTATGGCCGCTACGTGGCCCAGGGTGGTGAACTGGGCTCGGTGATCACGACATGCTTGGAGCTCAGAACTTAGGCGCATGCGCTGCAATTCACTTAAACATGCCGATTGGCCGACCAACGGTCGATGACATGAACAGCACTGACACGGATGCTCGGGCGGGCCTATCCTTCTCCGATAACTTTTCAACGAACAGTGCAGCAAGCCCGCAAGTCTAGAACGAAAATGAGAGTTGGAACGCGGTGTTGTTTGAGGTGATCTGTTCAAACGGCTTGCTCAACTCGACTTCTGCTCGCAGCACAACTAAGGCCGCTGCACG
>JABSSD010000083.1 GCA_013214575.1 Paracoccaceae bacterium | reverse complement strand
GGCCAACATTTGGAATTCTCCAGGGCTAATGGCCCCGGCGCATTGCGCCAGGACGCAACGGGCAGTGTAGGTTTTTGGGAAGGCGCGAACGGCCATCAAGGACAACGGCATGTCACCAGCGCAGTCGAAACGACCGGCCTGAACGGCATGGCGCAGCGCGATGCGTTCAGGGGTTTCCGGAGCCTCGCCCAGAGGCCGCAGCAGGATGTTGGCGTCGACCTCAAAATAGCGGCAAATCCGGTCCAGAATATCGGGACGCGGAAAGCTCTCTCCGGTCAGAAAACGGTTGAACTGGGTCCGGTTGATCCTGGCGTCACGGGCCACTTGGGAAACCACCCGGTCACGCGTGAGGGCTTGGAGGTTCTGCGACAGCACTGCGCGCAGTTCCTGGGGGCTTCGTTCAAGACTCTGCATCGGCAGCCCTCCGAGATTTAAAAACGAGTTTGAACTCAATTTCAGGGGCGGCCGTTTCCGCCGCCTTGTTGGTCCTCGGCATGTTGCGGGGGCACTTCCGGCAAAACCGGGTCATCAGAACGCGCTGAGGATCAGAGGATGTGCCTTTTCGGATCTCGTCGCGCCAATGCAGGCAGATCTCCGAGCTGATTTCACCGATGGCAGGGCACTCAATATCGCCGCTTATGTAGATTTCGCGCACCCGCATGGCGACGTTGTCATAGTTGCCCTGATAGCTTTTCCGAATGACCTGGCTGACGGCGGCGGCGCTGATGCCAAGGCGGGTTGCCACCTTGTTTTGCGAGCTGCCGTCGCACTCCTTGACCAAGGTCATGATCCAGTCGGGGATCTCCTCGCCCCAGGCGTCCTGAGCCACGATCTCGCGGTCGCTGATTAGGTGGTTGCCCATGTGACCTCCTCCCCCTGGACATAGACAACGCGGCCCTCATTGGCATCGGTCACAACCGGCACGCGCTTCACTGTTGGGGGCAGGGGGCCGGTGTCGCGCACCAAGTGGTAGCGCACCGATTGTGCGGCCACTCGGCCCCGGCGGCTGTCCTTCAGGTACCCGGCCTTTTGCAACGTCGAGCAATAGCTGCGGATGCTTTTCTCCGAGAACTCATCTTCCAGCCCGGCGAAGGTCTTCAGCAGGTCTTCAATGGTGAACTTGCTGGCGCTGCGCATGGTGGTCCAGATCCGACCCTCTTTGGTCAGGCGTTTGTCCTTGGCCCGGTGCATGATTTCCACCGACGTCAGCGCGGTAAAATAGGGCTTGCCATCGTCAAAGCCGGCGGACTGCAACAGGCCTGCATTTTCCAGAGACCGCAGGAACAATGTGACCTTGTTGTCGGGGGCCATTTTCTGAGCCAGGACATAGTCACGGGTGAAGCGGATCTGGTCGCGCACGAAGTCCCAGAGCTTTTGATCCTCGGCGGTTTCGGGCTGCCAGGGCTGCACCGGCAGGGTGATGTCCTGGCCTGCGAACATCTTGGATTTTAGGGTGTCAGAGCGCCATTGTGCATCCTGGATGCTGGTATCAATCAGGGAGGCATCACCTGACAAGGTGGCCGGATCTTGCGCCGTGTAATAGCGAATATTGCCCTTGCGCTGATAGAGCGCCACCAGGCCAAGACGCCCCAGGTTGCGCAGGTAGTTGGTTCGTTTCCACTCACCAGCAGCGCAGAAGGCCTCGACATCGCCGTGGGTAAAAACCTGCCGGGAAGAGATGAACCGCCAAATTTCCTGCTCAAACTTGCCGGATGGAATGTGGTCGCTCATAGAGCGCCCCCAACGGCCAGAAACTCGTTCCCGGCCGGGAATGGCTCTTTTCCCCAGTCCTTTAAGGTGACGGTGTTCATGTTCCAGGTGCGGGCCATGGTTCTGACATGGGCAATACAGGTGCAGATCTCGCGAACCTTGCCGCGTCTCTCGCTGACAATATGCTCCAGCAGGTCGGGGGCAATTTTGATGCCGCGGCCATAATAACCGGTAAGGGATTGGGCATCCTCCAGGCTGGCCGGATGGGCGGTGACCCGCTGCATCACCCGGCTGGCGATGGCGGTGAATTTGGCCAGTTTCGCCGGGAAGTCATAGGGGCCGATCAGGATCAGCGGCACGTCCGAGCGATCATGCAGAACCCGGATGCTGTCGATCATGCGGGGTCTCAAAGCGTGGGCGGCCTCGTCAATGACCAGAGTGCGCCCCGCCTGGGCAAGGCTCTCCTGGGCGCGCATTTCCAGATAGGCGGTGGAGCCTTTTTCCCGTGCGCCCAGTTCGTTGAGGATCTTCTCAAACAGGAATTTGCTGGTGTAATTGTTGGTGAGCTGAATATGCAGGATATCCTGATGCGCCGAGGCAAACATCGCCGCATGGGTTTTGCCAACACCGGGTTCGCCGTGGAAAACACCAATGCCAGGCAGGCCAATGTCGCGGTTTTCCAGCGTCTCAATCAATGAGCTCAATAGGTAAACATTGGTCAGTGGCTTTACATATTCGCCGAGTTTTGTTTTTTGTAACATTGTGGTGCCTCTTAAATTAGTGCCATTGGGACGGCGCCTTGGCGTTCAACCGGCGTCGTCCCGCTTTGCAAATTGTTCTACTTTGTGAAAACCGCGATACTCGGGCAGCTCGATGTAGCTGCGCAGCCAGTCGGCCTCGCCGCTGCCAACCCGTTTCCCGGCCTCCGATTTCGCGATGATGTCTTTGGCGTCCCGGAACCGCTCTCTGGGCGTTGACGCTGGCTGAAACCGTCCAACTGCCTTGGGTTTTGGACCTGATTTCCTCTTTTCTTCCACGCGGCTCTCAAAGGCCTGGCGCGCCGCCAGGACAGCGGGGTCTGAGGTGATCTGATGGCGTGGAACCGACACGGGTTTTTTGCTGAAAACAGGCTTCACAACCTTGGCCTCCAGTTGAGCCGGCAGGTCGGGCGCGCGGGCATCCATGTCGGCGGCGATGTCTTCGATCAACCCAGCTGGATTTGATGGGGTGCTACTGGGGCTTGGGGCGAAACGGGGAGTCCGCCCAGATGGCTAAGTGGTATCGAGCGAAAGTACCGGACATGACGATCTCAAGATTTGTGCGGACGACACCGCACCTAAGTGAGGCTTATCGCAATCTGATCGTGTCGGCGTTAGGTGCAAACGGATTTTCTCCTTAGCGCAAAAGATTATCGACGGCCCTGCGAGCATCAGTCCTACGCAACTGAGCCGCAAGAATGTCGCTCGGCGATTTTTCTACTTTGGAAAATAATGACCGCAAGCTTTCGAACAGCTTTACCGGTGTGAGATCATTGGCGTTCGGGGTTGCAGGATTGTGAGGTGTGGAAAGGATGGTCATTTGATTTCTCGCTTGTTTGAAACTTGATGCCTGACCTTCACATGGTGCAAGACTGCAAGTCCTTAAGCCGAAATTAATCCTTCCAAAGACTGTCCAAAATTTTCGGAAAAACGGCCTCGCCCTAACTGCTTTGTTGGCTTTATTGGTGCTCACTGCGAGGCATAGCTGCCGTTGACTGCAATCGCTCCGAATTTCCGCAGTGGGCCGATCCTGTCGATCCGACACACTTGGCGCCCCTACTTTGCAAAGGTGACTTACTGCGCATAGCCGCCGTTGGTGCTGATCGCGTCTAATGGCGGATTTCAGCCCTTCTACGACATTCGTGCTGGGTGCAGCATGACGCGGTATATCGAGCACAAAGGGCGGTTAGCAGAAGTTCGCTGCGGTTCGCACCGATGTCTTAGTACGGGACCTAGCCGCCATTCGCTGCAGTTGCTCGCGTATTAGGTCATGACAGCGAAAGCTGCCGTTCTCAGTCCAACCAGACTGCGAAACCAGCTGGCAATTTTGCTACACTCCTCACCAACGGCGGCATGCGCAGGAAAGTGGGCTTTGCAAAGTCTGGAATTTTGGTCGCCGGCACTGCTCACCATAAAGGCAAGTTAGAAGTCCTCCTAACAGTCGCCTAACGAGGCACCCAAAATGATGGAGCACCGCGCCCAATAAGGGTGATCGGCGTTCTTGAAATTTCACCAAAGAGCCAAAGAGCGCCCTCAAAAGACACCAAAATGCACATCGATAAAACCGAAACGATCTCCCCGACACCCATCCGATATGGATGGCAAATTGTCTGAAATGTAACAAATTCATTGCCAAAAAGACGACGACTCATGATATTAAAATTGTTTAGAACAATGGGCGAGATACTATGGAGCGGAGTTTAAAGACCATTCTCGTTTCCGATATCGTCGGCTTCTCTCTCATGATGGGCCGGAACGAAGAGCAGACGCTGCGCTTGCTACAAAGTCAGCGCTCTTTAGTTATCGATCCGTTGCTGCAGACCCATCGTGGGCGCATCGCCAACACTGCGGGCGACAGCATGTTGGTCGAGCTTCCCAGCGCCGCAGACGCGGTTCAGTTCGCGGTTGGTATGCAGACACAGCTGGAAAAGGCGAACCAGTCGCTACCCACCCAAGAGCAGATGATCCATCGTATCGGAATCAACATCGGTGATGTCATTCCGGACGGGGACGATCTGTTAGGCGATGGTTTAAACATTGCTGCCCGCCTCGAGGCCATCGCGCCTGCCGGTGGCATTGTGATTAGCCGTTCGGTCAAAGATCAGATACAGGGCAAATTGCAGGTCGAGCTAAACGACCTGCACGACCTTGAGCTAAAAAACATCGACCACCCGGTGCATGCTTTCCAAGTCGTTCGCGACGGCGAAGCACTAATGCGGCTCCCGAGACGATCAAGCAAAATGCCTCTATGGATGAGCCTAGCTGCCGCAATCCTCTTGGCGGGCAGCTTTCTCTTTTGGGTGCAACCGCGAGAAGACTTTGCGCCAATCGAGGCTGCATCAATGGCCCTACCTTTGCCAGACAAACCGTCTGTTGTCGTGATGCCGTTCGCAAATCTCAGCGACAATTCGGAAAATGACTGGGTTGGGGATGGGCTGACGGAGAACATTATCTCGACGCTGGCGCTTTCTCCGGACATGGTTGTAATCGGGCGTGCAACATCCTTCTCGCTTAGGGATAGGCAGCTCGATATCCGAGACATCGCTCAGGAACTTGGCGTACGATATGTTCTCAGCGGCAGCATCCAAACCGCGGCAGACCAGATACGCGTGACGGCAGAGCTGTCAGATGCCATCCAGGGCCGTCAAATCTGGTCCATAAAAGAAGACGCCGAAATTTCCGATCTATTTGCCGTGCAGGATCAAATTGCCCAGAAACTCTTTCTGGAAATGAAAGCGTCTCTGACCGTTGGCGAAGCTGGCAGAGCAATTGACGCGCTTGCCGGGGATTTCGAAACGAGCATTCGCGTGATACGCGGGCGCGCAGAGTTTCAAAAATTCAGCCCCGAAGGACACATTGCTGCTGAACGAATTTGGAGCGCCATTGTCACAGAAAACCCAGACAGCCCATTGGGACCGTTTCTGATGGGATGGATCTCCTTTCAAAAAGTGATCTTGGGCCTATCGTCGGACCCTGCAATTGATTTCGCCCTCGCGCAAGAACGCGCAAAAAAGTCGCTTGAAATGCACGAGTTTGCCGATCCTTACGCTTTGCTAGCTACACTGTATTCCAACCTCGCTCGATACGATGAGGCGATTGAGGCCGCCAATAAGGCGATCCAATTGGCCCCCGGAGGGGCCGATTCAAACGCAATCGGGGGTGACGCGCTCTACAATAGTGGCGAGGTCGATGCCGGTTTGAAGCATATGCTCAAGGGGATGCGACTAGAACCCGACTATCCCGAGTGGCTGCCCGCCTCATTGTATCCTGCGTTGTTGGAGCGAAATCATTATCAAGACACGATCACCCTCGCGAAATCTGTTCTGTCCAAAGATGTGCAGGATACGAGAGCAAAAAGAGAAGCGCGAATTGCTTTGATCGCGGCGTATTCCTTATTGGGGGATTTGGCCGAGGCGAGGTCAGCCGCAGACAGTTTTGTAGAGGAGTACGGAATGACCACTGCCGACGACCTATCTTCTCAGGTTTTCCGAGAGCATAAATCCCGTGCTTTTCATCAGGATTTTTTGAATGCCTTAGCGCGCGCAAGTCTAACGCGCGAAAACTGAACAGCGAAGAAGATTCTCGACTTCATCGCTTGGACTTAAACCGTCTGAAAATCGTTCGAGATCTCGAGCGCAGCCTGTGGGTTCAAGGGGCGCTGCTATTGGGAGCCGCCAGCCATCGGGCGGAGTGGAACAACGCAACACGATTTGGTTGGCAAGACAATGTTGCTCAAACGAGTTGGAACGTCGTCTTGGGGCTGTAAAATGCCGACTGCGTCTATTGCATTTGGAGTGCCTGACAAAGCCAATCCAGCGTGACCTTTGGAAAACCTACTGATCATTAACTGTTGCCCAGAAATCCCTCATGTATTCCATACTGCTCATAGAGAACATCATAGAACGGAGGTTCACAAACCTCGGCCGAGTAGTAGTCATTGGTAAATTCTTCGCCAATTTCAATATCCCGAGTTGCGACCATGGCGTACCGGACATCAAGAAGCGCCTTGGTTACGTCTTGAATGTAGTGGGTTGATGTCTCATCAAGCGATGTTTCGATTGCCGGATTATTGTTTGTGATCAGGTTAGGTTCGCTCGAATGATTGAACAGTACACCCGCGTCAAATACCCTGATAAGGCAACCCGGAAAATCCTGCAGTCCAAATACATGCGTGAGTTCATAGACGACATCGGCGCGCGTAATTTTTTTGATCGCTTCTTTGAATGTTTGCTCGTCATACACAACATACCTGTCAGGATCATGACGCCAGACGACGCTTCCCCGCTTGATCGGTTCACCGGAAAATACGCCTAGACCCTTATCCCGTGTTTCCTTGACCATATAGGAAAAGCAAAAGCCGTCTTTTTTGTCGCTCACTTCGCCACCTTCTATGTTTAGCCAATCTCCCAACAGTAGCAGACATTGGGCTTCGAGATTGAAAAGGTCCAAATTCGATCACACGTCGACATTCTCCAACGCTTCTGCATCCAACACTTTGGACTCGAACCGGCCCTTCGCTGAGGTGGTACTGAATGGCTGCAAAGGGCCGTTCGCGACATGTCGGCGCGTTCTGGGGGCCGACTTTGCAAAGGTCAATAACTGCGCATAGCTGCCATTGGTGCTGATCGCGTCTAGTGGCCGGTTCCAGCCCTTCTAGGACATTGGTGCGCAGTGCAGCATGGGTGATGTTTGAAGTAGGAAGGGCGGTTTCCGGCCCTTCGCTGCGCATTGCGTGAATGACTGCTGAGTGGGCAAAGGTATCGTGCTGGCAGACGACAATTCAGACAGTTTGCGAAGATTTTTCCTGCCTTGGTGTGACGCCGAATTTACGAGCGTATTCCCTACTGAATTGTGTCGGGCTTTCATAACCAACCTCAAAGGCCACACTTGAAACGGTTTTGCCCCTTGATCTAAGCAATCTCTGTGCCTCTAAAAGACGCAGCTCCTTTTGGTACTGCAGCGGTGTCGAGGAGGTCACCGTTTTAAAATGTTCGTGAAACGTGGACTGACTCATACCGGCAGTTGCCGCCAGCTCCGCAACGGGAATGTGTTGATTATAGTCGGAGCGAATGCGCGCTATTGACTTGGATACACGGCTGGCTGGACTTTCATGCAAAAGCAGCTGGCGCAGCATTCCACCGTGCTGGGCCCGTAGTAGGCGGAAATGGATTTCTTTTAGCACCAAGGGAGCCAGAGTTCGCGACTCTATTGGATTTTGAGAAATTCGGAACAATCGGGTCATGGCATCCACAAGACCCGCATCCGTTGCTGCGACGCTCATGGATTGCAGGCCACCAGTGCCCATTTCAGTTTCACCAATATCGTCATAAAGGCTGCGCGCCATTGCCATATCCAAACGTAAGGCCAGCGACACATAGGGGTGATCTGCCGAGGCCTGAATGACTCCCGAAACCGCTGGTATCGTATGGCTTACAATCAGCGAGTCACCTGCGCCATATCTTACGCGCCGCTCGCCCAGATGTGCCTCTTTAACCCCTTGCAGGACCAGACACATGATCGGTTCATACAGTGTCGCCTCGTAAGGGGTAGTTTTTGGATTGCTCATCGCAAAAAGACTATCAACACCCGTAGTGCAGACCTCGCCAAAGGCATTTTGCTGCTGAACATGGTTGAAAACCTCGGAAATCAGCTCTCTTTGCACCATCGTATCCTTTTTGTCTGCCCTGAGCATATAGGGCTTCTATCAATATCACAGAACAAAAAGCCGGGAGGGCGGAGGATTGGGCAAGTTATTCGGAGGATGAGGCAGGGAGAACTGCCCGCCGGTTGTTATCTAGGCACAACAGTAAAAAACAGACCAAGCCAACGGGAGCCCCTAAGCCATGTCAATATCGCTGAACCTAAACGGCCAGACCCACGAAGTGGACGCCGAGCCGGGAACCCCTCTGTTGTGGGTGATCCGGGATGAATTGAAACTAACCGGAACCAAATTCGGCTGCGGTGTAGCCGCCTGCGGAGCTTGTACCGTGCATCTGGACGGCGAGCCAGTGCGCTCTTGCCAGACCTTCATTGAAGACGTTGAAGGCGCCGAGATCACTACCATTGAGAAGATGGCCGAAGACACGGTTGGCGCAGCTGTGCAACAGGCATGGTTGGAACTGGACGTCGTTCAGTGTGGCTACTGTCAGTCTGGTCAAATCATGAACGCCGTGGGCCTGCTGCGTGAAAACGCCAAACCCAGTGCCGAAGAGGTGGATGACTATATGCACGGCAACGCCTGCCGCTGTGCCACCTACCAGCGCATCCGCGCCGGTGTTCTGCGTGCATCCGAAATTCTGGAGGCTTAAACAATGACTGCTAATCTTTCTCGTCGCGGTTTTCTGAAAAGCGCTGCAGCGGCTGTTGCCGTACTCTACGTCGGTGCCAACACCAAAGGCGCCATGGCTGCATCCAACTCTGCAGATGCCATGCTGAACCACTTCGTAAAAATCACTGCTGATGGGCGTGCGGTTGCGCTTTGTAAGCACGTAGAATTTGGCCAGGGCTCTGCCACCGGCCTGACCACGCTGATCGCCGAAGAACTTGGCGTCACCATGGAGCAAATCGACTACGAATTTGCCCCTTCCAACCCCGCGATCTACAACAACCTGCTGTTCGGTCCCTTCCAGGGCACCGGTGGGTCGACCGCGATTGCCAACTCCTTCACCCAGTACCGCACCGCCGGTGCTGCTGCGCGCGAGATGCTGATCTCTGCCGCAGCCAAAGAATGGGATGTGGACGCAGGCGCGCTGGACATCGTCGAAGGCGTGATCACAGGTGCCGGCAAATCTGCCCCAATGGGTGAGTTCGTCGCCGCTGCTGGCGAGATGGAAGTTCCCGCCGAACCCCGCTTGCGCGACGCGTCCGAGTGGAAGATCATCGGCAATGCACAGACCCGCCGTCTGGACAGCCCCATCAAAGTGAACGGTCAGGCGCAATTTGCCATGGACGTGCATCTGGACAACCAGATGGTCGTCATGGTTCGCCGCACGCCTCAGCGCGGTGGCACGGTTGTGGCTTTTGATGACAGCGCCTCCAAAGAGGTCAAAGGCTTCATTATGGCTCAAGCGCTGCCCACCGGTCACGGTGTTGCGGTGTACGCCGAGAACACTTGGGCGGCGATGCAGGCCCGCAACGCGCTTGAAATCGAATGGGATTTCTCCGCAGCTGAGACCCGCTCTTCTCAGGAGATCAAAGACGAGATCCTGGCTGCGCTCAATGCAGAGCCGACCTACAACGTCAACAAAGCTGATCGCACAGCCGTGAAAACTACGGTTGATGGGGCAGCAACTGTGCTGGAAAAGACCTTCTATTTCCCGCTGCTGGCGCATGCTCCAATGGAGCCCCTAAACTGCACCATCGAGCAGACTGCCGAAGGTGACATCGTGCTGCACGATGGCGCGCAGATGCCGACAGGTCCACACATGGCCTATCAGCAGATCTTTGAACTGCCTGCCGAAAAGATCCAGATCAAAAGCATGCTCGCCGGTGGTTCGTTTGGCCGTCGCGCAACACCTGATGCCGATTATCAGGTCGAAGCCGCTCTGGCCTTCATCATGACCGATCGGTCGCGCCCAGTGAAATTGGTTTGGGATCGCGAAGACGACATCCGTGGCGGCTACTATCGTCCGGCCGCTGGCCACAAGGTCCGCGTAGGTCTGGATGAAACCGGCGCTATCATCGGTTGGGATCACCAAGTCGCGGGTCAATCCATCATGAAAGGCACCCCGTTTGAGGCCTTTGCTGTACATGATGGCGTCGATCACTCCTCAGTTGAAGGCATTGCCGACAGCCCTTACACCATTCCAGGCCAGGCGCTGGGTCTCACCGACACCGAAAAAGCGACTTCTGTTCTTTGGTGGCGTTCCGTGGGCCACACCCACACGGCTTATGTCATGGAAGTGATGATGGATCTGGCCGCGAAGACTTCTGGCAAGGATGCGGTTGACTATCGCCTTGATTACCTGACCGGTGAAGGTGACGCGGCCCGTAAGGCTGGGGTGCTTAAGCTGGCAGCCGAGAAGGCAGGCTGGGGCTCCGCACCAGCGGGTCACGCCAAAGGCATCGCCGTGCACAAATCCTTTGGCTCTTACGTAGCCACTGTTGTGGAAGTCTCAGGCAATGTCGACGATGGTATCGTCATCGAGAAGGTCACCGCAGCTGTGGATTGCGGCATCGCGCTGAACCCAGACACGGTCATAGCGCAGGCCGAAGGTGCAATCGGCTATGGTATCGGTCACGCGATGCGCGACCAAATCACGCTGGATGGTGGTGCCGTGGAACAGTCCAACTTCCCGGACTATGAGCCGTTGCGCATCTCTGACATCAAGGCGATCGAGACCCACATCGTGGCCTCCGCAGAAGCACCCACAGGCATGGGTGAACCCGGTACACCGCCATCCGCTCCGGCTCTTGCCAATGCGATTGCGGCCCTGTCCACTGACGCAGAACATGTCGCAGAGCTGCCGATGAGTGCAAATGGGGTTGAATTCGCATAAATCCTTGCCTGCACCGCGTGAAAACGTCTGGTGCAGGCAATCCTGATAGCGGCCAAAGTCACCCTTGTTCGCATGTCGGATCGCGTCGGTCCGCAGCAAATTTATGCCTGATGGGAACAGCACGATTGTTCCGGTCAGGTAATTTGCTCTGGTTCTTTTAGTAATAGCCATTCTTGAAAATGTAGCATCCCATTGGCCCTCACCACTTGCATCGAATGACGGCAAACCATCTATCCTGACAAATTTCCGCAGCAGCGACACTGGTAACAATAGGCTCAAACCCCATCTTGCGCGGGGTGCGACTGACGAAGTGCGTACTCAGGCACGCTTTGATTCAGACAACACAGCGCAGCAGATTCTCAAAAGTCCAATTCAGCGCCATCCGCTTGACCTTTTGGCGCAGTCACCCTGTCCCGATGGACCAAAGTCGACCAAATAATCCTGTCCTTGCCGATATCGATGCCAATCGACATCGGTTCAACAAAAGCAATCTTCTTCATGCTACTTCTCCAACATACAGTGACTTAGCTCCAGACTATTTTCCTGGGTGAAGCAGTTAGTACCTCCCATTACCAGACTTTCGCCGCACTGGTCACCAATTGCCGCAAAGGGCCGGTCGCGACTCATAGTAGGCTTCGCACCCTGCGACTTTGCAAAGGTCAGTAGCTGCGCATTGCGGCCATTGGAGCTGGTCGCAGCGAATGGCCGCATGATCCCATAGTTCCTCCCAAAATCGCTTTCTAGTTCCAGCGCAACAAATGACGCTCTAAGTTCTCGTATCGCCATGATTCAAAACAATCATTCTCTATCTAGAAAGTTGGCACCGAACAAAAAGGCCGACTTTCTAGTTCCAGAGTTCAAAAGTCGCTGGAATTACTAGTATCTGAGGCACGGGCGAGGGGAACCAGCCTTATTATTATGGCGCTCCTGGGGGCTGGTGGAATTTGCAAAGTTTAGTGTCCCAATACCGGCCTAATGGCGTTTAAAGCCCGTTTTAAGCGTTATTGAAAGACACGCGACCAATCTGTCTAGATCACGGTCGGTTGTCTCATATGCCCTTGTTTTTAAGGCGCTGTCCGGGTTCTTCCGGCATCCTCCGGGCTCTTCCGGTTACTGCAATAATAAGTGTCCAACAACAGACAGAGAAAGTTGCAGCAACTCGTTTTTGAGTTTCAGGCACCTTAGCGGCGTTTTTGATGCACGTCACTGCCAGAGCGTTGGAACCACTTCAAAATATCAAATCGCAAATATCCGGCCTCTCTAGGCGATGGGTCCAGGGCGATGATCTGAGGCGCTGCTAGGCCTCAGATTTGAACGGTACCGCGTCGGCGTTTTGGGACACAGATAATTGCAGTAACCTGACGGGCAGCGGCTCAAACCCTTCAAATTGTC
>JABSSD010000082.1 GCA_013214575.1 Paracoccaceae bacterium | reverse complement strand
GGGGGCCACGCCCAACCGAGGGCGGGTCTCGAAGAGACCGACAACGGGCAGGAGACATTGGCTTTGACAATGCGCGCTCTGTTGCCCAGATCATCCCCAACAGGTCAGCGCAGCCAGACTTCGACCCGGCGGTTTACCTGGCGACCCCAGTCACTGTCATCGCAAGCCATCGGCAGCGCCTCACCAAAGGCCTCCACCTCAATTTGCATGCGCTCAAAATTAGCCGTCTGAGCGGCCCTGACCACCGCATCCCGTACCGTCTCGGCCCGTTTCATCGCGATCTTTCGATTGCCAGCCGCGGCACCTTCACCGTCGGAAAACCCGACAAATACCAGCGTCTTGGTATCATACACCCCGGCCTCCATTGCCCGCGCAAGCTGAGTGATATTGGCGCGCGACTGCGCGTCAGGTCGGGTGGAACCGGTCTCGAACCGAAACGATGTGGTCAGCCGCTGCATATCATCCATCAGGCCAACCAGGCGCTGCAACTCGGCTAGGTCAATTTCTTCGCCCGCTGCCATAATGGCATTTGCCAGCCGTTGGCCCTGCGCCTTGACCGGGATCTGTTCCGGCGCCTGATCGACAAATCCAACGCGACGAATCACCACTTGCGCCGCCGGGCCACGGGTATAGCTCAGGAAATCGCGCGCCACCTTGGGCAGGCGCCGGGCCGGCAGGTACAGAAACATCGGCGCGCTTAACGGGTAATCCTCTGTTTTGATGGCGCGACGCCCCGCAGCCAGGGCAAACCCACAGGACCCGGTCAGCGTCAGCATCCGCGCAGTGCCTGTCTCGGCATAGCTGGCAATGCCAATGGCAAACGGGTCGGTGGTCACCGCGCGGGCCAAGCCGCTGCTGCGATCATGGCGCCGCAAGTCCTGCGACAGCGGCAATTTCGCGGGCGCCAAAAGACGATCTTCGACCGCCTGGCTCAAGCCAGAGCCCGCCACCGGAAGATGCAGCGATATCGGCGCATCTGCGCCGCCTAGCTCTTGCCAATTGGCGATTTCACCCGCAAAGACCCTGGCCAGTTGCGGCACAGAAATACTGGTCACCGGATTGCCAGGCGCCACCACCGGCACCATCGCATCCAGCGCCAAAACCCGGCTACGGCTTGGGTCTGTCATGTCTCCCATGCCGGCACCCCGGGCCCGTTGGCGCTCCTCTGGCCGGATTTCCCGCAGGGCCATGACCACATCTGCCTCGTTGGCCAGAAGATCGGCAAAACCTTCGTCGGTGTTGCTGACCAGAAATGTGAACCGCGCCACTGGCGTATAGTCGCCCCGCAACAACAGATATTCAAAATGTCCGTTTTCCAGACTGTTCCTGCGGGTTTGGTAATCGTTTCTCAGCGCGAAGGCTTCGATCAGGGCCGGCAACAGAACTTCGGCCATGGTCGAGGATCCGGACAATGTCAGCTCCGCCACGAAATCCGCCAGATTGGGGCATCCCGGTCCGTCACAGATCACCCCGGACCCATCTACGGTCAGTTCACCAAACTGGGTATCCACCCGGTAAAACTGGCCGTCAAAGCCAAGCAGGTCGCCGCTGATCTCAACCGCGCCATCCGGTGAGGACAGCGTTACGTCCTGCGCCGGGGCGGACAGGGTGGAGCCAAAAAGAATGAGTGCGGCGCAAACTGCCGCACGATGCCAAGCCATAAAGAAACCCTAGTGAACCACAGATCAATTGGCGGCGATTTTCAGGTCTTCTACAAGATTATTCAACACCAGAAAGTCGCCAATCGCATTACAATTTGGCATGGATAATACTAAATCGCGTGTTCGCAGCCCTTGACCACCGCGAATCTCCAGGGTTTGCGCCGAAATTTCCCGGCCACAGTTATTTGCCGAGACCTCAGCCTCGATGCTCAGGGCGACCGTTCCGTTGGCATCGGTCATGTTGCGGGCAAAACTGTAGACCTCGACCATGCGGGGCAACAACTGCTGCCCATCACCAAGTCTCAGCACCTGACTGGTCCGTCCACTGTCAGCCGAACCCGACCATACATGGCCACCCTGGCCGTAATCAGCCCCAAATTCACGGGCATGGATTTCAAACCCGCTGTGGCCAGTCCACTGCAGCGCAACCCGGTCGATCTCGTCCAGATCGGTCACCTTGGTGGAGGCCACTGCGCCGGCGCCGGAGGCCAACTCGATGATGAAGATCGCATTTTCGGCCAGAGCCGGAACCTGCATGGACAATCTGCCATCGCCATCCGTGGTGGCGGTAAACATCAGGCCCGAGTGGTGAACGGTAACCCGCTCACTGCTGTTACACGGCGCCCAAAAGGTCAGCGCAACAAGTGCCTGCGGTTCAGCACGGGCCTGTGCCGACACTACGCAGTTGATCTTTTGTGAGAAAGCCATCACCGGCAGTTGATCGCCACGGATCAGATCTGCTGGCTCAATATTCACGGTTGAGGTCAGTCGAATGTCGCGAAGAACCAGTTCAGCCTGGGCCTCTTCTGCCGCTGGCGGCACTGTTGATTGACGGCCACCGGGGCTGGAATTGTATTGCATGGCAAAGCCGATCCCCAAGGCCGCAACCAGGGTCACTCCGCTCATAGCCATCATATGTTTGTCTAGCATCACCACTTACCTCACCAAATAAGTTAGCACAAAAGTGACACGAAAAAACGGCCGGTTTGTGGCCAGCGCCGGGTGAGACTTTGGCAAATGCAACCAATCCATGTTAGTTCGAACGTTTCCCAGACGGGTTTGGGCTGACTGAGAACCACATTCTGGGGTGGCGCCCCGGCCCGCAAACACGGCTCACAAACCCGGCCAGTATAGACCACGTCTGTTGGCTGCAAACAAAACAGCGCCCCTGAAATCCTGGGATTTAGGGGCGCTGCTTCTAGAACAATTGTGGGGGGCCGTATCAGGCCAGTCGGCCGTGACAATGCTTGAATTTCTGCCCCGAACCACAGGGACATTTATCGTTGCGTGATGGCGAACCCCAGGTGGAGAGATCATCCTCAACAAACCCTGGCGCGGGGTCCCCTGCCAGCGCTTGCGCGGGCGCGATTGCGCTGCCCTGCAACTGCGCCTGACGTGCGGCCATCTCATGCAGCATTTTCTGCTGCTCTTCTTCGCTCATCGGGCGAATGTGGCTCAGCTGCTTGCTGACGGCTTCCCGCAGGCTGTCCAGCATGCTTTCGAACAATTGGAAGCTCTCGTTCTTGTATTCGTTGAGAGGATCACGCTGCGCGTAGCCACGGAAGCCAACAACCGAGCGCAGATGCTCCAGAGTCAGCAGATGCTCGCGCCATTTTGAATCGATGGCCTGCAACAATACCTGTTTTTCGATATTGCGCATGTTCTCAGGGCCAAAGGCGACTGCCTTTTTGGCCATCAGCTCATCGCTTTCCTTGATCAGGCGCTCACGGATTTCTTCGTCATCCACACCTTCTTCGGCCGCCCAGTCAACCAGCGGCACATCAATGCCCAGCTTTTCAATGACCTGTTGATGCAGACCCTCGGTATCCCACTGATCGGCATAGGTTTTGGGTGGCATATAGATATCAAGAAGGTCGTCGATCACCTCGTGACGCATATCACTGATGATGTCCGAAAGATCCGCCGCTGACATGATCTCGCGGCGCTGGCCAAAGATCACCTTCCGCTGGTCGTTCATCACGTCGTCAAATTTCAACACGTTCTTACGCTGATCAAAGTTGCGGCCTTCGACTTTCGCCTGCGCCCGCTCTAGCGATTTGTTCACCCAGGGGTGAATGATCGCCTCGCCCTCTTTCATGCCCAATGTGGTCAGCAGCTTATCCAGCCGCTCCGAGCCAAAAATGCGCATCAGGTCGTCTTCGAGGCTGAGGTAGAACCGGGTCAGCCCAGGATCACCCTGACGGCCCGAGCGGCCGCGCAGCTGGTTGTCAATCCGACGGCTCTCGTGGCGCTCAGAGGCCATCACGATCAAGCCACCCGCGTCGATCACCTTTTGCTTTTCGTCTTTGTGCCGGGCTTCTTCTTCTGCCCGCAGAACAGTCGGATCGGCATCCGGGTTTTGCGCCAGCACCTCCAGCACCTTCATTTCGACGTTGCCGCCAAGCTGAATATCAGTGCCTCGTCCCGCCATGTTGGTGGCAATGGTCACCATGCCAAAGCGGCCTGCATCCGCAACAATCTGCGCTTCTTTTTCGTGCTGGCGCGCGTTCAGGACATTATGTTTTACGCCTTCCTTCTCCAGCATCTGGCTCAGCAACTCGGATTTCTCAATTGAGGTGGTGCCCAAAAGAACCGGCTGGCCCTTGGCATTTGCGATCTTCGCCTCATCGATCATAGCCGTATATTTTTCGGCTGCCGTGCGATAAACCCGGTCGTCTTCGTCCACCCGCGCAATTGGCCTGTTGGTGGGCACTTCGACCACAGCCAGCCCGTAAATCTCGGCAAATTCCTCGGCCTCGGTCAGGGCGGTGCCGGTCATGCCGGACAGCTTGTCATAGAGGCGGAAATAGTTCTGGAATGTCACCGAGGCCAAAGTGGTGTTCTCAGGCTGAATAGTGACGCCTTCCTTGGCCTCGATGGCCTGGTGCAACCCGTCGGACAGACGACGCCCGGGCATCATGCGGCCGGTGAATTCGTCGATCAAAACCACATCATCATCACGGACAATATAGTCCTTGTCGCGCTGGAACAGCTTATGCGCGCGCAGAGCCTGGTTGACGTGGTGCACCACCGATGTGCTTTCCGGGTCATACAGCGAGGCACCTTCAGGCAGCAAACCGCGCTCCATCAGCTGTTGCTCCAGATAGTCGTTGCCATCGTCGGTGAAGGTCACACCACGGGTTTTTTCGTCCAGATCATAATGCTCGTCGCTCAGCAGCGGAATCACCAGATCAATGGTGGAGTATAAATCCGAGCGATCTTCGGCCGGGCCGGAAATGATCAGCGGGGTACGCGCCTCATCGATCAGGATACTGTCAACTTCATCAACAATCGCAAAGTTGTGATGTTTCTGGAACAACTGATTCAGTTCTGACTTCATATTGTCGCGCAGATAGTCGAAACCCAGCTCGTTGTTGGTGGCATAGGTGATGTCAGCTTCGTAGGCGGCCTTCTTTTCAGCCTCGGGCATATTGGACCAGATCACCCCGGTGGTCATGCCGAGTTGAGCGAACACTTTGCCCATCCACTCCGAATCCCGCTTGGCCAGGTATTCGTTGACGGTCACGATATGCACACCCTTGCCGGTCAGCGCATTGAGATAGGCCGGCAGCGTCGCCACAAGGGTTTTACCCTCACCGGTCTTCATCTCGGAAATACTGCCCTGATGCAGGAAAATGCCACCCATCAACTGGGTGTCAAAGGCGCGCAGGCCCAGGGCCCGCTTGGCGGCCTCGCGTGCATTGGCAAAGGCCTCGGGCAGCAGATCGTCCAGCGAGGTGCCATCCAGCGCGCGTTGGCGCAGCTCTTTGGTCTTGTCCTTCAGCCCGTCGTCGCTGAGCTTCTCAAACTCGGGTTCAAGCGCGTTGATCTTTTCGACCAGCGGCTTTGTCGCCTTTATTTTGCGGTCATTCGGTGTCCCGAAAACCTTTTTGGCGATTGTTCCGATACCCAGCATTTGCTCTCCAACGATCCTGTCTTGGCCCCTAATATTTGGCAGGGTTGCCCGCTCAGCTCACAACCCATAGACACGGGTGTGAATGACGGTCCTGCCACGGGCCACTACGGGATGTAAGCGGCAGGGTATACAGTGTCAACGCCATGCCCGTTTACGGTAACAAAATAGGAAGAATCGAATGCGTAAAGGTCTCACTTTTTTGCCTCGTGTGGCGCTGGCCGCCTTGCTGGTCTTACCGCTGCCCGCAGTAGCTGCCCCACATGCCAATACTGTTGTTGCTATTGTGAACGGCGAAGAGATCACCATTGGTCATATGATCCTGTCCCGTTCTGTGCTGCCAGCCCAGTATCAGCAGTTGCCTGCGGATGTATTGTACAATGCGATTTTGGATCAATTGATCCAACAAACGGCGCTAAAGCAGGCGCTGCATGGCGAGGTTCCGCATTACGTTCAGCTTTCTCTTGAAAATGAAAAGCGCTCATTGCTGGCAGCTGATGTGATCGAATCCGTGATGGAGATGGCCTCCACCGAAGAAGATCTGCTGGCCGCCTATGAGGAGGCCTATTCCGAAGGCGATGGCGGCGACGAATTCAATGCCTCCCATATCCTGCTGGAGACCGAGGAAGAGGCGCGCGCCGTGCGGGTCGAACTGGACGCCGGCGCTGATTTTGCGACTTTGGCCAAAGAAAGATCAACGGGTCCATCTGGCCCAAGCGGTGGATCTTTGGGCTGGTTCACCAAGGGCCGCATGGTGCCGGAATTCGAAGCGGCGGTCCTGACCCTTAGTTCGGGGGAAATCTCGGCGCCCGTCCAGACCCAATTTGGCTGGCATGTGATCATTCTGAACGAACGCCGCAAATCCGCCGCACCTGAATTTGAGACCGTGCGGGAGGAACTGGCGACCAAACTGCGCAACCAGGCCGTCGAGGCGCGGGTCTCGGAACTGACCGCATCGGCCACCATAGAGCGGCCTTTGCTCGAAGATCTGGACCCCAGTATTTTGCAGAATATTGAACTGGTAAGGAACTGACCATGGCGCAGTCGCTGTCACCCTCTCCGCTGGCCCCCGCCAGCTTTCCCGACATGCCCATTGTCGGCGGCGTCCGGTTTGCTTCGGTTGCAGCCGGGGTAAAATATCAAAACCGCGCCGATGTGATGCTGGCTCTGTTGGCCCCCGGGACCACCGTTGCCGGTGTCTTCACCCAGTCGTTGACCCGGTCAGCCCCGGTGCGTGATTGTCAGGCAAAATTGGCAGGCGACTGCTCCGATGGCGCCGCCATCCTGGTCAACTCGGGAAACTCCAACGCCTTTACCGGCCACTTCGGTCAGACCTCGGTAGAGCAGATCATCAGCGCTGTTGCCGCGGTGACTGCCCTGCCCGAAGCCCGTGTTTTCACCGCCTCTACCGGCGTTATCGGCGAGCCACTGCCACATGATCGTATCGTTGCAAAAGTCAGCGAACTGGCGGAGGGGCTGTCCGAGACCCGGATCAAAGATGCTGCCGAAGCCATCATGACAACGGACACTTTCGCCAAGGGCGCCTCAGCTCAGGTTGAAATTGACGGGCAGACGGTTTCCATTGCCGGCATCGCCAAGGGATCGGGCATGATCGCGCCGGATATGGCCACCATGCTGGTCTATATCTTTACCGACGCACAGGTCGAGCAAAGCGCCCTCCAGGCCCTGCTGACGACGATCTGCAACCGCACCTTCAACTGTATCACCGTCGACAGCGACACCTCGACCTCGGACAGCCTTATGCTCTGCGCAACCGGTGCCGCGAACGTTGACGCCACTGGCAATGCCGGTTTTGCATCTGCCCTGGAGACAGTGATGCTGGATCTGGCGCATCAGGTGGTAAGGGATGGCGAAGGCGCGACAAAATTTGTTGAAATTCAGATCACCGGGGCGGCATCCGATGGTGATGCCAAGATCCACGGGCTGGCTATCGCCAATTCACCGCTGGTCAAAACGGCACTTGCCGGTGAAGATCCCAACTGGGGCCGTATCGTTATGGCCATTGGCAAATCCGGAGCTGACGCCGACCGGGATCTGCTGTCGATCTCCTTTGGCGATGTTCTTGTCGCCGAAAAAGGCTGGGTTTCGCCCAGCTACCGCGAAGAAGAGGCGGCCGCTCTGATGAAACAGGACGAGATTACCATCAAGGTGGATCTGGGCCTTGGAGCCGGCCAGGCCACGGTGTGGACCTGCGATCTGACCCACGGTTATATCCAGATCAACGCGGATTACAGATCTTGAAGACCCTGCTTGTTTCCGCCGTCGCGCTGATTGACGTCGAAGGCCGGGTGTTGCTGGCGCAACGTCCGCCGGGAAAATCCATGGCGGGTCTGTGGGAATTCCCCGGCGGCAAGGTTGAACCCGGAGAGACACCCGAGATCGCGCTTATCCGGGAACTGGAAGAGGAACTGGGGATCAATACCTGGTCCTCGTGCCTGGCACCGCTGACCTTTGCCAGCCACAGCTACGATGATTTCCACTTGCTGATGCCCCTCTTTGCCTGCCGCAAATGGCAAGGCATCCCGCAGCCGCGAGAAGGCCAGACCCTGAAATGGGTCCGGGCGAAGGATCTGCGCAATTACCCGATGCCTGCCGCCGACATCCCACTTATCCCAATCCTTCGGGACTGGCTTTGATTCCACCTTTAACGAAGCTTTATTTGCCTCGATCACGCTCAGGCTGAATAGTTTTACTATTTACGGAAGATTACGGCGAAATCTTGGCTTTTATGAACGTTTTGTTAAGTTTTGCTGTGTCAAATTACCGTTAACCAAGGTTAAACTCCATCAGTGAAATTCCTTTGGGGAGGATATGACATGCTTCGGACTATCATTATGGGCAGCTGTGTTTCAGTGCAGGGAACCTATGTTCGCGCGCTTCCGGATGGCCGGATCGCCGTGAAGGTCGGACAACAAGTGTTTGAGGGATATCCGGTCAAAGTTGCGGCCTAGGATTTCTAATACTCACGGACCAAATGAATGAGGACTGCCCTTTGGCAGTCCTTTTTTATGTGCGGTCAATAAATTTATGTGCAGCCAATAAAAAACCCCGGCACAGTGCCGGGGCTTCTTGATTTTGACTGGCGAGACAGCTGTTAGGCCAATGTTCGGGTGACCTCTTCGCGTTCGAAGATCTCGATGACATCGCCGGGGCGAACATCGTCGTAGTTCTCAAACGCCATGCCACATTCCTGACCAGACTGAACTTCAGGCACTTCGTCCTTAAAGCGCTTCAGAGTCTTCAGGTTGCCCTCATGGATCACCACGTTGTCACGCAGCAGACGCACACCGGCCGAACGACGGGCAATACCTTCGGTAACCAGACAACCAGCGACTTTGCCGATGCCGGTAACCTTGAACACCTCTTTGATAGTCGCGTAACCGATAAAGTTCTCGCGGATTTCGTCGCTCAGCAGGCCAGAGGCGGCCGCTTTCACATCGTCGACCAGGTCATAGATCACCGAGTAGTAACGGATCTCCACGCCTTTTTGGTTGGCCGTGTTCCGGGCCGACGTATTGGCCCGGACGTTAAAGCCAAACACTGGCGCACCCGATGCTTCGGCGAGGCCGATATCGGTTTCGGTGATGGCGCCAACGCCCGAGTGCAGAACCCGCACCCGCACTTCGTCGTTGCCGATCTTGGCCATCGCCTGAACGATTGCTTCGGCCGAACCCTGCACGTCTGCTTTGACCAGAATGGGCAGCTCAGAGACGTTTTCGTCATCCTTGGCCTTGGCCATCAGCTGTTCCAGCGTGGTCGCGGCACCAGCGGCAGCGCGTTTGTCTTTCGCCGCCTGAGCCCGATATTCCGCAATCTCACGCGCCTGCGCTTCGGTCTCGGTCACGTTCAGCACGTCGCCCGCTTCGGGGGTGCCGTTCAGACCCAGGACCTCAACAGGCACCGAAGGACCGGCTTCTTTGATCCGCTCGCCCTTGTCGTTGATCAGCGCACGGACCTTACCGTACTGCTCGCCCACCACAAAGATATCGCCCTGACGCAGGGTACCGTGTTGCACCAGAACGGTGGCAACGGGACCACGGCCAACATCCAGCTGAGCCTCGATCACGGCGCCTTGGGCGGCCCGATCGGGGTTGGCTTTCAGTTCCAGGATTTCCGCCTGCAGCGCGATGGCTTCCAGCAGTTGATCCAGACCCTGACCGGTGACTGCCGAGACTTCGACGTCCTGAACATCACCAGACATTGCTTCCACGATGACAGAGTGCTGCAACAGATCGGTGCGCACTTTCATCGGGTCGGCGGCCGGTTTGTCGATCTTGTTGATGGCAATAATCATCGGCACGTTGGCGGCCTTGGCGTGGTTGATGGCTTCGACGGTCTGCGGCATCACCGCGTCATCCGCAGCCACCACCAAGATCACGATGTCCGTTACATCCGCACCACGTGAGCGCATCGAGGTGAACGCCGCGTGACCCGGAGTATCCAGGAAGCTAATGATCGAACCGTCTTTGGTTTCAACCTGATAGGCACCGATATGCTGGGTGATACCCCCCGCCTCGCCGGCCACAACACGCGCATCGCGGATCGCATCCAGGATCGAGGTTTTACCGTGGTCAACGTGGCCCATGATGGTCACCACCGGCGGCCGCGGCTTCAGATCTTCGTCTTTGTCTTCGACTTCATTGATCACATCTTCGACGTCGGCGTCCGAAACCCGAACCATCTTGTGGCCGAATTCCTCAATGATCAGTTCCGCAGTATCGGCGTCAATGGTTTCGTTCTGAGTAACCATCAGACCCATGTTCATCAGTGATTTAACAACGTCACCAACACGTTCTGCCATCCGGATCGCCAGCTCTGACACCACAATGGCCTCAGGCAGCTGAACTTCGCGGAATACCTTTTCGCGCTCGACCGTACCCATGGCTTTTTGGCGGGCGCGTTCTTGCTTGCGCTTCATCGAGGCCATTGAACGGTGACGATTGCCGGCACCACCCGTGGCCTGACCCAATGTCAGCTTGCCTGAGCGACGGCTGTCGGTCGGGCCTTTTCCACGGTTCTGGCGTTGATCGCGCTCACGGTCTGATTTGCGCGGAGTGGCCGCAGGGGCAGGCTTACCAAAATTCGCAGTGCGCGGTGCAGAACTGGCAGGCTTTTTCTCATCAGGAACAACCGCAGCACGTTCGGCCGCCACTTCGGCTTCGCGCTTTTTGCGCTCAGCGTCTTCGACCTTGGCCTTAGCGCGCTCTTCAGCTTCGCGTAGATCTTTTTCTTTTTGTTCCATTTCCGCACGACGACGCGTGCGGCTTTCTTCGCGTTCTTTTTCCTCAGCAGCACGCTTGGCGGTGTCTTCCGCTTCCCGGGCGCGCGCAATTTGCAGCGCCTTCATCCGGCGTGCCATTTCGTTGTCGGTTATTCCAGCAGGCCGTCGCGATGGATCGCCAACAATCGTAGCGCTGGCGCCATCTCGGCCGGCACCCGGCTTCGGGACCACAACGCGCTTGCGCTTGGTTTCCACTACGACATTCTTGGTCCGACCATGGCTGAAACTCTGTTTCACGTTCCCGGGCCGGGACCCACCACGAAGACCCAAAGTCTTTTTGCCGTCACTATCGCTCATTAAGATACTTATCCTTCTGTGCGGCCCGTGCCGCCCACCGTTTTACGCATGCCCTGTAATCGCTGCGCTTCCTCTACAACACGTTTGCTGAGTCCACCAGAGGCAAGCGCCGCATGTATCACAGTTTGACGCCCAAAGGCCATGCCTAGCTCATCTGCGGTCAGGCAGCCAATATAGCTACCGTTGTGGGGCGTGCTTAGTTTTGACTTACCACGCCCCGACCCATCAATTGCCTGTATCAGCACCTGGGCCTCTTCTTTGGACAGCCAGCCTTTGACTTTTTCATAGCCACCAACTGCTGCCCCCGATTTCCGTGCCAGACTTAGCAGCTCGATCAGGCGGCGCAAAATCTGTCGCTCCACCTCATCAACCAGCCCGTCAGGCATTGTCACCTGGGTCTTGAAGCCGCGGGAAAAGAGTTTTTTCTTTACCGCAATTTCAAGAGCTTCCCGCTCGGCGGTCACATAGACCCCACGACCGGGCAGTTTCCCCATGATATCCGCAACAACCTGCCCATCCGGACCGATGACAAAACGCACCAATCCGTATTTCGGTTGCACCTCACCCGTGGCAAGACACTTGCGATCTGGACCGTCACTCAGGTCCGTTGAGTTGCTACCGCCACCCATGTTCAATCACTCGAGGCCTGAGATCAGGCCTCGGCCTCCGATTGTTGCTCATCTTCGTCTGTACCTTCAGAACCAACTGCATCTGGCTCCAGATCGGCAGGATCCACCCAGCCCAGCAAGATGCGGGCGGTCATTACAAGTTTCTGTGCCTCCTCAAGCGGCATTTCAAAGGGCTCGAGGATGCCGTCATCCTTGATTCGTTCGCCATTTTCGGTGGTCCAGCCACCGGCCAGCTCCCAATCGGCGCAGGTGGCGAAGTCTTCCAGCGTTTTCACGCCGTCTTTCGCCAGGGCTTCCACCATCTGTGGTGTCAGACCTTCGAAATTGATCAGGCTGTCCTCGACACCTAAGGCGCGGGCCGCTTCGATAGCGGCATTGGCTTGCGCCTCGATATTGTCGCGGGCGCGGGCCTGCAGTTCGGACGCGGTGCTTTCATCGACACCGTCAATCACCACCAGTTCATCCAGCTCGACATAGGCCACCTCTTCGAGGCTAGTGAAGCCTTCGGAGACCAGCAGCTGGGCAAAGAATTCATCCAGATCCAGAACTTCCATGAACAGCTTGGTGCGGCTCTCGAATTCCTTCTGGCGGCGGGAGCTTTCTTCTTCTTCGGTCATGATGTCGATATCAAGCCCGGTCAGCTGCGACGCCAGCCGCACGTTCTGGCCACGGCGACCAATCGCCAGGCTCAGCTGCTCTTCGGGCACCACAACTTCGATCTTGCCGGCTTCTTCGTCCAGCACAACCTTGGAAACCTCGGCGGGCTGCAACGCATTGACCAGGAATGTCGGCTGATCTTCGTTCCACGGGATGATGTCGATCTTTTCACCCTGCAACTCGTTGACCACGGCCTGCACCCGCGAACCGCGCATACCAACACAGGCGCCAACCGGGTCAATCGACCCGTCATAAGAGATCACCGCAATTTTGGCGCGCGAGCCGGGGTCCCGGGCCACAGCCTTAATCTCGATGATGCCGTCATAGATTTCCGGCACTTCCATCTTGAACAATTCGGCCATGAATTCAGGAGCGGTCCGCGACAGGAAGATCTGCGGTCCGCGCTGCTCACGGCGCACGTCTTTGATGTAACAGCGGATCCGATCATTCGGGCGATAGCTCTCGCGGCCGATTTTCTCGTTGCGGCGCAGGATGGCTTCGCCCGCACCAACGTCAACGATCACGTTGCCATATTCTTCGCGTTTGACCAGACCATTGATAATGGTGCCGGCCCGATCCTTGAATTCTTCGAACTGGCGATCACGTTCCGCTTCGCGCACCCGCTGCAGGATCACCTGCTTAGCCGACTGCGCCGCGATCCGGCCCATTTCGACCGGCGGCACTTCCTCGACGTAGGTGTCGCCAACGGCGGGTTCCGCCATATATTGCTTGGCCTGCTCAAGGGTGAACTCGGACTGGTAGTTTTCCAGCTCGTCGTCCTCAACCACTGTGCGCACCCGGGTAAAGGTGGCTTTGCCGGTCTTGCGGTCGATCGCCACCCGAATGTCCATCTCGCTGCCGTAGCGGCTTTTGGCGGCTCGGGCGAGGCTTTCTTCCATCGCATCGACAACCAGGCTGGGGTCGATCATCTTCTCGCGCGCCACCGCTTCGGCGGTCTGCAAGAGTTCCAGCTGGTTAGCAGAGGTGATTGCCATTATTCTTTCTCCCCTTCGGACCCTTCGGTCTCGATCTCGTCGAATGCGTCTTCGTTCAAAGCGCCCGCATCTTTACGCTGGCGCAGCATTTCCTTGATCAGCTCGTCGGTCAATACCAGCTTGGCATCGGTTAACCAGTCAAACTGCAATCCGATGGTGCCTTCTTCGATATTGATCAGCACCTCTTCGCCCTCGACGCCCGCCAGCTCACCCTTAAAGCGGCGGCGGCCACCGATCAGCTCACCGGTCTCGATCTTGGCCTCATAGCCTTCGAACATGGCGAAATCTTTCAACCGCGTCAGTGGCCGGTCGATGCCGGGGCTCGACACTTCCAGAGCATAAGCGTCCAGTATTGGATCTTCTACATCCAAGACAGCACTTACGGCATTGGAGATCACGGCGCAGTCATCAACTTCGATGCCGCCATTGGGCTTGTCCGCCATGATCTGTAGCATCGTCGTCTTACCGGACATCAGTCGTACACGCACCAACTCATAGCCAAGATCTTCGATCACCGGAGTGATAATCTCGGCCATACGGCGGTCAATGGCAGCTTTGGCAATCAGGTCGTTTGTCATCATGATCCATCACATGCGTTAAAACACAAAAAAACGGGCGCGCGGCCCGTCAGATCATCCCGATGGTGCTTCGTACCCAAGGCCCGACGCGCCGCTGTTGAAACGGGATATAGGCGGGACAGGCTGAGTCTGCAAGCCCTCAGTTCTACTTGTGCCAAATACATCCGGCCAAGATAGAACAAGCGGGTTACTTAAAGCCGCCACCACCGTTCGGCGATACGTCCGTCATCCAATGCGGCGCGGCGGCCGATCACCTTGGGCACCCCAACGCCAGAGTGGGTCGCAATCGCCATATCCTGCTGCGACGGCAGATAGCGAAAGTCACCGCGTTTGATCAGCCCCCTGGGGTCAGGCAGCGCCGAAATATCGACATAGCCATCGCGCAGCGCTTCGGCCCGCACGGTTTCGTCGGGAATCACGATCACCTCAATCTGATCCGCCCAGCCGGCCTGGCCATCCTTGAAGTGACCCGCCACCCGCGCGGCGCGAAAATGGCGGTTCTGCTGATAGGTCTCAACCCGGTAGCAGCCGGTGCCGCAGGCCTGGGCCAAAGGCGCATCGACACGCCCATCGCGGGCGATAATAAGCGCCGGATCGGCCAGCAAATAAGGGAAATCAGGGTTTGATGCCGAGAGTTCGATCTGCAACTGCAGCTCCGACAATACGGTATATCCCACAACCTCGACCCCGGCCGGCAAGACATGTGCCGCCAGCGACGCCGCGACATCCCCGGCTGTCATCTCTTGGTCATCATGGAACCGTACAGCAGGGCGCAAATCAAAGGTCCAGATGCGCGCATCCTGACTGCTGTGCCAATGGCTTGCCAGCTCACCGCGCAGCACTCCATCGGGCGAGACCTCGGTCAGGCTGTGATACACTGCGCCGCGCGCCACCAGATCCAACAGGTCGCCATCGCGGGGAACCGCCAGTCGCAGAACCCCACCACGCAGCGGCGCCGCCGACAAAGAGGTGCCGGTGGCCGCCAACAAGGCGGCAGCAGCACCCGAGGCAAACAGCGCCCGGCGGTCAATCCGACTCATCTATAGTTCCTCCGCAATGACGTTCATCACCCGCACCAATTCAGCGCTGATTCCCGGTTCTGACAGCGCATGCCCGGATCCCCGAATCATCTTCAGTTCAGCCGCGGGCCACAGCTCATTCAAGCGCCAGGCCATCACCGGCGGGCAGATCATATCATATCGCCCCTGCACGATAACACCCGGGATATGCGATATCCGCCCCATATTCGCAAGAATTTGCCCGTCGCTCTCAAGAAATCCCAGATTGATGAAATAATGGTTCTCAAGCCGGGCAAAGGCGCGGGCATACTCGCCCGGGCTTTCCCCCGACCGTCCGTTTGAGTGGATCGAGGCCAAGGCGTTTTCCCAGGCGGACCAGGCCCGGCCAAAGCGAATTTCCTCGGAGGTATCCCCCGAAAACAGCCGCTTATGGTAGGCGCCGATTATGTCGTCCCGTTCGTTCTCGGGGATCAGCGACACAAACCTGGCCCAGGTTTCTGGCCAGAATTTGCCGGCACCGCCACCATAGAACCAGTCCAGCTCGCCTTTGGTCATCAAAAACACCCCCCGCAGGATCAGATGACGCACCCGATCAGGGTGAGCCTGGGCGTAGATCAGCGCCAGGGTTGCGCCCCAACTGCCGCCAAAGACCATCCAGTCGTCGATCTCTAGCAGGCGGCGAATCACCTCCATATCCGCGACCAGATGCCAGGTCGTGTTATCCTCGCACGAGGCATAGGGTCGCGAGCGGCCGCAGCCGCGTTGGTCGAACAGGATCACCCGGTAGATACTGGGATCAAAATAACGCCGCATCGCCGGGCTGCAGCCACCGCCGGGCCCGCCGTGACAAACCACCACAGGCATGCCCTGCGGATTGCCACTTTGCTCCACATATATGCGATGTCCCTGGCCAACATCGACCATCCGCTGATCATAGGCTTCGATCGGCGGGTGAAGATATTGAACTGCGCGCTTTTGATCCCGGTGTTTGTCCATTATTGACCTGAGTTAGAATACCTGAACCAAAAGAACACACGGAGACAGGAATGCAAGCGCCTCAATCCACGGTGGACCCCGCTGAGAGCGCAAAATTCGAAGCGATGGCCGCAGACTGGTGGGATCCGAACGGTAAATTCAAGCCGTTGCACATGCTGAATCCTTGTCGGCTGGACTATATCACACAGCAGATCGCCGGTGAATTTGATCGCGACCTGAGCAAACCAAACCCCTTTGCAGGGCTGCGTTTGCTGGATATCGGCTGTGGCGGCGGGCTGCTTTCGGAACCGATGACGCGTCTGGGAGCCACTGTTGTGGGGGCCGACGCAGCCGCGGGCAACCTGCCGGTGGCGCGCATTCATGCCGAACAATCCGGGCTCGACATCGACTATCGCCACACCACGGCCGAGGCGCTGGCTGAAGCGGGCGAACAATTCGACGTGATTCTGAATATGGAAGTCGTTGAGCATGTCGCCGATCCGCTGGCCTATCTGACCGCAACCCGTCAGCTGCTGCGCCCCGGCGGGTTGCAAATTTGTTCGACCATCAATCGCAACCCCAAAAGCTTTGCCATGGCGATTATCGGCGCTGAGGTGATTATGCGCTGGTTGCCACGCGGCACCCATCAATGGTCAAAATTCATCACCCCGGACGAGCTGTTTGATCTGCTGTCACAAGCCGGCCTGTCCCCGGTTGATCGAAAAGGTTTCCTCTTCAATCCAATCACTTGGGGCTGGTCAATCTCGGACCGTGATCTGAGCGTCAATTACGTCACCGCCAGCATCAAGCCTTAACCATCGCACCTATACTTTAGGATAGGTAGCAGATCCTTCTGCGCTTTTGTTTAAGGCCGGGGGGAATGCTATTGCCAACCAACACTCAGGAATGATCCTGGGGGTTATTTGGGCAGGTTCTGCCTTTAATCGAGTGAATGCTACTGCGTTCCAATAGGTATATTATCCACTCACGGAGCCTATCGGAACAGCGGGGTGCCTGGGAGCAGGCGCCCCGTTTCTCGTTTCAACGAGAGTCTGACCCGTCGCTTTCAAGCTTGCTGCGCAACTCGCGCAGGATTGGCAAAGCGGCGCGGACACGGTCATGGCCCAATTCATTGACCACTTCGGAAATTATCGGAGTAATCCCGGCCAGCGCTGCATCGCGGGCCTGACGGCCAGCCGGGCTGATCGCCACCATCTTACGCCGCGCGTCGTCCCAGTCTGGGCGGATATGTATATAACCAGCCACTTCCAGTTTGCTTAACGTGTTGGTCATCGCGCCCCGGGTAACATGAAATGCTTTGGCCAATTGTGCTGGTGATCGCTCCAGGCCAACCCGGGCCAATTGATTGAGCACCGAAAAATGCGACAGTTCCATACCTTTCGGCAGCGCCTTGGTCAGGCGCGAGCGGGCCAATTGGTCGGCCATCAAAATCTCGCTAAACAGCGAAATCGCAAGAGAATTATTGTCTTCCATCAGGGTCCGTCAAAATCTCGGTCATGGCTCAGCGCAGGGACGCGCCTGCGGGCTTCTGACACTTTTTCCATATCCAGATCAACGTAGGTCACGCCGGGCTCGGTGCCCGCATCCGACAATACCTCGCCCCAGGGGGCGACCACCAAGGAGTGGCCATAGGTCTGGCGGCCTTCGCCGACACCGGCAGAGTGTTTGCCGGTTTGCGCCGGAGCCAAGATATAGCAGCCGGTTTCGATGGCGCGGGCGCGCAGCAGCGTATGCCAATGGGCGGCACCGGTCACAGGTGAAAAGGCGGCTGGCACGGTGAGGATTTCGGCCCCAGCCTTGGCCAGTGCCCGATGCAAATAGCCAAACCTCACATCGTAACAAATGGTCATGCCGATCCGACCAAACGGAGTATCAGCCAGCACCGCCCGGTCCCCCGGTCGATAGCCCTCTGATTCGCGGAAGGTCTCTTTCGGGGTCACCTCCACATCAAACATATGGATCTTGTCATAGCGCGCGGTGATCTGACCCTGCGGCGAAATCAGGAACTGGCGATTCGCAAAGCGCCCATCGCTGTCCTGCGTCTTGACCGCCAGGGATCCCAGCAACAGCCAGACCCCATGCCGCGCGGCTGCACTCTGCAGGGCCGCCAGCGTTGGGTCGTCTTCTTCATGATGCAACACCGCCTGCTGATGCCTGCGACTGGTGCTGACGCAATTGGTGACCTCGGGGGTCAGAATAAATCCAGCCCCCCCCGCCACCGCCTCTGCCAGCATGGTTTCAACCAGACCCAGGTTTTCACCCGGATCATCGCTTGATGTCATCTGCAACAGCGCCGTGCGCATGTGAATTCTCCGTTTTCAGGCCGCGAGCAGCGGGTCGAGTTGGCCCGACTGCTCAAGCGCAAACAGATCATCGCAGCCGCCCACATGGGTATCGCCGATGAAAATCTGCGGCACCGTGCGGCCGCCATTGGCGCGCTGGATCATCTCGGGTTTGCGTTCGGGGTCAGCCAGCACGTTCACCTCAGCAAAGGTGACACCCTTTTGGGTCAGCAACCGTTTGGCTGCGTGGCAAAAACCGCAGAGCGGCGAGGTATAGATTTCGACCGATTTCATCGAGGTCTCCATTTCATTCAATTTTGACGTTGTGGGGGATTTGGGGGGGCAATGCAACAATTGCGAGGGCGGCTCGAAAACGTGATCAAGCGATCATCGTTTACTGACACGCGCCAGCACCACCACGCGCACCTCTGCCGCGCCACCGCGCAGGCAGGCATCTGTGCAGGCAGTCAGGGTGGCCCCCGAGGTCATCACGTCATCGACCAGCAGAACCACCCGCCCCCGCAGGCTTGCCTCATGACGCGGATTAAAGGTGACGGCATCGCCCAGCGCCACAAACCTTTGCTCACGGGTTTTCCCATCCAGCGACTCGGTACGTTTTCGCCGGTGCAGCAGATCCACACAGCACTGCCGTTGGCATTGCTTGGCCAACTGGACGGCCAATAACGCCGATTGGTTGTAACGCCGCTTTAGCAGACGGGTCCAATGCAGAGGCACCGGCACAATGAGCGGGTCATTTTCCAGCAATGGTTTTGCCGCCACCATCATCCAGGCGGCAGCAGGTTTGGCAATATCACCGCGATCTCCGTGTTTCAGCGCCAGCACCAAGACCCGGGCCTGATCCTGATACAGCAGCGCTGCGCGTCCCTGGCTCCAGGCCCTAGGGTGCGCCATGCAGTCATCGCAATCCAGCCGAAACCCATCCGCCTGCCCCGGCAGTGGCACGCCGCAGCTTTCGCAGACCGTACCGCCAATAAAAGGCGTTTGCCGCCAGCAAGCGCCGCAGAGGCCAAAGTCACGAGCGACCAGATCGCCGCAGCCCAGGCAGCGCGGCGGGTAAATCATAGAAACAGCCATTTGTATCTGCTTCAGCATCAGCCTAAACAGCCCCCATGACGCAAGCCCAAAAACCCCAGCCAGCCCTGTTTGACCGTCCGGCCCTGATCGCCCACCGGGCGCGCCACAAGCCGACAGCCCTGTTCCTGCATGAAACCGCACGGGATGAAGTCGAGGATCGGCTCTCCATGGTTAACAGGACCTTTACGGCCCCGGCCATCGTCACCCCTTTTGCGGAGATTTGGCAGAACTGCCTGCCGGGCGCCAAAATCGTACCCGATGATGAGCTGTTGGCGCTGACCCCCGGCGCCCATGATGTTGTGGTGCACGCCATGTGCCTGCATTGGGCCAATGACCCGGTGGGCCAGTTGATCCAGTGTCGCCGGGCGCTGAAAGAGGACGGGTTACTGCTGGTGGTGATGCTGGGCGGGCGGACGCTGCATGAATTGCGCAGCGCCCTGGCCGAAGCGGAAACGACACTCACTGGCGGCCTCTCGCCCCGGGTGGCACCGATGGGTGAAATCCGCGATCTGGGTGCCCTGCTGCAACGCGCCGGTCTGGCGCTGCCGGTGGCCGATCTGGTGCCCCTGACGGCCGAGTATCGCGACCTGCGCCATCTGCTGCAGGACCTGCGGGACATGGGGGAAACCAACGCGCTGGCGCAACGGCAAAAACACCCCAGCTCGCGGTTGCTGTTCGAGATGGCGGATCAGCTCTATCGACAGCATTTTGCGACCAAGGATAACCGCCTGCCTGCCACCTTTGAGATCATCTGCCTGACCGGCTGGTCGCCCTCGGACACCCAGCAAAAGCCACTGCGCCCAGGCTCGGCGCAAGCGCGGTTGTCCGAGGCGCTGAAAGTACCGGAAACCAAACTTCCCGGATCGTGATACCGGGCAATTGTCCAATTGACCTGCAATCGGTTATGCCTATTCATCCGACCCAGCCCAGCCCAACAGGACGCCACCATGCCGGACGCCACACCACAAGCCACCCAAGCTGCCAAACCTGCCAAACCCGCCGAAAAGATCGGCGTTCTGCTGGCCAATCTTGGCACCCCGGATGGCTATAGCTACTGGCCCATGCGCCGCTACTTAAGCGAGTTCCTGTCCGACCAGAGGGTGATCGATTACCCCAAATGGAAATGGCAGCCGCTGCTGCAACTGGTCATCCTGAGCAAGCGGCCGTTCAGCTCTGGCGCGGCCTATAAATCGATCTGGAATCACCACAAGGGCGAAAGCCCACTGATGACCATCACCAAGGATCAAACCGCCAAGATGGCCGCTGCGATGGCGGCCCGCTACGGTGATCGGGTGATGGTTGATTTCTGCATGCGCTATGGCAACCCATCCACCAAATCCAAGGTCCGGGCGCTGGTCGAGGCCGGCTGCACCAAGATCCTGTTCTTACCGCTGTATCCGCAATACGCTGGGGCCACCTCGGGCACCGCCAATGATGCGTTTTTTCGCGCCCTGATGGACGAGACCTGGCAACCGGCAGCGCGCACGGTGTCGGCCTATTTCGACCACCCCAGCTATATCGACGCCCTGGCCTGCTCGATTGAGACCGCCTATGCACGGATGAAAAGCCGCCCCGATATTCTGGTCTGCTCGTACCACGGGATGCCCGAACGCTATGCCCGGCAAGGCGACCCCTACAGCCGCCAGTGCCATCAAACCACACAGCTTTTGCGGGATCGGTTGGGCTGGGACGACAGCCAGATCATCAGCAGCTTCCAGTCCAAATTCGGCCCCGAAGAATGGCTAAAGCCCTATACGGTCGATCACGTCGCCGAACTGGCGCGGCAGGGCAAAAAGAGCATCGCAGTGGTGGCACCGGCGTTTTCGGCGGATTGCATCGAAACGCTGGAAGAGATCAACGAAGAGATCCGCGAAAGCTTTGAACATGGCGGCGGCGAGAGCTTTACCTATATACCCTGCCTGAACGACGATGACGGCCATATCGCGGCATTGTCGGCGGTGGTGGAAGAGAATTTACAGGGCTGGCTCGGCTAAACGCCTGGGGCGGTCATTGATAATTGAGGGAATGAATGAGCGAACAGCATTGGGCAAATGTCCTGAAAACATCCTGGGGCATCAGCGCCACATTGGCGCGGCTCGATGGGGAATATGACCTCAATTTTCTGGCTCAGGGCGACGATGGCCAAGACTACATTCTAAAAGCCATGCGCCCCGGCTGCGAGGCCTGGCTGGTGGATATGCAGATCAAAGCGCTGGACCATTTGGCCGCCTGCGCACCCAAGCTGCCCTGCCCGCGGGTGCTCCACAGCCCCAAGGGGGCCGCAATGCTGGAACTGGCGGATGATAACGGTGATTTGCGGCTGGTCTGGCTGCAGAATAAATTGCCGGGGCAATGTTATGCCAAGATCGCGCCCAAATCGCAGGAGCTGATCCATCACTTAGGTCAGGTGCTGGGTGAAACGGGCAAGGCCCTGCAGGATTTTCATCACCCCGGGTTGGCGCGGGATTTCAAATGGGACTTGATGCAGGCCGGCTGGATTGCCCCAGAACTGGACGGCATCACCAATCCGGATCGCCGGGCCCTGCTGAGCGAGATTTCCCAGCGCTTTGCCGCGATTGAGCCCACCCTGACCGGCCTGCCCAGCCAGGCAATCCACAACGATGCCAATGACTATAACATTCTGGTGAGTGGCGCACTAAGCGGGCCGCGCCGGGTGACTGGCCTGATCGACCTCGGCGACATGTGTGCCGCGCCCCGGATCTGTGATCTGGCCATAGCGGCGGCCTATATCGTGCTGGATCATCCAACCCCTGAGGTCGCTCTGGCGGCTTTGGTCGCCGGGTATCACGCCAGCAACCCGCTGACCGCCACCGAGATCGACTTGCTTTGGCCATTGCTGCGAGCGCGACTGGCGGTCAGCATCGTGAACTCGACGCTAGAGGCGGCAAAGAACCCCGATGATCCCTATGTGGTCATCTCGCAGGCGCCGGCCTGGCGGTTTCTGGAAACTCACTCGATCCATGCCGACCTGCTGCAGGCCCGGCTGAGGGCCGCTTGTGAGCTGCCGGTTGTAGATGGCGCTGACCGAGTGATGACCTATCTGAAGGCCCAGCGTGGCAGCTTTGCACCGCTGATGGGGGTCGACCTGACCGACACTCCGATGGGGTCTTTGTCGGTTGAGAATTCCACCTGGCCGCAAAATCCGTTCCACATGCCACTGGAGGAAGCCGCCCGTGTTGGTGCCGAATTTGGCACCGACCTGTGGCTTGGCTATTACCACGAGCCACGACTGATCTACACCGCAGCGGCCTTTCGCAACGGCGCCTACAAGGTCAGCGACCGGCGCACCGTGCATCTGGCGGTGGATGGGTTTGCCGCCGCTGGCACCCCATTGTATGCGCCGCTGCGGGGCGAAGTCTTTGTGGTCGAGAACCGCGACAACCATCTGGACTATGGCGGCGTCATCATTCTGCGCCATGAAACCCCCGCAGGAGATGCGTTCTATTCCCTGTACGGCCATTTGGACCCCGAGTGCTGTGACCGCCTGCACCCCGGTGATGTGATCGACAAGGGCGCCGCGTTCTGCCGCCTTGGCGACGCCAGCCAGAACGGTGGTTGGGCACCCCATGTGCATTTTCAGCTGGCCTTGACCACCGAAGGCATCGAGGCCGACTGGCCCGGTGTTGGCAACCCCGACGAGATGTACCTTTGGCGCGCGATCTGCCCGAACCCGGCGGCGCTGCTTAATCTTCCCGATGCAAAGGTACACTACCAGCCCACCGATAAGGCTGAGGTGCTGGCGGGCCGCAAAGCCCATTTTGGCGGCAACCTGTCGCTGACCTATAGCGATCCGGTGATGCTGGTCCGCGGCTGGAAGCATCACCTGTTTGATGAATGGGGACGGCCCTATCTGGACGCCTACAACAACGTGCCCCACGTCGGCCACGCCCATCCGCGCATTCAGGCGGTGGCGGCGGATCAGTTGAAGCGGATCAACTCTAACACCCGCTATCTGCATCCGGCACAGACCGCATTTGCGGACAAGATCCTCTCCAAGCTGCCCGCCCCCTTTGAGGTCTGCTTCTTTGTCAATTCCGGCACCGAAGCAAATGAGCTGGCGCTGCGGCTGGCGCGCGCACATACCGGAGCCAAGGGCATGGTAACGCCCGATCACGGCTATCACGGCAATACCACCGGGGTGATTGATGTATCGGCCTATAAGTTCAACGCCCCCGGCGGCAGCGGTCAGGTGGACTGGGTGGAACTGGTCGAAGTGGCCGACGATTATCGCGGATCAATTAAACGTGATGACGCGGACCGGGCGCAGAAATATGCGGATCTGGTCGATCCAGCCATCGCTGCCCTGCAGAATCGGGGACATGCTGTGGCCGGTTTCATCGCCGAGACATTCCCCTCGGTTGGTGGTCAGATCATCCCCCCAAAGGGCTATCTTGCCCTAGTCTACCAAAAGATCCGCGCCGCTGGTGGTGTTTGCATTGCCGACGAAGTGCAGACCGGATTGGGACGGTTGGGGGATTACTACTTTGGCTTTGAACATCAAGGCGCCGTGCCGGACATTGTCGTGCTGGGCAAACCCATTGGCAATGGTCACCCTCTGGGCGTCCTGGTCACCAGCAAGGAAATCGCTGACAGTTTTGCGCAAGGGCCTGAATTCTTTTCAACCTTTGGTGGATCTACCCTGTCCTGCCGGATTGGCAAGGAAGTGCTGGATATCGTCGATGACGAAGGGTTGCAGGACAATGCCCGGGTCATGGGTGCGGCGCTGATTGCCGGGCTCAGGGCGCTGCAACAGCAATATACTTGCATCGGTGATGTGCGCGGCATGGGGCTGTTTCTGGGGCTCGAGTTGATCAACCCGGATGGTTCAGAGGCCCGCGAAATATGTGCCTACGTCAAAAACCGGATGCGCGATCATCGGATTTTGATTGGCAGCGAGGGCCCCAGGGACAACATCCTGAAAATCCGTCCACCGCTTACCATTGATCGGGACGACGTCGGGATGATCCTGGAATCGCTGGGTCAGATCCTGGCGGAACTGGATCAGGCCTGAGCCATTCTAGCAACTCCAAGATGCGCCCCAAGTGACGCCTCTTGGAGAAAGCCCGCGCCTCAGAACACTGTCGTGGCCAACAAAAAAGGCGATGGAAAACCACCGCCCTTTTCGTAACTGTATCGCAGCAATTAGCTGGCTGCGATGGCAGCGCCAACGATAACCAGCATCAGCAGCGGCAGCATGATGCCACTGGACGAGCTTTCAGCTTGCTCAACAACAACGATCGGCTCAACGACGGGCTCAGAATAGCCACCAGCAAATGCGGTCGAAGCGGCAGCTGACAGAGCAGCGGCAAGAACGAGTTTTTTCATATTAACCTCCAAAAAAGGCGCGACCATTTAACAATGGCCCACGCAGCCAAGACATACCTCGTGGTTTTTCTAACCAGTAAAAACCCGAGATTGCAAACGCTTGTTGAGATAGGTCGACCCGGCGAGATTATATTGTGGTCAAATCAGCAACACTTGAGTGCCAATTTTTACCATCCCAAAAAGCTGTGCAATATGTTCATTATAAAGACCAATACAGCCATTGGAAGACTTTCGGCCAATTTTTCGCGTATCATGGGTTCCATGGATGCGATAATACTTCCAACTCAGATACAATGCATGGGTCCCCAGCGGATTGTCCGGACCCGGCGCAACATAGCTTGGCCATTCTGGGTTGCGTTTGCGCATGTTTGGCGTCGGTGACCAGGACGGACCTTCGACTTTACGCACAATTTTGGTACGACCCCGGCGCGTCAGGTCATCGGAAAGCGGCACCGAGGACGGAAATAATTTATAAGTCTCTTCATCCGCAGCCCAATAATGCAAGGCGCGGCTGTCGATATCGACCAGAATGGCCCCGTTCTTCAGGTTATCGAAATAGGGCTGCCATTTCTTCGCCCGGAATGCCGAGATATTGCGGCGCACCGCTGGTTCCGGCTCAGGCGGCGGGCGCAGCGGGTCATACGCAGGCTCACCATCTGGATCAGCGACCTGGGACAAGGCCGGCGTTGCCAGCAAAGCCGCAGTGCCGGTTAAAAAAAGCCGCCGCGAGGGAAATTGAATTGATTTGGAAGACATGATCGTCACTACCTGCACTATATCGAAACTGTTGACGTATAATATGGCGTGAATGCCTCAGTCGCAAATCAAACACGCGTCACTAGCGGCATTTTGATGCCACTGCATTTGCGCCAATGCCACAGTACCGCTAAGTGCTGTATCTAAACATTAGACTAAGGTGCAAAATGAAGCGTGTATTTTTGATTCTTGCGGCGGCCCTGTTGACGCTGGCGGTTGCCTGTACCCCTGCTCCAAATGGCGGATCAGGCGGCAGTGGAAAAGCCTATCGCATTCGGAATGCCGACAAAGTTCAGTTTCGCATGCTCGATTCGGTCAATGCGCTCCGACAGGCTTACGGCTCTCCTGCGGTACAGTTGAACGCGCCACTCAACGCCGCTGCGGCCACCCATTCCCGGGATATGGCGGTTCAGAACCGCCCCTGGCACTTTGGCTCGGACGGCTCGTCGCCCCTGGATCGGGTCGCCCGCGCCGGATATACCGGGTCTCTGATGGGGGAAGCCATTTCAGAAACCTATGAGGGCGAAGTGGAAACCCTGTCGGCCTGGATGGAAGACAGCAACACAAAAGCCGTGATCATGGACCCCAAAGCGGTCAACATGGGCTTCTCGTGGTTCCAGGAGCAGAATGGCAAGATCTGGTGGACCCTGGTGATGGGCAGCTAATTCGCCCCGCGGCAGACACAGGATCAAGGGCGGCGCACAACCGCCTTTGCCCAATCTGCGACACTGTTACAAACGCAGGCTGATCACGGTGCCATCTTTGACCATGGCAAAAATCTCTTCGATTTCATCGTTATTCACGGCAATGCAACCGGCGGTCCAGTCCTCGACCCGCCCCGCCCGTTTGCGGGCCTTCGAATCGTTGGGCTGACCGTGAATAAAGATCTCTCCACCGGGCCGTTGCCCAATGGCACTGGCCTCGGCAACATCCTGAGAGTTGGGATATGAAATGCCAATCGACAGATGATAGGAGCTGTTGGCATTGCGGCGATTGATGACATAGGTGCCTTCAGGGGTTTTGCCGTCCCCTTCGACCGTCTTGGCCCCGACCGGAGCAAAGCCCAGATCAACTTCATATTCCCGCAGAATCTCTTCGTTGTGAAGCAGATACAGTTTTCTAGCGCCTTTATTGACCACCACCCCAGTAACCTCAGCGCCCTGATAGCTCTGGAATCTGTTGCTGGCGCCACTACAGCCCGCCGAAGCCAGGGTCGCGGCCGCGCCCAATGCAAATGCTCGTCTGTCCATACTGCTCTGATCTCATCTTTTTTTGGGTCTTTTTGCCAAATTACCCCCAAATACCTCGTTAACCAAAATCACTTTTTGGAAATTGTCTCAATATGTGGTCGCGACCGTTGCTCAATCGCCTCAATTTGCGGCGGCAACCGCTGCTCGATGGCCTCAAGTCGCGCGAGCACCAGATTGCGGTATGCGTCGGTCCGCTCGGTGTCTTCAACGCTATGGGCGTCCTGCATCGAGTTCACGATCAGACCCACCAACAAGTTCACCACGGCAAATGTGGTGACCATGATAAAGGGCACAAAGAACACCCAAGCATGGGGGAAGATCTCCATCACCGGCCGCACAATGCCCATGGACCAGCTTTCCAGCGTCATGATCTGGAACAGCGAATAGGCGCTGCCCCCCAAGGTCCCGAACCATTGCGGAAAGAGGCCCCCGAACAGTTTGGTGGCAATCACCGAGCCAATGTAGAAAATAATCGCCATCAGCAGGAACACCGAGCCCATGCCCGGCAAGGCGGTGATGAACCCCTCGACCACCCGACGCAGGCTGGGGGCCACCGAAATCACCCGCAAAACCCGCAGGATTCGCAGCGCCCGCAGCACCGAGAGCCCCTGCGCGCCCGGAACCAGCGCAATACCAACGATTATGAAATCGAAGACGTTCCATCCGTTCAGGAAGAACCGATGCCGGGACACCACCAGCTTGGCCAGAATTTCGAGCACAAAGATCGTTAAACAGAGTTCATCGATCAGACTGATAATCACGCCAGCCCGCGCCATCACGGAGGGCGAGGTTTCCAGTCCCAATGTCACCGCATTGATCACAATAACAACGGTGATGAAGTGACCAAAACGGGCGTTTTCCAAAACGGCCGCCATACGTTGAATCAGGGACATGATAAAAATCCGGCTATGGGTTCAAGCGGCAAGGGTGAAGGACGCAACCAGTTCGGTATGGGCTGCCCAGCGAAACTGGTCAACAACCTGAATCCAGTTCAACTGATACCCAGCATCAACCAGAGACTTGGCATCGCGGGCAAAGCTGACCGGGTTACAGGACACATAGGCGATGGTTCTGGTGCGGGCCTTGATCAGTTCAGCGACCTGAGATTCGGCACCCGAGCGCGGGGGATCGATCACCGCAGCCTCGTAGAAGGCGCCAAAGGGGTTCAGTTCATCCGGCATCATCGGGCGGCGAAACAGGTCACGGGTGACGGCCTTGACCACTTTCAGGCCCTTGGCCTGGCGCCAGCCAGCCTCCAGCGCCCGCACCATCTCCGGGTCCCCCTCGACGGCCAGGATCTCGGCGTTTTTGGCCAGCGGCAGTGCAAAGGTGCCGCAGCCGGCAAACAGATCAACGACCCGCTTGGAGCCCTGGACGATTTCCTGCACCGCAGCCAGCAGCGCCGCCTCGCCCTCACGGGTGGGCTGCAGGAAACTACCCGGAGGCGGGCAGACCTTGGCGGCACCAAAGGTCTGCGTGGGGGGCTGCGTCATGGCGATCTGTTCGTCATCCCAGGTCAGCCGGGTGATGCCCAGTTTTTCCACCGATTGCGCCAACAGCATGCGCAGCGGTCCATCCAGCGGCTTGCCGTTCTTCACCAGCACATCCAGACCAATGTCCGACAGGGTCACGGTGACCGCCAGCGGTGTCTTGCGGCTGGCGCCGATCTGCGCCAGATCTTCGACCATTGGAATGGCGGCCAACAGATCCGGGTCTAGCAGATGACAATCCGGGATTTCAGTGATGACCCCCGAAGCACGGCCATGAAACCCGGCCATCGCGCCCTTTTTGGTGCGTCGAACCGACAGAGTGGCGCGGCGACGCGATCGTGGCGGCGACGTTTGGACGGGACGAAACGTGGTTTCCAGCCCCTGAGCGCTCAGCGCGGTGCGAACGATGCCCTGCTTCCACTCCGCCACAAAACCATCATCGGCGTGCTGCAACTGGCAACCGCCACAGGATTTGTAGTGACGGCACGGGGCTTGCACCCGGTGCTCCGAGGGTGATTCGATGCGAATGTCACCCAATGCGCTGCCGACGACAATTCCTGTCACCACTTCACCTGGAAGGGTGCGCGGGGCAAACAGAGGGCCTTCGGCGACTCCGTCGCCTTGGTGGCCGAGACGCGTGATGGTGGCGGTGGTTCTAGCTGATGTACTCATGGGCGCCCTGATATAGACAGTGGACCACTTTGGCAAAAAACTTATTCTGCTGCCTTTGTTTCGGCCTTTGTTTCGGTCTCGGTGCGGATAAACCCACCAGATTGGCGAGCCCAGAACTGCGCATAGAGCCCAGCCCGCGCCAAAAGCTGATCATGGCTGCCGCTTTCGGCGATACGGCCGTCCTCCATCACGATGATTCGGTCCATTTCGCTGAGCGTCGACAGCCGGTGGGCGATGGCCAGCACCGTCTTGCCCCGCATCACCCGTGACAAGGCCGACTGGATCGCCGCCTCAACCTCGGAATCCAGGGCGGAGGTCGCTTCGTCCAGCACAAGAATTGGTGCATCTTTCAAAATAGCACGGGCCAGAGCAATGCGTTGACGCTGGCCACCCGACAGTTTCACCCCCCGTTCGCCCAGATGGGCGTCATAACCCTGACGGCCCTGCCCATCCTGCAGCAAAGCGATGAAGTCATCTGCCTCGGCCTTGCGGGCGGCCTCAATCATCTCTTCCTCGCTGGCACCGGGACGACCATACAGGATATTGTCCCGCGCTGAGCGGTTGAACATCGCGGTTTCCTGGGTGACCATGCCGATCTGACTGCGGAGCGAGTTCTGGCTGACCGCTGCGATGTCCTGACCATCAATCAGAATGCGGCCATTTTCGCCTTCATAGAGCCGCAATAGCAGCGAAACCAAGGTGGATTTACCTGCTCCTGAGGTCCCAACGATACCTATTTTTTCACCCGGTTTAATGGTCAGGGAAATACCCTGAATACCCCCGATATCGCGACCATAGGCAAAGTCTGCGTTGTCAAAAACGATCTCTCCGCGCCGCACGACAAGATCCACAGCATTGCTGGTATCTTCGACCCGGTTGCGACTGGTCAGAGTCATCATACCATTTTCAATTTCGCCAATATGCGAGTAGATCGCCATCAGGGTAAAGCTAACCCATCCGGTCATCTGAGCAATGCGGATCGACACCGCACCAGCGGCAACAATGTCGCCCTCGGTGGCCTGCCCCGATTGCCAGAGCACCAGCGTGGCACCAATCAGCAGCACCGGCAGCAACCCGGCCAGCGCCATCAGGCAAAACCGGAACCCCGCAGCGAGATAGCCAAATTCCAGCGCTCTTTGCCGAAAATCACCCATCGCATCCTGCGCGGTCCGTTCTTCGTGGTCGGCATGGGCAAACAGCTTCACCGTCCTGATATTGGTAATGGTATCCACCACCTGCCCGGTCACCATGGCCTTGGCCCCGGCGCGTGCCCCGGCGCGTTTGCGTACCCGTGGCAGGAACCAGCGGATCAGCGAAAAATAGCCCACCAGCCAAATCAAGAATATGCCAGTGATGCGCAGATCAATCACCCCCAGCAGGGCCAGTGACCCAACCAGCGAGGCCAGCGCAAAGGCAATCACGTTGATTGCCTCGGTTGCCACCGAGGTCACTGCACTGGCGGTTTGCATCTGTTTTTGCGCAATGCGGCCGGCAAAATCATCGTCAAAGAAGCTGACAGATTGGCCCAGCGTCCACCGATTTAGCCGCGACAGCACCAGTGGGCTTACATTGGGCCCAACGATGATAGAGTTTGCCGCCGCCGACAGGCCAAACAAAATTGGCCTGAGAACCATAAAAAAGCCAATCGCGCCCGCAATCATTGCCAGATTGGTGGGCGAGAAAAACATCTCGGGGCCGCTGATATTGGCGGTGTCAATCACCTGACCCAGAATATAGGCGGTGCCGGCCTCCATCGCGCCGGCCAAGGATGAGCACAGCGCTGCCAAGCCCAGCATCGGCCAGGCCCCCGACAGACACCAGCGCAGAAAGGCCCACAGGGTTTGCGGTGGTGGGCCTACCGCCGGTCGAAATGCGTCGATCCAGTTGCCAATGTTCATTCCGCTGCCTCGACATTGAGAAATCCGCCCGACTGCCGGGCCCAGAACTGGGCATATTGCCCCTGTGCTGCCAACAGATCGTCGTGGCTACCTTCCTCGACAATGCGGCCCTGGTCCAGCACCAGAATGCGATCCATTTGTGCGATGGTGGACAGCCTATGTGCAATCGCAATCACCGTCTTGCCCTGCATCATACCGTATAGCGTCGCTTGGATCACCGCTTCGACCTCGCTGTCCAGCGCACTGGTGGCCTCGTCGAGCAGCAGAATCGGTGCGTTCTTCAGGATCACCCGCGCCAGAGTGACCCGCTGACGTTGACCGCCGGACAGTTTGATCCCACGTTCCCCCACTTGCGCATCATAGCCCCGGCGGCCCTGAGGATCCTGCAGATCCAGAATGAAATCATGTGCTTCGGCCTGTTTGGCGGCGGCAATCATCTGCTCTTCGCTCGCCTCGGGGCGGCCATACAGGATGTTGTCGCGCACCGAGCGGTGCAGCAGCGAGCTGTCCTGCTGCACCATGCCGATATTGCTGCGCAGACTGTCCTGGGTGACGGTGCGAATGTCCTGCCCGTCGATCAGAATCTGGCCGCTTTCGGTGTCGTAGAACCGCAGCAGCAGCTTGACCAAGGTCGATTTACCGGCCCCCGAGCGGCCAATCAGGCCAATTTTCTCGCCCGGTTTGATGGTCAGGTTGATATGATCCAACCCACCTGCCCCGCGACCATAATGATGGCTAAGGTTGCGCAACTCGATCTTTCCGTCAGCCAATTGCAGCGGGGTGGCATTGGCCGCATCGACCAGATCAATCGGCTGGGCAATGGTTTGCATACCCTCGGCCACCACCCCCAACTGGCGAAAGAACGAGGTCAGCGCCCACATGATCCAGCCGGTCATCGCGTTCAGCCGCAGGGTCAGCGTGGCAGCCGCAGCAATCACCCCAACCGAGGCCTGCCCCAACATCCACAGATAGATCGCCCAGCCAACGACACCGACAATCAGCAGCCCATTCAGGCTGACCAAGACCGCGTCCATGGTGGTGAAAATCCGCATTTCGGTCTGAAATGTCTGGCGGGTCTTTTCGATAACACTTTTGGCGCCAGTCACTTCCAGATCGTGATGGGCGAACATCTTGACCGAATGGATGTTGGAGTAGGCATCAACAACCAAGCCGGTCACCGCCGAGCGCGCATCAGACGAGGCCTGCGAGGCCGGCCCCACCCGTTTCACCGTCCAGCGCACCAGCAGTCCATACAGCACAAACCAGATCAGCATCGGCAGCAGCAGCCGCACATCCGCCACCATCAACAGCAGCGCGGCGCCGATCAAATAGGCCAGCGAGTACGCGATTGCATCGAACACCTGAAACACCACCTCGCCGGCAGCGGGGGGCGTTTGCATGATGCGATTGGCGATACGGCCGGCAAAATCATTCTCGAACCAGCCCACCGATTGGCGCAGCACATGCCGGTGCGCCCGCCAGCGGATCAGCGTGCCCAGATTGGGCAGAATGGCGTTGTTCAGCAACACAACATCCAGCAATTGCAGCACCGGACGGATGAACAGGATGAACAGCGCCACCAGGATCAGCTCGGTGCCGTAGTTGGCCCAGACCTGCTCTGGCCCTTCGCCTAGGAAATCAATCATCCGGCCCATGTAATAGATCAGCCCGACCTCGATCGCGGCGACCACAAGCGACATCAACGCGGTCCAGATAAAGATGCGGGTGAAAGGGCGACAATAGTCGCGCATAAAGGGCCACAGCCGCGTTGGCGGACTGTCCACTTGCGGATAGTCGCAATAGGGATCTACAAGGTTTTCGAAGTAACGAAACATGACGGTGCTCCAGATGAGCTAAAGAAAAATGCAAATGCAGACAGAGGTGGCGCCGAAGCCCCCGGTCAATTGGGAAGGATATCGGCGTTAGCTGAACCAGATCCCACGATACATATGCATTCCTCCGTCATCTGACAGTCATTTATCGCTCATGCGTAGGACAGTTTCAAAGCTTTGTCACGCGCTTTGGTTGCACCGCTTTTTAGCCGTCTTTGGCCAGCAAGCCATCCCGGGTGAGCGTGAACCCCGAAGCGATCCAGTCCGACTCGAGCTGTTTGAGCCTGTCACCCAGCGCTTTGCCCGTGATCTCCGGCATCAGGTCCCGGGCTGAGATTGGGAGTTTTGCAGCAGCGCCCCTCGCGATATCAGTCTCTAAATTGGGATTTAAGGGCTGTTCCAGCAAGGCGGCACGCAGCAACAGGACGTCCCGAGCCTGGGTCTCGCCCAAGTGATATCCCAGCTCGGCGGCGCCCGTGGTTGCGATCGCTTGCGCGCGCAGAGTGGTCCAACTGGCCATCTGCGCCTTGCTAAGCCGCAGGTGGTCGCCCATGTCCGGGCCACCCAAAGCAGCAAGACGGCGGATCGGATTGGCTATCAAGCCGGCCTCAAAGTGAACCAAAGGGGCCAGCGCGCGGTCATCGGATCCGGGTAGAAGTTCCTGCAACACGCCAGACTGCCGCATCGCAGCCACCGCCGGGGCCGGATTCTCAGCCGCCAGCAATTTCAACATTTCAGCGCCAACCCGCTCGCGTGACAATTGACCCAGACCGTCCAGATTGGCGGCAATCGCGGCCAGCGCCTCGGGGTCAAACCCAGCCTGCGGATCCGCGTACCAGGCGTGAAACCGGAAATACCGCAACGCGCGCAGATAGTCCTCGCGGATACGGTTTTGCGCGGTGCCAATGAAGCGCAGGCGCCGGGCCTCTAGATCTGCCATGCCCCCCAACGGATCAACTACGCGGCCATCCGGCCGAACATAGATCGCATTCATGGTGAAATCGCGCCGCGCGGCATCATCGGCAATATCACTGGCAAAGGCCACGGTGGCGCGGCGACCGTCGGTGGCGATATCCTTGCGAAATGTGGTGATTTCAAACGGGATGCCACCGCTGACAACGGTGACGGTGCCATGATCAATGCCGGTTGGAATGGCCTTTAGCCCGGATTGTTTTGCCAGTTTCATCACTGTTTCGGGATGGGCATCGGTGGCAAGATCCAGGTCCGACACCGCCACGCCCATCAGCGCATTTCGCACGCAACCGCCGACAAAAAACAGCAGGGCGCCCTCGGCGGTGATCGCGTCGCAAACCGCTTGGGTGGCGGCATCTTTTAACCAGGGTTGATCGATTCGGGTCATCATTTCATCCGCACAGCAAGTTCACGCAACATGCGCGCCGTGGCACCCCAGATATAATAGGGGCCATACGGCACGGTATAGTAATGCCTCTGCAGCCCGCGCCAGCGGCGGGATTCGATGATATAGCTCTCCAGATTCAGCAGATGCGCCAGTGGCACCAAAAACACCTCGTCCACTTCGCCCGGTTCGGGGCGCAGTTGAAAATCCTGCTCCAGCAGCGCCACCACCGGCGTGACCCGAAACCCGGTGACGGTTTCATGCTCTGGCAAATGGCCGATAACCTGCGGCAGGTCACGCGGCAGGCCAATTTCCTCCCAGGCTTCGCGCAGGGCGGCGGCGGTCACATCCTTGTCGCCCTCGTCCTGCTTGCCGCCGGGAAATGCAATCTGGCCGGGGTGATGTTTCAAGGCAGAGGAGCGTTTGGTTAGAAAAACCTGTGGTGTAGCGCCGGCCAGGGAAATGGCCACCAGCACGCCGGCAGCACGCAATTTGCGCCCTGCCGGGAGTTTGAAATCGGGGTTCAGATCGAAATCAGACGAGCCGTCACCAGGGTGATCCAGCGCCGCCCGCAGGGTTTCGATCAGCTCAGGCACCGGTTGGATTTTTCGCGTCAAACCCAACCGTTTTTGGGTCGAGATCGTAATGGGCGCTGCAGAATTGACAGTCAGCGGTGATTCGCCCCGCGTCGGTGGTCATTGTTTCGAGGTCTTTGGCCGAATAAATTGACAGGCTTTGACGCACCCGATCTTCGGAACAGGTACAGCCAAAGCGAACCGCCTGCGGCTCAAACACCCGGGGCGATTCCTCGTGGAACAAACGAAGCAGAAGATCCTTGGGCGGCACCGAAGGGCCGATCAGCTCCAGATCCTCGACTGTATCCAGCAGGATATTGACCCGGTTCCAGTTCTCACCTTCTTCGCCCTCGACCAGATCTGCGGCGGTCAGGCTGTCTTGCACCGCTTCGGATTCGGCAACAAATGGCGACGCCTTGGGCATGTGCTGCAACATGATGCCGCCAGCACGCCAGTGTTCGGCGCCGCCCGGCACCATGGATGTCCCAAAGCTGAGGCTGAACCGTGTCGGCAATTGTTCGGACTGGGCGAAATAGGTCTCGGCACAGGCCGAAATGCTGTCACCCTCCAGCGAGGTGATGCCCTGATAGGGCTTATTCCCCTCACCCTGGTCGATCATCACCGCGAAATAGCCATCGCTAACCTGATCAAACGGAGAGCCATCAGTCAGCCGGTCAGCATCAAAGCTGGCATAGGCACGAATCCGGCCCGGCCCGCCCTCGGTCTGCGGCGCGTAATAGTCGGTGGCGATCATGCGCACCGGGCCTTTCGATTGCACCTGCAGCGATAATTTCCACCGCAATTTGATCGTCTGGCCAATCAGCGCGGTCAGCACCGCCATCTCGGCCACCAGGGCCTCGACCTGCTTTGGGTAATCATGTTGCTTTAAAATTCCATCCAGCACACCGTCCAGCCGCGCCACGCGGCCACGCATGTCGGCGGTATCCAGTTGGAATGGCAGGACTGTATCGTCCCATGCGATTTTTGATCCAAGAGTCATGGGGGTTTCCTTGCACGCCCGGGGTTGGCATATCGAGCCTATATAAGGCTATCATATTTGGATGAAAGGGGTCACCGCGTGATCAGACGATTTGGAGAGCCACCACAAAAGGGCCGACACTATTATCGCCGCCCCGGCGCCTATGCTTTGTTGCCTCGGGATGGGCGCTTTCTGCTAACCTGCCAGTCTGACCCAGACCCAGACCTGCAATTGCCCGGCGGCGGCATAGATGCTGGCGAATCACCCCTCACGGCGCTGCACCGCGAAGTCCACGAAGAAACCGGCTGGAGCATCTCCACACCCCAGAAAATTGGGGTTTTTCGGCGGTTTGTCTATATGCCCGAGTATGATTTATGGGCGGAAAAACTCTGCCACATCTATATTGCGCGGCCAGCTCGGCGGCTTGGGCCACCAAAAGAAAAAGGCCACGAGGCCGTCTGGGTTGACCAGCAAAAGGCAGCCAGCCTGCTTGGCAATCCTGGCGATCGCCACTTTGCGGCGCAGATCGCCCTGCAAATGGCAGGCTGTTGAAACAACAAAACACCCGCCGCGGACCTTGGGGCCCAGTGGAAGTCAGGTCATCTTTGATGATCTGACAACGGGCGCGGGGCGTTTGGTGCAAAGCCTCAAGGGCCGTTATATTCAAACACCGTCGCGGAGACATCGTCTTCCAGGCCATATTCAGACGACATCACCTGGGTGAGGTTCCAGTACAGGTCATCCAGAAATTCCTGGCCGCTATGCTGAGAATCACATTTGGCAATCAGCTCCAGAAGCCCCTCGGGCTCCAGCATCTCGCCATTCTCCAGCCGGGCTTCGGTAAAACCGTCCGAATAAAGCAGCAGCCGGTCGCCCGGCTCCATGACTGTTTCTATCTGCGAATAGGGAATATCAGGGAGCAACCCCACCGGGACCCCGCCTTCACCCAGAAATTCAGTCGATCCATCCCGGCGCAGAACCAAGGGGTGCGGGTGGCCGGCCTGAACCAGCTTCAGGACACCGCTGCGCAGATCGACAATGCAATAGGCCATGGTGAAATATTCTTCGATCCCGGTGTCGGCAATCAACCGCGCGTTTAGCAGACTGGCCACTTCTTCGGGCTGGCGCAACGCATAGAACCGGTTGAACCGCTTTTCCATCGCCACATTCTGATCAAAATACGTCGAAGACAGATAGCCGCCAAGACGGGCGGTCATCATCGCCGAGGTAATCCCGTGCCCGGAAACATCGATTGAGTAAAAGCCCAGGCGGTTCACCCCGGGAGAGAACATTCCCACAAGATCGCCGCCGATATGACCACAGGGCTTGAGCAGCAGACTAACGGAAGACGCGCCAAATTTTGCTGACAGTTCAGGCACCAGAGATTGTTGGATTTTGCGCGCCTGCACCAGATCCTTGTCAATCGCATCATAGACCCGTTGCAATTCGCCCAAAGTGTCGGAAACAATGCGGTTTTTCTCTGACAATTCACGCTGCATCCGCAAAATGCGTTCCCCTGCGGAGATCCGGGCGCGCAATTCGTCCGAGTTGACCGGCTTAGTCAGGAAATCATCCGCACCAGCATCCAGCCCCTCGGCAATTTCGTTCTTTTCACTTTTTGACGTCAGCAGGATAAAATAGCTGTAAATTTCATTAGGCTGCTTGCGGAATTCACGGCAAAACTCCAGACCACTCATGCCCGGCATCATCCAGTCGCTGAGAATTAGGTCCGGCGGATCCTGAGTGCAGATCTCCATTGCCGCTTCACCGCTTTCAGCCTCGGTAACTTCAAATCCCCATTTTTTTAACGACGCCACCAGAATGCGGCGCTGCAGCCGACTGTCATCGACAACCAGAACACGCCGAATCGATCCATTGTCGACCTGCTCTTCGTTATGAAATGTACTGTCTGGCAACACAGATGGAACCTCGTTAATCTCGGCAGATGTGCAGTAACTGAGGGCAATATCATACTTGTCGCTTAATAAGCTATGAACCCTACAATTTGATATTGTTTCTTCCGTTCACCATAATTTCACCCCTTGCTGCCAAAATCGTGAAATTAGCTTTATGTAACAGGAATTACTCCATGATTGATTGGCCAAGAGTGACAGAGTTGCGTGCAGAGGTCGGCGCAGAAGATTTTGGTGAAGTTGTCGATTTATTCATGGAAGAGGTTGAGGAAGTCATTGGCAAACTCAGCAAAAACATCGACCGAACACAGCTAGAGCAGGATTTGCACTTTCTGAAAGGCAGCGCGCTCAGCCTTGGATTTAAGGCCTTTTCATCGCTGTGCCAGGATGGTGAAACTAGATCTGCCCAGGGCCAGGCTGAAACAGTCAATGTTGCGGCTATTATTGCAGAATATCAAACCTCCAAGACGATGTTCATCGACGAATTGCCAACCCGGTTTTAAGTGCGCCAGAGCCGGGTCAAATCACAAACTGGGCCAGCGTTTCGTCGTTGGTGATGTCAGTGTAGGTGAACCCGGCCGCCTCAAGCCGGGCAAAAAGTTTCGGAAAATTCTCGGGTCTATTGGTCTCAATGCCGATCAGCACCGAGCCAAAGTTGCGCGCAGATTTCTTCATATATTCAAACCGGGCGATGTCGTCTTCCGGTCCCAGAATACCAAGGAATTCTTTCAACGCACCGGGGCGCTGCGGCAGCCGCAGCAGGAAATATTTTTTAACACCTGAGTAACGCTGTGCGCGCTCCTTGACCTCGGGCAGTCGTTCAAAATCAAAATTACCACCAGAGGTAACACAAACCACTGTTTTGCCACGGATCCACGAGCGCACATCGCCCAGTGCCTCAACCGCCAATGCGCCGGCCGGCTCCAGCACGATGCCCTCCACATTCAGCATTTCGATCATGGTGGTGCAGATCCGATCCTCGGAAATGCTCAGCACATCCGGCAGCGGCACATGTTGCAACACGGCAAAGGGCAGCACCCCAATGCGCCCCACCGCAGCGCCATCCACAAAGGTATCGACACGGTCCAGCGACACCGGATGGCCGGCCGTCAGCGCCGCCCGCAGGCAGGCCCCGCCCGCAGGTTCCACAAACAGGCAATGCACCCGGTCGCCGAACCAGGACACCACCCCGGAGGACATGCCACCGCCGCCCACCGGCAAGATCACATGATCGGGCACCCGGCCCAATTGCGCCTCAATCTCAACCGCGATCGAGCTTTGGCCTTCAATCACATCCGCATCGTCAAACGGCGATAGAAAATACCCGCCCTCGCGCTGGCACCACGCCTGCGCCGCCGCAAGGGTATCGTCAAAATAATCCCCAACCAGGTGGATTTCGACCTGATCGCCACCAAATATCCGGGTTTTCTGGATCTTTTGCTGCGGCGTCGTCACCGGCATGAAGATCACGCCCTTTACCCCCATGTGACTGCACATATAGGCAACGCCCTGGGCATGATTGCCGGCACTGGCACAAACAAACAGATCCTGATCGGGCAGCTTGCGCATGGCATTATAGGCACCCCGAATCTTATAGGATCGGACCGGGCTAAGATCTTCGCGTTTCAGATAAATCTCGGCGCCAAAACGGTCGGACAAATGCGCATTGCGCTGCAGCGGAGTGACGGGGAATACCTCGCGCATGGCGGCTTCGGCGGCACGGGCCTTGGTCTGGAAATCAGTCATAACGTATTGAGTGACCTATGCCCGCCCCCAAGGCAAGGGGCAGGCAGAAAGCATACATAAGAATACCGTCAGTCGATGGGGCGGCCTTCGACATAGTGACCGTAGATGGTGGTCAGGATGCTGACATTGACCAGCGACATCACCAGGGCCGTGAACAGCTGGAACACAATACCAAGCGGCGCGAACACCATTATTGACAGCCCAGTTACCACCTGCAGCAAAAATTGTGCCCCAAAGATAACAACGACCAGCACAAGGATAGTGCCGGATGCTCCTTTGGTTGCCTCCCACGCCTGTCCAATGGTCAGCGGCTTGCCAACAGCAGCGGCGGGCAACATAGGAACCAGCCGATAGAAAAGAACAACCGAAAACAGGATCGCGCCCAGAACACCTATTATAGCCAAGGGGCCCAACAGCATAGTTACCATCATCACCGGAATCCACATAGCCGCCATGATGACCCCGATCAAAAAACCGCGACCAAAATAGGCCATGATACGGTCAAACCGGAATTCCGGGATCCAACCTGTAGGATACTCCTCGAGCAGGATAAACCGGTGCCAGGACACAAATATCCACAGCTCGATCACAATGAACACGATGGCAAACAGGATAAGCGGAAAAAAGAAAGCCCCCATACCGCCGTCCCGCATCATCTTGTCCATCGCCTCCGGGTCAGACATGGTGCCAAAGGACAGCCCGGTCACCAATGTTAGTGCAACGATCAGTGCAAACCCGATCAACACCGGCACCAGGGCAATCCGCAATGCTTCTGGCAGGTTACGAGTGACCATTCCCACCGAATGCGCAAAAATACGCCAACCTTTCATATCTCTTCCTTTCAAATGCCATACTAAATCTGTCTTGGACCCTAAACTCAGCAACCCACGGTGAAAAGCCCGGAAAACCTTGCCCTCCCGCGTGAAAACCGATATCGGCCAATCGTTCTGCTTAAGAGGAAATCCCCATGTCCGCGCCCAAAAAAGTTGTTCTGGCCTATTCCGGTGGCCTTGATACCTCGATCATCCTGAAATGGCTGCAGACCGAGTACGGCTGCGAGGTTATCACCTTTACCGCCGATCTGGGTCAGGGCGAAGAGCTGGAGCCCGCCCGCGCCAAGGCTGAATTGCTGGGTATCCCGCCGGAAAACATCTATATCGAAGACGTCCGCGAAGAATTTGTCCGCGACTTCGTGTTCCCGATGTTCCGCGCCAATGCAGTCTATGAGGGCCTCTATCTGCTGGGCACTTCGATTGCCCGGCCGCTGATCTCCAAACGTCTGGTTGAAATCGCCGAGGCGGTGGGTGCAGACGCTATCGCACACGGCGCCACCGGCAAGGGCAACGATCAGGTTCGGTTTGAACTTGCCGCCTATGCGCTGAACCCCGACATCAAGGTGATCGCACCCTGGCGGATCTGGGACCTGTCCTCGCGCACCAAATTGCTGGAATTTGCCGAGCAGAACCAAATCCCGGTGGCCACAGACAAACGTGGCGAGGCACCGTTCTCGGTGGATGCCAACCTGCTGCACACCTCTTCTGAGGGCAAAGTTCTGGAAGATCCGGCCGTGATGGCGCCCGATTACGTCTATCAGCGCACCGTGAATCCCGAAGACGCCCCCAATACCCCCGAATTCATCGAAGTCGGTTTCGAGCAAGGCGACGCGGTCAGCATCAATGGCGAGGCAATGTCGCCCGCCACCATCCTGACCAAACTGAACGAACTGGGCGGCAAACACGGTTGTGGCCGTCTGGACCTGGTTGAGGGCCGCTTTGTTGGCATGAAATCGCGCGGCATCTACGAGACCCCCGGCGGCACCCTGCTGCTGGAAGCCCACCGCGGCATTGAATCGATCACCATGGATCGCGGCGCCATGCATCTCAAAGACGAGCTGATGCCAAAATATGCCGAACTGATCTACAACGGTTTTTGGTATTCGCCCGAGCGTGAAATGCTGCAGGCCGCCATCGACGCCAGCCAGACCCATGTCACCGGCACCGTGCGGCTGAAACTGTACAAAGGCTCCGCCTCTTGTGTTGGCCGCTGGTCCGAGCATTCGCTGTATTCCGAAGAGCATGTGACCTTTGAGGATGACGCCGGCGCATACGATCAAAAAGATGCAGGTGGCTTTATCCAACTGCAGGCCCTACGCTTAAAGTTGATTGCGAAGCGGAACAAACGGGTAAAATAATGGAAGACGACGACTTCTCTGATGAATTAGAGATGTTTATCGAGGCCCAGGACACTGTCTGGAACGGTGTCCTGGCCGAGCTGAAAGCCGGTCAAAAGACAAACCACTGGATGTGGTTTGTCTTTCCCCAGCTCGCTGAATTGGGAGAATCCCATATGGCGCAGCTATACGGGATCGAAGACCTGACCGAGGCCGCAGCCTATTTGGCCCATCCAGAGCTGAACCGCCGATTAATCGAGGTCAGCCGGTTGCTGCTGACCCACCCCGGCACCCCGGCAGATCAGATCTTGGGCACAACGGACGCCAAAAAATTATGTTCATCAATGACACTGTTTGCCGCCGTTCCCGGCGCTGCAGCTGAATTCCAGCAGGTTCTTGAGGCCTTTTTTGACGGCGCAGTCTGCCCGGCGACAGTTGAAATTCTTTCCGACTGATAAGTCACCTTTGGTCAGCATTGCCCAGCCTGCCGTTCCGACGTATCGCTGGCCTCAGGCAGGGAGAGACACATGACACTTCAGGATATCGCAGACCGCATTCAAACAGGCCTCAATGGTACCCGATTTGAGGGATCATTGAAATTTGACTGCGGCGATGCCGGTGTCATCGTATTGGCCGAGAATCAGGCCAGCACAACGGATCAGGACACCGACTGCACCATCCGCCTATCACAAGACAACCTGGGCAAACTTCTGACCGGCAAACTGAACCCGATGACCGGGGTGATGATGGGCAAACTAAAAATCTCGGGCGACATGTCCGTTGCCATGAAGCTGGGTAAGCTTCTGGGCTGAGCCTGGTTCTTTTTGCCAAAACTACTCTGGGGTGAATGCGCCGCAGGTGCAGAGGGGCAAAGCCCCTCCTTCCCCTTACAGCCCCTTTACAGCCGCACCGCTTTCATCTGCTCATAATACGGCATCGCTGCATCCAGAACATCTTGCAGGTGCTCCGGCACCTCAGGCAAGTCGGCCTCGGCGCCGGCAAACCCGTTTGAGGTCCAGACTGAGCCATACCAGTGGCGGGCCCAGGCTCCGTCGTCCTTGTGGCCGCCCTTGGGCCAGGTCAACATCTGCGCTGAAAACGGCATGTCGATAGCGTCGCATAATTTCTCCAGCATCATTGCCGGGTTCTCCCGAATGTCGTGACTGTCCACAACAATCGGTTTGCCGCCCCAAGCCGTCACTTCATCGAACAACTCGCTCTGCTGCCAAAATCCGATATCGTCCAATGTCGGATCTTCACGTTTGGCGGCGTATGATGATATCACCCGCGCCGGATGGCGGATCAGGAAGACGTTTTTGACCGCGCGCATCCAGTCGCGCGGCACACCTGTTATCATATGCTGCGTCATGTGTTTTTGATAGTAATAGGGCTTTGCCCCTGGGTTAGAGCCGGTAATTTGCTCAACCACGACAGCCGGATCATGCGATTGACTGTCCAGAATCTCTTGCCACATCGGATGCTGCAGACCCGTCTTGACCAGATAGGAGGCATAAAACGGCTCGTCCACAACGGCACAATCTGCGCGGTTGCCGAAGGCATACATCATTGCCGTCGACAGGTTTCGGGGCCCCGACCACATCGCAATACGCATCAGCCGACCTCCTGTTCGATCAAAGCTTTATAAAGGCTGCGGATTTTTTGGGTCACCACTCCCATGTCACCTTCACCGATCTGACGGCCGTCAATTTCGCTAACCGGAGTCTGCGCCCCAAAGGTACCGGTCAAAAATGCCTCATCGGCGCCATAGGTATCCACCAATGAGAAATTGCGCTCAAACACCGGGATGTCATTGGCACGGCACAGGTCGATCACCTTTTGCCGGGTGATGCCGTTCATGCAGTAATCCCCGGTCGAGGTCCAAACTTCCCCCTTGCGCACGATGAAGAAGTTGCAGGCATTGGTGGTGTTCACAAAACCGTTCACATCCAGCATCAATCCCTCGTCCGCGCCGGCCTTCTCGGCGGCGATACAGGCCAGGATGCAATTCAGCTTGGAATGTGAATTCAGTTTTGGATCCTGCGTCATCGGTAGGCCGCGCAGGTGCGGCACCGTGGCCAGCCGAATGGGTCGTGGCAGTTTTGGTGTCGAATGCTCCATTATGATAACAAAGGTCGGACCCTGCTTGGACAGCGACGGGTGCTGAAAGGGGCGGGTTTTCACGCCGCGGGTGACCATCATCCGGGCATGGGCATCTGTGGTCATGTCGTTGGCCTGCTGTGTTGCCATCAATGCGGCAATCACCCCGGCACGGTCCAGCCCCAGGTCCAGATCAATCGCCTTGATCGCTTCGAACAGGCGGTCGAGATGCTGATCCAGAAAGGCCCAAGTCCCGTTATACAGACGCAGACCCTCCCACACCCCATCGCCCAGCATGAAGCCACTGTCATAGACCGACACGGTTGCCTCGGCCTTGGCAACAATGCGGCCGTTTACATAGATCAGGATCGATTCGTTGCGCTGATCATCTTCGGCCTGGTGGGTGCTCATCTTCTCGGTCATCTGATCCTCCTGTTGGCGCGACGCTAGGAGGGTTGGGGCATCATTCCAAGCAGTAAATTCTGCTCACCAGTTGGTGACATATAGTGTCACCAACTGGTGAGCCCGGATGGCCTCCCAGTCAGGATGGCGCAAGGGGAGACCGTGATGGGTATGTCTGACAATTTGAGACACCTGCTGTTGTTCGGACTGTTGCTGCTGGTGGGGGTGATACGCGTGTGGTGCAGCTTTGGGGACAGGCTGCGGCTTTTGCAAAGACGCAGTAAAATGGCAAAGGGGGCCAGCCCCCTTTGGATCCCCCGGGATATTTCTGGCCAGATGAACAGTGGGATCCAGCGCCTAAAAGCGGGCCTCCTGCACCTCTTTCAGGGTCGGGATGACGTCGGCTGTACCCGGTCGTGTCACCATCAGGGCGGCAGCGCGGCTGGCCAGGGCCATCGCCTTCGGCATTGGCAAACACCGGTCGAGACCGGAGAGAACATAGCCTGTAAAAGTGTCACCGGCGCCGGTTGTGTCAACGGCGGTCACAGCATGTGCCGGAATGTCGAGGATCTCGCCGGTTTCAGCACTGAAGTGGCGCGCGCCTTTGGCCCCCAGGGTGATGATCACATCTGCGACACCCAACGCCATCGGTGATTTGCCGGTGGCCTGCTGCAACTGTTGCGCCTCGACCTCGTTGAGGAACAGAAGATCCAGCATGGGCAGCACCGCTTGCACCGCAGCGGCATCAAACGGCGCCGCGGCATAACAGACCCGAAGACCCAGATCGCGGCCCATTTTGGCGGCCTCGGGCTGCATATTGGTTTCGTTTTGCAGCACCAGAATATCGCCGGATGCGGCCTGGGTCAGCGCCTGCCCCAGTTGATCAGAGGTTATCGCCCGATTGGCGCCGGGAAACAGGATGATCTGGTTCTCGGCCTGACGATCCACCGCAATGATGGCGTGGCCGGTTGGGATATCGACACGGGCGATATGGTCCGTGTTGACACCGTAGTCCAGCAGCCGATCCACCGCCCAGCCGCCGTCTGGTCCCACGGCGCCGATGTGGCAGACATGAGATCCGGCGCGGGCGGCGGCGACCGACATATTGGCCCCCTTGCCGCCCAGAAACTGTTGCAGATCCAGCGCTGCCAGGGTTTCCCCTGGCAGCGGCAAATGCGGCAGGGTGTAAACCATATCCGCGTTGATCGAACCTAGATTCCAGATTGCCATGATGTCCTACCCGATGTCGCAGGCAGCCAGCACCGCCATGTTGAGAATGTCATTGGCGGTGGCGGTGGTCGAGCAGATCTGGATTGGCTTGTCGACGCCGCTGAGGATTGGGCCAACCACGGTGGCGCCACCCATTTCCTGCATCAGTTTGACCGAGATCGAGGCTGAATGGCGGGCCGGCACGATCAGGATATTGGCCGGGCCGGTGAGCCGCGAGAAAGGATAGGCTTCTTGTGCGGTGGCGTTCAGGGCCACATCGACGGTCATTTCACCTTCATATTCAAAACTGACACCGCGCTGTTCCAGCACCGCTGGGGCCAGGTACATCTTTTCAGCCCGTTCCGAGACCGGATAGCCAAAGGTGGAGAAGCTGACAAAGGCCACCCGCGGGTCTAGCCCCATGTGACGGGCGACACCCGCGGCGCGCTCGGCGATATTGGCCAGGTCGTTTTCATCCGGCCATTCGTGCACCAAAGTATCGCCGATCAAAACGATCCGGCCCTTGTGCAACAGCGCCGTCACCCCGGCCGCACCATGCGCAGCATCGGCGTCAAAGACGTGATTGACCCGATCCAGCACATGCGCTGATTTGCGGGTGGCACCGGTCACCAGACCATCGCCATGACCATGCGCCAGCATCAGCGCCGAAAACACATGCCGGTCGCGGGCGGCCAGACGGTGCACATCCTTGAGATCGAAGCCCTTGCGTTGCAGGCGCGAATAAAGGAAATCCTTGTAGGTCTCCAGGTGCGGCGTGTTGGCGGCGTTGATGACCTCCAGCTCGCTTACTGCGTCGGCCAGACCGGCCTCCTCCAGTTTCTGCTTCACGTCATCCGCACGACCAACCACCAGTGATTTACCAAAGCCCGAACGTTGATAGGTGACAGCGGCACGCAACACGCGCGGGTCGTCGCCCTCGGCAAAAATCATCTGGCTTTGAGCGATGCGGGCCCGTGCATTCAACCCGCGCAGGATCGAGGCGGTGGGGTCCATCCGACCCTTCAGGTTGGCCTCATAGGCCTCCATGTCGATGATTGGGCGGCGGGCGACACCGGTATCCATGCCAGCCTTGGCCACGGCAACCGGGATCCGGTGGATCAAACGCGGGTCAAACGGAGTTGGGATGATATAATCACGGCCAAAGCTAAGGGTTTTACCATAGGCCAGCGCCACCTCGTCTGGAACATCTTCCCGGGCCAGGGCGGCCAAGGCATGGGCGCAGGCGATCTTCATCTCATCATTGATGGCGCGGGCGTGGATATCCAGCGCACCGCGGAACAGATAAGGGAAGCCCAGCACGTTATTGACCTGATTGGGGTAATCCGACCGGCCAGTGGCAACGATCGCATCCTGGCGGACCTCATGCGCCTCTTCGGGGGTGATTTCCGGATCCGGGTTTGCCATCGCAAAGATCACCGGGTTGGGCGCCATAGCGCGCACCATGTCCTGAGTAACCGCCCCCTTGGCCGAAACGCCCAGGAACACATCAGCCCCGTTCATTGCTTCCTCGAGGGTGCGCAAATCAGTTGGCACCGCATGCGCCGATTTCCACTGGTTCATACCGGCAGAGCGACCCTGATAGATCACTCCCTTGGTGTCGCAAATAATGCAGTTCGCATGCTGCGCGCCCATAGATTTGAGCAACTCGATGCAGGCGATACCAGCTGCCCCTGCCCCGTTGAGAACAATTCTCACGTCCTCGATCTTTTTGCCCGAGATATGCAGCGCATTGATCAGACCGGCAGCGCAGATCACCGCAGTGCCGTGCTGGTCGTCATGGAACACCGGAATGTCCATTTCTTCCTTCAGCCGCTGTTCGATGATGAAACACTCGGGCGCTTTGATATCCTCGAGGTTGATACCGCCAAAGGTTGGCTCCATCAGTTTGACCGCGTTGATAAACGCCTCCGGGTCTTCGGTATCCAGCTCAATATCGATCGAGTTGACGTCGGCAAAGCGTTTGAACAGAACCGCCTTGCCCTCCATCACCGGCTTAGAGGCAAGCGCGCCCAGATTGCCCAGACCCAATACGGCGGTGCCATTGGTGATCACCGCAACCAGATTGCCCTTGTTGGTGTAATCATAGGCCAGCGCCGGGTTTTCCGCGATTGCCAAACAGGGCACCGCCACGCCGGGTGAATAGGCCAGTGACAGATCGCGCTGCGTGGTCATCGGCACCGTCGCCGATATTTCGAACTTGCCGGGGGTTGGTTCCAGGTGAAAGGCCAGAGCCTCTTCGTTGGTGATCTTTGTTTTGGGCATGGGCTGGGTTATTCCTCTGACTGTCTTTAGCGTCATACCCCAGCCTGCGCAGCTTCTCAACTGACCTGAACGAAACTTTATTGCGCTCAAGGTGGTGCTACACGACATGAAATTACTGACGTCATTTATCGCAACGCCACGATAAACCACTGATGTTAATCAATACAATGCCAATCTCACCCAGAATTGAAAGGCGACCCATTGAGCTGAGGCCCCCCTTTTGAATGTCACATCATTTCATCAATTGGCTGCAAAACATGCATAGACCAACCTATCCAAATCTGAACTGGCAGCACCAGTGGCCGGTATTTAGATTGCCCGTCGGCTTGTTTCTGCTTTTCCCCGTTCCAACGGCTTTGTAAAGTCAGCCATACTGCACCCCAACCGACCAGACCGGAGAACTCCCCTTGGCCACAGTCACGCCGATGATGGCACAATACCTTGACATCAAGGCGCAATACCCTGACGCGCTGCTGTTCTACAGGATGGGCGATTTTTACGAGATGTTCTTTGACGATGCCGTGAACGCGGCCGAGGCACTGGACATCGCGCTCACCAAACGCGGCAAGCACAACGGCGAGGATATCCCGATGTGCGGGGTGCCGTTTCACGCCGCCGAGGGCTATTTGCTGACGCTGATCCGCAAGGGCTTCCGGGTGGCGGTGGGTGAGCAATTGGAAACCCCTGCCGAGGCCAAAAAACGCGGCGGCAAGACGGTGGTAAACCGCGATGTGGTGCGTCTGGTGACCCCCGGCACCCTGACCGAGGATTCCCTGCTGGAGGCGCGGCGCCATAATTTCCTGGTGTCTTATGCCGAAATGCGGGACCAGGCGGCACTGGCCTGGGCCGATATTTCCACCGGCGCGTTTCACGTGATGCCAGTGACCCGGCTGCGTCTGTCGCCCGAACTGGCCCGGCTGGGCCCGTCCGAGTTGATCGTCGCCGACGGCCCGGCCTATGATCACGTCCGGCCGCTGGCGGATGAGTACAAAATCCCCCTGGCTCCACTGGGCAAGGCCAGCTTTGACAGCACTGCCGCCGAGAAACGTATCTGCGCCCTGTTTAAGGTCAGCGCGCTGGACGGGTTCGGAACATTTTCCCGTGCCGAAATCTCGGCGATGGGCGCGATGATTGACTACCTGGACATCACTCAAAAGGGCAAGCTGCCGCTGCTGCAAGTGCCCGAGCAGGAGTCTGAGGACCGGGTGATGCAGATCGACGCCGCCACCCGGCGCAATCTGGAACTGACCCGGTCGCTGTCCGGTGGCCGCTCTGGCTCCTTGTTATCGGTGGTTGACCGCACCGTCACCCCGGGCGGTGGCCGCTTGCTAGAACAACGCCTGTCCAGCCCATCGCGCAATCTTGAGGTGATCCATGGCCGCCTGGCCGCGCTGGATTTCACCGTCGCCCAGGGGCCGCTGTCAGACCAGCTGCGCGATGCCCTGCGACACAGCCCTGACTTGGATCGCGCACTGTCGAGACTGGCGCTGGATCGGGGCGGGCCGCGCGATCTGACCGCTATTCGCAATGGCCTGACCCAGGCCAAAACCATCGCCTCTCTGTGTCAGAATCTGGACCTGCCCACGCTGATCGCCGAGGCCATTGGCAATCTACAGGGTTTTGACGATCTTCTGGCCGTGCTGGACGCATCATTGGTCGCCGAACCGCCGCTGCTGGCCCGCGACGGTGGGTTTATCGCCACCGGCTACAATGAGGAATTGGATCAGGCGCGCACCCTGCGGGACGAAGGCCGGTCGGTCATCGCCACGATGCAGAAACAATATGCCGAACACACCGGCATCACCACGTTGAAGATCAAGCACAACAATGTGCTGGGATACTTCATCGAGACCACCGCCACCCATGCTGCCAAAATGCTGTCCGCGCCGCTCTCGGAAAGCTATATCCACCGCCAGACCACCGCCAATCAGGTCCGGTTCACCACGGTTGAGTTAAGCGAGATCGAAACCAAGATCCTGAACGCCGGCAACCAGGCGCTAGAGATCGAAAAGCGGCTCTATTCCGCGCTTTCTGGCTCCATTTTAGAACTGTCAGCCCGGCTCAGTGGGGCTGCGCGCGGATTGGCTGAACTGGATGTATTAACCGGTTTGGCTGACTTGGCCAGGGGCGAGAACTGGAATCGCCCGCAGGTCGACTCCAGCCGCGCTTTTGAAATCACCGGCGGTCGGCATCCGGTGGTGGAACAGGCATTGCGCCAACAGGGCGGCAATGCCTTTATCGCCAATGACTGCGATTTAACTGCTATTGACGGCGCCGCCATCTGGCTGCTCACCGGCCCCAACATGGCTGGTAAATCAACCTTTCTGCGGCAAAATGCATTGATTGCTCTGCTGGCCCAGATCGGCAGCTATGTGCCCGCCGACAGCGCCCATATCGGCGTCGTCAGCCAGTTGTTCAGCCGCGTTGGCGCCTCGGATGATCTGGCCCGTGGCCGCTCCACATTCATGGTGGAAATGGTCGAAACCGCCGCCATTCTGAACCAGGCCGATGACCGCGCGCTGGTTATTCTGGACGAAATTGGCCGCGGCACCGCCACCTATGATGGCTTATCGATCGCCTGGGCCACATTGGAACATCTGCACGAGACCAACAGGTCCCGCGCCTTATTCGCCACCCATTACCATGAGCTGACACAACTGTCTGCCACGCTGAAGGGCGTCGAAAACGCAACCGTCACGGTTAAAGAATGGCAAGGCGAAGTCATCTTTCTGCACGAGGTACGCAAGGGCGCAGCGGATCGCTCCTACGGGGTGCAGGTTGCTAAGCTTGCCGGCTTGCCCGCAACAGTGGTGGCCCGTGCCCGCGATGTATTGGAGATGCTGGAGCAGGCCAGCCGCGACGGATCGGGTTCAAAAATCAAGATCGACGATCTGCCTCTTTTTGCCGCCGCCCCGCCAGCACAGCCGACGATGCAAAAAGGCCCCTCGCCGCTTGAAACATTGCTCAAAAGTGTTCATCCGGACGAGCTGTCTCCACGTGAAGCGCTGGAAATGCTCTACCGCCTGAAAGAGGCCGGCTCCTAAAGCAACAGGGCGGACCCGCTACGGATCCGCCCTTTCTTCTTGTTCAAAATACCTCCGCCGGAGGCCCGTGCCATTCCCTGGAATGGTACGATTTCTTAGCCAGCCGGCGTCGAGGACACCCCAACCTGGGCCGGGCGCAGCAACCGGTCGTGCAACATGAACCCTTCGGCCGCGACCTGAATAATGTCGCCGGCTTTGGTACCTGGCACCGGTGCTTCGAACATTGCCTCATGCATCTGCGGATCAAACCGGTCGCCAACCTGCGGCGACACATTTTGGATACCGTGCTTGCTGAACACGCCCAACAGCGCCCGCATGGTCAATTCAATGCCTTCGATCAGCGCCGCAGACATTTCTTTCTGCTCCTCGGTCACCGTCTCCAGTGCCCGTTTCATGTTGTCGTAAACCGGCAGCATATCACGGGCCAATTTGGAGCCGCCATATTGCTCGGCATCACGCCGGGCCCGGTCGCCGCGTTTGCGGGAATTCTCTGCATCCGCCAGCGCCCGCATGAATCGGTCTTTCAACTGATCGCGTTCAGCCCGCAGCTCATCCAGCTCGATTGCTTCATCATCACTTTCAGCAAACTCTTCCGCCAACTCTTCCGCCTCGGCGGTGTCAATGTCGTCCAGAAATTCTTCGTTTTTCGGCTCTGCCATGTTTCACCTCTAACTCCGGTCAGAAAGCAGCTTTCCAACCAGTTGTGCCGTGTAGTCCACAATCGGCACAATCCGCCCGTAGTTCAGCCGGGTGGGGCCAATCACCCCAACCGCGCCAATGATCTTTCGATCCGAGTTCATATATGGAGACACCACCAAAGAGGAACCCGAAAGTGAGAAAAGTTTGTTCTCAGAGCCAATAAAAATGCGCACACCCTCGCCGTCTTCGGTCAATTGCAGAAATTCGGCTATATCCCGCTTGCGTTCAAGGTCATCAAACAGGCTTCGAATGCGGTCCAGCCCCTCATCCGGCTCGCCGCTTTCCAAAAGATTCGCCCGCCCGCGCACAATCAATCGCGCCGTCTCCTCACCTTCGTCCTGCCAGAGCGCCAAACCGCTTTTGATCATCTCCTGCGCCAGCAGATCAATTTCCTGACGACGGCTGGAAATTTCCGTTTGTATCACCCCACGCAGCTGCGACAACGTCTTGCCCTCGATCAGCGCATTGAGAAAGTTGGCCGCCTCGCGCATCGAACTGGGGGTCTGTCCCGGCGGTGGCGTGAACACCCGGTTTTCGACCTGACCATCCGAGAAGACCAAAACCACCAGCGCCCGGTCCTGCGCCAGGGACACAAATTCTATGTGGCGGATTTCAGCCTCGTGCTTGGGGGTCAGCACCAGAGAGGCACCCTGTGTCACCCCAGACAGAGCCGAGCCTACCCGGTCCAGCATCGCACTGACATCGGCGGAATTTCCGCTCAGCGTGGCGTCCATTTTCTGCCGGTCCTGGATCTTCAGATCCTCAATCTCCAGGAATCCGTCCACAAACAACCGCAGTCCCAACTGCGTCGGCACCCGGCCGGCGCTGACATGTGGACTGTTGAGTAAGCCAAGATGTTCCAGATCCTGCATCACATTGCGGATGGTCGCGGCGCTGACCTTTTCGCTCAGGCTTTGGCTCAGGGTGCGGCTGCCAACCGGACCACCGCGATCCATGTAGTTTTCTACCACCGCCCGGAATACCTCACGAGAGCGGTCATTCATGTCCCTCAGGATATCGCTGGCGTCGTTCATGTCAGTCCTGCATATTATCTGGCCCCAATATAGAACAATCGGGCTGGCCTGCCATTAAAGAGGCTTGCGTCAAAAGGTCAATCAGGCTTGCATCACAAGGCTGCCGAAGGCTATCCCGAAGCCAACCAAAAAAAGGATATCCCATGCGACCCTCCGGACGAGAATTGAACCAAATGCGCGACGTCTCTATCGAGACGGGTTTCACCAAACACGCCGAGGGCTCCTGCCTGATTAAAATGGGCGACACCCATGTGCTGTGTACCGCCTCAATTGAGCCACGGGTGCCGTCGTTCATTAAGGGGTCGGGCCTGGGTTGGGTGACCGCTGAATACGGCATGCTGCCCCGCGCCACCAACACCCGGATGCGCCGTGAGGCAGCTACCGGCAAGCAAGGTGGCCGCACCGTGGAAATCCAGCGTCTGATTGGTCGCGCCCTGCGGGCCGGCGTTGACCGGGTGGCCTTGGGGGAACGCCAGATCACCGTTGACTGTGACGTGTTGCAGGCCGATGGCGGCACCCGTTGTGCCTCTATTACCGGTGGTTGGGTCGCATTGCGCCTTGCGGTCAACAAGCTGATGAAGGCCGGCGACGTCAAAATGGATCCTCTGGTTGATCCGGTGGCCGCAATCTCCTGTGGCATCTATGCCGGTCAGATCGTACTGGACCTGGACTATCCGGAAGATTCCGAAGCCGGCGTTGACGGCAACTTTATCATGACCGGATCCGGCAAGCTGATCGAAGTTCAGATGTCTGCCGAAGGCTCTGTGTTCTCACGCGATCAGATGAACCAGCTGATGGATCTGGCCGAAAAGGGCACTTCCGAGTTGGCCGAAATGCAAAAGGCAGCCTGCGCATGACCCGTATTTTCACCGGCGAAAAACTACTGCTCGCCACTCATAACAAGGGTAAACTGGAGGAGATGACCCATCTCCTCGCCCCCTATGGTGTCACTGTGGTCAGTGCTGGTGAAATGGCACTGCCCGAACCGGAAGAAACCGAAGACACCTTTGTTGGCAATGCCCGTATCAAGGCCCACGCGGCCGCGCAGGCCACAGGCCTGCCGGCCCTGTCGGATGACTCGGGCATTACCATTGATGCGCTGAACGGCGCACCCGGTGTCTATACCGCCGATTGGGCTGAAACAGGGAATGGCCGGGATTTCATGATGGCGATGACCCGCACCCAAAAAGAACTGCAGGCGGTGGGTGCCCAGGCCCCTCGCACAGCACAGTTTCGCTGCACCCTGGTGCTGGCCTGGCCGGATGGTCACGATGAGGTCTTTGAGGGCACCATGCCCGGTCAACTGGTCTGGCCCATTCGCGGCGAAAACGGGTTTGGCTATGATCCAATGTTTCAGCCCGACGGATTGGACGTGACCTGCGCCCAGATGCTGCCGGCTGACAAACACAAGATCAGCCACCGCGGCCAGGCTGTCGCAAAATTTGTTCAGGCCTGTTTCGATGGATGACTGGCGCAATGGCGGCTTTGGCCTTTATGTGCATTGGCCATTCTGTCAGGCCAAATGCCCCTATTGCGATTTCAACAGCCACGTAACCGCAAATGTTGATCAAAAGAAATGGGTTAAGGCCTATATCAGCGAGCTGAAGCGACACGCGCAGCTGGTGCCAAACCGGGTTCTTAATGCGATTTTCTTTGGCGGCGGCACCCCATCGCTCATGCAGCCAGAAACTGTCGCAGCGGTGATCGAAGCGGCCCGCGAAATCTGGCCTTTTGCCAATGACATCGAAATCACCCTTGAGGCCAACCCCGGATCGGTCGAGGCTGGCCGCTTTGCCGGCTATCGCGATGGCGGCGTCAATCGCATTTCCATGGGCATTCAGGCGCTGAACGACGAAGACCTGCGCCGGCTGGGCCGCATTCACTCCGTGGCAGAGGCCCAAGCCGCATTTGAGACCGCCCGCAACTGTTTCGACCGGGTCAGCTTTGACCTGATCTATGCCCGGCAAGGCCAGACCCTGAAAGACTGGCAACAGGAACTAAACCAGGCCCTGTCGATGGCGATTGATCACCTGTCGCTGTACCAGCTGACCATCGAAGAGGGCACAGCCTTTGGTGACCGCTATGCCCGCGGCAAGCTGCGCAACCTGCCCAGCGATGACGCTGCAGCCGATATGTATCATGCAACGCAGCAGATCTGCGCTGATCATGGAATGCCCGCCTACGAAGTGTCGAACCACGCCCGCGCCGGCGCAGAATCGCGCCACAACCTGATCTACTGGCGCTATGGGGACTACGTCGGCATAGGCCCCGGAGCGCATGGGCGCCTGACCCTAAACGGGCAGCGCTATGCCACCGAAAGCCTGCGCGCACCCGGTGCCTGGCTACAGGCGGTGGCTGAGGGAAACGGCGATTGTGTCAACGTCACCCTTGCCCCTGACGAATATAGTGCCGAGCACCTTATGATGGGGATGCGCCTTGTTGAGGGAATAGACATGAGCAGGTACGCCCAATTGGCTGGCCACCCCCTGCCCCAGGACAAAGTGCAGGACTTATTACAGTTGGGCATGGTGGTACAAACCGGGGTGATGTTACGAGCCACTGATCAGGGTCGCGCCGTGTTGAATGCAGTCTTACGTGAACTATTGGCGGATTAGGTAGCAATGCGATATATATATGCCGGACTGGGACTTATCTGTGTGGCTCTGGCCATCGTCGGCGTTGTGCTGCCGCTGCTCCCCACGGTTCCCTTCCTGTTGCTCGCCACCTTCTTCTTTGCGAATTCTTCCGAACGGCTGCACAGCTGGATACTGGCTCACGCTCTTTTTGGTCCAATGATTGTGGACTGGAATGAGCACCGCGCCATTCGTCCAGGCGCAAAAAAGGCGGCAACCCTGTCGATTGCCGCCGTATTTCTTTTGTCTCTTATCCTAGGCGCTCCGGGCCATATTCTGGCCATTCAATCCGTTGTACTCAGCGGCGTCCTGATCTTCATCTGGACCCGCCCTAGCGGCTAAGGACGCCGCATAGATTATCAAGCTGATCCAGGTTTTCATAAGATATGGTAACGGTCCCGGTTTCGCCGCCGGTTTTATGATCAATTGACACCGGCATCCGAATAATAGCTGACAGGTCAGTTTCCAATGCCCGCGTATCAGCATCCTTCTCAGGCCGCTTTTTCGGCGCTCTTGCCGCACGTGGCGTGTCGCCGACCGCATCTTTCTTGACCAAAATCTCGGTTGCGCGAACCGACAATCCACCCTTGACGATTTTCTTCGCCAACTCCGACGCATTGTCCGAGGTAATCAGTGCCCGCGCATGGCCTGCCGACAACTTTCGTTCCTGAACAAGTAGTTGCACGTCATCAGGCAGATGAAGCAAGCGTACCAGATTAGCGATATGGCTGCGGCTCTTGCCCAGTGCCTCGGCCATTTTCTCTTGGGTGTGGCCGAATTTTTCCATCAAAAGCTTGTAGCTCTGCGCCTCTTCAAGAGCATTCAGGTCTGCGCGCTGAATGTTCTCAATCAGCGCAACTTCCATCACCTCAAGGTCAGAATAATCCCGCACAAGAACAGGAACTTCGTGCAGCTGGGCCGCCTGAGACGCCCGCCAGCGCCGCTCCCCAGCAACAATCTCATACATGCCGCCATCCCGCGGCCGCACGATCAGCGGTTGAAGAACGCCTTTTTCCTTGATCGATGCGGTCAGATCATCAAGGTCAACCTGCACAAAATGTCGCCGTGGCTGCTCAGGGTTGGCCACGATTTTCTCAATAGGTACAAACACTTCGGTGTTCCGCGGCATTCTTTCAGCAGAAGCAACCGGTTGCAGGTTCACATCTGCCATCAGCGCAGACAATCCACGCCCGAGACCACGGGGTTTACCCTTTTTAATCGTCATAGTTCGTTCTCCCCTGGTTATGCTGCAAGTCTTTGATGTCTTCTAATCAACTCAACCGCCAACGAGCGATAAGCCAGGGCCCCCTGTGAGTTCGGATCGTATTGCAACACCGGAAGCGCATAAGATGGCGCCTCACTCACCCTGACATTACGGGGAATCTTGGTTTCAAACACCAGGTCCCCCAGATTATCGCGTGCGTCCTGCTCCACTTGCTGAGACAGGTTGTTGCGCTTGTCGTACATCGTCAGCACGATGCCTTCTATCCGCAATTCAGAATTAGCCGTTTGCCGCACATCCCGGATTGTCATCATCAGCTGCGACACCCCTTCCAGCGCAAAAAATTCACTTTGCAGCGGAATCAACACTGAATGCGCCGCAATCATTGCATTCACTGTCAAAAGATTTAGCGACGGCGGGCAGTCAATCAAGACATAGTCCCAGTCGTATTCGTCCATGTCGGTCTGGCGAAGCGCGTCATGCAGCAGAAAACTACGCCGTTCATTGGCGATCAGTTCAATATCAGCCGAGCTCAAATCAACCGTTGCCGGCACAATGCAAAGACCTTCAATCCCGGTTGTGCGGATCACGTCTTTTAGCGGCGTCTCGCCAATCAAAAGATCATAGGTTGTCAGGTTTCGATCTGCGCTATCGATTCCCAGGCCGGTTGAGGCATTGCCCTGGGGATCCAGGTCGACCACAAGAACACGCAGGCCAGATTCCACCAGGGCGGCTGCCAGATTGATGGTGGTGGTGGTCTTCCCCACCCCCCCTTTCTGGTTTGCGATCGCAATAATGCGAGGCCCAGATGGGCGAGACAGATCAGGCACGGGCCACTCCCCTTACTTTCAAAATGACGGCATCGGGTTCAGTCAAACTTTTAATCGGATCCACCTCAAAACGCCAATTCTGACGTGCCTCTTCCAGTTCTTTTTTCCAGGTCACCCCCTTGGGGAACAACGCAATTCCATCCTCATCCAGATGGTGATCCGCAAAACCCAACAAGGTGTTAAGATCCGCCAAAGCGCGCGCAGATAATATATTTGCCGCGAGCCTATCGACATGTTCAATTCTCTCACTGAGAACATTGATCTTAATGCCACATTCCCGTGCCGCCGTGCGCAGGAATACAGATTTCCTCTGGTCGCTTTCAATCAGCGTCACGATAGTATTGGGGGCTTCCTCGGCCGCCATAATTCCGACGATCAAACCAGGAAATCCACCGCCGCTGCCGATATCAAGCCAATGATCTGGCGCCTTCGCACTGCGGTAGACCTGAATAGAATCAATAATATGGCGTGTCCACAAGTTGTTGAGACTGGCGCGTGAAACTAGGTTTATCTTTGGATTCCATTTGAGAAGCACTTGTTCAAATATTTCAAGTCGCTCCATTGTTTCACGTGAAACACTAAGCTGGGCGAGTAAGTTCTGCTCTCTCATGACTGTTGACCTAGCCGTTTACCGTCCCGACGCAGGCGTGCAAGCAGCAAGGCCAGCGCGGCCGGCGTCATACCGTCAATTCGGGCTGCTTGCGCCAAATCATGTGGCATGGTCATTTGAAGTTTAACCTGCAGCTCATTGGAAAGTCCCGAAATACTTGAAAAATCCAAGTCGGTTGGAATAACAAAGGCCTCATCTCTCTTCATGGCTGATATTTCTCGATTCTGCCGGTCAATATAATGGGCATACAGCGCGTCACGTTCAACCTGACGCCGTATATCATTATTGACAACCTCCAATTCAGGAATAAGTGGCAGGAGGTCCTCGAATACCACGTCCGGAAACGCCAACACATCTTGTCCACTACGGCGATTACCATCCTGGCTAATCCGAATTCCAATCTCGCTTATCTGCTTTGGTGTGTAGGAATTTTGGTTCAAAAGACCCCGAGCTTCCACCAGCTTTTCAGTTTTTGACAGGAAAAAGGCTTTCCGTTTTTCGCTACAGCAGCCAAGGGATATTGCCAAAGGTGTCAGTCTTTGATCTGCATTGTCTGCTCGCAATGAAAGCCGGAACTCTGCCCTGGACGTAAACATCCGGTAAGGTTCGGTAACTCCATTGGTGGTTAAATCATCAATCATAACACCAATGTAGCTATTTGACCGGCCAAAGATCACCGGCTCATGCCCCAAACAAAGACGGGCCGCGTTGAGACCGGCCACCAGGCCCTGTGCCGCCGCCTCCTCATAGCCAGTAGTGCCGTTGATCTGACCAGCAAGGAACAGCCCTGGAACCGTCCTCAGAGACAGATCTAGGGACAATGACCTTGGATCAACGTAGTCATATTCAATTGCGTAACCGGGTTGCAGAATTTTGGCGTTTTCAAGCCCTACTATTGAGTGCACATAGTCATTTTGAACATCCTCAGGGAGACTAGTGGAAATTCCATTTGGATAGACCGTATGGCCAGTTGCGCTTTCCGGTTCCAAGAAAATTTGATGAGATGTTTTTTCCGCGAAGCGAACAACCTTGTCTTCGATTGACGGGCAATAGCGTGGTCCCACGCCCTCGATGTGACCGCCATACATCGCCGATCGTGTCAGGTTTTCCCGGATAATTTGATGGGTATGCTCATTTGTATGGGTGATCCCACAAGACACCTGAGGCGCCAGGGTTTTTGTCGACAAAAAGGAAAATAATGTCGGGTCGTCGTCTCCTGGTTGGCTTTGCAGTCCGGCCCAGTTGATTGTCCGCCCGTCCAACCGCGGCGGTGTGCCGGTTTTTAGCCGGCCCAGCGGCAGATCAAAGTCATCCAATCGGGTCGCCAGTTTTACGGACGGTTTATCCCCCATTCGACCACCGGGCTTGGCGATATCGCCGATGTGAATAACACCCCGCAAAAAGGTTCCAGAAGTGAGAATAACTGCACGGCTGGGTAGTTCTGAGCCATCGCTCAGCATCACACCGGTCACATTTTGGCCAATCATCAAAAAATCAATCACTTCGCCTTGGATAATCGTTAGATTTTCCTGAGATTCAGTGATTTTGAGCATTTCGGCACGATAGATTACCCGATCAGCCTGGGCCCTGGGCCCTTGGACAGCTGGACCCTTGCGCCGATTGAGTAATCGAAACTGAATGCCTGCTTTATCCGCAACGCGCCCCATAACTCCGTCTAAGGCATCTATTTCGCGGACCAGATGGCCCTTACCAAGGCCTCCAATCGCCGGATTGCATGACATTACGCCTATGTCTCTTTTATGCAGGGTAACCAGCGCCGTTTTCACACCCATGCGGGCAGCAGCGTGTGCAGCCTCTGTGCCGGCATGCCCGCCGCCAACAACAATCACGTCATAACCCGAATGTTTCACGTGAAACACTCCCTATTTTCCAATGCAAAAACTCAAGAAAATCTCATCCAGAAGACTTTCGACACCGACTCGTCCCACCAACATTTCCAGGGACCGGATTGCTGATCGCATATCTTCTGCAGCAATATCATAAAAACCCGGGCCTTTCTGAAGAATATTTCTAGCATCGGAAAGGCTCGACAAAGCCGCATTCATTGTCTCGCGGTGGCGCGCACGCGTTGCGATACCCACATCCGCCGAGCGCAATTTGAGAACCTCAGAGATATGGGACACCAATTGATCAATGCCCTGCCCTGTCCGTCCGGAAATTGCATTTTTGGCATCTTGGCGTTCATCGGCCTTTGGCAATAATCGAATATCGCCAGCCTGCATTTTCACATCCAGAGTGTCGCCAGGCTCCACCAGAAATACCCGCAAATCTGCAGTTTCAGCTCGCTTGCGCGCTAGGGCGATTCCCATTCCCTCAACATGATCCTCGGTTTCCCGCAGGCCGGCCGTATCAAGCAGGGTAACGGGCAAGCCGGCCAGATCCATCCGAACTTCTATCACGTCGCGTGTGGTGCCGGCATATTCAGAGGTAATTGCCGCCTCTCGGCCGGCCAGGGCGTTCAACAGAGTGGATTTTCCGACATTTGGCGCGCCGATAATGGCAACCTCAAACCCGTTGCGAATGCGCTCAGCTATCACCACGCCCTTGGTTTCGTGTTCTAGGTCTTTCTGGACGCCTGACAAAAGCGCTGACACCTCACCCGTTACGTCAACGGGCACATCTTCATCAGCAAAATCAATGGTTACTTCGATCAGCGAAGCGGCGCGTATCAGATCCCGTCGCCACCGCTCAGCAAGCTGCCCCAATTCGCCACGCAGAACAGTTTGAGCCTGTTTTCTCTGGGCCTCGGTTTCAGCATCAATCAGATCCGCCAATCCCTCGACCTGGGCCAGGTCAAGTTTACCATTTTCCAAGGCCCGTCGGGTGAATTCTCCAGGCTCTGCCAACCGTAGTCCGTCAATTTTGGACAGCGTATCTAACAGGATGGAAATTACGGCAATACTGCCATGTACTTGAAATTCAACGGTATTTTCACCGGAAAAACTGTTTGGCGCCAAGAAAGTCAGCACCAAAGCCTGATCCAGCGGCTCATTATTTTCGTCACGCAATAGACGCAAGGTGGTGCCGCGAGGTGGTAATATATCGCCAGACAGCCGCGCGCCGGCCTCATGAGCCAAAGGCCCAGACACGCGGATTATCGCTACTCCTGCCTTGCCCTGAGCCGAGGCCAAAGCAAAGATCGTATCCATGGTTTGGCCTTTCGTGCTGCCAGCCTGATCAGGTGTTCATCGAGTCGAAGAAATCGCTGTTCGACTTGGTTTGCTTCAGCTTGGACAGCAGGAACTCAATCGCATCCGTTGGCCCCATTGGGTTCAGGATCCGACGCAGAACAAAGGTCTTGGTCAAATCGACCTTATTGACCAACAGCTCTTCTTTGCGGGTGCCGGATTTGAGAATATCGATGGCCGGATACACCCGTTTGTCAGCAATCTTGCGATCCAGCACAATTTCGGAGTTACCGGTGCCTTTGAATTCCTCAAAGATCACCTCATCCATGCGGGATCCAGTGTCGATCAAGGCGGTGGCGATGATCGTCAAAGAGCCACCTTCTTCGATATTTCGGGCGGCACCAAAGAATCGCTTGGGCCGCTGCAGCGCGTTGGCATCGACACCACCGGTCAGAACCTTGCCCGAGGATGGCACAACAGTGTTAAATGCCCTACCAAGTCTTGTGATCGAGTCGAGAAGAATCACTACATCTCGTTTATGCTCGACCAGACGTTTGGCTTTTTCGATAACCATTTCGGCAACGGCAACGTGGCGTGTGGCGGGTTCGTCAAAGGTGGACGATACAACTTCACCTTTCACCGAGCGCTGCATGTCGGTGACTTCTTCTGGACGCTCGTCAATCAACAGCACAATCAGGTAACACTCGGGGTGATTTTTTTCGATCGAGTGAGCAATATTTTGCAGGATCATCGTCTTACCGGTCCGTGGCGGTGCCACAACCAATGAACGCTGACCTTTACCAATTGGCGCCACCAAATCAATCACACGGGCTGACTTGTCTTTGCGAGTCGAATCCTCGACCTCCATCTTCAGTCGTTCATCTGGATACAACGGCGTGAGGTTATCAAAGGCAATCTTGTGACGGGCCTTTTCGGGGTCCTCAAAATTGATCAGTGTAACCGTCGTCAGGGCAAAATAGCGCTCAGCCTCTTGCGGCGCCTTCATGACCCCATCAATGGTGTCACCGGTGCGCAAAGAGTGCATGCGGATCATTTCGGGCGACACATAGATATCATCCGGGCCCGGCAGATAATTGGCCAACGGCGAGCGCAGGAAGCCAAAACCGTCTTGCAGCAGCTCCAGCACGCCGTCACCAGAGATTTCCCAGCCTTCATCGGCGCGTTCCCGCAAAATCTGGAACATCATCTCGCCCTTGCGCATGGTCGAGGCGTTCTCGATTTCCAGCTCTTCGGCCATCGCCAGAAGTAATTTCGGGCTTTTTGCCTTTAGGATGGCAAGACTCAGAGTTTCGACGGTCATATTGATGCAGCCCTTATGCACCCAAATCGGGATGCGGTGTCACTGAAGAATGGAAAACACGTTAACCCGGACGGGTCCGCTTTGGAGGATTACATATGCGGTCGTTCCGAGGGAGTCAAATATTGCCTCAGAATTTAAAAACCACCGATACAACAATGATGACCATCAATAGTGTCGGGATCTCGTTCAGCAGCCTGTACTGGCGCCCTGTGAGGTTGTTCTGGCCGGCAGCAAGGTCGCGATAGCGCGCCTGAAGAAGCTGGTGAAACCCGGTCATTGCAATAACCGATGCGCCTTTTGTCCAAGGCCAGATGTCACTCCAGTCCACCACCCCGGGGGTAAACACCATCAGCAGCCCGGCCCCCCAGGTCACAATCATCGCAGGGCGCATGATCAGGCGCAGCAGCTTGTCCTCCATCATCAGGAAGATCGGTATGGAGCGCTGGACCTTCTGGGCCTGCTCCACGTGATACACATACAGCCGTGGAAGATAAAACAGACCAGCCATCCAGCTGAGCACCGCCATGATGTGGAGTGACTTAGCATATGGGTAGAGGCTGAACAGGATATCACTCAAATCCATCTCGGTTTTCCTCGGGCTGGCAGGGGCTTCCTATAAATATAAGATTTATAAGTAAGGATGATGTTTTAGTAGTGCCCCATGAATCCGGTGGATAAGTGAGTCACCCACCGGCTTATCCCCAGTATGGATAAGTTTCCAGTTATTCGGCTTGGTTCTGGGATGAATTCTGGCCGGCCCATAGAAATAAGGGTGCTAGGGTTTTGTTAACCAAGGTTACCGTGGGGATAACATGGTGGGTACTTTGGGATGGCTGCGATATCCCAAGGATTGAAGTTATCCTTATCCTCAAAGGGCGAATCTGCCGGCTTTTTTCCGAGATATTGGAAAAACCCCAAAAGCTTGCTTTGGCGGTGATTTCCATACAAACCATCCCAAAACCATCCGAAACTTTTCCTAAGGGTTTTCCACATGTCTACCCACATCCTTCTTGCCTCCGGGTCAGCCATTCGGGCGCACTTGTTGCGTCAGGCGGGGATTGCGTTTGAGGTTCGATATCCGGAGGTAGATGAGCCGGAGCTGAAAACTGCCCTGTTGGGCCAGCGGGCATCGCCGCGTGATATTGCAGAAGCCCTGGCCGCGTTGAAAGCGCGAAACGTCAGCTCCAAATCCACTGGATCGTTGGTTTTAGGCTGTGATCAGGTGTTGGACTTTGAGGGCAGCTTACTGTCAAAGCCAGCAAGCCCGGATCAGGCGCTGGCGCAACTGACAGCCATGCGGGGAAAATGGCATATGTTGTTGTCCGCCGCAGTGATCTGTCGTGACGGTGAGGTGATCTGGCGACATGTTGGCCGGGTGCGGCTGCAGATGCGGCACAGTTCGGATGCCTATCTACAGGCCTATGTCACCCGCAACTGGGACAGTATACGACAGGCTGTTGGCGGTTATAAACTGGAAGAAGAAGGCGTCCGGCTGTTCTCAGCCATTGACGGCGACTACTTTAACGTCTTGGGATTGCCCCTGATGGAAATTATCAACTTTTTGGCACTGCAGGGGATGATCGAACAATGAGTGACGCTATAATTCCGTTGGCTGCGGTGATTGGCTGCCCGGTGGCCCATTCAAAATCACCCCAACTTCAGCGCTATTGGTTGAACACCTACGGCATCTCTGGCCACTATATTCCGATGCATGTTGAAGCTGCGGATCTCGAAGAGGTGATCAGATCGATGCCCAAGATGGGTTTTGTCGGTGCAAATGTGACCATTCCTCATAAAGAGAGAGTGATGTCGATTGCCGATCAGGTCACCGATCGGGCAACGCTGATTGGTGCGGCGAATACGCTGATTTTCCGCAAAGACGGCACGATCCTGGCCGACAATACGGATGGCTATGGATTTATCACCAACCTTCATCAGGCGGCGCCGAACTGGGATCCGAAATCGGGCCCGGCGGTGGTTCTGGGGGCTGGCGGGGCCTGTCGGGCGGTGGTTGCCTCGCTGATTGAGGCCGGGGTGCCAGAATTGATCCTGTCAAACCGTACCCGGGCGCGCGCCGATCAGTTGAAACAGGAATTTGGCGCCCGGCTTCGCGTTGTGGAATGGGTGCAGGCTGGAAATGTGATCGAAGAGGCGGCGCTGTTGGTCAATACAACATCCCTGGGCATGATCGGTAAGCCGCGTCTTCGGGTGCCGCTGGACGGTTTGCAATCCACTGCCGTGGTCACAGATTTGGTCTACACGCCGCTGAAGACCGAATTGCTACAATACGCCGAGGAGATTGGCTGTACCACGGTCGATGGTCTGGGCATGTTGTTGCATCAGGCTGTGCCCGGATTTGAACGCTGGTTTGGTCAGCGTCCCGAAGTGGACAATGCCGCCCGTGCTGCGGCGCTGAGATGATTTTCAATCTGGGGTTGACCGGGTCCATTGGGATGGGCAAAAGCACCACCGCTGGGCTGTTTGCCACTGCGGGCTGTGCCGTTTGGGATGCGGATGCCGCCGTGCACAGGCTATATGCCAAGGGCGGTGCGGCTGTTTCTGCGATGCAGGCCGAGTTTCCGGATGCGATCAAACAGGGCCAGGTGGACCGGATGAGGCTGAAAGAGCTGATAGCTAAGGACCCTCAGGTGTTATCAAAGATCGAATCCATCGTGCACCCACTGGTGGCGCAGGACCGGGATGATTTTCGCAGAACCGCCAAATCTGATATACTGGTATTTGATATACCGCTGCTGTTTGAAACCGGCGGCAACCGGGAAATGGATGCTGTGGCCTGTGTGATGATCGATGCAGAAACCCAGCAAAGCCGGGTTCTTGAGCGTGGCACGATGAGTGTTGAGCAATTTCTGCAAATCCGCCATAAGCAGCTGCCAATTGAAGACAAGATCGCCCGCTCTGACTATGTGATTGTCACCGATACGCTGGATCATGCGCGGGCGCAGGTGGCGCAGATCCTTGCCGATGTCCGGGAGAAGATAGCAAATGCGTGAAATTGTTCTGGATACTGAAACCACCGGGTTTGATCCATTGTCCGGCGACCGTATTGTCGAAATCGGCGCGGTCGAATTGTGGAACCATATGCCCACCGGTGAGACATACCATGTCTACATCAACCCCCAGCGATCCATGCCAGCCGGGGCATTTGGGGTCCATGGAATTGGCGCTGATCTGTTGGAGCCACCGCAGCAACCCGGCCCCGGAGCCGTCACCCTGAAAGACAAGCCTTTGTTTGCCAAGGTGGGCCAGGGTTTCCTGGATTTTGTGCGCGATTCCACGATGGTGATCCACAACGCCAGCTTTGACATGAAGTTCCTGAACGCCGAGCTTCGCTGGATGGGATTGCCGGAACTGCCGATGGCGCAGGCACTGGATACCCTGGCTATTGCGCGCAAAAAATTTCCCGGCTCGCCAGCGACACTGGATGCGCTCTGCCGTCGGTTCAATATCAATAACTCAAACCGGATCCTGCACGGCGCGCTTCTCGATTCCGAGATTCTGGCCGAGGTTTATCTAGAGCTGATCGGTGGACGGCAGCCAGATTTTGGTCTGGCAACAAATACCTCCACCGCCTCAGGTGGTGCAGAGGAAGATTGGCGCCCGGCAGCGCGGCCAGTTCCGTTAAAGAGCCTGCTAACGGAGGAGGAACAGGCGGCCCACGATGTGTTTGTGGGAAAAATGGATGAAGATGCCCTTTGGAAAGCGTGACATCAAAAAAACGCCGCTGACGGATCAGCGGCGTTTTAAGGTAGTACCGGAAAATACCGGCGCTTACTGGGTTGGCTGCTCAGCGGCTGTTTCGGCCTGACGGCGTGCCAGTTCGTTGCGGTAAATTGCGACGAAATCAATGTTGTCCAGATTCAGTGGCGGGAAACCACCGTCGCGGGTTACATCTGAAACGATGCGACGCAGGAACGGGAACAACATGCGTGGGCACTCGATCAGCAAGAAAGGGTGCAACTGGTCTTCGGGCACACCTTCGATGTTGAAAATGCCGACATATTCCAGCTCAAATACAAACAGGACATCGCCGGTTTCTTTGACTTTGGATTGGATGATCAGCTTGGTGATCACCTCATACTGGTTTTCAGCTGTCCGCTTTTTGGCATCCAAATTGACCTGAACACTGACGTCGGGCTGGGCTTCTGTGCCGGTGCCCTTCTGTGCCATTACGTTTTCGAATGACATGTCGCGAATAAACTGGCCCAGAACTTTCATCTGGACTTGCGGCTGTGCGCCTTCGACTGCGCCGTTTTCGGCCATAGAACTACTCCTGAAATATTATTTTTGCAGTGCATATCAGTTTGGCACCTGCACCTCAACGGGTCAGGTCACCCTTGGTCGGGGCCATCCACCCAGCCCGAAGGTCCCTGACGAGGTTTCTTGGGCGTTACATCCTGGTAATCGCCGTCGATGATATCGCCCTGCGGACCTGGATTGCGACGCGACTGGGCCGCACCAGCCCCCATTTGGAACTGTGCCATTGTGACGCGCGCGCTCAAAAACCGAAAAACAGCCATCCGTACCGGTGGCATCAGCAGAGAAAAGCCAATGGCGTCGGTGAAGAACCCCGGTGTCAGCAATAAAGCGCCGGCCACCAGGATCATCGCCCCATGCGCCAGTGGCTCGGTGGGGTCATCAAGCTGCTGAAACGAGCTCTGCAATTTCCCTAACGCCATACGACCTTGGGATTTTACCAGCCAGGTCCCGAGTACTGCGGTCAAAACAACGATGGCCAGGGTTGGCCACAGGCCGATGAACCCACCAACCTGAATAAACAGGGCAATTTCGATGATCGGCACCAAAAGAAAGGCCAAAAGCAGGTACATAAATGGATTCCTTGTCACATTAGCGGGACGGTGGACTTGATCGCGCCCGTCACCTACATAAGTGCTGAGAGCTTTGGTTACAAAGCCTAGTCATAATAATGAGGTCCAAATGGAGTCTCCCTTGATCCAGCTTTTGGTTTTAGCCGGTATTGCCGTTTTTTTGATCCTGCGCCTGAAAAATGTGCTGGGCACCCGTGAAGGTTTCGAAAAACCGCCGCAGCCCAAGACAAACGGGCGGGCGGACAGGTCAGCTTTTGAAGTGATCGAAGGTGGCCCGGATCGGGACATCACCGATCACGTGGACGAAGACAGCAGCCAGGCCAAGGCGTTGAGCGCGATGAAACGTGTGGAACCTTCCTTCTCGGTGAGCGATTTCCTGCAGGGTGGACGCGGTGCCTATGAAATGATCCTGATGGGATTTGAACGGGGAGAACTGGATAGTATTCAGCCGTTTATGTCGGAAGAAATCTTTGACAGTTTTGTCGAGGCGGTGGCGCATCGTGAAGACCAGGGTCTGACCATCGAGGCCCAATTCATCGGCCTCAGCGAAACCACTGTGGTGGATGCCAAGTTCGACGAATCGCAACAGCGGGCCGAGATTACAATGCGCTTCATTGCCGAGTTGACCTCTGTGGTGCGGGATCGGGGCGGCGATATTGTCGAAGGCGATTCCAAAACCATTAAGCGTCAGAAGGATACTTGGACCTTTGCACGCAACATGGGCGCAGATGATCCAAACTGGCTTCTGATCGCCACAGAGGCATGATCACAGCGCTTCGGCGGGCTTTTGGCGCTGCCTGCCTGATAGGGGTGGCGATGACTGCAGCCGGAGCGCAAGCAGACACTAGCTATAGATTATTGGATTTCTCCCAGCTTGATGGCTGGGAGAAGGATGACCATGCGGCTGCGCTTGATGTGTTCGGGCAGACCTGCAGGGATTTTGACGATCCGGACTGGCTGTCCATATGTGCGGTGGCACGGCAGCAAGACCCTGAATCTGCACGCGCTTTCTTTGAACTTCTGTTTCGCCCGGTGTTGATCGAGGACGGAAAGAATGCGCTGTTTACCGGGTATTTTGAGCCGGAGCTTGATGGCTCTCGCCATCGAAGTCCGCGCTACCAATACCCGATCTACAAAATGCCACCCGAGGCCCGGAGCGCTGGCCAATGGTTGCCGCGTCGCGACATCCTGACCAGCGGAGTGATGGAGGGCAGGGGGCTGGAAATCGCTTGGGTCGATGACTCGGTCGAGCTGTTTTTCCTGCAAATCCAGGGCTCTGGCCGTGTTCGACTGGCGGATGGATCGACGATTCGAATTGGCTATGGCGGCTCCAATGGTCACAATTACCGATCCATCGGCCAAGAATTGGTGAGGCGCGAAATTTATTCTCTGCATCAGGTCAGTGCTCAGGTGATCAAGAACTGGGTCCGTCGCAACCCATCTGATGGTCGCGAGTTGCTGCTGCATAATCGGTCTTACGTGTTTTTCCGCGAACTGCGCAACGTGGCCTCATCGGCGGGGCCTTTGGGGGCGATGAACCGGTCGGTAACCGCCCTGCGCAGTCTGGCAGTGGATCCAAAATTCACCCCGTTGGGGGCGCCGGTCTGGTTGGAAAAGGACGGCAATGGAAAAATGCGCCGTCTGATGGTTGCACAGGACACTGGCTCGGCTATCAAGGGCGCGCAGCGGGCGGATGTATTTTACGGAACGGGCGATGCAGCAGGGCAGGCGGCTGGTCGGTTGCGGGATCCTGGTAGAATGGTTGTGCTGCTACCAATCCAACGGGCCTATGCGCTGCTACCGGAAGATATCTGATGACACGGCGGAAATTGACGGCAGAAGAGATCGACCTCTGGCAAGAGGTGGTGAAAAAGGCCGAGCGCCTGCATCCCGGCGCGCAGAGCGCGCCACCAGCCTTGCCACTGCCAAAACCAAAGCCGACGAAACATCCACTTCCGCGCATTGATCGTTTTGAGCTTGGCAGCCATGCGCGCCAAAAACCGTTCAAACATGATCTGAAGCCTGCCATTACCGACCGGCTGTTCCGGTCTCCGCTACAGATGGATCAAAAGGCTTTTACCCGCATGAAACGCGGCAAGTTAAAGCCAGAGGGAAAGCTGGATCTGCATGGTATGCGGGTCGACTCGGCGCATCCCGCCTTGATCCGCTTTATTCTGTCCGCACAGGCATCTGGCAAGCGGCTGGTGCTGGTGGTGACGGGCAAGGGCAAAGACCGTGATGAACCCGGCCCCATCCCTACACCGCGCGGAGTGCTGCGGCATCAGGTGCCACAATGGCTGTCTTTGGCGCCACTGGCGCAGGGGGTATTGCAGATCACGCCGGCCCATATCAGTCACGGTGGCTCAGGCGCCTATTATGTCTATCTTCGACGGTCCCGATAAATCTGGTTTTATCTTTCGTCTGAGACCGTATTGCGCAGGCTGACCTGAGTTGCGCCGTCCGCTTGGGTCAATTGCCCTGGCAATAGGCTCGCAATAAAATCACCATCGCGACCAAAGGCATCTGCTGTTGCTCGGGCCGAATTCAGTATTGCAATGAGCGCCGGTGATGTGCCCGCCACCAGATGGGACGACACTGCATCATCCGAAAATGCAGTGGTGTCGATAATTTTGATCGGTAGACCGGCCACCGCCTCCAATGAGGTAAGGCTGCCCAGTCTTACACTGTTGTGATTTCCACGTAGCCGTCCGGAGATATTAAGCAGCCGGTCTTTGCTGGAGACAAAAACAACAAAAGGCTGCGGCACCTCGGCGATGCGGTTCATTTGGCTGCGAAACACTTCGACATCCAGATCTGGCGATATCAACACCACTCCATTCAGATTGGCAGCAGACCAGCCGGGGGTTTGTATTTCGATTTGGCGCAGGGTTTCCATCACCAGTTGTGAGCCCATGGAATGGGCAACCAAGGCCACCCGACCCACATCAGCAGAGCGGATTTCGCGTAACATCCGTTCCAGTCCATCGCGGGCAAACAGAACGCTGTCTCCATCATAGGCATAGCCCAGTGGATTGCCCTGGCTGGGCCAGGAATAGATCATTGTGGCACCCGGCAGCTGGATATCCTGTGCCAGTTGGGCAGCACGAAAGGCGGTTTCGGCCTGGGTGGAATTGAAGCCATGCACAAACAAGGTAATTTCACGCTGGTCACGGGGCAGGTTGGCCACTTCTGCCTTTATCCGGGCGTGAAAATCGGCCGGGTCGCTAAATACCCGCCGCCCGGCCATGGTGAATTGGGTTTCCGGGTCTGGTTTGGCATAGGCAAAACTAAGTTGCCCGGGTTGACGGTTTGGCGGGATTGATACGGTGAGTTCCAGCAGGCTGTATTGATCAGATCGTCCGGGGCCAAAACTGCCATTTGACACGGGTTCGCGGATTGTCGCGACAAAAATGGTTTTGGGAGTCCCAACCTCCAGTGCCTCAGGCATAACCGGGGTGAAACTGCGGTCACTGCAGGAGGCCATGAAAACCAGGGCAATTGCAAAAGCCGATTGAATTAATACACGCATATAAACTCTGCCACTCGATATTTGCGACAGGCTATCGATGCCTCCGGGAATGTCCAGAGGCATCAATCCAGAGCCTTAGTTACAGCATATATCGGCTGATATCGGCAGATTTTGTCAGCTCGCCGAGATTTTTGTCAACGAATTCGGCATCCACAACAAACTCTTCGCCCCCGCGATCTGGCGCCGTGAAGGAGAGCTCTTCGAACACCCGTTCCATCACTGTGTAAAGCCGGCGCGCACCGATATTTTCGACCGACTGGTTCACTTCGGCGGCGATCTTGGCCAGGGCTGCGATGCCATCATCGGTGAAACTGACGGTGACCTCTTCAGTGCCCATCAGGGCAGTATATTGCAGGGTCAGCGCATTGTCTGTTTCGGTTAGAATACGGACAAAGTCCCCTTCGGTAAGCGCCCTCAGCTCCACCCGGATCGGCAGCCGGCCTTGCAATTCTGGCAGCAGGTCCGATGGTTTGACGGTGTGAAACGCACCCGATGCGATGAACAGGATATGGTCGTTCTTGATCGGCCCATGTTTGGTTGACACGGTGGTGCCTTCGATCAGCGGCAGCAGATCGCGCTGCACCCCTTCGCGGCTGACATCGCCACCGCGTGCATCCGAGCGGGTGCAAACCTTGTCGATCTCGTCCAGGAACACGATGCCGTTCTGCTCAACCGAATCGAGTGCGGTGCGGATGACGGTCTCATCATCCAGTAATTTATCGGCCTCTTCACCGATCAGGATCTCATAGCTTTCGGCAACAGTTGTTTTGCGCCGTATACTGCGGCCGCCCATTGCTTTGCCGAACAGATCCCCAAGGTTCATCATCCCCATGTTCGATCCCGGCTGGCCCGGAACCTCAAATGAGCTCATCGGGTTGGATGTATCGGCCAGATCCAGCTCGATAATGGTGTCATCCAGCTCCCCCGATTTCAGCTTCTTGCGGAACATGTCGCGGGTGGCCTCGCGGGCTTCATCGCCAACAAGAGCGGCCAGCACCCGTTCCTCGGCGGCCTGATGCGCCTTGACCTTGACGTCCTCGCGCATCAGCTCGCGGGTTTGCAAAATGGCGGTATCAGCCAGATCGCGGATAATCTGTTCCACGTCGCGACCCACGTAACCAACCTCGGTAAACTTAGTTGCTTCGACCTTGATGAACGGCGCCCGGGCCAGTTTGGCCAGCCGTCGCGATATTTCAGTCTTACCAACGCCGGTGGGGCCGATCATCAGGATATTTTTGGGGTAAACCTCGTCGCGCAGGTCATCCGACAATTGCTTGCGGCGCCACCGATTGCGCAGCGCCACGGCAACAGCACGTTTGGCGTCGTTTTGGCCGATAATGAACCGATCCAGTTCGGAAACGATCTCGCGGGGGGTTAGGTCTGTCATAATCCATCCTTTCGGGCCGCCAAAATCTTTAGGAAGAATTTTCCCAAAAATTTTAGAAAATTCTTATGTGGTGATGGTTTCGACAGTGAGCCTGCCATTGGTGTAGACACAGATATCAGCCGCAATGGCCATCGCGGCGCGGGCCACCTGTTCGGCAGTTCTATCCGTGTCCATCATCGCCCGTGCCGCAGCCAGGGCAAAATTACCGCCAGAGCCAATGGCCGCAACCTCATGCTCGGGCTCCAGCACATCGCCGGCACCGGTGATCACCAGCAGATCTGTCCCATCGGTGACAATCAGCATCGCCTCCAGTTTTTGCAGATACTTATCGGTGCGCCAGTCCTTGGCCAATTCAACACTGGCGCGGGCCAGTTGGCCGGGCATTGCCTCTAGCTTGGCCTCCAGCCGCTCCAGCAAGGTAAAGGCATCGGCGGTGGAGCCGGCAAAGCCCGCCACAATATCGTAGCCGCCGGGGGATAAACGGCGCACCTTGCGCGCGGTGCCTTTGATCACAGTCTGACCCAAGGACACTTGTCCGTCACCGGCAATCACAACTTCACCGCCCTTTTTGACGCCGATAATCGTGGTGCCGTGCCAGCCGGGGAACTGATCGTTTGCCATGAATGCCTCCAATTGATTGCCCTATGTATATGGGGGCCAATAGCCGCAGAGGCAACGGTTCACATAGGGCCAACTTGCTATGCACTGTGCGCATTGCGGGGCTGTTGAACGGGCAATTGTGAGACTCACTTTGTGGACTTACATGAGGATCAACAACCGACACAGTGTCGGCTGGTAGATCAAAGGAAGCGTACCATGGCATATGTAGCCGCAAACACCCAAGCTCCTCTGGGAGCAGTCGCCACTCTTCGTATTGTTGATAGTATTCTTGAGTTGAAAAACTCTGTATTTGCCTGGAACGAAGCGCGTGTAACACGCAAATTGCTGTTGCGCCTGAGCCGTGACCAGCTGCAGGATATCGGGCTGACCCGCGCTGATCTGTTCTGATCGCCGACAACAGTCTGAAAAGTTAAAGCCGCTCCTCCTCCCAGGGCGGCTTTTTCTTTGTCTGATGCAGGGCAGTGTTTGTACCAAAACATGCAAAAAGGGCGCCCCGATTGGGACGCCCTTGTGTAACTTATTGATCTGATACGATTACAGAGCTTCGTTGATCCAGCTTTGCAGCGCAGATTTGGGGGCAGCGCCGGATCGGTTTGAGATCACTTGACCATCTTTGAACAAGAACAGGGCTGGGATGCTGCGCACGCCCATAGCCGCGGCAACATTTGGGTTGCTGTCGAGATCGATCTTGGCAATTTTGACTTTGTCGCCATATTCGGCGGCCAGCTCTTCGAGAGCGGGGCCGATTTGCTTGCAGGGTCCGCACCATTCGGCCCAGAAATCCACCACTACGGGGACTTTTGAATTTGTGACTTCGGCTTCGAATGTGTCGTCGGTGACGGCTACGGTGGACATATGCATGTCTCCATGAGTGTGTGGCAACTGGAGTTGGAATCTAGGAATGGCGTGGCTTGTCGTCAAGGTATCAGACGTCGCATTAATGCGTCTGACACAAGATCGTGTGGTAGTGGCATCAGGGTGGCGGTGCGGGTCCAGACAATCGCGGTTTCAACCTGACGGTCGGGATAGATCTGCGCCAGGGCATGGGCATAGGCTCCCATTTGCCGCAGCACACCCTCGGGGCATTGCGCAGGATTTGTGGGAACCGTGGCATTCGATTTGAAATCCACCGCGATGACCCTGTCAGGCGTTACAATCAACCGGTCGATTATGCCGTGCAGGCGCTGGCTGTTCAGCTGCGCAGTGACCGAGACCTCAGCCAGGGTGTCAGGGGCGAAGATCGCTGTCATTTCAGGATTTTGGATCACCGCTGTCGCCTCTGCCAGCAGTTCAGCCTGATCGTCGCAGTCCCGCAGCAGGTTCTGGGCGACCTGTGCCCGGTTTTCCGGCGGCACGGCAGGCAGATGTTCCAGCAACAGATGCAAACGCGATCCACGGGCCTTGGCCTGCTCTTCGTCCAACCCCTGATCCCCGGGCAAGGCCTTGGCGCCGCCCAAATCCGATGGGCTGAGGGTAGCGGGCGGCGGCTGATAGGGGGCGGCGGCAACTGAGAACAGCTGAGGCAGCGCGGGTATGTCCCGTATGGTGCGCTCAAGCGGCTTGAACTCCAGGTCATCCCAATCGCCGTGCTCCAGCCGCAGTCCCGGACCACCTGCGGTGTCCAGCGTCACCGCGCCGGCGTCACCCAGAGCGGTTTGCACCATCTGATACCAGCTATCGCCTTCTTTCGAGAGATCGCCGGCAGCGGCCACAATCAGCCATTTCTCGGCCCGTGTCAGCGCCACATAGAGCAGGCGCAATCGTTCATTCTGTTGCTTTTCCTGCGCCGCCTCTCGCGAGGCGAGCATCGCAGCCGGCATTTGCGCGGTGGGGATTTTCCAAATAGGCGTGCCATCCGCCAGCATGATTTCGCTATCGCGTGGAGCCCGTCGCTTGGCGGTGTCGGGCAGGATCACAATGGGCGATTCCAAACCCTTGGAGCCATGCACCGACATCACCCGGATCATGTTGCCAGCAGCACCCATCTGCCGTTTGATCTCCAGATCGTCGGTCTGCATCCAGACCAGAAACCCGGTCAGGCTGGGGATATCGGTGCGCTCATAGGCCAGCGCCTGCGACAACAGGGCGTTGATACCGTCTTCGGCCTCGGGGCCCAATCGGCCCAGCAGGTTCTTGCGGCCATTGTGGCGGGTCAAAATGCGCTCAATCAGGTCAAAGGGGCGCAGGAAATCGGTCTGGTTGCGAAGGTCGCCGATAATTTCCATGGTCACGGGGAAATCCGCCGCGCGATCACGCAGGGCTGTCCACAGGTATTTGGACGTCCGACGATGCGCCAGATCGAACAGCATTTGCTCGGACCAGCCGAAGATGGGTGATTTCAACGCACAGGCCAGCGACAGAGAATCCTCAGGCGTGGCGAGGAAAGACAGCAGCGCCGCCAGATCCTTGACCGCCAGTTCGGCGCCAACCTTGAGCCGGTCGGCGCCGGCGATGGGCAGGTGGGCGGCTTTGCAGGCGCGGATGATTTCGGAAAACAGATCCGAGCGCCGTTGCACCAAAATCAGAAAATCGCCGGCATGGACCGGGCGGCGAACAAAGCTGCCACGGGTTGCGCCATCTTCGGGGATGGTCACCCCATCGTCGATCATCTGCTTGATAGACAAAGCAATGCGTTCGGCCAGAATGACATTGTGATGGCGGGTCCCGGGCCGGTCCATCGGGTCGGTCCAGTCGCGCTCGTCCTTGTCATCGACCTTTTCCACCACCGGCCACAGGTCAACCCGCCCGGGCAGGTCGGATTTAAAGGCGCGGTGCAGCGATTCCTTGTGAAACCCGGCCCGGGGCATGTCCTGAAACACCAGATCAACCAGCCCCAGAATCGCCGCGGATGAGCGGAAGGAAAAATCGAGCGAGGCATCCTGCAATTCGGTGCCGGTGTCGCGCAAACGGCTGCCAAACTCGGCCCGCATCCGGTCAAAGGCATCCGGATCGGCGCCCTGAAACGAATAAATCGATTGTTTCTTATCGCCGACTACAAAAATGGTGCGTTCCACATCCGATCTCGCACCCTCGCCCGAGGTGAATTCCTGCGCCAGCTTCTCGATCACATCCCATTGCACCGGGCTGGTGTCCTGCGCTTCGTCGACCAGAATATGGTCGATACCGCCGTCCAGACGGTACAACACCCAGGCTGCGACGGCTGGGTCGTTCAGCAATTGCCGCGCCTTCAGGATCAGATCGTCAAAATCAAGCCAGCCCCGCAGTTGTTTGCGGCGGCTGTATTCAGGAACAAAGACGGCGGCAAACTGATGCAGGTCGTGCGATTTTCGCGCCGCCATAAGCCCCAGCCGCTTGGCCCGGGCATCCTCGATCCGCAACATCAAGGGCTCCAGCTGGTCCATCAGTGAGGTATGAGATTCGCGCAGTTTTTTGGTGGGGAATGACCCAACCTTGGCGCTGAACGGCTCTTTGGCGCTGGCCCCGGTCAGCAACACGCTTTCCAGTGCTGGAAGATCCGACAGGGTGGGATGGGTGATCGCCGCCAGTTTCAGCGCTGCCTTCTGATCATTGGTGCCACCGCTGGCAAGCATGTCGCGGGTACGCGCGATCAGCTGCTCTTCGCCCCCAAGGAAAACCAGCGCCTTCAGCGCGGTTTCGTCAAAGCCATCCGGCAGATCAAACAGGTGTAGCAAATCGGCCCAGTCAGTAGGCGTTTCAAAGCCGGCGCGGCGATGACTTATCGCGGTGGTGAGCGCGTCAAAGTCACTGTCGGTGACATGTCGCGCCAGCGCTTCGACCAAATGGGCCTGGTCGCCCTTGGCAAAATCCTCGGTGATTTCCGCCCGCAGCAGGGTCGCAGCGCGGTCCTCCATTTCGGAAAACTGTGGGCTGACGCCGGCCTCCAGCGGGAATCGCCGCAATAGGGACGAGCAAAACGAATGGATGGTCTGGATCTTCAACCCGCCGGGGGTCTCCAGTGCGCGGGCAAACAGAGTCCGCGCCTGGGATAGCCCCTCGGGTGAGGTGGCCTCCTCGGCGCCAAGTTCGGTCAATGCGGCAATCAGCTGGGCATCCTGCAACATCGCCCATTCGCCGAGCCGTTTGAACAGACGGTTCTGCATCTCGCTGGCGGCCGCCTTGGTATAGGTCAGGCACAGAATATGCTGCGGCTGAACCCCGCGCAGCAGCAGCCGTGCCACCCGGTCGGTCAATACCTTGGTTTTGCCGGACCCCGCATTGGCGGCCAGCCAGGTCGAGGCATCCGGGCGGGCGGCGCGGTACTGCGCTTCGGATGCGGCGTCGCGCTTGTTCATGTCAGATCCTCGGGTTCGGGGGTGGCGCTGCGGTCCCATTCTCCGAACCGTGCAAGGTGATCATAATCGCCCAGTTCGGTGTCCAGATGCAGCATTCGACGGCTCGAAAACCCTTGGTTAGGCTCGAAATAGGCCCCGATTAGCTCGCGCAGGTCCTGCCAAACTTTGGCCGGGGGCTCTTTGTCGATCGGCGCGCGAACTTCCTTCATTGTGGTTCCCAACCCGATGAACATGGCACGGGAGACTTCCCTGGGGCCGATGTCCTGAAAGGCGCCTTCCTCGGCCATTGCCACCTCGATCAGTAATTGTTTTTCGAACTTCAACTGTTGGGTTTCAGAGGGCGGCGCACCGGTTTTGTAGTCGTAGAGATGCAGAAAACCGCGGTCATCCTGGTCGATGCGATCGGCGCGGCAGGCAATGGTGAAATCAAGCGGCTCCAACCGGGCCTCGCCCTTGGCCTCAAAGGCGATCGGGTAAGAGGTCAGGCGGCGGGTCTGTTCGGCCTGGATGAAATCGCCGGATATCCGGTTCACCCGTGATAACCACAGGCAACGCGCCACCGGCCAGGGCACGTGCTGTTCCAGCAGTTCACGGGATTTCTGCAGCAGATGCTCGCGGGTCAGCAGGCTGGGATCATCCAGTGTTTCCTTGATGAAATGCTCGAACACCTCGTGCACCACGATACCACGCAGCAATGCATCGGGGACCCGAACCAGCGGGTTTAGCACCCTGAGCCGCAACACATGCTTGGCGTAGATCGCATAGGGGTCGCGGATCAAACGAGGTATTTCGGTGATGGTCAGCCGGCGTGGACGGGCAGATACCGGCGGCCGTGGCGAGGGGCGCAGCGCGGCAGGTGTTGGTGTTGGTTCCTCAAGGGCAACGGCCCAGTCGAGCCATGTCTGGCCGCGGTCGCGCATCGCCTGCAAGACCTCCGGTCCGTTTTGATCCGGCAATCCATCCAGCAGGTTGCACAGCCGGTTCAGCCAGCGCGAGGCTACGGTGTCAGAATCGTCGGACCGTATGGCACGGCTAAGCCAAACCTCGGGGGCGGCGATGGCCTGTTGGAAATCATGGGCCGACAGACCGATCCGGCGCTCGGGCAGCAGTAGCCCGGCCTGATTGCGCAATTGACGGTTCAGCCAGGGGTCAGGTTTGGCGGACTCGGGCCAGCTGGCTTCGTTCAACCCGCCCAAAATCACTAGATCCGCACCCTGCACGCGGGCCTCGAGCGTGCCCCAGATCATGATCTTTCCATGCGGCGCGTCGCGGTCGCGGACTTCGCCCTGCGACAGTAAAGCGCCCAGTAAATCGGCAAAATCACGGGCGGTCATGTCGCCGCCGTGGTGGGCCTCGGCTGCCAGTTCCTGCATCACCTTAAGAGCCTCGCGGCCGGCCTTTTTATCCCAAAGAGTGCCGGCGCCGGCGGTTTGACTGCCGCTGGCAATGGCTTCGGACAGTTCGCGCAGGCAAAAGACCCATTCGCTCAGAGGCAGTTCCGTTGCAATCACCTGAACGGCAAAATGATCCGTTAGCCAAGTGCTCCAGCCGGCAAGAAGCTCACGTTTGGCGGCAAATTGATCAAAACAGGCGCCATCGGGAAACGGAGGGCCGGCGCTGCGCAATTGCAATTCCAACTCGCGGGAGTGACGCAAATGGTCGCCACGGGCGTCACCATCATGGGTCAGAGGGTGCTTTAGCAGCGTCAAAAGACTGTCGCCGGTCAGGTCTTTGCAAAACAATTCAGCCACATGGCGCAGGAACCGGCCCGGTGGGGACAGTTGCAATGGCTGGCCGGCACTGTCGTCAGGCAGAATATCCCAGCGGTCAAGCGCCGCTGAAACCTGACGGCTCAGCATCCGATCCGGGGTGATCAGCGCCGCGGTCTGGCCGTCCTCAGCCGCCTGACGCAGCCGCAGGGCAATCGCCAGTGCTTCGCCACGCGGATTCGGCGCCTCAATCAGCGTTACATTCTTGGTGGCCTTGTCCAGATCGCGCAGCATGGGGCCCTCGGCCATCCAGGCATCGGTGACCGGGGCGGGGCGCAACGACAGCGAAACAAGCCGATTGCGCGCCGGTGCAGGGGCGGGGCTGTCGCACCAGGGCTTTATGTCGGGTGGCGCCAGATCCAGGCCGGTCATGAGTTTGTGAAACCGGAATTGCGGGTGGTCCTCTGAAATCATCGGATCGTCGAGACCCGCCCAGACCTCAGCCGGAAGATCAAAATCATAGCCGGGCAGCACCACCGCACCCTGCGGCAGGCGGGCGATGGCCTGCATCAGGAGAAGGGTGGTTCCGCGTGATCCGGTTGACCCAGCCAGAACAACCGGATGTTGCGGCGGATTTTCCTGCCAGCTGTCAATCAGGTCCAACACCACCTGGCGCTGGCGGGCCTGAACGTCCATGGCGCCGCTGTGAGTGTTGGTGAATTCATCGGCAATACCGATAAATTTCTGCGCCCGTGCCCAGTGGTCAGACATATCCGAGACATCGAGGCCGCGGATGGTATCGGTGGTGACACCCTCGCCCTGCATTTCGTCAAACAATGCAGCCAGACTGTCTGACAGGTCATACAGCGATGATCTTGCTGCCAGACTGGGCTCTGCATCCAGCAGTTTGGCTACCAGTTGTGAAAGTTCAAGCCGCCGTCGCAGCACCGGCAGGGCGGCGGGCAATCCGTGCAGAGTGGCGCGTTTTGACAGGTCGCTGAGCAGCGAAATATGGGGGAGCAGCAGGTTTGGGCCGGCATCGAACAACCCGCGAATGCGACGTTCCATGCGCTGGGTGTTGACGATCAGCTCTACCTTGGCCAGCGCTTCGGGGGGCTGCCCGTGGCAACGTTGAGTCAACCCGTCGACAAGGGCGCGGGGAAATTCGGTGCCGCAGGGCAGGGCAAAGATGCGGGGGGTGAGTGACGGTTCAAACATCATGCGATTTCAACAAGGTTTCCGCCACTTCAATGCCTTCGGGATAGCCAACATCACACCAGTGGCCTGGGTATTGCAGGGCAAATAGACGGCTCGCATCATGCATTTGGTTCCAAAGTTCATTGAGTGAAAAAACGGTCTTGTTGATTTTGTGCAATCCAGTGGTTTTCACGATCTGCACGCCGCCATAGATCAGATCGCCACCGCGGCTGATGCGACCATGGCTGTCAGCGGTGAAATCGCCGGCCCCGATACGCCCCCTTGCACGGGCCAGCGGGACACAAACCAGCAGCGCATCCATTTGATCCGGGTCCCAGGCGTCGCGCGCCAGTATCAGTGGGTTGGGGCCGGACCAGATCACATCGGTGTTCATGGTGAAAACCGGCGCATCCCCCAACAGCGGCAAGGCATGACGCAGACCTCCACCGGTCTCCAGAATATCCGGGGTTTCATGGCTCAGCAGCACCCCCTGTGGTGCCAGATGTGCCTTTAGCTGTTCGGGCTTGTAAAACAGATTGGCCACGATGTGATCCGGTGCAATCTCGCGGGCCAGATCCAGCGCGTAATCAATCAGCGGCCTGCCCGCTACCTTGATCATCGGTTTGGGACAGTCCCGGGTCAGCGCCTTCATTCGGGTGCCAAAGCCGGCCGCAAACAGCATCACAGACGAGGGGTGGGTTTGCATCACGGTCTTAGCCTGTCCAGGTTTTCAGGTGTCGGCGGTGGCAGATTGTTGCGGATCAGGTCCGCCACATTGGCAAGTGCCGGGTGATCCAACCCGCGGATCATCAGGGCCCAAACCCGGGGGATCAAATCCACATATTGCGGTTTGCCATAGTCCTGCGACAGACGGGCAAACACCCCAAGAATGCGCAGGTTTCGTTGCAGTCCCAGCACCGTATAGGCGGTGCGGAATTTTGTGTCATCGACGCCGGTTTTGGCGATATAGCGATCAATCATCTGTTGCTCGATGCGGAGGGGAACATCGCGGCGGGCATCCTGGAGCAGTGACATCAGGTCATAGGCGCGATGACCGGCCAGAGCCGCCTGGTAATCCAGCAGCCCAACCCGGGCAACGCCGTGGCGATCCGGTAGCCACAATAAGTTCTCGGCATGATAATCCCGTTGCACCAGAACGGGATCATCCTTGGCGCTGTGGTGCAGAATATCTTCGAACTGATCGACAAACCGGGCTGCCAAATCGGGGTCCTGGGCGCCGAGAATTCCGTCGCGGTACTGGGTGAATGCAATTTCATCCAATTGTGCCATCACCCGCGGGCTCATGATATCCAGATCCGGCATCGCTGCGGAGTGCAGCTTTACCAAGACATCAGTGGCCGCCTCATACAGAGGCGTTTCCAGCGCGGGCTGGCGCAACAGGATGCGGGCATAAAGGTCGTCGCCGAGATCTTCGATCAGCAAAAAGCCATGATCGGTGTCTGCCGCCAGTATTTCAGGTGCGCTTAAGCCCAGGTCTCGCAAGTGATTGGTAATATGCACAAAGGCAGCGACATCCTCAGCCTTGCCGGGGGGGGCATCCATAAGGACTGCGGGCCGTCCTGTGACCGGCGCAGAAACCCGCTCATATCGGCGATTCGAGGCATCCCCCGCCAGATCCCTCCGGCTGCCATTGGCCCAGGCGGTTTTTGCCAGAAAGGCGGCGGCCAGCTCGTTTCGGTCAGTCATTGGCTATCTGGTCCAGCAAAAGCTGCCATTTTTCATCACTCCAGGTGAGGGTCAGGTGACGGGTGTCCGCATGATCAATGTCCAGCGCAAACCGCAGGTGCAACGCCTGTGGTGGGGTCAGTTCGGCCAGTCGGTCGGGCCATTCGATCAGGCAGATTGCAGTGTCAAAGGCCTCGATCAGGCCCAGTTCCTCGACTTCATCCAGTGACGACAGCCGGTATAGGTCTGCGTGCCACAACTCGCCGGTGGGCACATCATAGGTTTGCACCAGGGTGAAGGTCGGCGATGGCACGTCTTCGAAAATGGGCAACAAAGACTGGATCAGCTGTCGGGCAAAATGGGTTTTGCCGGCACCAATAGGGCCTTCTAACAAAAGGCAATCGCCGGGGCGAAGAGCCGCGGCGATGCGAGTGGCCAGATCGGCAGTTTCCTGCGGAGAGGAAAGGCAGCGGGTCGCGTGGCAAAGTGTCATGCGGCCACAATGGCCCCGCAGGCTGGGCGCTGCAAGCTGGTTCGCAGTTTTAGCCGTCTTGATGGGTGATCCGAAAACGCTCTTGCTCTTTCAGCGCGACAGAGGGGCCTGGCGCACGGAAGGTCACCATTGTCGCCCCATTCTGCACAGAAGAAACTTTGCAAATCAGCGGCTTGCCACTGCGCAATTGGACATGGGTCCACCATTGCTCGCGGTTCTCGTGGCCGTTCACAAAATCACGCAACTCCCCCCAGGTCGGGGTTGCGGCGCACATATCTTGCCAGACACGGCATGCGTCAACCACGGAGACCTTGGCAAAGCTGGCCTCGGGGTCCATCCGCCACAAATCGCGGTAGGCCTTGTTGGAGAAGGTCATGGTGCCGTCATTTGCAAACACGGCAATGGCCTCCTCCATTTGATCCATGATCGACTGGCCCATTTCCAGTTCCGAGCGGAACTGACGTGTCAGGGTGATTTCTGCGGTAATGTCTTCGAACAGGAAGGCGACGGCGCCATCAGGGTGTGGCCGGCCGCTGACCGAATAGACTGAACCCGATGGCAACGACCATGTTTCCTGATAGCGGCCCTCTGCGGCAGCCTCAAGAAGGTCCGCCATCTGGTGGCGCCAGCTGGTGTAGTTCTTCGGCTCTGGCATCATCCGCTGATCGCGAAGACGGTCGAAAAAGCTGAGCAGATTTGGCCGTGAGCTGAGGAAATTGGCGGGCAGGGCGGTGAGGTCGATCAACACCGGGTTAAACAGCACCAGCTGGCGATTACGGTCAAAGATTGCCAGGCCGATAGACAGCTGGGCAAAGGTTTTTGCCAGGGTCTGCACAAAGTTCCGCTGGGCGACTTCGGCGTCGACCACGGCGTTGATGTCCACCGCGTGACTGAGCCAGCCCGCCTCGGTCTCGGTGGTTGAGATATTGTACCAAAGTTTTTTATTGGTATCGGGCAGCGGGATAGAGATCCGCTCGGCCTTGCCGCTGGCCATCGGTTCGGACAGGTCGGCAAACAGCGGATCGGCAAAATCGACGTTCCGTCCACGCAATTTCTGGCTGAGATTGTCATAAGCCAAGTTGGACCAGGTGACTTCGGCTTCTTCGGATTGCAGCCAGACCGGATAGGGCGCCTGATGCACCGCCGCACGCAGCGTGGTCAATTCCTGGTCAAGGGTCTTATCCCTGGCTTCGGAGGTACTGCGGCGCAGTTGAACACGGGTTATGCCGTCGATCCATTCACAATGTGCTTCGTGGGATTCGGCAGTTGCTGTTCCGGACAGGATCAGTGGCCCGACATCTTTTAGAAAGCCCGGTGATTGGGGCAGACCTGGATAGCTACGCGCCAACTGATCCCGCAGGGTGGTCCAGCTGAAGCCTTCAGCCTTGTCGCCAATAATCTTGCGGGCGCCAGTCGACCAGCCGATCAGGTTGGCATCATCAAACAGGAACACCGCATCTGTCCGACCATCGCCGGAGAGCAGATCCTGTTCCAGCCCTCTTTGGCCAGAGGTCGGAGAGAGCCACCAGACCGCAACTGCAGCAGTGGCGGCACATAGTGTTGCCAAAACAAGCCATTCGATGGAGACGATGTTCTGCATATTGTCCTGCCTAGTTTAGCCGATATTTAGCTTATCTTGCCTCCATAATAGTTAATTGAAGTTTAACTGGTTGCTTAAAGATGAATGGTTAAATTTCGATCGGTTGATTTTGGCCCAAAGGAACCGCATTCTCGCCCTCTATCGCATCTATCTTTTGTCGGGGCCAGCACACTTCGACAATAGCGCCCGGTCGGTCGGGATGAAGGCTAATGGTTTGGGAGGGATCGCTGCCGTTGGCAAAGCGCAAACTTGCCCCGGTGCGCTCCAGTAACGTTTTGGCAATAAACAATCCCAGCCCCATGCCTTCGTATTCGGGGCGCGTTTTGCGGTCACTGTCGATGCGACCCTGACGCACAAAGGGATCGCCAATCCGCCCCAGCATCTGCGAGGGGTAACCGGCGCCGTCATCATAGATGCGCAGCGTTATGGTCGTATCGGTCCAGCTTGATTCGACCCAGACATTGGCACGGGAAAAATCCACCGCATTCTGCACGAGGTTGCGCAGCCCATGAATAATCTCTGGTTTTCGCAGGATCGTTGGCTGCTGAAAGCTGCCGCCTTCGGCCGGGCCTTCCTCAAAATGAATGAATTTTCCGCGATGCATATGCGGCTCGGCGGCCTCAAGAATCACCGTGGAAATGGGCGCCTGGCGCAGATGCAGGTCGTCCTTGCCGGCCCGCCCCATATCCCGAAGGATGTCGCGGCAGCGATCGGCCTGCTCGCGAATCAAGGTGGCGTCGGCACGGAGATCGGGGTGATCTTCCAATTCCTCGATCAATTCAGCGCTGGCCAGTTTAATGGTGGCCAGCGGCGTGCCCAATTCATGCGCGGCAGCTGCGATCACGCCGCCCAGGTCGGTCAGCTTCTGTTCACGCGAAAGGGCCAGTTGCGTTGCGGCCAGCGCATCAGACATCGACCGCATTTCCGAACTGATCTTGTAAGAGTAAGCCCCCAAAAACAGAACGGCGATGATAATGGCGGTCCAGTGGCCAAAGACAAAGACGTCTGGAATGCGCAGAATAAAACCCTGCGCGGTGCGCAGAGGCACGTGAAATTCGGCCATCAGGGTCACCAGCATGATCGCGGTGGCGCCGATGATCAGCGCGGATCGCAGCCGCATCATACTGGCCGATATGGTGACCGGGCCCAGCACCAGCAAGGCAAACGGGTTGTTCAAGCCGCCGGTGAGATACAGCAGAAAGGACAGTTGCAGCAGGTCAAACTGGACGGTCAAAAAATTCTCGAACTCTGACAGGCGTTTGTTCTTGGGAAAGATGAACATTGCCACCAGATTGCCGGCCACAGAAACACCGATCGCAAAATAGCACAGGCCCAGGTTTAGCTGCAGGTCATACAGACCCTGGGCAACGGCAATTGCCGAGATCTGGCCTCCGATGGCGACCCAGCGCAGCAGGATCAAGGTGCGCAACCGGATCCAGTGGCTGCGCTCTTGCCCGCTCATCAGGCCAATGTTCGACTCGGTCACGTTGTTCGGCTCCGGTTGCATCGGCTGTGATTATTGATAGATCTGACAGTAGCAACGATCAACATATCTCTTATCACTCAAGGTGTGATCTCATGAACCGTCTATATGCCATTCTCGCCTCTGTTTCTGTGGCCGCTCTTGTCGGTGGCGCCTGGGTTATGACGCAGGGCGGACAGCAGGCCGATCGGTTCGCGCAGTGTCGCAGCAGCCAGATTGCCGGTGGGTCGGCACAGATTGGTGGAGCCTTTGAGTTGGTGAACGCCAGGGGTGAGACGGTCACTGACAAAGATGTGATCACCGAACCATCGCTGATCTATTTTGGCTATACGTTCTGCCCGGATGTTTGCCCGATGGACACCGCCCGCAATGCCGAGGCGATTGATGTATTGGCGGAGCGGGGGCAAAGCGTGACTCCGGTGTTCATTTCAATCGACCCAAGGCGAGACACTCCCGAGATTGTTGGGGAATTCGCCGAAAATCTTCATGAGCGGATGATTGGCCTGACGGGGTCATTGGATCAGGTGAAAGCGGCCAGCCGGGCCTATAAGACCTATTTTAAGGCGCATCCGGCAGAGGATGAATATTATCTTGTCGACCACTCGACTTTTTCCTATCTGGTGCTGCCCGAGCAGGGGTTTGTCGAGTTTTTCCGCCGCGATGTGGAGCCCGAAGAGATGGCCGACAAAATCGGCTGTTTTCTGGACCAGATGTAGCTGTTTGACGTTTCTCACCCGCCCGGTAATATCCTTGCTTCATATGCACCTCATACTGGCACAAAGGACTAAGCATGGCCGAAACTGCTCCGCAGAAAATTGGACCTGACAAGACGTTGCTGTTGGTTGATGATGACGAACCATTTCTGCGCCGTCTGGCGAAGGCCATGGAAAAACGTGGATTCGAAGTGGAGACTGCCGGCTCTGTCGCGGCGGGGCGGGCTGTGGCTACGGCGCGCCCACCGGCCTATGCGGTTGTTGATTTGCGGCTTGAAGACGGCAATGGGCTGGATGTGGTCGAGGTGCTGCGCGACAAACGCCCAGATTGTCGGGTGGTTGTGCTGACCGGCTACGGTGCCATCGCCACGGCTGTGGCGGCGGTGAAAATTGGCGCCACTGATTACTTGAGCAAACCAGCTGATGCCACCGATGTCACAAATGCATTGCTGGCGCAGCCGGACACGCTGCCGCCGCCGCCAGAGAACCCAATGAGCGCGGATCGGGTGCGTTGGGAGCACATCCAAAGAGTGTATGAGCTCTGTGACCGCAATGTCTCAGAAACCGCGCGGCGGTTGAGCATGCATCGCCGGACATTGCAGCGGATTTTGGCAAAACGCAGCCCAAAATAGGCTCTAACTAGGGTGAATTCAGAGCGCGGCCAAAAGTTCGTGATAGCGTGCAACATATGAATGGCGCACCTCGACGGGCGGTCTCAATTGGATGTCCAGGTCGCCAATCAGATCTGCGTTGGACCTGCCAAACAGCTTGTTGGCTTCTTGCACCGAGAAGCCAGCGATCTGCACCGCCTCCATCCAGGCGCTGATGCGGTCGGCCTTTTTGATCTGTTTCTTCACCGTGACAGGCAGGGCTGCGGGCAGTCCAAATCTAAGGTGAATGGCGGCGGTCAGGCGGGTGTCCAGCTCTCCGTAGGACGGGCCAATGGCCGCTTTGACCGGCGAAATCATGTCTCCGATCACATATTCCGGCGCATCATGCAGCAACGCTGCCAACCGCCACTTTGCTGGCGCCTTTGGATTGATGCGGCCGTAGAGGGTTTCCACAAGCAGTGAATGCTCGGCCACAGAATAGGCAAAATCGCCCTTGGTCTGACCATTCCAACGCGCCACAAATGCCAGCCCATGGGCGATATCGTCGATCTCGATATCAACCGGAGTGGGGTCCAGAAGGTCCAGCCGTCGGCCAGACAGCATCCGTTGCCAGGCACGTGGGGGAATGGCCATGTTGAGCTTCCTTTTTTGGACAGTCTTAGGCCCGGTTTTATCGAGATACATCCCGTTTTTACATCAATATCACCGTTTGGAAACAAGCTGTTGAAGTCTCGTGTTTTGAAAAACACCGCAAAAACACTAATCTTATATATACGAGAGGGAGATCAGGCTGGCCCTGGGAAACCCTTTTGGATGCTGAACCTGAAACGAAAGGAGCATGTCATGTACAAGCGATTGTTAGGGGTTTCGATCATTTTTGGAATGGCTGCCACTGCGCCGCCTGCGTTTTCCGCCACCTGTGGAGCGCGCGGTGATGTGATCCACCAATTGGAAAGCCTATATTCTGAACAATTGACCGCAGGCGGATTGCAAACAGCCCCGTCCAAAAATTCTGTGGTTGAAATTTGGTCATCGGAAACAACCGGGACTTTTACAGTGCTGATGACCCAGGCAAACGGCATCAGTTGTATCGTGGCCGTTGGGACCGACTATTTTGACGTCGACCCGATTAAAAAGCCAAAAGGCTCGGCCAGCTAATTCGCCAAGACATAAAATCCGAAATTCAATCCGGGCATCTTCGTTGCTTGTCAACCAATGCAATGTTAGGGCCTCCCTGACTTATCAGAAACCGGATTGGAGACGACGATGGCCGGAGATTATTTTGTCAAGGATATCGCGCTGGCCGAATTTGGCCGCAAGGAACTGGACATTGCCGAAACCGAAATGCCGGGCCTGATGGCCTTGCGCACCGAATACGGTGACAGCAAGCCGCTGACAGGCGCACGGATTGCCGGTTCTCTGCACATGACTGTTCAGACCGCCGTTCTGATTGAAACGCTGATCGCGCTGGGTGCCGAAGTGCGCTGGGCGTCGTGCAATATCTTCTCGACCCAAGACCACGCAGCAGCGGTGATCGCCGCTGCCGGTATTCCGGTCTATGCGGTAAAAGGCCAGACCCTGGTTGAGCATTGGGACTATCAGGACCAAATCTTCCAATTCACCGACGGCCCCTGCAACCTGATCCTGGATGATGGCGGCGACGCGACGCTGTACATCCTTCTTGGTGCGCGTGTTGAAGCAGGCGAAACTGGCCTGCTGGACGTACCAACTTCGGAAGAAGAAGAGGCAATCTTTGCCCAGATCAAAAAGCGCATGGCCTCCAGCCCCGGTTGGTTCACCAAGCAGCGTGACGCGATCCAGGGTGTATCCGAGGAAACCACCACCGGCGTGCATCGCCTGTATGAGCTGGTGAAATTGGGTCAATTGCCATTCCCGGCAATCAACGTGAACGACAGCGTCACCAAGTCGAAGTTCGACAATAAATACGGCTGTAAGGAATCGCTGGTTGACGGTATTCGCCGCGCCACCGACACCATGATGGCCGGCAAGGTTGCCGTGGTTTGTGGTTACGGTGACGTTGGCAAAGGCTCGGCTGCTTCGTTGAGCGGTGCTGGTGCGCGGGTGAAAGTCACCGAAGTTGACCCGATCTGCGCCCTGCAGGCGGCAATGGACGGTTTTGAAGTTGTGCTGCTGGAAGACGTTGTCTCTAGCGCTGACATCTTTATCACCACCACCGGCAACAAAGACGTGATCCGTATCGAGCACATGCGCGAGATGAAGGACATGGCGATTGTTGGCAATATCGGTCACTTTGATAACGAAATTCAGGTCGCCAGCCTGAAGAACCACAAGTGGACCAACATCAAAGACCAGGTCGACATGATCACGATGCCCTCGGGTAGCCGTCTGATCCTACTGTCCGAAGGCCGTCTGCTGAACCTTGGCAACGCCACTGGCCACCCCTCGTTTGTGATGTCAGCCTCGTTCACCAACCAGGTTCTGGCGCAGATCGAGCTGTGGACCAAAGGCGACGAGTACAAAAACGACGTCTATATCCTGCCCAAGCATCTGGACGAGAAAGTTGCCCGTCTGCATCTGGACCGGATCGGCGTCAAGCTGAGCAAACTGAGCCCTGAGCAGGCCTCTTACATCGGCGTTTCCGCCGACGGCCCGTTCAAGCCAGAGCATTACCGCTACTAAGGGTCAGCCCTTTGATCTGCCGTAAAGGCAGCGCAGAAACAGAAACAGCCGGTCAATTTTTTGACCGGCTGTTTTGCTATTCAGGACCCTGAGGTGTTCAGCTGTCTTCGCCGAACCCGAAGGTTTCAGTGACGTAATCAATGTCCTTGTCACCGCGGCCAGACAGGTTGATCAGAATCGACTTGCCCGGATTCTTTGGCGCCTCACGCATGGCAAAGGCCAGCGCATGAGCGCTCTCTAGCGCGGGAATAATGCCCTCGTGGCGCGACAGGGCAAAGAAGGCATCCAAGGCTTCCTTGTCATTGGCAGAGGTGTAGTTGGCTTTGCCCGTTCGATAGAGATGCGCATGTTCGGGACCTATACCTGGGTAATCCAAACCCGACGCCACGGTGTGCACCGGTGCTGGATCGCCATTGGCGTCTTTCAGAACGATGGTGCGGAACCCGTGTATGTCGCCATCTTCACCAAAGGTGATGGTTGCTGCATGTTCACCCAGCTTTGAGGAGGTGCCCATCGGCTCAATTCCATATAGCGCCACACCCTCGTCATCAATGAAGCCTGAAAAAATGCCCATCGCATTAGACCCGCCGCCGACACAGGCAGCGACAATGTCAGGCAGTTCCCCGGTCATTTCCAAGAACTGTTCACGGGCCTCAATGCCGACAACATGCTGAAAGTCACGCACAATCATTGGAAATGGATGCGGGCCGACAACGGAACCAATGGCAAACAAGGCGTCGTCAGCCTGCGACATGTAGCTTTCAAAACAGCTGTCGACGGCCTCTTTGAGGGAGCGCCCGCCAAAGCCGACAGGAACCACTGTGGCGCCCAATAGCTTCATCCGGGTGACGTTTGGCGCTTCCTTGGCGATGTCGATCTCGCCCATGTGGATCTCGCATTCCATGCCGAAATAGGCGGCTGCGGTGGCCAGGGCAACACCGTGCTGGCCGGCACCGGTTTCTGCCATCAGCTTCTTTTTGCCCATGAATTTGGCCAGAAGACCTTCGCCCATGCAGTGATTTAGCTTATGCGCGCCGGTGTGGTTCAGATCTTCCCGCTTGGCATAGATCTGCGCACCTCCCGCCAGATCTGACAGGTTCTTTAGATGGCTGACCGGAGTGGGGCGACCCTGAAAATGTTTCCGAATGTAGCGCAGATCGCGAATGAAGTCGGAGGATTTTGAAATCTTTTCATAGGCTTCACGGATTTCCTTGAAATGTGGTACGAGCGGCGGCGGCAGTTGTGCACCACCATATTCCCCAAAAAATCCCTCACTATTGGGCATCGTCTTTAGATATGAAGTCATCCCTGTCCCTTTTATTGATTGGCTCTCCGACTTGGCGGATTTTAAGCCATTGCATTCATTGGGTGATCAGAGCGCATGCCATTGAAGGAAGCAAGTCAGGGTTGGCGGTATTGGTGCTGACCTTGGGGGGAACTTCGGTGGCGACCGCTCTGGAACTTTTCCCCTTGCTTATCAAAAACAGCGCCTGCCCTTGTGGCGGTCGCATTGCATTTTAACGGTATTGTCCGGGCTATTAGATTGCGGAAAACACCTGATCTGGTCTATCAAGATATTACGGTCAGGATGGCCAGGAACCAGAAATTTTCATACGCGTGTGGTGGCTTGGGAGCACGCGGGGTGAGAGGGAAGGTCCTGAGCAATCGGACCTTCCCTTTTTCACATATCTCCAACCGACCTGATGTTTGCGTTGACCACATCTGCCAGTCAGATCAGTCCGCCTCTGTATTCCCCAGAGCACAGATCGTCCGCCATTCCGCCTCGGATACCGGTTGCACCGATAGCCGAGAATTCCGAACCAGCACCATGTCTGCAAGCCGAGGATCGGCCTTGATCCGATCCAGCGTCACCGGCTGCGAAAATCCGCGCAGGGCTTTGATATCGACGCAGTCCCAGCGCGCATCCTCAATGGTGCTGTCGGGATGCGATTCGGCACAGATCTCGACAATGCCGACAACCGATTTTTCCTTTTGCGAATGGTAAAAGAAGCCGCGGTCGCCAATTTTCATCTGACGCATAAAGTTGCGGGCCTGATAATTGCGCACGCCATCCCACTCTTCACCTTTGTCGCCCCTGGCAATCTGGTCCTGCCAGCCCCAGGTCGAGGGTTCGGATTTGAACAGCCAATACGCCATCAGCCGATGACCTTTTTCCAGGTGATCAGATCGACGGTTTCGAACAATCCGGCCTTGGCATAGGGGTCGTTGTCGGCCCAGGCCTGTCCAACGGCCATGTCTTCGACGTCCAGAATGACAAGCGATCCAACCATGTTGCCGTCTTGATCCAGCAGCGGGCCGGCCTGGGCAACCGCACCGGTGTCTTCGATATAGGCAAGATGGGCTGCGCGATTGTCTAACCGGGTCTGCAGGGCGCCGGGTTTGTCGCGGGCAATCAAAGCAATTAACATTTTATTCCTCTTTTAATGGTCTTGCCAGTAATTGAGCAACTGCATCGGCAATCGTCAAGCGCTGACCAACCAAATTGGTTACCGTTTGGGTGATTGGCATGTCGATTTTCATTTCAGAGGCCTTTGCGGCAGCGGCGCGAGCAGTGGCGGCGCCTTCGACCGTTATTGTTGGATCAAAGGTTTCGCCGCGGCCAATCGCCAGGCCAAGCTGGTAGTTGCGCGACAGATCCGAGCTGCAGGTTAATGTCAGATCGCCAAACCCGGATAGCCCAGCCAGCGTTTCAGGCCGGGCGCCGCAGGCCAAGGCCATGCGCTGCATTTCAGCATAGCCACGGGTCATCAAGGCCGCCCGCGCACTGTCGCCAAGCCCGGCTCCGATCACCGCCCCGCAGGCGATAGCCATCACATTTTTCAATGCACCACCCTGCTCGGCCCCAATGGTGTCGGTGGTTCGATACAGCCGCAGGTTCTTTGTTGTCAGCTGTTGCTGCAGCTGTTTGCCGAGCTGCGCATCCTGGCAAGCAAGCGTCAGTGCGGTGGGTAATCCCCGGGCAATGTCGGCGGCAAAACTGGGGCCGGTCAGCAGCGCGACCTGCGCGTTGGGCAGGGCCTGGTGCAGGACCGCAATGGGGCCAAGCCCGGTGTTCAGCTCAATACCCTTACAGCAGGCAACTAGGGTTTTCCCGTCCAGAATGTCGCAATGGTCGTTCAGCAAAGACCGCAGCCTCTGCATCGGAACGGCCAATAACAGAGTCTGGTTCTGCGCTGCCTCTGTTATACTATCGGTTATCGACAGAGTGTCTGGCAGCGGCACTCCGGGCAGTCGTTTTACGTTTTCCCGCGCGGCTTGCAGTGCCTTTGCCTGCTGCGGATCGCGGGCCCATAGCGTGACCGGACCGTTGCCAGCCAGGGAAATCGCCAAGGCCGTGCCGAAAGCACCCGACCCAAGAACCGAGATACTCATGCCTTGGCGCCCTTGCGGCCACTGCCCAGCATGGCCGGACTGGTCTGATCCAACGGCCAGCGCGGCCGGGCGGCCAGATCCAGTCCATCCCGTGCACCAGCCTTAAACCGCTCTAGCCCTGCATAGGCGATCATCGCGGCATTATCAGTACACAGATGCAGCGGAGGCGCCGTGAAAGCCGCACCCATTTCGGCACAAACGGACTCTAATGCGGCCCGAATGGCGGTATTTGCCGCCACCCCTCCAGCCACTGCAACGGTGGGCGTGGCGGGGTTTTCGTCAAGGTACAGGCGAATGGCGCGGCGGGTTTTCCCGGCCAGTACATCCACCACAGCAGCCTGAAACCCGGCACAAAGATCGGCGCGATCCTGACGGGTCAGGCCGTCTTTTTCAGCCGCCACCTGATCCCGCATGCGCATCAGCGCGGTTTTCAATCCAGAAAAGGAAAGATTGCAATCGGGGCGATCAAGCATGGGGCGTGGGAACCGGAACCGTTTAGGGTCGCCCATTTCGGCCTCGGCCTGCACCGCTGGCCCGCCGGGCTGGGGCAGCCCAAGCAGCCGCGCGGTCTTGTCAAAGGCCTCGCCCGGGGCATCATCGATGGTGCCACCCAACCGGGTAAAATCCTCGGGGCCACGGACGATCAGATACTGACAGTGGCCGCCCGACACCAGGAGCATCAGATAGGGATAGGCAATCGCGTCTGTCAGTCTGGGCGTCAACGCATGGCCGGCCAGATGGTTGACGCCGACCAGCGGCAACCCGGTTGCGGCGGCAATGCCTTTGGCGCACATGACACCCGACATAACGCCGCCGATCAGACCCGGCCCAGCGGTGACCGCAATCGCATCGAAATCAGCTAAGGTCAGCCCGGATTTGTCCAATGCCTCACGCACGCAAACATCCAGTTTCTCTGCATGGGCGCGGGCGGCGATTTCAGGTACAATGCCACCATAGGCGCTATGCAGTTCATTCTGGCCGAACACGATCGAGGACAGCACCTCAGGCAAGTCATCGCCACTCTGCCGGATCACCGCCGCCGCGGTATCATCACAGCTGCTCTCAAGTCCAAGAATTGTCAGTGTTTGTTTCATTGTCTGGCCGTTGCATCACAGTGATCTCGGAGCTACCACCTTAGGCAATGGCAAACAATCCCGGGAGAGTGGCATGGCAGGCCTGTTGCTGACACGTCCGCATGACGCGGCACGACGCTTTGTGGCGCTGTTGCCGACCACGCTGACGGCTGGGCTGACGGCTGGATTGCAGGTCATCTATGCGCCGCTGATTTCGGTGCAGCCCTTGGGCGATGATATCCCTCTGCATAGCGGCGAATCGGTCATATTCACCTCTTCAAATGCGGTGTCAGCGGCGGCTGGTGTTGCCGATTGCAGCGCCAGAACGGCCTATTGCCTTGGTCACCGTACCTGCCAACAGGCAGCAGAGGCCGGCTGGCGGGCCCAGATCTGTGGCAAAACCGCTGATGCTCTTGTTGCAGATCTGTTGCAGCGCCGCCCCTGCGAGCCGCTTATGCATCTGCGCGGCCGCCACGCCCGCGGCTGTATTGCCGAGCGGTTGTCTGCGGCAGGGCTGACATGTCGTGAACAAAATATTTACCATCAACCGCTGCTTGCTCTGACGGATGAGGCGAAATCTGCGCTGTCCGCATCTCAGGATGTAATCGTGCCGCTTTTTTCGCCGCGCACTGCGCGACAATTTGCCGACCAGTGCCCTGCTGGCGCAAGAATCCACCTGATTGCAATGAGCGAGGCGGTCGCAGATCCTCTGAAGTCCTTGAAATACAAAGATTTGCGGATATGTAGTGAGCCGGACGCGCAGTCGATGGCGCAGCTGGTTCACGACGTCGCGGTGCAACTGATCCGGGTTGAGAGCGATAAGACAGCGCAGTAGTGTCGCGCAGGTTCGAGTGTAAGAATTTTGAGAATCGAGGGGGTCGCCGACGTGGCTAACAAGAAGAATTCCGATCTGGTGAATGAGGCCGACCCCAACAAAGAGCCGGTACAGGCTGAGACTTTAGAGGTCCTCCCTGAGAGCGCATCTGAAGCTGGTGATGCTGCACCGGTTGACGACGCCGCACCGCAAGACATTCTTTCCCCTGAGACTGAGACTGAGACTGAGACTGAGCCAAAAGTTGCCGCTGTAGATTCAGTGCCTACGGTAGATCAGAGTGAAAAGCCTGCTGATATAACGATTAGTGATGTGGCGGAGGAAGTGACTTCGCCGCTGGTAATAGATGATAGCTTGCCTTTATCAAACGTTGCAGCATCTGTCGCTGAGGTTGCTCAATTAGCGTTGCCTGAATCTCATGCTGAATGGTTGTCAGTATTTCATGAGTTGCCGCTACAGGGTTTATTGAAGTCTATAGCAGCAGAATGTGTATTGTTGAGGGCGGAATTTGTATCTGATGCGATGGTGGTAACGTTGTTATTGAACTTATCGCATGCGCAATTGTTTAATGCACGCCAACAAGAGGCTATGCAGCAGGCGTTACAGGCCTTATC
>JABSSD010000081.1 GCA_013214575.1 Paracoccaceae bacterium | reverse complement strand
TGGGCAAAGATCATCAGCGCCAGAATTTCCATGTGTTGCCCCTTACTTGAATAAGATGTGCATCGTACGTGTCAGGCTAGCGGCGCTTGTCTTATCCATCTGTGAACTAGATCATTTTGGCTGACGTGGCAGGAATTAAACCTGCGACCAAGACCAAAGTACCGATCAGTTCACGCGACAGGCACTAAAACAACCGCACAACTCGCAAAGATGGCTTGATCGGAACGAAGAATAGCCAAAACATGCAACGATGGCAATCTACTTGGGGAATGTCGGTTAAGCCACTGGCTTTCCTTTGGGCCGGTAGACGCCATTTGTAGTGAGATGAGATTTGCTGAAAAGGAGCCTTTCGAAATGAAGACACTTTTACTCACCACATTAATGACCGTTGCGGCCGCTGCGGCCACGGCAGCTCCCGAAAAATATGTACTGGAGGCGGCGCATAGCCAAATCACCTTCAGTTATAACCATCTGGGGTTTTCAACCACGCGGGGGATGTTTTCCGGTTTCGAGGGCGAGATCATGTTTGATCAGGCGGACCCTTCTGCCTCCAGTGTCTCGGTCTCAATGCCGGTCCAGATGATGTTCACTGGCTGGCAAGAACGCCTTGATGACATAATGTCCAAGAATTTCTTTGCCGCGGATGAGGGCGAGATGATCAGTTTCACCTCTACCAGCATCGAAGTGACCGGCGAGACCACGGCCATGATTACCGGTGATCTGAACCTGAATGGCGTCACCAGACCGGTGGTGCTGGACGCTGTGCTTAATCAGGCAGGTGATCACCCTATGGTCGGCAAACCCTGGGTCGGGTTCGACGCCAGTGCCTCAATCCTGCGGTCGCAGTTTGAGCTGGGAAAATTTGCCCCCTTTGTCGGTGACGAAGTTACCATCCAGATCTCCATCGAGGCGATGAAGGCGGACTGACACAATTGTGGACTACAAATTTGCAAACCCGCTGACCCAATCTGGTCAGCGGGTTAGGCCCTATGGCAGATGCCAGATAAATCCAACAGCAAAGAAGGCATGGCGTGTCGGACGGCAACGTAAGTCATTGAAATAAAACAAAGTTGCATGTTGGGCGAAATCCCCTGACATTAGTCGCACCGCAGAAAATTGGTAATGAGGGCTCAAACCGGCCCTTCGCCGCGCCGTCCACGAAGGTCAGGTGTGGGCCGGAAGCGGCAATTGGGCCAACAACAGCGGCCTATATTATCCGGCAACCTGGTTGCTCGTAATTATCGCAGTGAATGGCCGCATTGCGTTTCTTGTAGCTGCATAGCGATCCGGCGGGCAGGATAACACTTCCAAAAATCAATTAGTGACAAAGTCTTAATGTTGCAACTTGCGCCAGCAATGGCCTCAGCTTTCTGCCCCTTGAGCGTCTTCCCAATTGGTCGCCATGTGCTGAGTGTGCAGCCAGGGAACCAGCCATTCGCCGCAGTAGTCACGAACGGCGGCACAGGGCCGTTAGCAACCGAGATGGGCGAGTGAAAGGGCCCAATTGCTGCACCGTGCACATTTCGTCACTAAGGGCGGAGAGCGGTCCTTCGCTGCGTCGATCACCGACGTCCGCAGTGCGGGACAACGTTGCCCTTCGATTCTCTGGCACAATGCGATGATCTCGAGCCACTGTGGACTTTCAACTCGCGTTTTCACAAGTGCTGCGAGACCTGATAACAGACACTCGCATACTGCAGGAAAGTGTCTCCAGCGGTCATTGGAGAGCTCCGATTCCACATGGATAGCTCCGGGCCCGCTCAGAACTTCAGCTGCGTTAGTACATCCTGGACGGCCTCGATCGCACTGGCCTTGTTCTTTTCCGTGAGTTTGTTTCGGTCGATGATTAGCGTCAGGCCATCCTGTTCCTTGCGGATAATTCTTCCCTGCTTCTCCAAATCGTCGTAGAGGCCAACAACGCTGTACGTCCGAAAGGGTTTGGCGAAGCCTTTGACGGAAAGGGCGTCGCCCTTTTCGGCGAGCACCATGTCTTTGACCAGTGAATGGGTCTTATGGGCCATGAGGATACCGCCGACCTCGGCGTGAGATTCGAGCCGGGCGGCGAGATTCACTTCAGTGCCGATTATGGTGTAGTCCATGCGGTCCTTGCTGCCGAAGTTACCGACGGTGCAGAAGCCCGTGTTGATGCCCATACGCACCTGGAACGGTCTCTCCAATCCCATGTCCAACCATTCGGAATGGAGTTTCAGCATGCGCCGCTGCATGGCTATCGCCATTTTCACGCACGCTCTCGCATCCTCCTTGACGCCCCGGGTTTTCGGGTCGCCGAAGAAGGCGATGATGGCGTCGCCGACGTATTTGTCGATCGTTGCCCCATGGTCGAGGGCGATCTTCGACATCTCGGTCAGGTAACGGTTCAGGAGGTTGGTCAGGTCCTCGGACTCCAAGCTGTCGGTGGTTTCCGTGAAATCGGCAATGTCGGAGAAGAAGACGGTCAACTTCTTGCGCTTGGAGGCAATTTCGACCGACTGCTCGCCCGAGAATATCGAAGAGTAGACCTGCGGCGAGAGGTATTTGGACAGCTGGTTCGAAAGCGTTTCCAGCATTCGGTTCTTTTCGGCAACCAGCTTGCCGGCTTCCTCGGACCGTTGCGTCGCTTCCAGTAGTTGTTCTTCTGCCTGCACGCGCTTGGTGATGTCGCGGGCAATGGTGACGTAGCCGCCCTCGGGCGTCAGCGCCATGTTGATGCGGAGCGTTCGTCCGCTGCTGGCGATCGTTCGGTCCCAGTTTGTCGCGTTGTCTCCCTGGTAGCGGTCGAGCACCTGTTCGGTCAGGTCGTCCTTGTCGCCGGGGCCGAAGTCGCCGCGCTCGGCCTGAAAACGTGCCTCGTCGCGAACAGACCCGCCGATTCTGACTAGGTCGTCTGGAAAATCGTGCAACTCGCTGTACTGTGAATTGAAGAGCACATAGTTCAGGTTTCGATCGAAAAACAGCATGCCGCCCGGCATGTGGTCGAGAACGAGACGGAGTTGCGCATCCTTCTCAGCCAGTTCCGCCTCAGCCCGCCTGCGCTCAGTAATGTCGTGCCCGTAGATGTTGATGTAGATCTCGTCGGCGACCGGTTCGATCGAGAAGGCAAAGACGCGATCGCCGCTTTCGAACTCGCTCTCTTGGACCTCGGCGGTGTCAGACGCCTTGGCACAAACCCCGGTGAGGTCGCTCGCGAGCGACGACTGTTTGCGTCCCTTGAGCAGCCCATTCACCGCAATCGCAGCATCGTTGGCGTAGACTACAGTGCCGTCAGGCATGACCTTAAGCACCGGGTTTAGGCTCTCGGATGGGAACCGGGCGAGCTCGGCGAGCTCCTGATTGGCCAAATAGTGAGTGCTCGCCTTCGCCGACATCGGCGCGCCGCTTCTATAGGTGGCTTCGAGCGCTGCGGCGCGTTGTTCGAGTTTATCGATCTCATCAATCAGTTGCGCCTTCGTCTTGCTAAAGCGCTGCTCCCGGATTGAAGCTGGATTGAGCATAATTCACTCCTCGCCAACCGGCTTTATCTACAAGAAATTTTACGTAAGAGGACATTACCACACCGTCGTGAAACGAGCTAATTCGTGCAGGGCAGTCGCTTGCTTTGATCGACGTTCAGCATCACCCTCGACGACTGCTGCTGGTCAGTTGCGGAAAGTTTTGCCAATCAGAAATGTCTACTTCTCTTCCTGGATTTCCGATATTGAAAATTCTGGATTGGTCGATTGTTGGAGTATGGCGGCCACCTCCATTTCAAAATATCGCGTCCGCAATGGGCTCAATCCAGCCATTCGCTCCAGTGGTCACAAACGGCCGCAATGGGCCGTTCTCGACATTTTTAGGCGAGTGAAGTGGCCCAATTGCTGCACCATGCACATATAGGTACTAAGGGCGGAAACCGGTCCTTCGCTGCGCGCTGCACTAGTGTCTGCTGTGCGGACCAAGCTGACGCCGAATAGTACTTGTGTTTTCATAAATTCAATGGCCTAGCTGCCGTGAAGGAGAGTTTTGAATGACGTTTTGGGTTTTGTTTTGCTTTACCGTTTTTGTGGCTTCGATGATCCCAGGCCCAAGCACACTGATCGCCTTTACGCATGGAGCAAGATTGGGTTGGGTCAAGGTGATTGCAACTGCATCGGGAAACGCCCTGGCAACTATTCTACAGGCGATTGCAGCCTGTGCCGGTCTCGGCCTCGCACTTGCTAAGTCAGCAACGTTGTTTTTGTTAATCAAGTATCTAGGCGCCGCTTATTTGATTTTCATGGGCATTTCGATGTGGCGTAGAGCATCGCAGGGCGTTGATTTAAAATCAGAACTTGTGAGCGATGTAGCCGTCTTCCAACGTCTGTTCAGCAGTGGGTTTCTGGTCGCGGCCAGCAACCCAAAGGCAATAATTTTCTTCACTGCACTGTTCCCTCAATTTCTCGGCGCTGCCGAAACTGCTTACAGCCAAATGGCTCTTATGATCATGTTAGCTGGTGTAATCGCATTCAGTGTCGCGATGATATACGCTGCGCTCGGATCGCGATTGAGAGCAATGAGCATTACTCAGTCCGCGATGACGTGGGTCCAAAAGATAACAGGTGGCTTGTTCGTCTCTGGCGGCGTCGGGCTGGCTGTGTCGCGCAGCTGACTCCCGGTAGTTTGGGCTCGAAGTAGACGTTTGCTGCGGGATGCACGAAGGTCTGATATGGGCCGTTAGTGACCGCGAGGGGAGAGCGAAGTGGCCTGATTGCTGCACCCTGCACATTCGGTCACTAAGGGCGGTAAGGAGCCGTTCGCTGCGCTGCGCACCAACGACTGCAGTGCGGACATGCTGCCTGTGAGGGTGGGGATTTGCAATTACGCGCGCAACCTCAAGTCTGCACAGAAATGGCTCTTGCAAATAAACGCAGTTATCGGACTTCGACTGGGCTACAATCTATTGCGAAAGTCGCCTGCCGATCGTTCATGAGTAGACAGATAGCCACTATTCACTCTAACCTTGGATCATGGCCAATTTGGCTGTTGCGGCTATGAAAGTTCGCAATTTTTGGAAGTATTTATCAGTAAATTGTGCGGCGCCCTAAGACACCGCACGATCGTAATAAAACACAGTTCGGCCGCCCCCACTCACAGGTACAATTAGCGGCCGAACACCATAAAGCTTGCCAATTTTTCAGTTAGTGTCAATATGAGACTTGGATAACTCAGCAATTTTTGAAACAAAAGGGTCTGTTTTGCTCCGACTTAGCAGAACCAAATTTGTGTGAGTTGCACCGAATGTCAGATATCTCCAAGTTGACCGAACTGCGGAAGTTGATGCTGGATATGGAGCGTTCCGTAGGGCTTCAGGACCTATCTTCGGCCGAACGCGACATCTACTACGCTGCTACAGAGCTTTCAGAAGCGCACGGTGGTGTTACTACTACCTACTTGCTTAAACATATGTTGGTTGCAGATGTGTCTCGCCCCACATTTTTTCGAGCACTTAAATCTCTGGTAGGCAAAGGCTATCTTGCTCCGAGCGAAAATTCTGGTCGCGGTCAATATACTGTGAAAACACCCAAATGATAATCAGTTTGCCCCGAGTGGCACAAAGATGAAATTACCCGCGTTGGCGAGAGATACGTTGGTGGTTTCGCTCGCATATCTCTTGGCCATCTTTGCTACTTTCGAAGTCGTGATACCAGTTCAGGACATATTTTTCCCGGTGTTCGCAAGCCACGCCAGCCTGTTGTTCCTACCTAGCGGAGTGCGGGTGCTGTCTGCTTGGCTATTGGGGTGGCGTTCCGTAGTTGCGCTGGCTCCAGGGGTGTTTCTGGCCTTTTTCTATGTAGCGGGCATTCGGGCGTTAGAGCCGAGCCGTATCTTCGCCATCTTAATTGCCATAACTGTACCAGCGGCCACGTTTCACGCATTTCAGCTACTGAGGTGGAACATTGCGCCGCAACCGGACCAAAGGCCATGCTGGCCCTGTGTGATGGGTGCGGGGATCGTTATTTCGATCCTTAGTTCAGTGCTCACAAATTATGCTCTCGGAAGCCCGTCAAACGATTATCTGGCCTACTTTATCGGTGATTTTTTCGGACTGCTCTTCTTGATGATGGGTTTGATGTTCGCTTTTCGGGCTATGCGAAGGCGTGGGCTATAATTGCGATATGGATATTCTTTCACTAGGGAATAGTCAGCTTGGGGTCCTTCCTGCCGTTCGCCTCGCCTTCCACGAAGGGCCGGTTAGGGCCGTTAGTGACAGTGAGGGGGAAGGGAAGTGGCCTGATTGCTGCACCCTGCACATTTCGTCACTAAGGGCGGGAAGCTGCCGTTCGCTGCATGAACAAGTATCTCACCCGACCATGTGAAAGCAGACCTTCGTCACAGTGCGGCACGCCTGCGCTACGCACATAAATCTCTTATCTGCCAACCCTGAGCATTGAGTTTTGCGAGGGTAGCTTGCCTGTCTCCGGCGATTGCGGAATTGCGCACTGCTACACCAACGAGATGGGTTGGCCGCGTTAGTGCTACGTAGGTTCATTTCAGGCGCGCAAGATTTTGACTACCTACCCCACCACCGCTTCTTTTAATCCCAAACAACCAATCGATATTTTTGTCTGATGAATGATGGTTCTGAAATGTGCTCAGGAACAAAGTTGCAATATGGATCTGACCTTTAGCTTGATGAATAGAATTCAGTCGAATTGAGATCTGACGATCATCTGCATTGATAACGCAGACATTGGCCGGATTTTTTGCTCCGTCATCCGGTTGTTCTGGCAAGGTCGGTGGATCCTCCCAAGTCAGGAAAGGGACTTGCAGAACGGGCGGTTAGCGAAAGGTGGCGGCTAAACAAAGGTTGCGGCGAACATCCACAGCCCCGTGTCACACAGCAGCAAGGCGGAGATTTGATGGTTTCAGCCGGGCCAGCGATGTTCCGCGTAGCCCATACTCTCACGCACATCGAGTGCTCTAGTTGAATTTCCACTACGTAGATAAAACTCCGATTTGCCGCCACGTTTCAGATACACGGGCCTAGGCGAGAGTTCGACGATCAAGAGGCATACATCTTTTCCATCGAATTCGGTGAACAATGCATGGACATAAGGGCAGAACTCACCACCGAGATAGTGTTCGACAATATCCAGCAGCATCCGCTCAAAACCATCACGATTTTTATGACGTAGGGTAGCATAGTCCCTTTCCAAACCCTGAATGGCTCCATCATCGGAGACTCCTATAAGTAGGTTTCCTCCCCGCGCATTCAGAAAGCCGGCTACAGTTTTTGCGATGACAGCCTCGAGCGCCTTGTTCACGTTCCCCTTGTTCACATCCCACCGGACTGTGGTCTTGAACTCGACACGTTCCCCCTCACCACCGGTTATCAAATCGGGAATCGAGTCACTTATTAGCTCCGACAAAAGTCGGATCTCTGAGGCGCGCTCTAATTGTTTTTGAGCTATCCAGCCGAAACCCAGCCCCATGAAACAGCCTATGGTGGCAAAGACAGTGCCCATCCTTAGGTTGGAAGGGTTAACCATATTCTGAGCACGTTTTTGCATGAACTCCCAGTATCCTATAGAATTCTCCGCCGAACTCGAGAACTCTACCCAGAATAGGGACATCATCAGCGGATGCAGGATCAAGAATCCGGTAACGGCGCCAGCCGCAGCGAAAACAACAAGGAACGTCAATCTTGAACCATTTGGCATATTTTTTTTGAGAGTGTCGATACGATGCATTAACTTTGTTTCCCCGAACGGCTTTGAAGCTGTAAACGCCCCCGTTGGCCTCTAATATGCTATTGTGGGTTTGTGAACATCCATAATTGAAGGGGTCTACGTTACCGTCTGAATATTCTTTGGTAGCAACGTGAAAGTACTGTTCATTACTCATTGCAACTTACCCCATATCGATGTGTATCGAGTACTTCTGTAACGCTAGATGCATGCCTTGATCCAGACGGTGCTGAGAACCCTGCTGCGCCGAAGGCATAACAGGCCCGTGACCTGCCTAGGCTACCTGCTGATGCACGAACGGCAGCTTTGGCGAAGCTGCACCGCGGCAACGGACAACATGACGAGCGGCGGCTTAGGGCCGAAAGCACCAATTGGGCCAACAAAAGAGAAGACCTGGATTGTCCGGAAACCTGGTCGCTCGAGATCATCGCAGAGAATAACTGCAATGCTCTTCCTTTAGCTTCAGAGCATACCGGCAGCGGCAGGGTAATAGTTCCAAATATCAATAATAACAAAGCCCTAATGTTGCCCTTGCACCGATCAAACCTCCCATGCGTGTATGCGCCCCTCGGAATTCATCGCGAGAGGCACATTTTAAAAAACATAGGCATAAAAATATGAACAAGCAGCCGGTAACCACCGTAAAACTGCAATACATTGTTGCACTAGTCGAGGCTCTGGAAATGGTTCAGCCGGGCAGCGGTATTGAAAAATTTCGCAAGGCAGTAGCCCAAGTAAAATTACTCAGGGCGGGCGCTCTGCAAGAGGCGGCTGACCAGACTGGCGTCTCTCTCAGATAGCGTGGACACCGCTTCGACGACTTCCCTCATTTCTCTGTTGGAAGTCGCACTCGAAAACAGGAATACCGGATCTATATTTGCGATCCTGCAAATCGTCAGAATTTTGTCGACTGTAGGATTGATCCGCCCTTTCAGCATCTTACTGACATATTCCCCAGGCTTTGTTGCACAAATCGGCCTGAGGTCGGGCTCCCCCTTACCCCTGATGGACTTATCCTACGGTAACAGTTTCAGGTATGCCAAGAGCTGTGAATTCGTTGAGAATTGCGGCGCGAATTTGGATCTCCGCAACCTGCCGCTCGAAGTCCCTTGCGGAGAGGCGCTGACCTAGAAGTTTCACACAATGC
>JABSSD010000080.1 GCA_013214575.1 Paracoccaceae bacterium | reverse complement strand
GCACCTGAAAGACGTCCTTGGCCAAATCCAGGCCAACTGTTTTAACTATCATTGGGTGGCTCCTCTCATAGCAGTTTGTGACAACTGCACTATGGCGCATTGCGACGCCGGGTGAAGCAGGGGCCATCCACCTCATCCGCTCTTGCGGCGATAGGTTTCGGTGCCAGGTCCGCTTAGGGCTGGAACCGGCCATTAGACGCGATCACCACCAACGGCAGCAATGCGCAGTTATTGACCTTTGCAAAGTCGGCCCCCAGGACGCGCCGACATGTCGCGAACGGCCCTTAGCCGCCATTCGTGATCACCGCAGCGAATGGCTGATCTGAGCTCGCTACGACATTTTCTGAGGCCCAAACGTGGCATCTTTCCAACTTAAATCTTAAGGATTTTTGCTCCGCTCCCCCGCCCGTTTTCCAGATCGTCGAGCGCATCCGCCGCCCGTATGAGCGGAAAGTAGGAGCCAACCTCAACGGCAATGCCCCGTTCGATCATATCCAACACTGCACTGCCTGCGGATCGATAAGATGACCTGTTCGCCGCAAAGGCCATGATGCTGGGACGAGCAAATCGCACCGCACGTTTGGGCGCGAAATCTTCGACCGATATGGCTGGGATTGGGCCAGCGACCTGACCTATACTGGCGACGCAACCATCCGGGCGAATGCAGGCAAGTGTTCTGCGAAGCGTGTGGCTGCCGATCCCATCTATGGCAAAGTCCACGCCTTTGCCATTTGTCAGTCGATCTATCTCACCAACCAAATCAACACTGCGCCCGACGATCACATGATCAGCGCCAAACCTTCTTGCCACGTCAGCCTTTTCTGAGGTTCCCACAGTGCCGATGACCGTGGCCCCGAGATGCTTTGCCCATTGCGTCAATAGTCCGCCCAAGCCACCCGCAGCGGCGTGAATCAGAACAACGGTATTGTGACTGACTGCATAGGTTTCGGTCAAAAGCATATGGGCCGTCATGCCACGCAGCAGTGACGCGGCGGCGAGATCTGACGGGATGGTATCCGGTAACGGCAGGGCGCGCCAGGCGGGCAAAATACGTGTCGTGGCAAAGGCCCCTGGCAGCGCGCAATAGACAACCCTTTGGCCGACCTCGTAACCGGCAACACCTGCCCCGATGGCCTCCACATGCCCAATCCCCTCGACACCGGGAATGAACGGCTCTGGCAGGTTGTAGAGGCCGGTTCGGAAGTAACTATCGATGAAGTTGACGCCGACAAGTTCATGCCGAATTCGAAGCTCTCCTTCTGCAGGGGCCAGCGAGGGCCAAGCCACATCTTCCAGCAGTCCGGCACTGCCGGGATGGCTTAATTTTATCGCTATATTCATGATCGACCTCACTTTCGATCAAGAGAATACGTCTTGTGACTTGTTAGAAAATTCCCTAAATATTCACTTCCTATGGGAAAAAATTCACAAATATGAACTGGGACGACCTACGCCATTTTGCTGGCTTTGCCAAAGCGGGATCGTTGTCCGGTGCCGCGCGCGATATGCATGTCGAACATGCCACAATCGCGCGCCGGATTGCCTCGCTTGAAGCGACTTTACGTATGAAACTCGTTGATCGTCGGGGGCGCCGATTGGTCTTGACCTCAGACGGCGTGCAAATCGCGGCTATCGCATCGCGGATCGAGGCCGACACAGAGCATGTTTTGCGCCTCGCCAAAGGCACGTCATCCAAAGTCATGGGGGATGTGACCATCAGCGCACCTCCGTCCCTCGCGGCGACCATGTTGGCCGCTCCGCTGACGCGGCTTCGCAAACAGCATCCCGATCTGAATGTGCATGTCTCGAGTGAATCCGAAACGGTATCACTGGACCGGCGCGAAGCAGATATTGCCATCCGCCTCAAACGGCCAGAAAATGGTGACCTGACGGCAATGAAACTTGGCGAGATACCGTTCCGTCTCTATGGTCAGGCGTCATATCTCAAACGCACGGCGCAGGCCGACTGGACCTACATCCATTTACATGGAGCGCTATCGGATTCGCCCCAGCAAATTGATGTTAAGGCTCGCAATCAGGGGCGAAGCATCGGTGTTTCAACGGATCAGATCGAGATGCAGCGGGCGTTTGTTCTGTCGGGTGCGGGCGTTGCCATGTTGCCGGACTTCCTCGCCGTATTGGCACCGTCTCTTGCAAAGGCAGAACCGCAAGAGCAGTCACTCCTGCGAGAGGTTTGGCTTGTCATCCATACTGATATGAAGAGCGCAGCTCCAGTCCAAGCAGTCATCGGCGCACTTAGGACGATGCGGTTCTAAATTGATCGGACGGCGGCTTTGTCCTGCATCTAAGACATCGGAGCGAGCCGCAGCGAAGGACCGCTGTCCGCCCTTTGTGCTCCATATGCCGCTGCACCCTGCACGAATGTCGTAGAAGGGCTGGAACCCGCCATTAGACGTGATCACCACCAACGGCAGCAATGCGCAGTTAGCAACCTTTGCAAAGTTTGGCCGCAGCTTGCCCTGATAGGACGTGAACGGCCCAATGCGGTCACTCACCAGCGCTAAAGATGCTGCAGTGCAACCCGTCAGACCTGCCATTAGTTCAGAGCGCAGCATTTTCCTCTGGGCAATTTCGGCAGCGCCGGACAATGCCAACGTCGAGTAAAAACGAAACAGGCGGCGACACAAGCTTCAGCCTACATTCCTCAAGTGGAACGCTATGTGTCTCAAAGCATAAACATCGGCTTAGCGCGCACTCAAAACGGGGAGAAGCGGCCCACGTGGCCGCCCCCTCTCTTCTTGGTCTCTCCAACTCTGGATCAGGGGTCAAAAGGGTTTAATCCAGATCGTTTGCGGTTTGAATGATCTTGCCAGCCAGGCCATAATCAATAGCCTCTGGCGCGGTCAACCAGAAATCACGGGTGGTGTCCGCTGCAATTTTTGCGGGTGTCTGTCCCGTAGCCTCAGCAAAGAGTGTATCAAACCGTTCCCGCATAATACGGATTTGCTCGGCCTGAATCATCATGTCTGTCGCCTGACCGCCAATTCCGCCCGACGGCTGATGCAATAGGAACCGAGTGTTTGGCAGGCAATACCGGTTCTCTTTGCGGGCGCCGACATAGATCAATGCACCCGCGCTGGCGACCCAACCGGTGCCAATGGTGCGCACCCTTGGCCGGATAAACCGGATGATGTCGTGCACCATATCGCCACTTTCCACATGCCCGCCAGGCGAGGAAATAAAGATATTGATGGGGTCGTCATTCTCTTCGGCCAGCGCTAGAAGATGCGCGACGGTTTTCTGAGCCAGCTTGTCGTTGATTTCGCCGGTGACAATCACATTGCGGCTTTGGAAAAACAGCGCGTCAAGCTTGCCCGACGCCGGGGTGTCATCCTGCTTCTGCGAGTCGTCCAACATTTGGAAAATCATATCTCTCACCTATTTATATAAACCAATGCGTTTCGTCACTGGCTGCACAACAACAGGAGATTGGAAGAACTACAAGTAGCGAGCCCCAACAAAAATTGAAACCGCCGTTGCGGCGGTTCCTTTAACCGACATTCCCCAAGTGAAATGCCATCTTGTGTGTTGTGGCTGCTTTTCGCTCCGATCAAGCTATTTTCGCGAATTGTGCGGTTGTTTAGCGCCTGTCGCGTGAACTGAACGGAATTTTCGGTCTCTATGGCGGGGTTTTCGCGATTTCCGTGCTGAACGTCACACGCCCAGACAAACTTGTTGAGCCGATATTCTTCGGCTTTTGTCATTGACGCCGTCATGTTGGAGCCGGAGGTGCAGGTAGCCGCTGGATGGCCGCAAGGATGCGGTTGAACAGATTGCCACTGACAGAAACCTCAGCGAGTTGGAAGGTAATGGCGCGGGCATGTCGAACGACCCTCACACCAATCTTTATAAGTCGGGTTTGCAGGCTGGTCAGCGACCAGTCGGCCATCTCCTCGGGCAACTCGATGCCCTGCAAGAAGACACCAAGATTGTAAGCCAGTGCGTGAAGTTGAAGCCGCACCTCGTTGTCACAGAGCCGCTTGCAGGACAGCCGCGTCCAGTTGATGGCCTGCTTGCCTTCCTTGATGTGTTGCTCAGCCGTACCACGCAGGTTGTAGAAACGTGTGATCCTGTCAGGCTCCATTGGCATGTTGGTCACGATAAAGCCCAAACGGGGAAATAGGTCGTCTGGATGCCACTCGATTTTGGCGACCACCCGACGCGGCTTGTGCCAACTTTGGGCCTGATACTCGAAGGTCTCATAGAAGCGTTTGACCTTGGTCTTTGATGGCCGCCCTACTGGGCGGGTGAGGCGATGCGCAATCCGGCTTTCCAGCACAGCGTTCTTCTTCAGGCGGATGGGGTAAAAATACCCCGCCGCTTCAAGAAACTGGTACAGTTCAGGGATGGCAAAGGCTGCATCGGCCCGAAAGAACCGCATCAGGTCTCGCTGTGCATAGCGGGCAATGACGGGAGCCAGAAGTGCCTTCCAGATATCCGCGCTATGGACATTGCCATTACGCAGGGCGCTGCGCTCAAGATGCCCAAACTGGTTAAAGATGAAGAGCGGGTGGTAGCACATGCAGCCAAAATGTCCGTTCCAGGCCGTCCCTTCCTGTGCACCGTGTGTCGGACTGACAGAACTGCCCATGTCGAGCGTGATATACTTCAGCCCTTTGCGGTCATGCACCGCGTCAATCCACCGGCCTGACAGGTCCGCCAGCGCAGCGCGGTTGTCGCCCAATGCCAGCACCTCGGTCTCAAACCGCCCCATCTGGCTCGCGGACGCGGCCTGATCATCCACAGCCCTTTCACCAACAACTTGGCGCATCACTGGATCGAATGCCAAACGGTCGGCGTCATTGACGTCCTCGTAGCCTGCAAGGCGGCCGAAGACCGATTGACGCAAAAGCCCGACAAGGGAATGAACGCAATTGCGCCCTGTGCGGGTGTCTTTCAGAACACCGCCAGCAATGTCATGCAGGCCAAGTACCTCGTCCAGTTCCCGGAACAGCAGTAATCCTCCATCTGAGCTGATCTTCGAGCCATGGAATTCCAGCCGCACCCGCCGGTCAAAACCGAGCCGAACATTACCCGTTTTGTCTGCACCCTCCGGGTGATCCATAGTCTGTCGCCTCCAGCCAATTAACATGCTGAAATATAATACATTATCGGATATCATAGGTGGGAAGTCGCCCCGCAACTTGGGGAATTCTGGTTCAGAATGTTCCGTTCACAGTCTCGTTTCGTATACTATTCTGCGTAACGAGGGAGGTGACTAGAATGGAGAAACTAATAATTTCAACCGTTGTTGCCACACTGTTTTGTAGTGCTTTGGCCGCACAAACATCCACCGAACAAATCAAATTTATTCCCGTCATTCTGTACCCCGATACGGATCACGGCACCTGCAGTATCGGACTGCAAGTTAACGCAGGCGGAGCAGTCCTACGATCAGGACCGGGTATTGAATCCCGAGCAATCGCTACATTAATAGCACGCCATGTGGTTTCTGGGTGTGATGAACAGAATGGCTGGAAGGGCATCATCGATGGACAGGATGAAGCCTGCAGCGTTGGCATATTGGTAGACACAGAACGATTCTATTCTGGTCCCTGCAGCAGTGGGTGGATTGACCAGAGTTTTCTAACGTTGATATATGGCTAATTTCGCCTCTGAAACCCAATGCCAGCTGAAACCGTCAACAGTTGTGGCTGAGGTCTCCGACGGCAACGACTGTCCTATGGCGGGTTGTCGGTGCATGCCAGAGATAGCAATTTTCGGATCAGCGGGTACAAAGAGCCCACTCCGAGAATGGCTACCGTCCGGGGTGTCAGTCTTCTGGCCGCCGTGGTGGCGCGCCTGCTCAGCTTGATGTCCTGAAAGACTTAAGCATAACGGCACAAAGCGTCCCGATGAATAGTTCGAGCGCCAAAATTTGCAGCATCGAACTGCCCGGCATGCCATCGGAAACTAAGCTTACCACACGCGACAGACCATAGGACAGGTACAAGGTGGTTGAGACGATCAGCGCGAAGAAAGTCATCTTGGCCCGAATGGCCCCCAAAAGGATGAACAAGCCGGATACCAGCACCATGCCGCCTGAAGACCTCATTTCATTCAGGAGGTTCACATCATCGCCAAGCACAATTCCTGTCGACGCGTGGAAAGCATGCGGCATGAACAGGACGCCAGCGCCAACGCCAGTTGCGATCAATCCCGAAAGGGTCAGTGTCATTTTGGTAAAAGTTGGATTTTTCATTTTCGTTTCTTTCATGTGTTGTTCGATGACTCTCAGATATGCCAACTGAAAATACGAACAATGCCTGTAAATCTTGTTTTCGTAACACTTCGTCCAGACTGGATGGACTTTTGGGTAAGTGATGCTTTATCAATCTCAAGCCATGCAAACGAGTGATCATCATATTCCGGACCCGTCGTCAGTCGCCCAATCCCTTGGTGATCCCATGGGGGAGATCCTCCATCTGCTCAAATTGACTGGTACGTTTTACTGCCAGTCCGAGCTGTCGGCACCGTGGGGTCTTAATATTCCAGAACTTGACGGTGTCATGGCGTTTCTCGTGGTCACTGACGGTCACTGTTGGCTTGAGGTCGCCGGTGAAGAGCCACTCCTAGTAGAAAAAGGCAATCTTGTCTTACTCACTTGCGGGTCGAAACACCGTCTTCTTAGCGATCTGAACGCATCATCGGTGGATCTCGCCGCGCTTCCGGTGCGCAAGATTACTGATGCCTACGAAACGCTACAGTTTGGCGGCGGAGGCGAATTGACCCGTGCCATGTACGGAATTGTCCGGTTTGACCATGCCGCTGGTCAGCGGTTAGTGAACTTGCTGCCGAACATTTTAAAGATCGACACATGGAGTGAGCACTCTAGTGATTGGCTGCAAAGTACCCTGCAGTTCATCTCAAGAGAAGCGCGTGAGCTGCGCCCCGGCGGAGAAACCGTGATCACGCGACTGGCGGATATAATCGTCATTGAAGCGATCAGAAATTGGATCAATACGGCACCCGAGGCCAATAAGGGCTGGCTGGAAGGTGTTCGGGACGATCGAATTGGACGGGCGATCATGGCGATGCACCGTACACCGGCGCATGATTGGAGCGTGGAATCTTTGGCAAAGACTGCGGGTATGTCTCGTTCAGCCTTTTCAGCGCGCTTTACCGGTCTTGTTGGGCAGTCGGCGATGCAATATCTGACGACTTGGCGAATGCAGCTGGCCCGGACAAGACTTCTGGAAACTTCACAATCGGTGTCAACGATTGCGGATAGCCTGGGCTACCAATCGGAGCCTGCATTCAGTCGTGCATTTAAGCGCGTTTTCCACGTACCTCCTGGGCGCATTCGCCAGCAAAAAAACCGCCAAGCTTGATGCGGTCTAAGATCGTGAGCCGGGTTCTGAGCGATGGGCAGTCAACAGACACTAGATGAGAGCCTGTTCGTTGCGAACTGCTTTCATTTCTGGCTGTCTTAGGTTCCGGTTTGAGTGAATGTCGGTTGTAAGAAAATCATGAGAAGGCCTTTGCGCTTGCCTAATTGTTGCTCGCTGCCTACGCAGAGCGCAGAAATCTGCCGTTGACGTGTTCAATGTGAAAGGCAGCAAAGTCCGGCACAGCAGACCTTGGTGCTTAGCGCAGCGAACGGCTCCTTCCCGCCCATACTGCCAAGTCCGGGCTTCAGGCATATTACGCGAATGAATGTCGCGTTTGGGCGGCGGTTTCAACGGATCGACGCAACACTTTAGTCTTCTTGGAAAGGTGGAGTGTAAATCATGGCCTATCGCCGCAGACATTTTTTTACAGATAAACAGAAGTCAGAGATCTGGGATCGCTGGCAACGCGGAGAG